>NZ_AXCE01000010.1:0-333478 GCF_000475395.1 Labrenzia sp. C1B70
CAAACAAATAACCCCGGCAGATATCCTGACCGGGGTTTTTGTTGGATCACTGCGGGGGCTGGGCGAAAGACCGACGCAGCGGGGCAGAATACTCTCAAAGCCGGCGACAGGCCCAAATAAAAAGCCTGTTCACACAGACGACATCCTGACAGTCCACTAAAACAAGAGCTACGACCGGTTAACCCAAAGGCCTTCTAGAGACTTTGGGCTGTTTCCTCCATCGCCAGAAGGATGGTGGCCGGTTGGTTTGTCCTGTTTTCGAGAGCTCTTGGTTCATTTGGAGACAGGACGCAGGAATCCAGTGGTCCAAGGGTCACCACTTCATTTCCATTGGTGATCGTGACCTGGCCGGAAATGACCACATAGATCTTCTCTTGTGGGGACGCCTTGAGAGACGTGTGGCCTCCAGGAAGAAGATGGGACAGGCCTACCCACATAGAGTGCGTTGACGTTGCCTCCTTTCCCTGAAGACGAAGGCACGCCATCGCGTAGTGTTCCGGCGCCTCATATTGCTGCGCGCTGTCAATGCGGGTTACCTGCATGTGCGTTTCCTACTAAGGCTTGAGGATAACCCGCTCAGGCGTTGCACGCAGAACTGAAGCGTAGGCCTTGGCGGCGTCGTCAAATCCGTAGACGGTTTCCGGATTGATCGGGAAGGGCTTCAGAACACCGGCCTCGAACTTCGGCTTTAGCACGTCGAAGATCTTCGCGCCGTACACACTGTCGAGCGCCAATGTATCGATACCGATGAACTTGTGACGCCCGCGGAAAAACGTGAAGATATCGAAGTCTACCGCCCTGTCGAACGTGGAGATGAAGACCTGACGCCCCTGTTTTGCAAGCGCCTTGTTGGCCATTTCGAAATAGGGGCTTCCGACGGTGTTGAAGACGATATCAGCGCCCCGCCCCCCGGTCTTCTGGCGAACCAGCTCAGCGACGTCCTGAGAAGAGCTGTCGAACATTTCGATGGGTTGCGCACTATGGCCAAGAAATTCCATGGGCTTGTATTCGACACCGAACACTGTTGCACCTGCCATCGTCGCAAGCTGGATTGCAGCCTGTCCGACCTTGCCGTTGGCCCCACAAACCAGGACATTGTCCCATGGCTGGACGCCGCCAGCTTCCCGCAGACCTTCAAAGGCGGTTATGAAGGGAACACCGATCGAGCCGGCTTCTTCCATGCTGAAGTTGACCGGTTTTTCGCGGACGGCGGCCTGTGGCAAGGCCATATACTTGGCGTGAGAACCGTTTTGAGTGATGCCGAGTTCTCCGCCTCCTCCCCAGATTTCCTTGCCGATCAGATGCGCTGGTCCATCAACAACAATGCCTGCAAAATCGCGACCGGGAACTCTTGGCCAAACCGCATGCGGCATATGGCCGAGAGACGCCTTCACGTCTGAAGGATTTACACCAGCTGCCCTGATTTCAACCAGGACCTGACCCGGCCCGTGCTGTGGTATTGCCGGTTCGATCACGTCGATCAGAAGATTGTCCAGATCCGGCGACTTCTCCGTCACCCAAAGGGCCTTGCCGGTGACTGTCTTGCTTTGAACGTTCATGGCTCTTGTCCCCGTCCTTTTCACTTTGTTGCGGCGCGCTTACTGCTGGAGGCCAAGCATTTGCCTGGCTTCGCCTGCAGTGGCGATTTCGCCTCCCAGTTTCTCAATGAAGTCACGGGCTCTGGCGGTCAGTTCGCCATTGCCCTTTGTCCGTTTGCCCTTGCCGATATAGACGGTGTCCTCCATGCCAATGCGCACGTGGCCACCCAGCAGCCAGGCTTGCACCAGCATCGGAAAAGCCCATCGGCCGACACCGAAGCCGGTCCACACCGTGCCCGGCTGCAACATTCGGGAAGCCATGGACATGGCATCCGGAGTTGAAGGCAGGCCGTATTTCACGCCCGTTACAAGCGAACACATGGCGGGACCTTCGATATGTCCGGCCTTCAGAAAATCGTTGGCCATGACGATGTCGCCGGTGTCGAACAGTTCCAGTTCCGGTTTCACACCGCTGTCGCGGATGACTTCAGCCATCACGCGCACATTCCGAGGTGTGTTGATGACCACCTGCGCACCTGAATTCATCGTGTTGAAATCCAGTGTGCAGATGTCCGGACGGATCCTTGCGATATGTTCCACCCGTTTTTCTGGAGGCAGGATCGTCGTTCCCGGGCCGGCGACCGAAGGATCGTCATCGGAGGGGACGAAACGGCCGCCTGGACCGGTCGTCAGGTTGAGGATCAGATCAGTGTTCTTCTGCCTGATCAGCCTGACAACGTCTTCGTACAGGCCGATCTCCATCGATGGCTTTGCCGTCTCCGGATTCCGCACGTGAATGTGGGCAATTGCGGCGCCGGCTTCGGCAGCCTCAAGGCACGCATCGGCAATCTCCTGAGGCGTTGCCGGCAGGTCAGGGTGCTGGTCGCGGGTGGTCAGGTTTCCCGTCACGGCGCAGGTGATGATGGTTTTATGCACCATGGTTCAAAGCCCCCGCCCGGCATCGACAACGATGCGCGTGCCCGTGGAGTGGGTGAGGTAGGCAACGGACGCAAAGATCGCCTTGCCGACATCCTCGGCTTCGACAACCTTTTGCAATGGGGTCGCTGCACCTGCCTTTTCGACCTGTTCCCGTGTTCTGCCTGGAACAAAATCCGTCGCAACCATTCCTGGAGACACTGAGAGGATCCGGACTTCCGGTCCAAGTGCCAGGCCAAGCGTATGGGTCATCGAATCGAGTGCCGCCTTCGCGCCGCAGTAGGCGATGGAAGAACCGAAGCCCTTGAAGGCCGCGATCGAGGACACGTTGATGACGGCACCATCGCCGCTCGCCTTGAGCAGGGAGGCAAAGGCGCGAATGGACGCGAACACCCCCCGGAAATTGGAGGCGAAAACCTCATCGATGATGGTGTCCGTCAGTCCATCCAGATCCTTGTGAGCGACCGGCGTCGTGGTGCCCGCCGAATTCACGAGAATGTCGACCCGTCCAAGTCTGCTCGCGATTTCCTCCTTGAAGGCCTCAATGCTTGGCGTGTCGATGACATCGACTTTCAGCGCAAGATGGCCGTCGCCTTCGAGTGCCGTGACGACTGCCTGCGCCTTGTCTTCGCTGGAGCGATATCCGACGACGACACGCGCGCCCGCCTCTGCGAACAGTTTGGCAGATGCTGCTCCTATTCCGCCGGAGCCGCCGATGACAACGGCGACTTTCCCTTTCAATGACTGGCTCAAGACACTTTCCCCTTGATCGGCGGTTCGGGGAAACGGGGTTCGCCTGGCTTCAGGATGAAGTCGTAGGTGCAGGTGTAGAAGGGGGCGGCAACGTCGGGATATTCGGCTGAAGGTGTTTCCCGGAGTTCCAGATCACCCGCGATCTGTTCCTTCGCACCGAACACAACGTCGTTCACCATCGCTTCGTCCGTATCGGCGAAAATCTGGGTGATGAGTGTCTTGTGTTCAGGCGCGGACACTATGAAATGGACATGCGCCGGACGCATGGGTGTCCGTTTCTGTGCCCTCAACAGGTCTCCCGTAGTGGTGTGAACGGGAACCGGGTAACCGGCCGGTTTCACCGTGCGGATGAGGTAGTTGCCGTTTTCGTCCGAAACAAATTTGCCACGCAGATTGAAGTCGGCCTGGTCCTTGTCCTGGTTCTCGTAGAGTCCATCCGGGGATGCCTGCCAGACATCAAGCGTTGCCCCGGCAATGGGTTCACCATTCACGTCCAGTACACGGCCCTTCAGAACCAGCGGGTCTCCCGATGTGGTCGACCGTGCGATGGTGTCGCCAAACTCGCAGACAGGTGCAGATCCCCGATAGAAGGGGCCAAGCAAGGCTGACATCGTCTCGCCCTGCATGCCGTCATTGTTGATGAGATCGATGAGTGTCGAGGCGCCGAGAACGTCGCAGATGAGAACCGCTTCGTTGTGGGCGTTGTCGGTCTGCTGGCCTATGGCATTGAGGATCTGCAGGCCTTTTTCATATTCGGCTTCGGTCGGACGAACCTCCCGCAGAAAGGCATGCAGGTGCCGGACGAGAGAAGTGATGATTTCCTTGAAACGCGGATCCGATGTCGCCTCCATGGCCGCCAGAACGGCAGGGGTGACATCCTCTTCCTTGCTGATCAGTCTTGTGGTCGTAACGTAGCTGTCCATGACGTTCCCTCAGGCGGACACCGCTGTCGCATGTAAGGCCTGGTCGACCCTGGCTGCTTTCAGGTGCGGGTATTTTTCGGTGAGCAAGGAGCCGTGGTAATAGGTGGCCCTGAAGGCGGGCTCCTTGCGAATGTTATCCAGCCATGCCGCGACCATGGGCTTGTCTGCCCAGGCATCGCCCAGGTTGATGTCGTCCATGCGCACAATGACCGGCATGATGGCGATATCGGCATAGGTGAGGGTCTGTCCCATGATCCAGGGGCCACCTCCTTCCAGCAGCCACTGGTTCATCCGGTCCACGCCCCTGTCCAGGCGTCCCTGCGCCTCGTCCATGTCAGCCTTCGGAAAACCGGTGCGGCCCATTTTCATGAGAAACTCGCGGCGCAACGGCTTGCTGTCGCAAAGCGCCTGAAATTCCTCTGCGCTCATGGCCTGAAAATGCGGCAGGAAGGCAAGATTATAGGATGGCACGCGGATCGCCGGTGTCGGCACTTCATCGATGAAGCGCAACATCGCCCGCATCCTTGCACTGTCATGAGGAGCAGACGGCCGCATCGGGGATGTGTCCGGCAATATGTCTTCCAGATACTCCATGATGACGGCGCTATCGGTCACGGGGACCCCGTCATGCACGAGGGTCGGAACCACGCCATTGGGGTTGATCGCCAGATAATCCGGCTTGAGCTGGTCGCCACTGAAGAGGTCCAGTTTTCTTTCTTCAAATGCCTGTCCCTTTGCGTGAAGGCAGAAACGCACACGCTGCGAGCAGGTGGATTGAGGCGCGTTGTAAAGTACGAAACCCATCGGTAGAGCCTTTCTCTCAGTCCCAGTTCAGGAAGCGGGGCAGGCGGTGTTTCGCTGCCAGGGTTCCGACGATGCCGAGGGGAAAGAACATCAGCGCCAGCGCCATGATCAGGCCGGTTGCCAGGATGTTGAATTCCGAAGAGCCAAGCGTTGCGACGAAGATTTCGTTGAAGGCGACAATCAGGACGGCGCCGATGACCGGGCCCGCGATCGTGCCCTTGCCGCCGAGAATGCACATCAGAACCATGTTCACGCTGACAAGAATGATCAGGAAGATGTTTGGACGGATGTAGGTGAGATATTCACCCCAGATAGCGCCTGCCATGCCGACAAAGGCTGCCGAGATGGCGAAGGCGAGCGTCTTGTAGGTGCGAGTATCGATCCCTGCGCTCTCGGCCTTGATCTCGTCCTTCGAAATGGCGCGCAGCCCGAGGCCGAATTTCGAATGCTTGATCTTGTAGCTGATGAAGACGGTCAGCGCCGCCAGAACGACGAAGGCGTAGTAATACGGCAGCTTGGCCCATTCCACACTGAGGTCGTTGGCAGGTAGGGCGACGCCATTGGCCCCACCGACAAAGTGCCAGTTGTCAAACAGGATGCGGGCAATCATCACCAGCGCCAGCGAGGAAATGATGAAGCTCGGCCCGCGCGTTTTGAGCGTGATACGACCGATCAGATAGCCGACAGCAGCGCAAACGAGGCCTGCCAGAGGTGCCGTCAAAAGCGTCGAGATGCCGAAGCGTGCCAGCAGCATTCCGGCAAAGTAGCCGCCAATGCAGAAGAAGACGTTGTGTCCCAGCGAGATGTAACCGGTGAAACCGCCAAGAATGTTCCAGCCCGATGCCATGACCGCATAGCAGGCCGTGAACAGGATGAGGTGGATCACATAGTTGAAGTTGCCGACAAATTGCAGTGCCGGAACCGCCAGCAAGAGGGCCAGAAGGACGATCGGAAACCAGGTGGCCCGTGTCCTGTCGGCGCGCCGTGCAAGCTTTTCGTTGTGCTCGGCCCGGGCCTGCAGAACGTTGGACGTCTCGTTGAAAGCAAGGGACATTATGCAAGCTCCGGTTTTTCACCGAACAGCCCCTGGGGCCGAACGAGAAGGATGAGAAACAGGGCGAGAAAGAAGGTCATGGTCGACCATGTCGCTCCGACATAGGTGCCGACGAAGGCGGCAATCACGCTCAACAGGAAGGATGCGACGACCGTGCCGAGCAGCGAGCCCATGCCGCCGAGAACCACCAGGGACATGAGGACCGCGATCCACTCCCAGTGTTTTGCCGGAAAGAACGAGAAGACGAAGGAGACAAGGCAGCCAGCAGCCCCGGCGAGACCAATGCCGATTGCGAAGCTGACAAGGGCAACGCGGTTGACATTCACGCCCAGCAGTTCAGCCGCTTCGCGGTTCTGGGTGGTTGCGCGGATGGCGTAGCCGAAACTGGAATACTTCAGGAAAAGCGCCAGCACGGAAATGATGATCAGCGACAGAATGCCAGCATAAAGCTGGCCGGTCGGAATGAAGACATCACCGATAAAGATCGCATCGGTCGCGTAGTCCGGAGACGTCACACGCTGGGTGTTCGAGAAGAACCCACCCAGTGCCCCTTCGACAACCATCGCGATTGCGAAGGTGAGCAGGACCGTCATTTCCGAATATTTGGCCGAGCGTGCTTCCCGTTCGAAAACCAGCTTGTAAAGCACCACACCTATGGCGGCCAGAATGACGATCGCCACGGGCAGCATCATCAAGGGGTCGATGCCGTAGAGCCGGAAACCCCAGTAGGCGACGTAAGCGCCGGCGATGATCAGCACCGGATGCGCCAGGTTTACGATGCGCATGACACCGAATACGAGACTGAGCCCGGATCCCATGAGGGCGAACACACCACCAAGAGCAAGGCCCAGAATGAGAGTTTGAATAATATCAGCCATGGTTGCCCTCCTCAGGCTGCCTTCTTGCCGCCGAGATAAAGGTCCTGTATCCGCGGGTCGCGCAGGACGTCGTCCGCAGGACCGGAAAACAGGGTGCGTCCCAGATCCAGAACGACGCCCTGGTCGGAATTCTTCAATCCCATCAAGGCGTTCTGCTCAACAAGAAGGATCGTGATGCCTTCTGCGGCCATCATCTTCATGATTGAAAACATTTCCTGGACGATCTTTGGCGCCAGTCCGAGCGACGGTTCATCCAGCATGACAATGTCCGGCTTCAGGATCATCGTGCGGGCCATGGCCAGGGTCTGTTGTTGACCTCCCGACATCGTGCCTGCGTGCTGGTCGCGGCGTTCCTTCAGGATCGGGAAGAGCTCCTCGATCTCGTCGATGCGTTTTTCCAGACCGGATTTGTTGCTCATGGAAAAACCGCCCATGCGCATGTTTTCCCGCACGGTCATTTTCGGGAACAGCGCGCGCTCCTGGGGAACGAAACAAATTCCCTTTCGAAGCACCTGGTCCGGGCGAAGGCCCTTGAGGCTTTCGCCCTTGTAGAGAACGTCGCCGTTGCGCACCTTGAGCATGCCGCAGATCGCCTTCAGCAAGGTGGACTTGCCGGCGCCGTTCGGACCGATGATGCAGTGGACCTTGCCGGGTTCGACACGAAGCTCGGCTCCGTCCAGAATTGCCGGGCCGTCGCCGTAACCGGCGGTCACATTGGAAACGTGGAGAAGTTCGCTCATCACGCAGCCTCCTCCAGGACGCCACCAAGATAGGCGTCGAGAACAGCAGGATTTTCGCGGACTTCTTCGGGCTTGCCATCAGCAATGACCTTGCCCTGGGCCATCACCACGATCTTGTGGGACAGGCGCATGATGAGGTCCATGTTGTGCTCCACGATGAGCACCGTGAGGCCCTGTTCGTTCAGCTTTTGTATGTGGCCGATGATTTCCTCAAGCAGCGTCGGATTGACCCCGCCAGCAGGTTCATCGAGCAGAATGATCTTGGGATCGCTCATCAGGAGCGCTGCCAGATCCATCAGTTTCTTCTGTCCGTAGGACAGGTTGGAACCGTCCTCGTAGGCGATCCGCGTAATGCCGAGGAAGTCGAGGATTTCCATCGCCTTCTCGACTTCTTCCGCACCAAGGGCGGGTTTGAAAAGATCCCGCCAACCGCCGATCCTGGATTGGCAGATGACGTTTTCCAGAACCGTCATGTCCGCCAGGTTTCGGCTGATCTGGAACGTGCGGCTCAGGCCCATGCGGGTGATCTTGTGCGGCCGCAGATGTTCGATGCGTTGGCCCTCAAGAAGAACCTTGCCGGCCGAGGGTTCGGTTGTCCGGCTTATGCAGTTGAAGGCGGTGGTCTTGCCCGCGCCATTCGGGCCGATCAGGGCCGTGATGCTGCCTTTGGGAACGGTGAACGAACAGCCGTCGACTGCGCGGATCCCGCCAAAATGCTTGGACAGGTTATCTATTTCGAGCATGGGAACTCGCTTTGCGCTTGGAATGTCAGGAGAGCTTCCCGGGCGCCACGCGCCCGGGACCGGTTCGATCCGTCAGAACGAACCCTTCGGGTAGGTGAGGGCGCTGACGCCTTCAAACTCGTCCGTCGGATAGACAAACTGCAGTTCGCCATCGTTCCACTGGGTCATCAGGAACGGCTTGTCTGCAGGCAGCCCCAGTTCATCCCAGTTGAACCGACCGAGGATCGTGCGAACCGGCTCGTCCCTGGTGCGTTCCGACAACCATTTGCCCATGGCTTCATTGTCGGTTGAACCGGCACCGAGAATTGCCTGCTCGATGCCCTGGCAGACAGCGAAGGGAATGGCAGCGTCTTCATCGGGAACCGCCCCGAATTTTTCCTGATAGGAGGCGACGAAGTCGCTGTTGGAAAACGGTTCGCCGGCCAGCGTCGACTGAAACGGCGCATCCTTGTGCCAGGAGGTATGAACCAGGACGCCTTCTGCACTTGAACCGGTGCCTTCCAGGTATTCAGCCTGTGTTCCCTGGCTGAAATAGACGAGTTTCGGCTCCGCCCGGACTGTCTTGAGTGCGCGTGTCAGCTGGACCGCCTCTTCCGCGGAAGCTGTCAATCCGATGATCAGTTCCGCTCCGGAGCGTTTCACCTGATTGGCAAGGTTGAGCCAGTCGCTGAAACCTTCTTCCGGCCAACGCTCGGAAAAGACAACTTCGATGTTGTTTTCAGCAAGGTATCCCGGTGCGAGGTCGCGCACGAGTGAGCCGTCCGCCGGGTCCATGACCTTCTCGCCCATCAGGCCCGACCAGACACCGTTTGCGAAGAAGTCGTCCGCGGATATCACCGCCGCAGTCTTGGGTGTTTCACCCTCGGGGATCAGGTCCTTGATGATGCCTGCGAGGGAAGCGCCGACATATTCGGCGGCATTCGGCTGGAAATAGAAGATGTTCTTGTGACCCTGCGTATAGATGCGCAGGGCGCCACCGGCCGGCAACGGGTGAACCATGTTGTTCTTTGCCAGAATGCTGGCGACAGGGAAGGACAGACGCGAGGAAAAGGTTCCGTATACCGCCTCCACGCCGTCGACATTGATGAAGCGTTCGTACTGGTTGATGGCAGTTGCCGGGTCGGATCTGTTATCGGAAACAAGCAGCTCGACCTGGCGACCCATGATGCCGCCGCGCTCGTTAATGAGATCGACACACAGTTCATAGCCTTGCTGGTGTTTTTGTCCGGCAATCGAAAAACCACCGGTCAAGGGCAGGCTGGCGCCGATCTTGAGCGGATCAGCCGCCTGAGCCATTCCGGTATAGCCAGATGCAAGCATGCTGGCAGACACAAGAGCTGCCACCGTCCAATTAATGCGTTTCATCTTTTTCCTCCCTGAAGATGAGATCAGATCCTTTTCGGTAGATCTGCGGTGGAGCCCTCCCAAGCCCTTGCACCATACCGTAGCTATTCGTCGTGCCCCTTGCTCACGTTCGAGATCGGGGCGGTATTCACATCACCTCATGCATTTCAGCAATCGAACTTAATCGTGCAATCGATTGCACAGATATTCGCAATAATATGCGCGACGAAAATCGTCACGCTCTGATCCGGATGTGCCGGACAGGAAAAGTCTGACTCCCTCCCAAATCATCGATAGCGCCCGAAACACGTGTCGTGTTTCAGAGCGTTGGGCCGACGCCTCTCCCAAGGCTGACAGTCCCAAATCGAAGCACAGATCTTTCGCTCGTCCAACCCGCTTCGGGTTTGCCCTCGCCACAATGATGGAACCGCACGTACCGGTGCGGTGCCCATTTCGGGCAAGTCGCAGAACGCGAAATCCAAATCTCTGCAATCGATTGCATAATCGGTAACACGATCACAAACGAGGTGTCAACAGTTTTATGCAATCGATTGCGAAGAGGGCTCCATCCCGCTATATGGAGGGTGGGAGGACGCAAAGATGAGCCGACGGCCGACACTGAAGGATATAGCCCGGGAAACAGGTGTTCATGTTTCTACGGTTTCCCGTGCGCTTGATCCGCAAAAGCGCAGTTCGCTGACCGAAGAAATTGTCGTGAAGATCCGTCAAGCGGCCGACAGGCTGGGGTATCGGCCCAACCGGATTGCTTTCAGCTTGCGCAAGCAGAAGTCGATGACGGTCGGGGTGATGATCCCGGATATCACCAACATGATTTTCCCGCCGATCGTTCGCGGCATCGAAAGTGTGATGGAGCCGCTGGGTTATGCTTCCATCATCGTCAACACCGATGGTGACAGTGACCGGGAGCGCCGATTGACCGAGACGCTCCAGGAGCGCGGCGTGGATGGCATAATCCATACGGCTGTGTTGCGTAGCGATCCCAATATCGTGGAAGCGGCGCGCCAGGGTCTTCCGGTTGTCACGCTGAACCGAAAGGTCGAAGAAGCCGAGATCCCTTATGTGATCAACGACGAGGAAGCCGGGATCCGCATGATTTTTGATCATCTTCATGATCATGGTCACAGGCGAATTGCGCATCTTGCCGGACCTCGGGACTTGTCGACCGGACTGCTGCGTCGTGAAGCGTTCTGCTCGGTTGCCCGGGACTACGGACTTTCAGCCGATGCACTTGTCATCGAGGAAGCCTGCCGTTTCGAGGAGGAGGAAGGCCGCCGTTGCGCGAAAGAGATATTGAGCCGGTCACCGGAGACAACCGCAATTCTGTGCGCCAATGACAGGCTGGCCCTCGGGGCCATGGATTATTGCGCCAGAAACGGGCATCCGTGCCCCGACAAGATTTCCATCACCGGCTTCAACGACATGCCGTTCCTGGATCTCATTCCGCCTGGCCTCACAACAGTGCGCATAGAACAGTTTGATGCAGGGGCCACCGCTGCCAGGCTGCTGGTTCAGATGATTGACGGCTGTGACGGCAAGGTTCCAAGGGAAACAGTTCTCCCGGTCAGCCTGAAATGCCGAAACAGCGTCCTTCGGATAGAAACCGACCATTAGAGGGCGCTTGACTTCTGCTGGCCGGGCGATTGTTGCTCAGCACTCTCAAGTGCGCCGTCATCCGGCCCTGGGGTGAAGAACAGTCACCCCAAAAGACTACCAACCAGGCACACCATTCCCTTGGGACGACACTCGTGACAGTGCCTGTCAGCTTCATTTTGGACGATCGGGGTGCTCTGATCGCGAGCCTGGTTTGCTTGAGCCCGCATTTCACTGTTGGCTCCTTCCATTTGGTGTGCCCGATCGACGAGTTCAGAATGTGGTCGCTGAGCCAGATCGTTGATGTTCTTTCGGTTCTTTCGCATTCGTTGCCGGACCGTACAGCCGCGTAAACGTTCAGTGCCTGGCTAGTGGCACTCATTCATTCGTCTTTTCAGATACTTACGAAAGTGACCGATCCGGCAACCCGATGGTTGCTGGATCGTCCTGCTTCTTTCAAACGCCGGTTCGAGCCGCGGTTGGGCAGCCGCAGCTTCTGCTCTCGGCGACAAGGCTTCCCAAAAACACTGTAGTCAAGCGTCCCTTGAATAAATTAGTTCATAATGTGATTGTTATTATTGGATATGTTGAATATATATCCACAATATGAACTTTTTGAATTGGATGTCTGAGCAGGGGGAGATGCATCAGTGTTAAAAGACAGGAGCCTTCTCTGCGAAAGCGTCCGTATTGGAGACGGCATCTATGAAGCGGGTGTTGAGGGCCTTACCGTCACGAACCCGGCGACCAGCGCGTGCCTCGGCAATGTTCCCAACCTTGGGGGCGCCGAGACAGAGTTGGCCATCAGACATGCCAGAGAGGCACAGGCCGATTGGGCCGCACAGCCTGCGAAGGCACGGGCCGAGGTGCTTCAGCGCTGGTTTGCGTTGATTGTCGAGAACGCTGACGATCTGGCGCGCATCATCACCCTGGAACAGGGCAAGCCTTTGAAAGAGGCGAAAGGGGAAGTCCTCTATGGTGCCTCCTATGTCGAATGGTATGCCGAGGAAGCGCGCCGCATATACGGCGAGACGATACCTGCGACGTCCCGGGACAAGCGCCTCCTGGTGATCAGGCAGCCTGTTGGTGTGGTTGCGGCGATCACCCCCTGGAACTTTCCGAATGCGATGATCACAAGAAAGGTTGCACCGGCATTGGCTGCCGGGTGCGCAATCATCGTCAAGCCCGCCGAGCAAACGCCTTTTTCAGCCCTTGCGCTGGCGACGCTCGCCGAGCGTGCAGGTGTTCCGCCTGGTCTCTTCACGGTGATCACGGGGGACGCGCGCAGGATTGGCGCAGCGATGACCTCCAGTCCCTTCGTGCGCAAGCTGTCCTTTACCGGCTCAACGGACGTTGGCAAGTTGCTGATGCGGCAGTGCGCCGACACCGTCAAGAAGATCTCGCTGGAACTCGGCGGCAATGCGCCTTTCATCGTCTTCGATGATGCCGATGTGGAAGCCGCCGTCGAAGGGGCTGTGGTGGCCAAATTCCGCAACAGCGGCCAGACCTGCGTTTGCGCCAATCGCATCTATGTGCAGTCGGGTGTTCACGACGCATTCGTTGCCGCCCTGGTGAAGCGGATGCGGACCATGAAGGTCGGCGATGGGCAGGCTGATGATACGGACCTTGGTCCGCTGATTGACGTTTCAGCGATAGACAAGGTCCAGGCGCATATCTCGGATGCCATTGCCAATGGTGCCAGGATTGAACTGGGTGGAACGCATCATTCCCTTGGTGGCACCTTTTTTCAGCCGACCGTTCTGACGGGTGTGCGCCATGAGATGCGCATCGCACGTGAAGAGACCTTCGGGCCTGTGGCGCCAGTCTTCCGTTTCGACACGGAAGAAGAAGTGATCGCGCTTGCCAACGACAGCGAATACGGGCTCGCAGCCTACTTCTTTACACGCGACCTCGCGCGCAGTTGGCGGGTCGGCGAGCGTCTCGAGTACGGCATGGTCGGCATAAACACGGGCCTGATCTCCACTGCCGAAGCACCGTTCGGCGGCATTAAGCAATCCGGCCTGGGACGGGAGGGATCCCGCCTCGGCCTGGATGAATACCTGGAAGCCAAATACCTGTGTGTTGGCGGAATCGATGAAGGAAATTGACATGACGGCATATGAGCCAGCCATTGCAGCGTTTCGGGCAGAAGGTGCCCTGCGTTATGGCGTCCTGACAGGCGATGATCTGGTGGACGTGACCGACAATCTGGAAGCCCGGTTCAGCAATCTTCTGGACGTTGTTGCCGCCGGCGCCCTGCCGGAACTGGTCAAGGCCGGCGAGGGGCGTCCGGTGAGCTATCGGGCGTCAGATGTCGCCTTCCAGATTCCGATCGCCGCTCCCCAGAAGATCATCTGCGTCGGGGTGAACTACCCGGACAGGAACGCAGAGTACAAGGACGGCCAGGCACAACAGATGCGGCCCTCGCTTTTTCCGCGGTTTGCGAGCGGGTTCACCGGTCATGGCCAGCCACTGATCCGGCCACCGGAAAGCGATCAGCTGGACTATGAAGGCGAGATTGCGATCGTCATCGGAAAAGCCGGCCGTCGCATTCCGCGCGAGACGGCATTCGACCATATTGCCGCGATTACCCTTTGCAACGAGGGAACGATCCGCGACTGGACGCGCCATGCGAAATTCAACGTGACGCAGGGCAAGAACTGGGAAAGGACCGGCAGCATCGGCCCGGCTCTCGTCCCGCTGCATATCCCGGCCCAATTGCAGGATGTTGCTCTTGTAACCCGCGTCAACGGTGAGGTTCGCCAGCAGGACCGGACGTCGAGAATGATTTTCGACTTCCCCTATATCGTCAATTACGTTTCGACATTTGCGCAGCTGATGCCTGGCGACATTCTGGTCTGTGGCACTCCGACAGGTGCCGGCGCAAGGATGGAGCCCCCTTGCTGGTTGAAGCCGGGTGATATTGTGGAAGTCGAAGCCGAAGGGATCGGTATCCTGCGCAACGGCATTGAGGACGAAAAATGCTGAGTGCCGCGCAGGTGCAGGACGTGGCGGCCGAGCTTCTGGAAGCGGAAGCAACCCGGCAACAGACTGGCCTTCTCAGCGTGCGTTACCCGGACATCTCGCTGGATGATGCCTATGCCATACAGGGGGCGCAACTTGCGACCAAACTGGCAGCCGGGCGGCGCATCCTGGGGTGGAAAATCGGCCTGACATCCAAGGTCATGCAGAATGCACTCGGTATCGATACGCCGGATTCGGGCGTGCTTTATGACGACATGCTGTTCCCGGATGGCGGGCAGGTGCCACGCGGCCGATTTATCGAACCGCGCGTGGAAGCCGAGATAGCGTTTGTGATGAAGGCGCCAATCGATGGCAACGTCTCCCGTGAAGATGTGATCGCGGCGACGGATTATGTCAGCCCCGCGCTTGAAATCCTGGACACCCGCATCTTGCGTGCTGATCCGGAGACGGGAACGCGCCGGCGCATCTTCGACACCGTGGCGGACAATGCCGCCAATGCGGGCGTGGTTCTGGGAGCCCAACGGCATGACCCCGGCGACGTGGATCTTCGCTGGGTTGGGGCTATCGTCGAACAGGATGGTGAGGTCACGGCCACCGGTCTTGGTGCGGCTGTCTTGAACGACCCCGTTATGGGGCTCGTCTGGCTTGCCCGGCGGATGGCCAGCTACGGCCACCGCATCGAACCCGGCCAGATCGTCCTGACGGGATCGTTTATCGGCCCCATCGAATGTCCACCCGGCACGGCGATCCGGGCCGACTTCGGACCGTTCGGCGCCGTCTCCACCAGATTTGCGTGATCGTCATGACCTTAGCGAAAAACCTCTTCAAGGCGCGGCTTGCAAAGCCGGAGACCCAGATTGGCCTTTGGATGGCGCTGGCACATCCCGGCGCCGCGGAAATTTGCGCAGGAGCCGGGTTCGACTGGCTCGTCATCGATGCCGAACACGGACCGAACGGGCTTGCCGAAATCATGGCGCAGCTGCGGGTTCTCTCCGGCAGCAGCCATCCGGTGGTTCGTGTCCGTGAGAATGACCGTGCCCTGATCAAGCAGATGCTGGATATCGGGGCGCAGACAATTCTGGTGCCGATGATCGAAACGGCAGCGGAGGCGCAGGAAGCCGTGGGCTCTGTTCGTTATCCGCCGGAGGGGGCGCGCGGTGTCGGCGCGGCCCTGGCAAGGGCATCGGACTATGGTCGCATCACCGACTATCTGCACACGGCAAACAAGCAGGTGTGTCTGCTTGTGCAGGTCGAAAGCTGCAAGGGCATCGATGCGCTGGACGAGATACTGGCGGTTGAAGGTGTCGATGGCGTCTTTGTCGGGCCAGCGGATCTGGCCGCGGACATGGGCTATGTCGGCAAGCCCGAAGCGGCTCCGGTACAGGCGGTCGTGGTTGAGGCCCTGTCGCGGATCAGGGCCGCGGGAAAGCCTGCCGGTATCCTGACGTCCAATCGTGAACTTGCGCATCGTTATGCGCTCATGGGTGTCGAGTTTCTGGCCGTTGGGGCTGATATTGGTGTCTTTGCCCGCGGTCTTGCGGAGTTGAGGCAGGCGTTTCCCTGACCATTTCCCGGTTACGGCCGGGTGTGTCCATATTATGAACAGGCAGGCCCGTTGCGCGAAAGCGCGGCGGGCCTTTGTTTTTGGCTGTTTTCTGCGGCTGAGGCGGCTCGAAATCATCGGGAAATAACTTATTGACTTTGAAAAAAGCCATAATATGATCTTTATCAAATAAAGAGTTCAAAAAATGATCATATTATGATCAGTCAAAAATGAGAGGTTCATAATGACGACACTTTCGGCAGGCGCACGGTTCCGGCAGGCCTTGAAGGAAGAAAATCCGCTTCAGGTCATGGGGTCGATCAACGCCTACACGGCGATGATGGCAGAGCGCGTGGGCTACAAGGCTCTTTATCTTGCCGGTGCAGGCGTCGCGAACGCATCCTACGGGCTTCCCGATCTCGGCATCACGAACCTGAGTGACGTGCTGACGGATCTCCGCCGCGTTACGGATGCAAGCAGTCTGCCGGTCCTGGTTGATGTCGATACCGGCTTCGGCGGTGCCTTCACCATCGCGCGCCTTGTGCGCGGCCTGATCAAGGACGGCGCCGGTGCCATGCACATGGAAGATCAGGTTCAGCTCAAGCGGTGCGGTCACCGTCCGGGCAAGGAGATCGTTTCCAAGCAGGAGATGGTTGACCGCGTCAAGGCAGCCGTGGATGCAAAGACCGACGATCAGTTCTTCATTGTTGCCCGCACGGATGCGCTGGCCATCGAGGGCCTGAACGGTGCGATCGACCGGGCCTGTGCCTACGTCGAGGCAGGCGCCGACATGATCTTCGCAGAAGCCTGTACGGAATTGTCGCAGTACAAGGCCTTCGTCGATGCGCTCGACACGCCGTATCCGGTTCTTGCCAACATTACCGAGTTTTCCAAGACGCCGAACTTCACTCTGGACGAGCTGCGCAGCGTCGGTGTTTCAGCGGCGCTCTACCCCTTGTCTGCGAATCGCGCAATGAACGCGGCAGCCCTGAAGGTTTACAAGCATATTCGTGAGGTCGGATCGGCGACCGGTGTGCTGGATATCATGCAGAAGCGCGAGGAACTCTACGACTTCCTGAACTACCACGACTACGAAAGGAAGATCGACGAGTTGTTCCAAAGTCGGAAGTAATTGAGCAAAGGGAGGAAAGAATGCTCACCAAGAGAACTTTGTTGTCAATCGCAGCGGGCGCCTTGGCGCTCACAGTGGCGGCTCCGGTTATCGCGCAGGACGCGTTTCCGGAGAAGCCGGTCCGCCTGATTGTGCCGTATTCGCCTGGAGGGGGGACAGACACTACGGCCCGGATTGTTGCCGACAACATGAAGGAGTATCTGGGGCAGCCTGTCGTCGTCGAAAACCGTCCGGGTGCGTCCGGAACGGTCGGCACGCTTCTGGCGAAACAGGCAGAAGCTGACGGGTATACCATTCTGTTCGGTATCCAGGCGACGCTTGCGCTGAACCCGTCGCTTTTCAAGTCGGCGACCTACAACTCGAAAGAAGACTTCTCGGGGATCGCGGTGATCTCCGAGTCGCCCTATGTGGTCACGGTGCCGGGGGATTCCGAAATCTCCGACTATGAAGGCTTTGCCGCGGCCGCCACGGAAAACCTGACCATGGCAAACGGAGGCAGCGCGGCGCTTCTGGCAGCGCGTTTGCTGGCCCGGCAGGCGGATCTCAGCTTCACCAATATTCCCTATTCAGGTTCCGGAGATGCAATTTCCGATATCCTGGCCGGCCGTGTGAATGCGATGATCAGCAGTCCTGTTTCGGTCCTGCCGCATGTTGAGAGCGGTGCCTTGAAGCCGATCCTCGTCACGAGCACGGACCGTTACGCCGCGCTGCCCGACACGCCAACGGCAGACGAACTCGGCTTCGACGGTTTCAACGTGGTTGGGTGGTACAGTGTCGTTGCTCCGGCTGGTGTCCCCCAGGAGCGTCTGGACGTTCTGAGCGATGCCTTCAACAAGACCATTGCCAATCCGGACGTGCAGGCGAAACTCGAAAGCATCGGTGTAACGCCGTCCCGGCGTGGCCTGGATTCTGCGGCGACGACAGAATTCATCGCCTCCGAGGTCGACCTGTGGGGCCAGGAAATCAAGGACGCCGGCATCGAGCCGAAGTGACCTTTCCCTGAACTTCCATTTCGCAACAATTGAACCTACCGGGCGAGCTTCGGCTCGCCCTTTCAAGGATGGAACCATGCCGCACGCCTGGATCGAATATTCCGGTAATATTGCAGATCAGACCGAGGTCGAAACTTTTGGCCGCTGTGTCCACGCCGCCATGACGGAAGCCGGTATCTTCCCGATCGCGGGTATCCGCATCCGCATCACACGCATTGACGATTGCCTGGTCGGTGACATGAACCCGGACAACGGGTTTGTCCACTTGTCCCTTCGCATCGGTGAAGGCAGGGATGCGCAGACCAAACAGGAAGCGGCAGACTTGATCTTTGATCGGACTTCGTCGCATCTGAAGCCTCTCGCTGACCGTGCCCGGCTTGCATACGCAATGGAAATGCAAGAGATCCCGAGTGCTTACAGTTACAAGATGAACAACCTGCACAAACACTTGAAAGCCAGCTGACGGTTTTCTGGAGGATGGGATGAAGGCTCTCTTCAAGGCTCAGGACGGGCTGCTGGTCGCGCTCGTAGGTGCAATTTTCCTCTACGCTTCCCGCGATCTCGACATGGGCGTGCCGCGCAACATGGGGCCGGGAATGTTCCCGGTCGTCTTGAGTGCCTTGACGATTGTCTTCGGATTGCTGATCGCGGTCGTCAACGTCGTTCGTGACGTCACCCTTCCAGGGCAATTCCCCTGGCTCGGCCTCTGCGGGGTCGTTGCCTCCATCGCACTCTACGCTCTGCTGATCGAACGGCTCGGCATCGCACTCACCACCTTGTGTGCGATCTCGGTGCTGGCGCTCGTCATTCCGCGCATGAAATGGCTGGAAACGGTGCTGCTCTCCATCGGCGTTTCTGCCTTCCTGTGGCTCACATTCGTTCTGGGCCTCGGCATGCCTCTCAGGCTTTTCCCCGGGTTCTGATCATGATGGATTTCCTCTCAGGGTTTACGGTCGCACTGCATCCGGTAAATCTCTTTTATTGTTTCGCAGGTGTTCTGCTGGGCAATATCGTCGGTGTTCTTCCAGGTATCGGCGCGATCGCGGCGATCTCGATCCTGCTGCCTGTCACCTTCTATCTGGAGCCGACGACCGCGGTCATCATGCTGGCCGGTGTCTATTACGGGGCCGAATATGGTGGCTCCATCGCATCGATCCTTCTCAATCTGCCGGGCACGGCTTCCAATGCGATCACAACGCTGGACGGTTACCCGATGGCGAAAAGGGGCGAGGCTGGTCTTGCCCTGCTGACAGCGCAGATCTCCTCGCTGAGTGGCGGCACTTTCGGCATTCTGGCCATGGTCTTCCTGTCGCCGTTGATCGTTAAGTTCTCGCTCTCCTTCGGACCGGCGGAGTATTTCGCGACCTTGCTGCTGGGGCTCGTTGCCGGATCGGTTGCGGTTGGCGGCTCGGCGCTCAAGGGTGTTGCGATGGTCTTCATCGGCATGCTGCTGGGCAGCATCGGCCTTGATCTCAACAGCGGCGTTGCCCGGTTCGACATGGGCTATGCAAACCTTCTCGACGGGCTGTCGATCGTCGCCGTTGCCATGGGGCTGTTCGGCATCCCGGAGGTCATCAACAAGCTGAGGGATGACCAGGGTGACAGGAAACCGATCGCCATTTCCGCCCGCTCCATGTTTCTCGCTTTCGGCAAACTCAAGAGCATCAAGTTCTCGATCCTTCGCGGAGCCTCTGTTGGTGGCATCCTGGGGCCCTTGCCCGGTGCAGGGCCCACGATTTCCTCTTTCCTGGCCTATTCGCTGGAACGGTCCGTGGGTGGCAAGAAGGAAGAATTCGGCACTGGACGGATCAACGGGATCGCCGCACCTGAGGCAGCCAACAACGCTGCCGCCCAGACGGCCTTCATTCCGACCATGACGCTCGGTATTCCTGGAACGCCCACGATGGCGATCATCCTGGGCGCCTTGATGATCCACGGCATCGCACCCGGACCACAGCTGGTGGTCGATCACCCGGATCTGTTCTGGGGCCTGGTCGCCAGTTTCTGGATCGGCAACGTGTTGCTGCTGGTGTTGAACGTACCGCTGATCGGGGTCTGGGCACGACTGGTTGCCGTGCCGAGACGGTTCCTGTTTCCCGTGATCATTGCACTGATCTGCACTGGCGTCTTCGGCGTGGCGAATTCGACTTTCGACGTCTGGGCCGTGTTGCTGATGGGGGTTATCGGGGCGATCCTGCGATTTTACGACTATTCACCCGCACCGCTGCTCATCGGGTTCGTTCTGGGGCCGATGCTCGAGGAGCACCTGCGCCGGGCCTTGATGATTTCAGGAGGAGACTTCGGTTATCTTCTCGGATCCAGCACGGCCATCGCGATCCACTGCATCACGATCCTGATCATCGTGCTGCCGCTGCTCAACCTGCTCTGGTCGCGGATCAAGCGTAAAAACGAAAATCCCGTTGCCGATTAACAGCCTCGGTCAAGCGGAAGGCGCGGCCGGATCAGGCTCTACCTATCGGCCGCATCTTCGACAGCTTGGCGCTGATCTTCGCGACTTCCTCCCCCATGATGGCGAGTACCGATTGCAGGTGCTCGCCGGTCATGCGCGCCATAATGCTGGAAACGCTGATTGACGCAAAGGGTGTGCCGGCACTGTCGCGGATTGCCATGGCGACGGTCCTGACGCCAACGTCCGACACCCTGTCGATGTAGCCGGTCTCTCTTGCCAGTTCGACCATTTCACGGATTTTCGTGACGCCACCGGAGAACTCCTTGAGGTCGCCGGTGTTTCTGTCCAGGATCGCTTCGGCTTTTGCAGGCGGAAGGGCGGCAAGGACAGCCATGCCACCGGCGCCCAGCCCGATCGGGCGATGAACCCCGACGTCCAGAACAAACGCCTTCACGGGAAACGCGCCGCTTTCCCGGGCAATGCAGGTCATCTTGTCACCGACGACACGATTGAGGAAAACGGTGTCGCCCGTTACCTCGACCAGACGTTCGAGTTCCGGCTTGCAAACATCTTGCAGGTCATAGGCTGGGAAGACCAGCAGACCCAGTTCGTAAATTCTGGAGCCGAGGAAAAAGCGGCGGTTTTCCGCATCCTGGTCGACGAAGCCATGTTCGATAAGCGCTTGCAGCACTCGTCGGGCCGTCGGCCGGGTCAGGCCGGACTTTGCGAGTATGTCCGCAAAGGGAACACCGTCGGGATGCCCACCGGCGACAAGATCGAGCAGCATCGCTGCGCGGTCGATGCTTTGTGTTCCTGCAGTCATCCTCGTAAGTCTCTATAATCGTATGTGTTTAAAATCTAATTCGACCGAATGTCCTAGTAGAGTGGTATTGCATGAGGGCACACGGGTCCATTGAAATGAAGGGCATTCGGGAATTTATTGGCATGGCTAAAGGCCTCGTTTCCGCATCCGATGTTGCCACTGTGTCTCCAAGTCGGAACGGGGTGACCTAGAAGCCTGTTGAACGGCTGGAGATGCGGGCTGAAGTCCTATCCGGACGCGGGTTGGCGGGGTGCTTCTCAGGTCAGTTGACCTGCAATCCGGTCCAGAAGGTCTTGCGCACGTTTTTCGTAAGTCACGGCGTTTTGGGTTCGTGCAACCCTGATTGCACGGCGAAGTGCAGATGAAGCGTTTCGGGTTCGGCCGGTCTGAACCGAGAGCAAGGCCCAAAGGCGATGGAGCTCCGCTTCATGCCAGCGTTCGCCGGTACGCCTGATGATCTTGAACGCCGACGCAAGTGCCTTCAGCCCCTCGACCGGGTTACCGCAGCGGCTGGTCGCTTCTGCGTAGAGTGCCAATCCGTAAGGACGGGTCAGCGTCACGTTCATTGCCGCCTGTGCGTTCAGACCTTCGTGAATTTGCTGAAGGCCGGAAGCGTTCCCAAGCACGACCTGCGCCCAACCGGCCAGCAGGTCGCCATAGGGGCGCCAGAATGGAATTGCGGCTGCTTCGCAGGTTTCGATCAGGCCCGTCGCCCGTACCAGCACACGCACCGGGTCTTCACGTTCACGAGCGATCAGAGCTCCTGCCCAAAGCATCTGCGCTCGACCGAAAGGCTGCTCCAATGTGTCCGTCAACGTCATGCCTTCGGCATAAAGGCGTTCGGCACGTTCGCTTTGGCCGAGCAACTGATGAACGCAAGCGGCATACTGGCGGCAGACGATGCCGGGGTCCTCGCCGAACAGAACCGATGCCTCTGCGCCGTGGTTTGTGTCGTAGGCGCTGCAAACAGCGTTGATATGAGGCAGACAGGCGGCAAGATCACCACGGAAGAACCGTGTTTGCCCGACAGCATTGTGGGCCACCATTGCATAAAGCGCTGGTGCATCCTCTGCTAGGTCATCGAGACCCTTGGCAAGTTCGTCGGCGGCTGCAAGGTCTGCCTTGGTCAGGTGGTGGTTCCAGAGCCCCGCAAGTGCGGGCACGATTGTCGTCGGGTCATTGGTTCGGCCTGCAAGTGTCGCGGCGCGTTCGTAAACGTCCCGAAGTTCGTCTGTGGCGAAGTGATCCCCGACGATAAGTGCCGCTCCCAGACCCAGTAGCGTGCGGCATTCCGCCGTGTGCGTTTCGGGGGCAGGCTCGCAGGCGGCGAAGGAGACAAGCGCCTGCCGGAACTGCGCGGCCGCATCGGTGATTGCGCCGCGTTCCAGCGCGGTCAGGCCCGCAAGCCCTCGATGGACGGCAGCACGTTTCCAATCGGCGGCACGCTCGAAATGATCGGCTAGTGTGGACGCGATTTCGCCAGTGCGGGATTTGAACGCGGTTTCAAGCCGGCTGCCGATGCGTTCGTGAAGTCCTTGCCGATTTGCGGCCGGAATAGCGTCGTAAAGGGCCTCCTGATAAAGCGCGTGCCGGAAGACGTAGCGTGTTGCCTGCGTCCCGTCCGGCCAGGCCATGACACCGGCCCGTTCAATGAAGCGCCTGACGCTTGCAAGGCGGTCGAGAACCGCTTCGCCTTTTTCCACTTCGAGCCGATCATCGCTCAACATGGCTGCGGAAAAGCGAATTCCGGCAACGCTGGCAATGTCGAGTAACTGCCGCTCATATGGGTCCAGCCGGCCGATTTCGCCCGCGATGAATTTTCCGGCCCCGCGTGAGATTGCCGAAACGATTTTATTGATGTCCTGCTCGAGTGCGTGCTGATTTTCGGAACTCTCCAGGACCCCGTCCCGATGCCACTGGTCGATGATCGCATCGACCAGGATGGCATGCCCTTCCGTTCTTCGCCTCAACTCGCCGGCAAGGGAGGCAGGCAGTCTGTGGTCCGGAAAGCGTCGCTTGAGAAGGTCCGCTACGGCTGTTTCGTCGAGGCCGTCCAGCGTGATCGGGCTAAAGTCCTGAACACGTTGAAGGTAATGCAATGTTGTTTGAAGATCTCCGGACTTGTCCAGTTCATCAAACCTGTAGGTTCCAACCACAAGGGTTCTGGCAGGAGCGCGGCGTTGAGCCCAGGAAAGAAGCCATGCCAGCGTGCTCTGATCGGCCCAGTGCAGGTCTTCCAGAATGATGACACCGGGCTGCTGCTGAGAGAGACGCTCCATGAGTGCGGTCAGCTCCCGCAACATTGAGTCCGGGTGCGTGTCCGTCAATCTTGTGGGCAGGTGAGCGGGCTCCCGGCCAGAACGAAGCTGAGGCAGCAGGTCTCGCCACGACGGTGCGACATCCTCAAGAAGTCGTAAGACCCGTTTTCGGGACGCACCTTCGGCGAGCTGTGTCACGATCTCGATCAGTGGGCCATAGGGTTCCCGGGCACCGGGGTGGGGAATGCACTGCCCCCGGGCAGACCAGAACTCTGCCGTGCGTGGCAGCGTGGCGGCGAACGTCTCCACCAGCCTTGATTTGCCCGATCCGGCTTCCCCGGCGACAAGGCTCACAATGCGCTTGCCAGCGCGCACTGCCGCTGCGCAGTCCGCAAGGGACTGCAGTTCCGCGGTTCGGCCCACGCAAAGAGGGGCTGTTCCGGTGGTGTCCGTGCCGGAGTTCAGAACCGTGATCTTGCCGACAAGGCGGTAGCCCTGCCTGCCGACCGTTTCGATGAACCCAGGTGTTTCGGCGCTGTCCCCCAGCAAGCGTCTAAGCTCGCGGACACACTGCTTTGGACCGGTCTCGCGTCCATGCTGCTGTCCCCAGATCAGGTGCCTCAGTTCTTGCTGGCTGACGACCTCTCCCTCGCGGGCGTGCAGCTCGACCAGCACGGCGAGAGTCTTGGGGCGCAAACGAACGACTTCCCCGTCACGCAGCAGTTCACCGCGAGAAACATCAAGTTCGACTTTTTGCACTGGGACGCAGATTCCGATGTTCCGGTGAGGCACGAGGACCGTACCCCGATGAAGAATTACACTGATTGACGAACTACTTATACCATTTTTGCACCGTTGCCGACTTTGTTTGCCATCCTGATTTCCATACCACCAGTCCTCATGGAGACGCGTCCCTGCGGCATGCCCCGCCGCAAGCGCGATCTCCCGTCTGCAACCGGAAAAGAGGACAGCCCAGTTTGACAAGATCGGTCACAACAGGCCCGGTGACAGCACGGGCCGTGCAATTGCTTGCGGTCCTGCTGGTGTCGGTATGCAGCGTTAATCCCGTCGCAGCGACCGTAACATGTGTTGAAGATTTTGACCGGGGTGTGACCTCCGCGGCAAGGGACGCCAGGCCCGACACGCCGCTCTCCGCAGCACTCTCGCAAAAGCTGGATGATGCGGTGCTGGCCGCGCTTCCACTTGCCGAAACGCCGGGCGTCATTGTTGGTGTCCAAACACCAGACGGCACATGGAAAAAAGGGTACGGCGTTGCCGACCCGGCAACCGGAGCTCCTATGGAGCCGGGCATGCACACGCGCATCGGGTCCGTGACCAAGACCTTTACCGGAACAATGCTGTTGCAGCTTGCAGAAGCCGGACGGCTTTCTCTCGATGACACGATCGACGCCTATGTCGAGGGAATTCCCAACGGAGACAGGATCACGCTGCGCCAGCTTGCGGACATGACCAGCGGTGTGGCGAGCTACACCGCTTCCGAACGGTTTGTGGAGTTGTTTCTCGATCAACCCGGTGTCGCGTTTTCGCCCGAGGACCTTTTGACCTTTGCCGTCGAAAATTCCCCGCTCTTCGAACCGGGAACGCAATACGATTATTCCAACACGAACACGATCCTCCTTGGCATGGTCATTGAAAAGACCACCGGGCAGCCCTTCGAGACGTCTTTGCGGAAGATGATCCTGGAGCCTCTCGGACTGGAAAAAACAGTCTGGCCGGGAAGCAGGACCGAACTACCGGAGCCCTACGCGCAGGGCGTTACCCTTCAGGGCGTCGATGCAACGCCGGAAGCACCTCTTGTCGCCACACACTGGAACCCGGCTTCGCTCTGGACAGCGGGGGAGCTGATTTCCAACCTCGACGATCTGCTCGTCTATGGCCAAGCTCTTGGGTCCGGCCAAGGGCTTCTCGGCACCGAGATGCAGCAAGCGCGGCTGCGATCTTTCCGTCCACCTGATGGGTACGGCCTGGCGCTTCGGTGCAACGGAGAGTGGGTTGGCCACACGGGCGAAGTGCCCGGATACACCACGGTCGTTTTCCATAGCCCGCGGACCGACACGACCCTTGTTGTCCAGGCGAACAGCGACATGCCTTCCGGGGATTGCGAGGAGGCAATGGAGACGCAGGACGTCGACGAAGCCTCGGGTCTGTCCTGCTCGCTGCCTGCCATGCGCATTTTTAACGCCGTCGCTCCGTTACTCGGCGAAACGGCTCCCCAGAACACCGCTGAATAAGAACGGAGCCGTCCGTGACAAGACAGGTGCTGCCTCCCCCGGCAACAAAAACCCTGCGCGGTGCCGCCGCTGCTGATCCCAAATCTACCTTTCGGCTTCGGGCTGCTTCGGTTCTGGCCGTCTCTTTCGTGGCCGCGGTGTTTTCTCATTCTGCACCGGCTCAAACGCTGGATCAGGCCGTCGCCGGGCAAACCGTCATTATTGAACGGTTCACGCCGCCTACAAGGCCGGGCACGGTCGACATCACGGTGCAGGATCAGCGCAAGCGTGTTTCAGAACAAGATGCCGAGAGGGTACGCTTCACGCTCCGGTCGGTATCGATTGCCGGTGCTCATTCGGTTTCGGACACCGATCTGGCGGCCATCTGGCAGGGCAAGATCGGCAAGGACATGTCTCTTGCGGATCTCTACCGGATCGCCGAGGCGGTTGATGCCGCCTATCTGAGAGCCGGCTATTTTTCGATGACCGTCGTTCCGGTGCAGGACTTTACGTCCGGTGCGGTCTCGCTCCGGGTCTACGAAGGCTATGTTGAAACCGTCGAGATCACCAGTTCCATCCCGCGCATCAGGGAGCGCCTGGCGCCCTATATCAACCGCCTGACCTCCATGCGCCCCATTCGGATCAAGGAGGCAGAACGCGTCCTGCTGCTGATGAGCGATCTTGCCGGTCTGCAGATAGAGGGAACAATTGTGCGCCCGGAAACGCCCACAGGTGGCGGTACACTGAAGCTCGCGGTTGATTTCAGCCGATACAGCGCCGGCGTCGGTCTCGATAACCTTGGAACAGATACGGTCGGTCCGCTGGAACTTTCCGGAAATGCCACGGTCAACGACATCTTCGGGTTGTTCGAAACGACAAGCCTGGTTGGGGTGACCGTTCTAGACGCGCCCGAGGAAATGGTGCTTCTGCAGGCTTCGCAGTCGGTTCCAATCGGGTTCAACGGGCTCTCCGCGGGCTACGACCTGACCTATGTGACACAGAAGCCCGGCGCAGACCTGGAAGAGCAGGACATCCACATCGAAACCGTTATCGGTTCGGCTCATCTCCAGTATCCGCTCATTCGCACCATCGACCAGAGCCTTTACGGCAAGGTGGAAATCAATCTTCGGAACGACCGGATCGACGTGATGGGCGCGCGGGCTGCCCGTGAACAGGCGCGTTGGGCGACGGTGTCCCTCCGGTACGACCTTGATGCAGGCCCTGCCTCATTTTCCGCTGGAGCCGAACTGGGTCAGAGCCTGAATCACAAAGGTGAAATGGAAATTGACCCGGACGACTATCGCTTTGGCCGGTTCAACTTCGGCGTCTCATACGATCTGGCGTCCATCGCTCGGCTTCAGCTGCGCACGGCCAGCCAGTATTCGCCGACACCGCTGCCCGGTGCGGTCCGGTTCGCTCTCGGCGGCGACCCCTACGGCTGGGCGTTCGATGGCGGCAGCCTCTCCGGTGACAGTGGCTTTGCGTCCGCGTTTGAAGTCAGTCACGACATCGAAACCGGATGGTCTGCGCTTCCCGGTCTCACCCTGACGGCCTTTGCCGATTATGGCGTCGTCTGGAACGTGGATGAAGCCGCCGACTTTGCCCGCGACGAACTCGGTTCAGCCGGTGTCGGTGTCAGTGGCATGGTTGCCGACCGGGTGAATTTTCAGGTTCTCACCGCCACACCCTGGCATCGGCCGGAAAACGCCGAGGATCCGGGGACCCGGGTTTTCTTCAGGCTGGGGCTGGCGCTTTGACGACACAGGAAAGTATCGCCCCGGCCGGACCGGCCGAAACCCATCTGCAATGACCTGCAGGCGCGAACAGCAAGACTGATTGAGAGGTTACACATGTCGTTCTTCCAGCTCACACGGCGCCGGTTCCTGGCGTCCGCGTCTCTCGCGGTTCTGGCAGCACCAGCCCTTGCCGAGGACCTGCCGCCATCCAGAACGGCGGGAACCGATGTTCCGCCTGGCCAGATCGACAAGGCGATCGCCGGGCTTGACGGGATCGTTGAAGACATCAAGGCGCGCAGCAAGGTGCCGGGCCTAGCGGTTGCCGTCGTCCACAAGGGAGAGACTGTCTACGCGAAAGGCTTCGGAAAGCGGGGCGGCGAGGGCGATCAACCGATTGACGCCGACACCGTTTTCCAGATGGCTTCCGTGTCCAAGTCGATTGGGGCAACAGTCGTTGCCCGGCAGGTCACGCGCGGCGTTGTTTCGTGGGACAGCAGGATGCGCGACCTGCTGCCATGGTTCAGCCTTGCCGATCCCGATATTACCGAACGTTTGACAGTGGGGGATCTCTACAGCCACCGTTCCGGCCTGCCGGACCATGCTGGTGACGATCTGGAAGACATCGGCTTTGACAGGCAGACGATCCTCGAACGTTTGCGCCTGCAGCCCCTGCGCGCCTTCCGCACGAGCTACGCCTACACGAATTTCGGCCTGACCGCCGGCGCCGAGGCGGTTGCCGAAGCATCCGGGGCCGAATGGGCCGACCTTTCTGACGAGGCCCTGTTTCAGCCGCTTGGCATGACCAGGACCAGTGCGCGATTTGATGATTTCATGGCACGGGAAAACCGCGCGGTGCCGCATGCCAGAAGCGGCGACGGTTTCGAGGCGCTGTACCAGCGGCAGCCGGACGCCCAGTCACCCGCCGGCGGGGTGAGTTCTTCCATCAACGATATGGCCAGATGGATGAAGATGGTTCTGGCCGATGGTGGGGAGCTTATTTCTCCCGAAGCCTTGCAGCCTGCAATCAGTCCGCAGAGCTTTTCCAGCCGTCCCCATACGCCTGACGAACGCGCCGGGTTCTACGGCTATGGTTTCAATGTCGGCACTGACCCGTCCGGCCGGGTAATCCTCAGCCATTCAGGTGCTTTCATCCTCGGTGCCTCGACCTATTTCCTGATGATCCCCTCGCTCGACATAGGGATCGTGGTCCTGTCGAATGCGGCTCCTGTCGGTGCCGTTGAATCCATCGGCGCATCCTTCTCCGACATGGTTCAGTTCGGGCGTGTGACCCGAGACTGGTTCTCCGGATACGAAGGCCTGTTCGCTTCCTTCTATACGCCTGCCGGCTTCACGGCCGGTGAACCTGCTCCTGCCGCTGCCGCACCTGCTCCTGCGGCTGGCTATTGCACGGGCCGTTACGGCCATCCCTACTTCGGCACGGCCGAGGTGCAAGAGGAGGACGGCGGGCTCGTCCTGCTTGCCGGTCCCCAGCCAATAAAGCTGCCGCTGCATGACTGGGACGGGTCGATGATGGTGTTTGACATTGCCAACGAAAATGCCGTGGCTGGTTCGCGCTCGACGGTGACTTTCTCAGGCGATGGCAAGGAAGCAAGCACCCTGGAAATCGAGCTCTTCGTGCTGAACGGGCCTGCGCGGTTCGAAAGGCTTGCGCAATAGAGTGAGCTGATTCTGCGACGCACATTCAAACCCCGCAGGGACATCCTGCGGGGTTTTTACTTTCGCACACCCTCAGCACCTGATCCGCAGCGAGAACAAGCAGAAGACGTCGGGATACTTGAGAGCTCCGGTGCTGAGGCAGCTTCCCGTCTGGGCAATTGGTCGCGCGATTTCAGATAGTTGCAATTGCACGTGCGTCTCCGGAAGACATTGCATACTGGAATATGCAATGCTCCGGGCCGGAGGATGGACCATGACAAAAGAACGGATGAAACTGCCGGGGAGGGGCTATGAAGAGCGGTGTTTCCAAACGTCCTGAAGAGGCAGATTCACAGCCGGAATTCGGTCCCTGGTTGCCGCAGGCGTCGATCCTGATCGTCGACGACGAGCCTGGCATGCGCAATTTTCTGGTCCGCACGCTCGAGCCTTATTGCAAACGCATCGAACAGGCCGCCGACACGGTCGAGGCCTCGGCGCTTCTTGATACCCACCATTATGACGTGGTGATCCTCGACAATATCATGCCAGGCAAATCCGGCGTGGAATGGCTTGGCGAACAGCGGCGGATCGGGTTTTTCGCCGATGCGATTCTGATGACGGCCTATGCGGATCTGGAAACCGCGATCCAGGCCTTGCGGGCAGGTGCCGTGGATTTCATCCTGAAGCCCTTCCGGTCCAACCAGCTGCTGAACGCGGTTGCCAGGTGTCTCGACCGGGTCACGCTGCTGCGGGAAAACCAGCTGTTGCGCCACCAGTTGCAGGCAACATCCGACCATCTTCTTCTGCGTGACAAGCTGATCGGACATTCGCGCCAGATCGGCGAGATTCGCGAAACGATTTCCCGCGTCGCGCCACTGCCGACATCCGTTCTGATCACGGGGGAATCCGGGACCGGAAAGGAAGTTGCTGCCAGGTCGCTTCACGATCTTTCCGATCGGGCGGACAAGCCCTTCGTTCCGGTCAATTGCGCCGCCATTCCCGGAGACATGATCGAAGCTGAATTGTTCGGGCATCTCAAAGGCGCTTTCACCGGCGCCGGGTCCAGCCGCGACGGCCTGTTCATGCATGCGCATGGCGGTACGCTTTTTCTGGACGAGATCGGCGAACTGCCCATGGCACTGCAGAGCAAGTTGCTGCGGGCAATTGAAGACCGGAAAATTCGGCCGGTCGGGTCCGAGCGTGAAGTGCCTGTCGATCTGCGGTTCGTGTTCGCGACCAACGCAAATCTGGAGCAGGCCGTGGAGGAGGGCCGGTTCCGGGCGGACCTCTACTACCGGGTCAACGTGCTTCAGCTCGAAATGCCGCCGCTGCGCGAGCGTGGCGACGACATCCGTGAACTTGCCTCGCTGTTCATGCAGAAGCTGTCCGTTCAGCTTGGGATGCCGCCGGTACCGTTTACGGATGAAGTGGTCTCCGGACTGCTGGCTTATGAATGGCCGGGCAATGTTCGCGAACTGCGCAACACGATCGAACGAACCTTGATCCTTGGCCGCTTTCCGGCGGAGTTCCACAGTACCCAGAGCCTGTTGCTGCCCGGCGGGGAAACGCTGCAGGACATGGAGAAGCGTCATATCCTGATGGTGCTCGAGGAAGCCGGTGGAAACCGTGCCGAAGCAGCGCGGCGGCTCGGCATTTCACGCAAGACCATCGACAGGAAGCTGATGGACTGGAATGGCTGAGGAGAGACGACGCCGGAAATCGGGAAGCCGCCTGTCCGTCAGGGTCAGACTACTGGCCATCGCCCTGTTGCCGACACTAGTGGTTCTGCCACTCTTTCTCGGCTGGGCGATGGTGCGCTGGAACGCGAAGTTCGATTCCCTGTTGATCACCAAGGTCAATGGCGACCTGACCATTGCCCATCAGTACTTTTCGAGGATCCTGGAAAATTCGGGTGAAAAGATCGATGCGCTGGGCCAGTCGGCCTCCTTTCGCGACGTTGCAGACAGTGGTGATGCTTCACTTCTGGCAGGGCTGCTGGAGCGGCGGCGTGAGGAGCTGGGTCTCGATTTTCTGTATGTCGTGCGCAAGGACAGGACAGTCGAGGCGGCCTCTCCGCCAAGCGCCGTTCCGCCGGTCTCCAAGGACTGGCCGGTCATTGAACAGGCCTTTGCAGGATCTGCCGCCACAAGCGTGGATATCTTCGAAGCCGGTGATCTGACGGCGATTTCTCCGGCACTAGCAGATCGGGCCCGGCTGGATCTCGTCCCGACACCCAATGCGGTGCCGACCGAAAGGGCCGCGGAAACACGCGGCATGGTGGTTCACTCCGCAAGCCCGGTCACCGTGCCGGGTGCGCCCGTGGCAGCTCTGGTCGGTGGCATTCTGCTCAACCAGAACCTCGTCTTTATCGACACGATAAACGATCTCGTCTACCGCGAGGCGAGCCTTCCCGAAGGCAGCCAGGGCACCGCGACGCTGTTTCTCGAAGATGTCCGCGTCAGCACCAATGTCCGCCTGTTCGAAGACAAGCGCGCGCTTGGGACGAGGGTGTCCGCCGCCGTTCGCCAGAAGGTGCTGGGCGAGGGGCAGGTCTGGCTGGACAGCGCCTTCGTCGTCAACGACTGGTACATCTCGGCCTATGAACCGATCACCGACAGTTTCGGCGAGCGGGTGGGCATGCTTTATGTCGGCTTTCTGGAGACGCCGTTCCGGGAAGCCAAGCTGGCGACACTGGTCGCGCTGCTGCTGGGTTTCCTTGTCGTGACCGCTGGCAGCGTGCCGCTGTTCCTGAGGTGGGCTCGCGGCGTCTTCAAGCCACTGGAAAAGATGACGGACACCATTGCCAGTGTCGAAAAGGGAGACCTTGGCGCCCGCACGCGGTCCGAAGGCAGCGGTGACGAGATTGCGCGTGTCGCCCAGCATCTCGATCATCTGCTTGACCTGGTTCAGGAAAGCGACCGGCAGCTCAGGTCCTGGAACGAGGAGCTGAACACCCGCGTCGAGGAACGCACGCGCGATCTCAAGATGGCGAACAGGCAGCTGGAAGACACCACCAAGCAACTGATCATGTCGGAGAAGCTTGCCGCCATCGGCGAGATCACCGCCGGTGTTGCCCACGAGATCAACAATCCGATTGCAGTGATCCAGGGCAATCTGGAAGTGCTGCGCATGCTGCTCGGCGAGCATGCAAAGGTTGCCAGTACGGAAATCCGCCTGATCGACGAGCAGGTGGACCGGATCAACCAGATCGTCATGAAGCTGCTGCAGTTCGCCAAGCCGGACGAATATGCAGGCTATGCCGATCGGCACGCTCCGGACGAGGTGATTTCTGACTGTCTTCCGCTGGTCCGCCATCTCCTGCGCAAGACCGATATCGAGGTTGTCCGCGAGGCCACTGCCTCCCGTCTGGTGCTGATGAACCGGACGGAACTGCAGCAGGTGCTGATCAACCTCATCGTCAATGCCATCCATGCCATGCCCGGTGGCGGCACGCTGAAGATGAAAACCTGGGATATGAACAAGGAAGATGTCGCCGGAGTGTCGATCGAGATTTCGGACACAGGTGTCGGCATGAGCGCGGATGTTATCGCGCGTATTTTCGACCCCTTCTACACGACGAAAAGCCGGCAGGGCACCGGATTGGGGCTTTCGATTACCCAGACGCTGGTCAGCCGTCAGGGCGGCGATATCAAGGTGGAAAGCATCGAAGGGACCGGGACCGTTTTCACAATCTGGTTGCCTGAAGGCACTTGACGTTGCGGGTGGGCTGCCCCTGAGTTGCGCCCGGCATCTAGGCCGTTTGGGCGGTCAAGGGCTTCCGGACAGATTGTCCCAAACGGCCGGAAAACAACTTTTGAATGTGGACAAAATGTCCACTCGTCTTTCTGTCTGAAAATCTAACTGTCTGAAATTCAACAGAAAAGAAACTGGCCCCGAACTTGCCATCAGCAAGGAGCTGCCGGAAGGCGCGGGACGGTGCAACCGTTCCTGCGTTGCGGACCTGAAGCGGGAGGCTTCGACAGGTGCGCGTCTGCCGGGAGCGGGGCATCCGGCTTTGTCTTGCCGGACCGGGGGAGACATGACAGGCCGGCCGCAAAGGGACCGGCACCTTCCCGGAGGAATGCCCGACAACCGTGCATGGGAGGAAAATAAGTGCATGTTTGATCGGTTGAAAAAGGAACATATCGTCGCAGAGGACGGTTTTAACCGCTGGAAGGTTCCGCCAGCATCCATCGCCATCCATCTTTGTATCGGCTCCGTCTACGCCTGGAGCATCTTCAACCCACCTCTGATCAAACAGTTCGGGGTGGTTGCCGCAGCGCCGGAAGACTGGAGCCTGTCTTCGGTCGTCTGGATCTTTTCCGTTGCCATCGTGTTTCTCGGGCTTGCGGCCGCCTTTGGTGGCAAGTGGCTTGAAGAAGTCGGCCCTCGCATGGTCGGCGTTGTTGCCGCCATCTGCTGGGGCGGCGGATTCATCATCGGCGGCTTCGGCATCATGACGCACCAGCTCTGGCTGCTTTACCTCGGTTACGGCGTGATCGGCGGCTGCGGTCTGGGGCTTGGGTACGTATCACCCGTTTCCACCTTGATCCGGTGGTTCCCGGACCGGCGCGGCATGGCCACCGGCATGGCCATCATGGGCTTTGGTGGCGGAGCGATGATCGCAACGCCGATCAAGGAATATCTGCTCGGTCTATTCTACAAGGCGCCGGAGTACCTGGGCCCTGAAGGGTCTGTTGCCCTGATCACCGAAGGCGGCAAGCGCCTTGCGGAAGTCAACGGCCAGATGGTGGAAGTGGTCATCGCAGGCGCCAAGCAGGTGGCAGCAGCGCCCGTTGCCCTTCAGGAGGGGATCTATGTGGTCGGTACCGGTAACACCGGGGCTGCAGGGACCTTCTTCACGCTCGGCATCGTCTATCTGGTCGTGATGATCATCGCGGCCTTCTCCTACCGGGTTCCGCGCGAAGGCTGGCGTCCGGCCGGCTGGACACCACCAACTGCCGATGCTGCGTCCCGCAAGATGATCACCCACAACAACGTTCACATCGATCAGGCGCTCAAGACACCGCAGTTCTATCTGCTGTGGATCGTGCTCTGCTTCAACGTGACGGCGGGTATCGGCGTGATCGGCGTTGCCAAGACCATGATGACGGAAATCTTCGGCACCACGTTGCCGCTGATCGTGAATTCGGCCTTTGCGGCAACCTATGTGTTCATGATCTCGGTCTTCAACATGGTTGGACGGTTCTTCTGGGCTTCCACATCTGACTTCATAGGCCGCAAGAACACCTACCACTGCTTCTTCGTGCTCGGGATCATTCTTTACCTGTCGATTCCGTTTGCAGCAGAACAGGTGAGCGTCAATCCGGCCGTTACCTGGCTCGTGATGTTCTATGCAGCCACCATGATCATCTTCACGATGTATGGCGGCGGCTTTGCGACCATCCCGGCGTATCTCGCCGATATCTTCGGCACGAAATATGTCGGTGGTATCCATGGGCGTCTGCTGACGGCGTGGAGTACGGCAGGCGTTCTGGGGCCGCTGGCGATCACCCAGCTGCGGAACATGTCCCTCAACAATGCGATCACGGATCTTGCCGCCAAGGTGGACCCGAGTGCCTTTGCCGAGAAATTCGGTGCGGGTGTCGATCAGCTCGACCAGCTGGTGGCCGCAAAGACGGTGACTGTTGCCCGGCTGATGGAAATCGCTCCGGCCGGCACGGTGGATCCCACACCGAGCCTCTACAACACCACCATGTATGCCATGGCAGGCTTGCTCGTGATCGCGTTGATCGCGAACTCGCTGGTGAAGCCGGTGCACGACAAGCATCACATGGAAGCCGGTGCCGACGGGACCAGCCCGGTTCCGGACGGTGCGGAGCCGGCGAAGGCCTGATCAAGGCTTCTGCCATCACGATCAACCGGCCCGGAGCATCCGCTTCCGGGCCTTTTTTGTGTTCATATGCATCACAAAGCTGAGGGACTGGGGGGCGGATTTCGGCCCCGTCAGGGGCGCTCCGTCAGTTTTTCGGCACGTTCATGGTGAGCGTTTTCGAATGGTCAGATGCAATGCCTGCCACGAAAAGATGTTTTCTCTCAATGGCTTGTGTTCTCTTTCGGGTCTATGCTCGGCAATGTCTTATTTGAAGTGTTGATTGAAATAAATTTCAGAAAAAGAAATAAATACCAAAACAGTTTGACGGCTTTCGGGGGCTGCCCTTATCCATGGTCTCGCTGGGATAAAAACCAGTGTTTGAAATTTCTTGCAGTGAGCTGGCCTGTTTGACAGGCTGACCTGCAAGACCGGGAGGAGCAGCGTCAGGCTCCCTGCGTTGAGAGGAACGCAGACTGGATGTCCTGACAATCTGAAATCGATCACCCATCGGGCATTCGACCGTTCGCGGTTGGCAGCCCGTTGGTCCAGGGAGGAAACCATGGGCACTTCTATCTTCAAGGGAATTCTCGCGTCGACCATGCTGTCGGCTGCAGTTCTGACCGCAGCTCCGGCCGCGGCAGATGGTTTGAAATGCGAGCCGGGCGAAACCTACATCATGAACGTGATGGTTTCCGGCCATCCCTACTGGGTGCCGGTCTATCAGGGCTTCAAGCAGGCTGCGTCCGCATTTGGCTGCGAGACGATCTTCTCCGGCACGCCGGACTATGACATCACCAAGCAGATCGCTTCCTTCGAGCAGGACATGGTCAAGCAGCCGGCTGGCGTCTTGCTGCACCCGATGCAGTCCGATCCGTTTATCGAGCCGATCGACCGGGCCGTCGACAACGGCACGCAGGTCGTGACCTTCGCGGCGGATTCTCCGAAGTCCAAGCGCAGTGCCTATATCACCTCCGACAACCTTGCCGAAGCCAAGTTTGCCGCCGAAGAAATCGTCAAGCAGGTTGGTGACAGCGCGGAATATGCGGTTCTTGAAAACCCGGGTCAGTCGAACCACGATCTGCGCGTGACCGCGCTGCTCGACTACATGGGAGAGCACTACCCGAACATGAAACTGGTTGGCCGCCAGGCGACCAACCAAGACAGCAATGCCGCCTACCGGGCAACGGCCTCTATCCTTCAGGCCAACCCGAACCTTGCCGCTCTCTGGATCCCGGAAGCAGGCTCTGCTGAAGGAGCTGTTGCAGCGGTGCTGGAAGCGGAAGCGAAAGTGCTGATCATGCATGCCGATGTGACGCCGACCACTCTTGAACACATCAAGGCGGGCAACATCCACATGGCGCTTAATCCGAACCAGGGCATGCAGGGGTTCATGGGCTTCATGGCCGTGTTCCTCGCCGCGCACTCCGACGTGTTCGACCCGTTCAACGACTACAAGGTGTCCGGCTACAACCCGGTTCAGATCCCTTACGTCGACAACGGCTTTGCCGTGATCACCAAGGAAAACGCCGACAGCTTCGACCTCAACGCCTACATGGAAGGCCGCGACCCGAGCTGATGAACAAACCAGGGCTCCTTTGGAGCCCCGTGTGATACGGCGGGCTGCCTGCAATCGATGCAGCAGATCAGGCAGCCCGTTCTTTCTCCGGAATTGCGAGCAAATCGGCCCTGTCATGACTGACGATGTGATCCTCAAGATCTCCAACCTCTCGAAATCCTTCGGGCCGGTTCAGGCGCTCAAGGGGGTAAGTTTCGAATTGCGCAAGGGCGAGATCCATGCGCTTGCCGGGGAAAACGGTGCCGGCAAATCGACGCTGATGAATATCATCGACGGCATCCTGCAGCCGGACAGCGGAGATATCCGCTTCGATGGCGAACCGGTGGTCATTTCATCTCCGGCGATGGCGCAGAAGCTCGGCATCGGCTTCGTTCACCAGGAGATTGCCCTGTGTCCCGATGTGACGGTTGCTGAAAACATCTTCATGGCGACGACCAATGTCAGCCGTTCGTTCCTGATGAACTATCGTGCACTTGAAAAGAAGGCCGCTGAAGTGCTGGGCCAGCTTGGCGACATCGATCCGACGACACTCGTGCGGGATCTGTCGATTTCCCACCAGCAGCTCGTCGAGATCGCCAAAGCCCTGACACTCGATTGCCGGGTGCTGATCCTGGATGAGCCGACGGCGGCGCTGACAGAGAAAGAAGCGCAGATCCTCTTCAAGATCATGCGCCGTCTTGCCGACAAGGGCATCTCGATCATCTACATCTCCCATCGCATGGTCGAGATCTTCGACAACTGCGACCGGGTCTCCGTTTTCCGGGACGGCACCTACATCACTACCCGCAATGTTGCGGAGATCCAGCCCGATGACGTGGTCAATGCCATGGTCGGCCGGGTGATCGATGAGCTTTACCCGCGCAAGCAGTCCGAAAGCGAAAAGACGGACGATATCATTCTGGACGTTCAGAACCTGAGTGAAAGGACGCGTTTCAAGGATGTCTCGTTCCAGCTCCGCAAGGGCGAGATCCTCGGGATTGCCGGGCTGATCGGCGCCGGGCGCAGCGAGATCGTGAAGGGCATCTGCCGGCTTGAAGGCGACGTGACCGGGGAGGTTTCGCTCAATGGTCGCAAGCTGTCGCTGAAGACCTATCGGGATAGCATTTCCGAGGGCATCGTCTACCTGTCCGAAGACCGCAAGGGTGACGGCATCTTTCTGGATATGTCCATTGCCGCCAATGTCTCCGCCCTGAAACCGGAACAGGTCGCGAATTCCTTCGGTCTGATTGCCGGAAGCCGGGAGGAGGCGCAGGCAGACACGCTTGGCAAGCGTCTCAATCTCAAATGTGGCTCGCTGTCTGACCCGGTGTCATCGCTTTCCGGAGGCAACCAGCAGAAGGTTGCGATCGCGAAAATGCTGTCGGTCAATCCGAAGCTGATCTTCCTGGATGAGCCGACGCGTGGTGTCGATGTCGGCGCAAAGGCCGAGATCCATCGCATCCTGCGCAATCTCGCCAGCAGCGGGGTCGGAATTCTGGTGATTTCGTCGGAGTTGCCGGAACTGATCGGCGTTTGTGACCGTGTGCTGGTCGTCCGGGAGGGACAGATCAGCGGCGAAGTCACGGGCGATCAGATGACCGAAGAAAACATAATGCACCTGGCGTCCGTGGGCGCCCAGGCAACCATAAACTAATCGTGGGGGAAACCATGGAAGACGCCGTCTCCCTGACAGACGCGCCGAACGGCAAACCGGCAGACGTATCGATGATCCGCAAACTGTTGCGCATGCGTGAAACGGGACTGATCGCGATCATCCTAGTGCTGTTCATCGTGATGTCCTTCGCCTCGCCCTACTTCCTGACCTGGGTGAACATGCGCGCCATGGTCATGGCATTTGCCGTGGAAGGCATCGTGGTGGTCGGCATGACCATCCTGCTGATTTCCGGCGGGATCGATCTTTCGGTTGGTTCGGTGACAGCGCTCGCCATGGTGATTGCCGGCTGGCTGTTCCTGAACGGGGTCGACCCCTGGGTCGCATCGGCGATTTCGATTGCTGCCTGCACGGCCATCGGGGCGTTCATGGGGTTCTTTGTCACCCGCGTCGGCCTTCATCATTTCATCGTGTCGCTGGCGATCATGGTGATCGCCCGGGGGGCGTGTCTTCTGGGTACGGGCGGGCGTCCGCTCGGTCTGTTCACGCTGCCGCCCGAGTTCAAGTTCATCGGTCAGGGGTCCATCGGACCGATCCCGGTCGTGATCCTGATCTTCCTTGTGGTGGTGATCGGCTTCGACTTCCTGCTGCGCCGCACGACCATGTTCCGCAAGGTGTTCTATACCGGCAGCAACGAGAAGGCCGCCGCCTATTCCGGCATCCGCACCAAGCGCGTGGTGTTCTTCACGACCACCCTTTGCTCGGCTCTGTGTGGTGTGGCCGGCATCATCTACATGGCCCGCTTCGGTTCTGCCCAGCCGACCTTCGGCATCGGCATGGAACTGAACGTGATTGCGGCGGCCGTTATCGGCGGGGCGAGCCTCAAGGGTGGTTCGGGTACCATTTTCGGAGCGATCCTGGGGGCGGTGTTGCTGTCGGTGGTCTCCAGCTCGCTCGCGCTTCTGGATGTCTCGGTCTACTGGCAGGACATCATCCGCGGCTCGATCCTGCTGGCGGCGGTCTCCATTGACCACTATCTCGTCAAGAAACGCGCCTGACCCGGCTCCAGCGAAGAGGCAACCAGATGGCGGACAAGAAAAACGATATCGAGCTGATGCGCCAGATGCACACGGTTCTCGTGCTGCATTTCCTGGAAGGCAAGAAACAGTCGGAAATTGCCGAACTGCTCAACCTGTCGACGTCCAAGGTGAACCGTCTGATCACCCAGGGCCGCAAGATGGGCATGATCAAGATCGATATCGAAAACCCGTTCCAGCGGTTGACGGATCTGGAAAACCTGCTGGAACAGTCGACGCCGCTTTCAAAAGCGCTGGTTACATCGTCCGTCGAAGGCAGCCCGAACACGACGCTGAAGCAGGTCGGGCTTGCCGCTGCCAACCATCTGGTGGAGACCATCCGCGACGGCGACATCATCGCCATCACGGGCGGCAAGGCCGTCGGGGCGGTGGTGCAGAACATCGAGACCGAACGGAAGTTCGACGTCACCGTGGTGCCGCTTACCGGTGGAGTGCAGGGCAAGTACCACACGGATGTCAATCATCAGGCCAGCCTGATGGCCGAGAAGCTGGGCGGCAAGGCACTGCAGCTTCATGCGCCGCTCTTTGCCGAAAGCCGGGAACAGCGCGACATGCTGATGGAAGTCGGCTCCATTCGCGAGGTCCTGGACCTGGCACGGCAGGCAACGATCGCTCTGGTCGGCATCGGATCCATCGCGACGCCCGGGTCGAGTTACTACGACCTGCATCCGATGCCTGAATCGGACCGCAAGATGCTGGTTGGCAGCGGTGTCAGCGCCGAATTCCTGGCCTACCTGATGCGCCAGGACGGGACGGTTGCAGACTACGCCCTCAATTCGCGGCTGGTCGCACTGGCGCCAGAAGAGCTGCGGCGCTTCAAGCGCGTCATCGGGGTGACCTCGGGCGACGAAAAGATCTGGCCGATCCGGGCCGTCCTCAACGGAAACTATCTGAATTCACTCATCTTGGACGAGGACACCGCGGGAGCGGTCCTTGCAACCATGGAAGGCAAACAGAATGTTGCATGAAATGCTGACACGCGAGATCGGACGCTCAAGCATCGAGGCGTCGGCTATCGGGCTCGGCACCTGGGCCATTGGCGGCTGGATGTGGGGCGGCACGGATGAAGCCAAGTCGATTTCCGCAATTCAGGCTTCCATCGATGAAGGCATCAGCCTGATCGACACTGCTCCGGCGTATGGCCAGGGGCTGTCGGAGGAGATTGTCGGCAAGGCGATTGCAGGCCGCCGCGAAAAGGTGGTGCTGGCAACCAAATGCGGTCTCGTCTGGCACACCCAGAAGGGCAATCACTTCTTTGATTATGACGGCAAGCCGGTGCACCGGTATCTCGGCAAGGATGCGATCGTCCATGAGGTGGAGCAGAGCCTGAAGCGGCTCGGGACCGATTACATCGATCACTACATCACCCATTGGCAGGATCCGACCACGCGGATTGCGGAAACCATGGAGGCGCTGGAAACCCTGAAGACCCAGGGCAAGATCCGCTCCATCGGTGCCAGCAACACGACTGCCGACGATGTGAAGGCCTATGTGGCTGCAGGGCAGCTGGACGCGATCCAGGAAGAATATTCGATGATCAAGCGCGACATCGAGGACACCCTGGTGCCGCTCTGCCTCAAGGAAAAGGTTTCGGTGCTGAGCTATTCATCGCTGGCGCTGGGCCTTCTGACGGGCAAGATCGGTCCTGACAGAACCTTCGAAGGTGATGATCAGCGCAAGGACAATCCGCGCTTCTCGGTCGAAAACCGCCGCAAGGTTGCCAGATTGATGGACGCCATCGCACCGATAGCGGAGACCCATGGAGCCACCAAGGCCCAGGTGGTGATCGCCTGGACGCTGCAGCAGCCGGGCATCAACTTCTCCTTGTGCGGAGCCCGCGATCCGGAGCAGGCGCGGGAGAATGCCAAGGCGGGGCGCCTCAGGTTGACCAGTGAAGAAATCGGGCTCATCGGCGATGCCGCCGCGACCCATCTGACCGAACTCGCCGCTTAAGAGACTTCGAAATTGAGATTGGAAAGGGCACCGGGCATCCGTCCGGTGAACGGGGAAGGCATGTCCGAACAACGGCAAGGAAAATGGGACCGTATCGCGCGTGACGGCGCGTTCGACGCCGTTGTCATCGGCGGCGGTATCAACGGGATCGGGGTCTACCGGGATCTGGCGCTGCAGGGTGTCAGGGTGCTGCTTGTGGAACGAAACGACTTTTGTTCGGGGTGCAGTTCGGCCTTGTCGCGCATGATCCATGGAGGATTGCGCTATCTGGAAAACGGCGAGTTTGACCTGGTGCGCGAATCCCTGCGCGAACGCGACGCGCTGCTGGTCAATGCGCCTCATCTGGTCCATCCGCTGCCGACCGTCATTCCCATCGGCTCGCTCTTTTCCGGGCTCTTGAACAGCGCGGCAAGTTTCTTCGGCTTTTCAGGTCAGCCTTCCAGCCGGGGAGCGGTTCCGATCAAGCTCGGACTGACGCTTTATGACTGGGTGACACGCAAACGCCGGCTGTTGCCGAAACACCGTTTCCGCGGGGCGAAGGCGACCCGGGATACCTGGCCTGGACTGACCGGTGCCATCCGGTGTTCGGCCACTTATCACGATGCCTGGATCAGCCACCCGGAGCGGCTTGGTCTGGAACTGGTCAGGGAAGTGGAAGAGGTGGCTCCGGACTGTGTCGCCCTCAACTATGCCTGTCTTGAGCCGGCCGGGAGCGGTTTTGTTGTGCGAGATCAGGTGAGCGGCCGAACGGAAGAGATCTCGGCGAAGATCCTCGTCAATGCCACTGGCGCCTGGCTGGATGATGCCATTGATGAGCTTGCCGGCAATTCCAGCCACGAACGCCTGGTGTCGGGTACAAAGGGATCGCATCTCATTCTCGACAATCCGGCGCTGGAGAAGGCGCTTGGCGGCCATATGGTCTATTTCGAGAATTCGGATGGCCGGGTCTGCATTGTCTTTCCGTTCTTCGGCAAGGTGCTGGCCGGGTCAACAGATATCCGCGTCAAGACGGCCGAACGTGTGCGCTGTGAGCCGGAAGAAGAAGCCTACATTCTGGGCTCGCTCCGGCTGGTCTTTCCGGAGATCGACTTCAATGCGGATGATGTCGTTTTCAGTTACAGCGGCATTCGGCCATTGCCGAAGAGCGATCATGATTTTACCGGCCGGATTTCCAGGGGCCATTTTACCAAGCGTATCGAAGGACCCGTTCCGCAGATCTGCATGATCGGCGGCAAGTGGACAACGTTTCGTGCCTTTGCCGAACAGGCGACGGACGAAGTGCTCAGCGAACTTGGTCGGACCAGGCAGGTCGGCACCCTGTCGCGCCCGATCGGCGGCGGAAAGGATTTTCCTGATGCTGCCGTGATCCTGGAGCGCGACCTGATCTCGAACCATGGCATTGGTCCCGCGCGCGCCGCGCACCTGGTGGCGACCTATGGCACCACAGCGACGGAGCTGCTGGCCTTTTGTCAGGGCAGGCCGGACGACGAGGCACTTTCGCCGCAGACAGAAATCACAGCGGCGGAGATCGCGTTCCTCGCCTCCCGCGAAAGCGTGGTGACCCTTGCCGACATCGTGTTGCGGCGGACGACACTCGCCATCCAAGGACTGATGAGTGAAGAGCTGCTCGACAAGCTGGCGGCTGTCGCCGGTGAAGAACTCGGCTGGTCCGACGCAGAGCGCGGGCTTCAGCGCGAACGGCTGATCGAAGACCTTTCCACCTATCACGGCGTTTCGTTTGAAGATCGCCGGAACCAAGACACAAGCAGGAGCAGAATATGCGTTTGAGCCCCAAAGCCCGGATGAACCGGATGTTCACCCACGGCGGCTGCCTGGATGTTGCCGTTGATCATGGCGTGTGCAACGAACCGAGCTTCATGGTTGGCCTGGAAGACATGGCCGGGGTTGTTGACACCCTGGTCAAGGCCGGACCGGATGCGATCCAGATGGCCTATGGCCAGGCGGATCTGTTGCAGTCGCGTCCGGAGAAGGACAAGCCGGCGCTGGTGATGCGCATCGACATGGGCAACCCCTACAATGACCAGCGCCACCGGGTGATGTGGTCGCTGCTGCAGAATGCCGACGAGCCGATCATCGGCGCACTGGAGATGGATGCGGCTTGTGTCGTGGTGAACCTGTTCATGTTGCCGGATGAGCCGGAGCTGTTTCGCCAATGCGTGGAGAATATCTCCAGGGTGCGCGCCGCCTGCCACAAATACGGCATGCCGCTGATGATCGAGCCGCTGGTGATGCTGCCGAACGACATCCGGGGTGGCTATCAGGTTGATGGCGACGCAGACAAGATCGTGACACTGGTCCGGCTGGCAAGCGAGATGGGAGCTGACATCATCAAGGCGGACCCGACCGATAACGCGGAAGATTTCCACCGGGTGGTCGAAGCGGCGCGTGTTCCGGTTCTGGTGCGTGGTGGCGGCAAGGAAGACCTGAAGACCGTGCTCAGGAAATCCGCTGCACTGATGCGCCAGGGTGCCAAGGGCATGGTCTATGGCCGCAACATCTATCAGCACGACAACCCGAAAGCGGTGGTTGCGGCACTCATGGCAATGATCCACAACGGTGCCGACGGTGACGAAGCATGGGACATCTATAACCGTGGCTGACGACAGGACTTATCTGCTGGGGCTTGATGCCGGCAACACGGTGATCAAGGCTGTCCTGTTCGATCTGGCGGGCCGCCAGGTGGCGATGAGCGCGCTGGACGGTCAATCGTTTTCACCTGCTCCCGGACATGTTGAACGCGACCTCGGCGAGTTGTGGCGCAATGCGCAAACGGTGATCCGAGAGTGCCTTGACAAAGCCGGTGTCGAGCCTTCGCAGATCGCGGCGGTTGGTTGCGCCGGGCACGGCAATGGTCTTTACCTGCTGGACAAGGACCATGAGCCACTGCTCGGCATCCAGTCGCTGGATACGCGCGCCGCGGATCATGCAGGCAAGCTGCGTGAGGCGCATGGTGACAGGCTGCACGCCCTGTGTCTGCAGGAACCCTGGCCGTCCCAGACCCCGACGCTGCTTGCCTGGATCAAGGACAACCGGCCGGATCTTTATGCCCGGACCGGAACCTTGCTCCTGTGCAAGGACTTCATCACCTTCAAGCTGACCGGAGAACGCGTCAGCGAGATCTCCGACATGTCGGGGTGCGGCTTTTTGCGGTTGCCGGACAATCTCTACGACAGGGAGCTGCTGGAACTTTATGGTCTCAGCGAGGCAGAGCCGATGCTGCCACATCTGGTCGAACCGGCGGATGTTGCCGGGCATGTCACGGCAGAAGCCGCGGCTGCGACCGGACTGAAGGAAGGGACGCCGGTTGTCGGTGGCTATTTTGACGTGATCGCCAGCGCGCTCGGGTCGGGCGTTGTCCATCCCGGCGAAGCCTCGATCATTGCAGGCACCTGGAGCATCAATCAGGTCTTTTCGGAGGCCCCGATCGTCGACAAGGCGATGTTCATGGCCTCGGGTTTTGCCCCCGGCCGGTTCGTCAATATCGAATCGAGCGCAACATCGGCTGCCAACCTGGAATGGTATGTGCGAGAGCTAGTGGAGCGCGGGAAACATCACGACGATCCGTTCGGATATTGCAACGCGAGGATCGCGGAGGTCGCGCCCGCGGCGGACGACCCGTTCTTTCACCCGTTCCTTTACGGCTCGCGGCTTGGGGCGGACTTCCGCGCCGGGTTCTATGGTCTCGCCGGCTGGCATTCGGAAGGGCATTTGCTGCGGGCCTTGTTCGAAGGGGTTCTCTTTGAACATCGCCGCCATATCGACGTGCTCGGGAGAACCGGTGTCACGTTCGACCGGGCAGTGCTCTCCGGAGGCGGGTCACGCAGCCCGGTCTGGCCGCAGATGTTCGCCGATTGCCTGGGCGTTCCGATCACCGTTGCGGAAGCTCGTGAGACGGGTGCGCTGGGCGCGGCCATTGGAGGCGGTGTTGGTGTCGGTCTCTTTCCCGATTACGAGACGGCTGTTGCTGCCATGACGAGGGCGCAGAAGGAATACCTGCCGGTAACTACGATGAAATCGCACTACGACCGGCGCTACCGGACCTATTGCAAGCTGACAGATGCTCTTCGGTCCTTCTGGGCCGATATGCATGTCAGGGACGAATAGTCCTCTTGGAGGAATTGCCGAAACGTCAGGATCTTCTAGTGTGAGGGAAACAGCCGGGCGAATTCGCATCGGCGAGCGCCCACATATGTCTTTTTTCGAGTTTGCGAAGAAACAGAAAACCTGATCAGGATGAGGGTGTTAAAGGGTCTCATCAGTGCCGGCGGAAGATTGCCTGGTCCGGCATGATGCAGATCATCGAAGTTTGGACCGCAGCAGGAAAGACTGCGGACAGGAAATGGGCAGGAAACGGGAAACGACATGAGCGGTCCGACTTCACTCGATGGAACCTACGATTATGTGATCGTCGGGGCCGGAACGGCCGGCTGTGTTCTGGCAAACCGGCTGACCGAGGATCCTTCGGTCAAGGTGCTGCTTCTGGAAGCCGGCGGTTCGGACAATTATCACTGGGTGCATATCCCGGTCGGATATCTCTTTTGCATCGGCAATCCGCGCACCGACTGGATGATGAAGACAGCCAGCGAGCCGGGCCTCAACGGACGCAGCCTGGTCTATCCGCGTGGCAAGGTTCTGGGCGGCTGCACGTCCGTCAACGGCATGATCTACATGCGCGGCCAGGCGGCGGATTACGACCATTGGCGTCAGCTTGGCAACGTCGGCTGGTCCTGGGATGATGTACTGCCCTATTTCCTGAAGTCGGAAGACCATCATGCCGGAAAGTCAGGTTTGCATGGCGGTGGCGGTGAGTGGAAAGTCTCCAAGCAGCGCCTGAAATGGGAAATCCTCGAAGCCGTTCAGAAAGGCGCACGGGAGTTCGGTGTCGAACCGCGTGCGGATTTCAATGACGGCAGCAACGAAGGCAGCGGTTTCTTCGAGGTGAACCAGAATGGCGGCGTTCGCTGGAACACGGCGAAAGGTTTCCTTCGCCCGGCACTGAAACGGCCGAACCTGCGCTTGATCACCCATGCCGAAACCAGGTCGATCCTGCTGGAAGGCAAGCGTGCAGCCGGTGTTACCTTCACCGTGAAGGGGCAGGAAAGGACCGCGCGGGCGGAGCGCGAAGTTCTGCTGGCTGCGGGGGCGATCAATTCACCCAAGATCCTGGAGCTTTCCGGCATCGGCAATGGCGCGGTGCTGTCGCAGCACGGCATCGAGGTGAAGCATGAACGTGCTGGCGTTGGCGAGAACCTGCAGGATCACCTTCAGATCCGAACGGTCTACAAGGTCAAGAACGCCAAGACCCTGAACACAATGGCCAACAGTCTTTTCGGAAAAGCCTCGATTGCGCTTCAATACGGGTTGATGCGATCCGGGCCCATGTCAATGGCACCCAGCCAGTTCGGCATGTTCACCAAGTCAGATCCGTCGCTTGAAACGCCGGATCTCGAATATCACGTCCAGCCTCTCTCGACCGACAAGCTCGGCGACCCGCTGCATCCGTTCCCGGCAATCACGGTTTCGGTTTGCAACCTTCGTCCGGAAAGCGTTGGTGCGTCACATATTCAGAGCGGGGATAGTGGGCAGCAACCCGACATCAAGCTGAATTACCTGTCGGCGGAAAAAGACAAGCTCATTGCCCTCAAGTCCGTACGTCAGGCACGGGAGATCATGACGGCCAAGGCCTTGCAGGCCTACCAGCCGGAGGAAATCCTGCCGGGGCCTCAGGTCGACAGCGACGAGGACCTTTTAAAAAAGGTCGGCGATATCGCCACCACGATCTTCCACCCGGTCGGAACCTGCCGGATGGGTCCGGACGAACAGTCGGTTGTCGATCCTCAGCTGAAAGTTAGCGGTCTCGATGGCCTTCGAGTTGTCGATGCCTCGATCATGCCGAAGATCGTTTCCGGCAACACGGCTTCGCCCGTGGTGATGATCGCGGAAAAGGCGGCGGACATGATCCGGATGGAGCAACGGGGCTGAGGGGGCACTGGTCGGAGAAATTGGGTGTGGTTGGTCCATTCTGCTGAAATCTGCCCACCCACTGCCTCATCCTGAGGAAGCGCCTTGGCGCTGTCTCGAAGGATGGGCGGCATATTCTGGGCAAGCGGCCCATCCTTCGAGACGGACCTGACGGTCCTCCTCAGGATGAGGGGGGAAGTTGGTTGGGCTGAACTGAGTCGAGCTAACTTAAGCTGAGCAAACCTGAATTGAGCTGCTTGCAGCGTGTCCGGCAAGCCTCTGAAATTTCACACCTAATCCGCCGCCTTCACCCGATACGGAACGATACCGCGCTGGCCTGAATCGATGAAAGGCTCCTTGTCGACGGCCGGGAAGGCGCGCTGGTCGCAATTGTCCCTAGGGCAGATGCGGCAGTTGACGCCAATGGGCTCGGGCGAGGAGATCTCGTCGACCGCAAGTCCGTCGGCATAGACGACCGCATCGGCATATTGCACCTCGCAGCCGATACCAAGCGCGTAGCGGCGCTCGCCGCTGCGGTAGTCCGGCTGGTGTTTGGTGATGCTGGTCGCCACGCAAAGATAGCGTACTCCGTCAGGCATCTGGGCGACCTGCGAGGTGAACTTGTTGGAATTCTGTTCAAAGGCCTGATGGACGTTCCAGCGCGGGCAGGAGCCGCCGAAGCGGGCGAACTGGAACCGGGTTGCGCTGTGGCGTTTGACGACGTTGCCGGCCCGGTCGATCTTGACGAAGTAGAACGGCAGACCTTTGGCGCCGGGGCGCTGCAGGGTCGACAGACGGTGGCAGACGGTCTCGATACTGGCGTCCAGCCGGTTGGACAGAAGCTGGATGTCGTGCCGGGTTTCCGCAGCGGTTTTCAGGAAGTCGTCATAGGCCAGGATCAAGGCGCCCGCGAAATAGTTCCGCAAGGCCAACCGCGCGATGCTTTCCGCCGACTTGGTCTTGAATCTTGCCTTGGTGACCTCTTCCGAAATGAGGTCCCGGACACACAGTTCGGCGACGACTGACCCAAGCAGGAAGCTCTTGGTCGATTGCGGAATGGCACTGTAGAGCGCGATGGTGCGGGCGAAATCGTCCTGACGGATCAACGTGCCTCGATAGTCTGGAAATTCCGTGACTGATATACCGAAGCGTTCCTGAAGCCAGGTGGTCAGGGCGGTGAACTTCGAAGGGGCTTTCGAAAGTCCGATCTCCAGCGAGAGCTTCTCCGCGGCCCGGTCAATGCTGTCGACGTAATTGTCCATGTAGTGGAAATAGTCGCGGACCTCTTCATAAGCGGATTTCCGAGGTCCGGGACCGCTTTCCGGACTGCCGCCGAGCTGGACCAGATCGTCCTCGTTCGCTTCCCGGTCGTGATAGGTCCGCAGCGCGCCGTAAAGATCCATGATCGCCTTGGTGACGCCTGGTGCCCGAGTGACCAGTTCATGCACTTCCTGCCGGCCGACGGAAGCCGTCAGAAACTGGGTGTCGGCGAAAATTTCCTGAAGATCCTGCACCACCCGGTCGAGGTCGTTCTGCTCGAAAGCCGACAGATCGACGCCAAAGATCCTGTTAATCGTTAGCAACACCGAGGCGGTGACCGGGCGGTTGTTGTTTTCGATCTGGTTTACATAGGCGGTGGACAGGCCGATTTTCTTTGCAAACTCCACCTGGGAAAGGCCGAAATCCGAGCGGATTTGCCTCAACGTGTGGCCGGAATAGAGTTTTTTGCTCACGCTTGGCACCCTTCAGGATCAAATTGCAAAACTTTAACATTATGCAGTATGCATTTTAACATTTTACAATAGCCGGATAATCATGAAAAGTCCTGCCACCACGGAGGAATACAAACCCAAGGAACATAGTGATGACCGCTCATTTCGCCTTGCCGACAAGTTCCGCAGTCAATGGTAGCGCCGGCCCGTTCGCCGCAGGCATCCGTTGGCCGATCAACCTCACCGACCTGGTGACGCCGCGCCAGCTGGAAATCATGGTGAAGCTGTGCGAAGGCAAGGTGAACAAGCAGATTGCCTATGAGCTGGACGTGTCGATTGCGACCGTCAAAGCGCATATCCGCAATGCGATCACTCGTCTCGGGGCGAAAAATCGCACCAATGCGGTTGCCATCGTCGCTGCCAACAGCGCGATTTTCCAGAACGCAGCCGCCTGATCTGGTGACAGACCAGCCTTCCGGACATCCAGCCAGAAACTTGTGGGTGTCCGGAGGTGGGTCAAACTGAAATACCGGTGCAGCCAGCTCGACTTTGTTTGATCAGGCGTGCGTCTGACAGATTGTGCAAGCCCCATCGACCGCGGCATAACGCGAGAAAATAACCGCGAACCGCAGCCTGTTTGACGGCGAGACCGCCGTCAGTCGCTCGCATTTCGTCGAAAACCTGCTCCCCGACACCACTGAACTTACGAGCCGGACGTTTCCGGCAAACTATCAGGCTGTCCGCTTGATCATGGATGTGCGGATGCTTTCCACCTCCGCGGCGAGGAAGTCGCAAAAGTCCTTGGCGACAATGGAAATCGGCCGGTGGGTCGGTGTGAGGATCGACAGGCTGTTCTGAATGCGCGGCCGGAACGGACGAAAGACGATCATGGGTGGGCCCATGCCGAGCCGACCTTTTTCCTGCGCGTTGTAGGCCGTGATCATGTCGCACATCAGGGCGCAGAGGCCTGCTTCGACGAAGCGGAGCCCAAGCCAGGCCGTCTGAAGTTCGAAGCGCTGGTTGAAACGAACTCCGGCATCGCGAAAACGGGCGAGTGTCTGCCGGTGGCTGCGATGTTCTGAATGAAGCAGCGCCAGCGGATATCCATCCAGTTCAGTCGGGGTAATGACTTCCTTCGAGGCCAGCGGGTCGGTCGCGGGGATCGCGCACATGCATTCCAGGTCGAAGTCGATCTGGTCGAAGGAATTTCGGGCTCTCGGTGTTTCTGCAAATCCGATATCGAATTGCTGCGCGGCGATCAGTTCCTCGATTTCGGCTGACGTTCTGCTGGCCAGGGCAACCTTGACGCTTGGCTTGTCGGCAATGAACTTCGACAGGCTGTTGGGCAGGAAATCGGCCGTCGCTTCCGGTATGCCTGCGACCCGCAGTTGGCCGTGTTCCCGGTTGGCGAGACCGCGCAGGGTGCGCTTGGAAATTTCCAGCCGCTTGAGAATGGCTTCCGCTTCTTCCAGGAAGAATTCCGCTTCCGGTGTCGGAACCAGACGGCCTTGCTCGCGAACGAACAGTTTCAATTCCAGTTCGGTTTCAAGACCCGCGATTGTGGAGCTGACTGCAGGTTGCGTCCGGCCAAGCGTACGCGCGGCTTCAGAAATCGAGCCACTTCGCATGACCTCTCGAAAGGTCGCCAGTTGTCGAATAGAAAGATTCATGGTTCTGCGAGAACCGCCCTCTCAAATCTCCACCTTTATTAATGTGTCGCCTAAACAGGTGCAGGTCAACACATGCAGAGAATTGTTGTGTATTCTTGTGGGTTTAGCTGAATAAACGCGAATAATACCTGCTTCGATTCCGTAATATTGCTATATTACGAAATCGAATGCTTCCCTTTGCGTAAGCTCAAGCCGTCCCGGCAAGCTCGGGACGATTTCCGGCTGGTCTCAAGGTGCCGGTGACCAGAGCCTTGCAAGATCGAAGTTGTTGACGTCCTCAAGCAGCTCGATAAAGCCGCGTGCTGCGTGATCGAGCGATTGCCGACCCTTTTCAGCCGTGGCCAGCGAGGCGTTGCCGAGCGCGCCCGTTACGTTTAGATCCTGCGCCTTCCAGCCGTATTGGGCTTTGCCGTGGCCACGCAGATGCTTGAATTCCTGCAGGTAGGTTTGCTGTTCCGACGGAAAATCGGTGGCAAGCTCCATGCGGACAAGGTCAGGACGCAGATGTAACATCAGTGATGTTTCGATGTCGCCGCCATGTATGCCGTAGGTGAATTCCGCGTCGGCATACAGTCCGTCGGGCTGACCGAACCGCAGCCAGTTGGTGGCGGTGACGAACATGTCGTGTTTTACGCGTAGCTCCCGCGCCACGATATCCAGAACAGGAACGTTGCCGCCATGGGAGTTGATCAGCACAAGTTTGCGAATTCCGGCACGAGCGACGCTTTCACCCAGCTCTAGCCAGGCGCGTGTGACCGTGTCCCAGGCCAGGGTCAATGTACCGGGTGAAGAGATGTGTTCGTCCGATTTGCCGACGGCCTGTACGGGTAGAAAAGTGACAGGCAGACCAGAGGGCAGAAGCTCGAGTACCCGCTTGACCTGACCTTCTGCAATCGTCGTGTCCGTCGACAATGGCAAATGCGGGCCGTGCTGTTCGATGGCCGCAACGGGAAGAACCGCGATCCAGTCTTCAACTCCTTGCGACTGAAAGTCGAGGGTTGTCATGTCTTGCCAATACGGCTTGGGCAGCATGGATCCGTTCCGCTTTGAAGATACGTCACTTTCTCCTTTGCATAGCGTGTCCGGGCAGGCAAGAGGCGGCAGAAGAACGGCCATTGAGCGAGTGGGTCTTCACGAACTTATGATGCCGGATTCTTAACCGGTGTTTAGAATTTGCTGACGCCTTTTTGGGATAATCCGCGCCATGATCGGCGCAATCCTGTCAAATACGCCGGCAACGATCCTGAGAGGAAGCGGTGTCGCGGCTGAACGCGATCCTGGTTCTGGGGAAAATACCCAGGGCCGGGACCAGGCTTCTGCGCGTGCAAGCCAGGCAAGTGCCCAGGCAATCTCTGCCCGTGCCGGCAATACGCCGATCTTGACCGCACAAGCCGTGATCGCCCTGCAGGAAGCCAACGGTTCTGCCGATGCGCCGGGTAGATCCCGCCAGGCAACTGCATCTGGAACTCCCGAAAGCGAAGAGACCGAGACCGGAACGCCCGCAAATTCGGCGCCTGCTGGCGACAGTGCTGATGCGGAGGCCGAAGCCGCCAGTGGTGGAGCTGGCCAGGCGCAGGATGATGCTGCAAAGGACGAAGATCCTGATGGCGACGGCCTTGACCAGGCCGAGGAAAAGCAGGTCGACAAATTGAAACAGCGGGACCAGGAAGTCCGTGCCCATGAGCAGGCACATGCCCGTGTTGGCGGTGCTTATGCCGGGGCGCCCAGCTACACCTTTCAGCAGGGACCGGACGGCAAGCGGTATGCCATAGGGGGCGAGGTCCAGATCGATACCTCCAAGGAACGCACACCGGAAGCCACGATCCGCAAGATGCAGGTCGTCATTCGCGCTGCGACCGCACCTGCCGATCCGTCTTCTCAGGATCTGAAGGTGGCGCAGCAGGCAAGGGCCCAGATTTCCGAAGCGCAGGCAGAAGTCCGGCAGAAGAAGTCGGAAGAACTGTCCGGGGATGATGACGACGGGAATGTCAATTCCGCCTCCGGTCCCGATCCTGAGACTGTCGGTGCGGACAGCACGACTGGCCGGAACAATTCTGGCGGCTCAGATAGTGCCGAGACTATTGGCGGAACGAGCGGGGACAGGGCCCGGGCAGAAACCGCTGCAGCCATTTCCGCCTATCAGTCCGCAGTGGAGCGGACCAATGAAATCCAGTCCCGTCTGTCCGGACTGGCCACTTGAGCCGGCAATCCTGGTCCTGCGTAGAATCGAGGGCTGGCTGCAGGCATTTTTTCCTATCGCGGAAGCTGGTTTAAGGCGCTGCTCATTTCACCCGGAATGATGCTTGTCAGGCCGGCACTCGCGTGACAGAAAGACGGCTCCCTTTCGGGCGCTCGCCCTCCCAGAAAATGTTAGCTCCATGTCAGTTTCAATTCAGCGCCAAGCCATTGCCGCGCGTCGTGTCGTTTCGGCGATCTTCTTCATGTGCGGAACCAGTATCGGTACGTGGGCATCACGAATTCCCAATATCAAGTCTGCAACCGGGCTCGATGAAAGCGGCTTCGGCATTCTTCTGCTTGTCATGGCTTGCGGTGCGTTTGTCGCCTTTCCCATTACCGGAATGCTGATCGACCGCCTGGGCGCGGCCCCCATGACAAAGTTGCTGGCGGTCGCCAACATCATCAGTTTCGTTCTGATCGGTCTTTCGCCCAACGTGGCCCTGCTGACAGCGGCATTGTTCCTGGCAGGGCTGAGCATTGGTGCGCTGGATATTTCCATGAACGGCTGGGGTGCTGAAGTGGAAAAGGCGCTGGAGCGTCCGATCATGTCCTCCTATCACGGGCTGTACAGCCTGGGTGCGGGTGTTGCTGCCCTGGCCGGCGGGCTTGCGATCATGGCGGATCTCAGCGTGCTGTCGCATTTTGTCCTGTGGGGCATCGTCGCGGCGCCATTCCTTGTCTGGTATTGGCGCCAATCCTGGCCGCAGACCAAGACGGAAAACGAAGATGGCAGCAAGGCACCGCTTTTCGCGCTGCCCAAGGGGGCTCTGGTGCTGGTCGGGCTGATGGCGCTGGTGGCAGCGCTGGGCGAAGGCGCAGTTACGGACTGGGCCGCGCTCTATCAGATCGAGGATCTTGGCATTGCCGAGTCGATCGCGCCCGCCGCTTTCACGATTTTCTCTATCGCCATGGTGATCATGCGCCTGTCCGGTGACAAGGTGATCGCCCGCTTCGGGCCGGTGCCGACCGCGCGGATCAGTGGCATCGTCGCGCTGCTCGGGTGCATCCTGCTGGTCTCCGGCGCAGGCCTGTGGTCTGTGTGGGCCGGCTGTTTCGTCATGGGCCTTGGGTATGCGGTGCTGTTTCCGCTGGCCATGTCGCGGGCAGCCAGTGATCCGCACATGTCGAAAGGGGCTGCCCTTGCGGCCGTTGCGACACTTGGCTATGGAGCTTTTCTGTTCGGTCCGCCGCTGCTGGGCTTTGTTGGCGACTATCTCTCGCTGAGAGCGTCGTTCCTCACCGTTGCGGTGCTGACGGTTGCCATTCCGCTGCTTGCAGGGGCGCTCAAGGTCAAGGACTGACGGATACTGTGGAGACGGTTCACATAACGGGAACGCTGGAAGCGATCACATGACGTCACACAAGAAGGGCCCCGTCGTCGTATCCCTGAACGGTATCGGCAAGGTTTTCGAAAACGGCACAACCGCGCTCGACGATTTCTCCCTGGATGTGCGTGAGGGCGAATTCGTGTCCCTGCTTGGGCCATCCGGGTGCGGCAAGTCGAGTGCGCTCAGGATCATCGCCGGATTGTCCGATCCCAGCACGGGCACCGTTTCCTGGCCGGCGGAGCGAAGCGGGCAGGAGGAACATGAGCTCGGGTTCGTGTTCCAGGAACCGACCCTGATGCCGTGGGCAACGGTTTTTGCCAATGTCTGGTTGCCACTGCGGTTAAAGGGCGTATCTCGCCAGGCTGCCCGTGACAGGGTGATGGAAGCACTTGCGACCGTCGGACTGGCCGACTTTGCAGAAGACTTTCCCCGTCAGTTGTCCGGTGGCATGAAGATGCGGGTCTCGATTGCCCGGGCGCTTGTCACCCGGCCAAAAGTTCTTCTGATGGACGAACCCTTTGCCGCGCTTGACGAAATCACCCGGTTCAAGCTTAACAACGACCTGCTGCACCTGCAGAAGACCTTCGGCTGGACCGTGCTTTTCGTGACGCATTCGGTATTCGAATCCGTCTATCTCTCCAGTCGCATCGTGGTGATGGCCGCCCGGCCAGGCCGGGTGATACGCGAGATGGAAATCGACGCGCCTTACCCGCGAGACGACAGTTTCCGGACTTCCGCCGAATACAGTCAATATTGCCGCGAGGTTTCCGATGCGCTGCATGGCGCACTGGAGCCGGCTGACGCGCTTTGAAAAGGCGTAGATGTCCATGGTAATGGTCTGTATCACCGTTCGACAGAGGCACGTCAGCGGTCGGTACATCAAAAGTTAGCTGGATAACAGGCGCCAAGTCTGCGCAGTCTCAGTAAAATCGACTTTTCCCGGGCGAGTGTCATTTGACGGTTAAATACTCCCGCTAGGGTTCCGCCGCATCATTGATGAACGTGATTCGAGTTGATTGGAAGACGGGGTTGCTGCGATGGCTTTTAATTACAAGAAAAGCATAACGTTTCGGCTGGTTCAGGCGGCGAAGGCGCAGCGGGCCCGGTCCGGGGCGCATCTCATGCGAATCGGGCTGCACCCCGGCCAGGAACTGGTGCTGAAGGTTCTGGCAGATACGGACGGGCGCACAATGAGCCAGCTGGCTCTCGCGCTTGGTGTGCAGCCGCCCACCGTCACCAAGATGGTGACCCGGCTTTCCAGTCAGGGATATGTTCGCCGCCAGGTTTCCGACACGGACGGCCGTCTTGCCCGCGTTTATCTGACCGATGTCGGCCGTGAACTGGTGCTGTCGGTGGACAAGGCCTGGAAGCGTCTGGAACGGGAAGCCATGTCCGGTCTGGAGGACAAGGACCGCAAGAAACTGCGGAAGCTGCTGCGGCAGGTCGAGAAGAACCTGTCGATTTCCGTCGACGACGACCCGGAACACGAGGCCGATTTCGACACAGACGGCGATGAAGTCGCGGAAGCCGAAGCCAAGGAAAAAGACAAGGCTAAGGCGAAGGAACTTTCAGTGGCCTGATCCGCGTCTGGCTCCCGAAATTCCCGCCAGCCGCCAGGTGGCACCATGTGCAGGGCGGCCGGGAAAGATTACAAATCCGTCATTTGAAAAGGGGCGTTGTGCTTCTTACCTCCGTCGCAGCCAGACTGGCACATACGGAGGATGCACACATGCAACTGAGGTATCGGACGATAAACGAGGACCGCGGTGCCCGCCGGGCAGCAGAGCTGCGAGACCGGTTCCGGCACGTGTCGGATGCTTCCATCAACCACCCGCAATTCGGTTTGAGACAGGGTGCGCAAGCCCGCACCTGGAGCGAGGTCAAATCCCGTCAGTCTCAATTTCAGGAGCTCATGGCCTGGAGTGTGCTGGCGGTGGTGATGGTCTTCATCGGATTGATGATACTCTAGACATCGCTGCCATCCTGGCTGAAACCGACCGGTGACGCTTCGGACAAAGCGGCACCGGCACGAGATGAACACGCGGCGAACGGCTGGACCGTTCGTCGCTTTTTTGTGTCTACCGGCCATGGCCCATCTGGGGGATGCAGGGCTCTGCTCTCCGGCGCTAGAGCATTCGCGTTTCACAAACGGTTGATCCGGCTTATGAAGATTGTCGAGGACGTCGCAAGCAACCGCTGTCGTCAACAGCAACTGGGGGAATGCCATGAGTGCCAAGGTGACTGGGGGGAGAAAGAAATGGTTCGGGCAATCCACAGCCGTCAGGCGCGGCAAAGCTGCCCGGCTCTCTGCGACGCTGGATCACGGCAAAACTCTACGGCCTTTCCTGGCATTCATTGTTCTCCTTGCCGGAACAGGTTCAGCGGCAACCGCGCAGACGCCTGATCCCGAACCGAAATTGCCGGCGGGTCTTGAAGCCGAGATTGAGTCTTGCAAGGCGGATCCAGCGAACCGGATCGGCGGCGCCGCGATTGGCGAGTGCCTGGAGGACCGGGCAGCGGAACGGCGGGCGGAACTGGACCGCAGACGCGAAAAACTCGCTGAACGGCTCTGCAATCCCGCGCATACGAAACAGCTGTTTGAAGGTGGAAAAACCTGGGAGGCGCTGCGCCAGAGCGAATGCGGATTGCTTGGCAAGCTCCCGGGAAATACCGCGTCCTATATCAACATGGCGTCCTGCGAGATGACGCTGGCACTTCAGCAAAGCGAGGCGCTGGCTTTACTGGAGGATTTTGCCAATCCGTGGTGCCCTTCCTACGAACTGGTCGAAGACGCAAGCCGGAAGGGCGAGCCGGTGCCGGGGGAAGCGGTCGAGATTGTGGGCAGCTCCCTGTCGTGGACATTCGAGCCCACGCCAGACGCCCGGATCGTCGTGTCGGACAGTGTGTCCGGAGAGGTCGTTCCACTCGATATCTCTGGCTGCTCGTTTTGTTCGGGTGATGCGGACAATTGCGAGCAGGACGGTATCTACACCATGCGCGAAGACCCGGAACGTCCGCTTTTTGTCGCGGTTTGCCACAAGGGCGCACATTCCCAGCGTCTGACCCTGTTCGACCCGGTGGTCCGGGGCGCTGAACCCGTCGTCGAGAGTACGGGCGAATATTTCATCGAATGGCAGATTCAAAAGGGACGGCTGGAGTACCGGCCGGACGGGGCAGGGGGCGCAGTCTGGCCCGAATACGACTGACCAATCGCTGTCGGCTGGACTGCCTTCATTTGAATGCGGTTTCCAGTTCCTCCAGCAAGGCCTTGATCCGCCGCACCTCCGACCGGCCTTTTGGATAAACAGCCTGTAGCCCGGCGGGGGGCAGCTCGAATTCCCGCAGCAATGGCACGAGTTTGCCCGCTGCCAGGTCTTCAGCAACATCCCACTGGGACTTGCGGGCAATCCCGAACCCGGCGAGACACCAGTCGCGCACCAGCCCGCCGTCATTTGCCGTGCGCCGTCCACTGACCGGGCAGCGCACTATCTTGCCGTCGATCAGGAACTGCCAGGAATTGTCGGGCTCGGAGCCAAAACGCATCAGCAGGCAATCGTGCCGGGCAAGGTCCCGGGGATGGTGCGGACGGCCATGGCGTTCCACGTAGGACGGAGCGGCACAGACAATCCGGGCGTTGGCCGCAAGCTTGCGGACGATAAGTGTTGAATCCTTCAACTCGCCATACCGGATCGCAACGTCGTACCCCTGCGAGGCAACGTCCACGAAACCGTCACTCAGGTGAAGATCGATCATCACGTCCGGATGAGTTTCCAGAAACCGATCCAGCACAGCCCGAAGGCGTGTTCTGCCGAGGTCAAGAGGTGCCGACAGGCGAATGGGTCCGGCCAGTCTTTCCGCGCCTAACCGGATACGGACATCCAGCTCTTCCGCCTCGGCAAGCAGGCGGCGGGCGCCGTCCAGCAGCAAACGTCCTTCCTCGGTCAGACTGAGGGCGCGCGTGCTCCGTGTCAGTAACCTGACGCCATAGTGAGCCTCAAGTGCTGCCAGCCGCTCGGACGTCGTAGCGGGGGAATAGCCCATCTCCCTGCCCGCGGAGGCAATGCCTCCCGATTCCGCAATGCGCACGAACAGTGCGAGATTGTCCATCATTATTCGAGAATTCCGAATTTAAGTTTCGGAATTGTCTCAATTATCTGGCTTTGTCGCAAGCATTAGGTTCGTGGGCAACAACGGCAGTCCGATGATTGCTGCCGGAAAGGAAACGGGATGCTGCTCGATCATATCACCATTAGAACCCACGATCTGGTGACAACACGTGCCTTCTTCCTTCGGGTCTTCGACGATCTGGAGGAGCGTCCGCGTCCACGCCCCATCCGCCAAATTCCGGGGCACTGGCTCTACTTCGGAAATGAACCGCTCATTCATCTGATCGGAATTCCTCCACACGCAGAAGAGGATCGGCAGGCGGACGGCTGGGACCATATCGGTTTCCGCCTCGAAGGTTACGAGGCTTTCCGGGCAAAGCTGGAACGGCTTGGCATTGCCTATTCTCCCATGGAGCTGCCGGAACTGGGCGAGCGTCGTCTGTTCTTCCGCACGCCCACCGGTCAACTGATTGAAACCGTCTTTCGGGAAACCGACCAAAGGAGTGCGTGAGATGGCATTTACCCAGGAAACAAGAACCGTCGTCATTGGCGGCACATCCGGCATAGGAAGTGCTGTGGCCGATGCGCTGGAAAACCGGCCCGGAGAGGTCTTGCGCGCAGGGCGCTCCAATGGACTGGACGTTGAAGACCCGAAAGAGGTTGCTGTCTATTTCACCGCGATCGGACCGCTTGACCATGTGGTTTTCACGGCCGGCAGCCAGGCACCGGGTGGACCCGTGTCCGGTCTTGATCTCGAGGTAGCCAAAACCGCTTTCGATACGAAATTCTGGGGTGCGGTCGCGGTGGCACAGGCTGCGGCCAAGCATGTTCGACCGGGCGGTACCATAACATTCACCAGCGGTTTTCTGGCGCGGCGAACGGTTCCCGGTACCTTTGTGAAAACCGCAATGAATGCGGCGCTGGAGGCAGGTGCCAAGGTGCTGGCGAAGGAGCTTGCTCCCGTCCGGGTTAACGTCGTCAGCCCGGGCCTTACCGATACATCCGCTTACGCCGCAATGGATCCAGCCGCCCGGACAGCCATGCTGAACAAGGCTGCAGAGACCCTCCCCGCCGGGCGGTTCGCAAGACCGGCGGATGTGGCGGCAGCCTATCTCCTTCTGATCGACAACCCTTCCATGACCGGTGCCGTGATCGATGTCGACGGCGGCGCCCTGATCAATTGACGTTTGTGAAAGGACTTTCCATGACCAGCCTGTTCGACCGATATGACCTCGGTCCCCTTGCCCTGCCGTCACGTATCGTGATGGCTCCCATGACGCGCTCGCGCAGTACGCAACCGAGCAATGTGCCCAATGACATGATGGCGGATTACTACGCCCAACGGGCAAGCGCCGGGATGATTGTCAGCGAGGCCACGCAGATCTCACCGCAGGGCCAGGGTTACAGCTTCACTCCCGGCATCCATTCGGCGGAACAGGTCGATGGCTGGCGCAAGGTGACGGACGCCGTTCACCAAAAAGGCGGACGCATGGTGTTGCAGCTCTGGCATGTCGGCCGCATGAGCCATGCCCAGTTCCAGGGTGGAGGTCAGCCGGTTGCTCCCTCGGCCATCGCCCCGGGTGCGTCCATCTGGGCGGTTGATCCGGAGACCGGGCAGGGTGGCATGATCGAATGTCCCGTTCCGCGAGCACTCACGGCCGAGGAAATTTCTGCCATCATCGAGGACTACCGGACAGCTGCAGCCAACGCCAGGGCAGCCGGGTTTGACGGTGTCGAGATCCATGCCGCCAATGGGTATCTGATCGACGAATTCCTGAGATCGACCTCCAATCGGCGGACGGACGCTTATGGCGGCAGTCAGGAAAACCGCATCCGGTTTGCGCGGGAAGTGGCCGAAGCCGTTTCAAAAGTCATCGGGGCGGAGCGGACCGGCATTCGCTTTTCACCCTTCATCACCCAGCGTGGCATGGACGATCCGGCAGCACCTGAGACGATCCTGAAGCTCGCCGGGGAACTGGACAAAATCGGTCTTGCCTATGTTCATCTTGCCGAGGCCGATTGGGACGACGCGCCTGAAACGCCCGAAAGCTTCCGGGCTGCCTTGCGAGAGGTCTACTCCGGTACCGTCATTGTTGCCGGCGGCTATACCAAGGTGAAGGCAGACCGGATCCTTGCAGATGGATATGCGGACCTCGTTGCCTTCGGTCGTTCTTTCATCGCGAACCCGGACTTTCCGCGCCGCCTGGCGGACGGATTGCCGCTTGCCGATTTCGATGGGTCGACGCTCTTCGGTGGAGATGCCGCAGGTTACACAAGCTATCCGGTGGCAGCATGACCAACCCAATGAGCAAGGCAGAGATCGCAATGGCGACCGACAGGGTCGGGACGCATCTGGTGTCGGAAGAAAACGGCGTGAAAGTCTGGCATCTTCGACTGGCGCCGGGAGAGACGCTGCCCGCCCACCGGCACGAGCGGCCTTATTTCTGGAGCGTCCTGACCGATGGCAAGGCGACTTCTCGTCAGGCGGATGGCCGCATTCTGGACGTGACCTACAGGGCGGGTGATACCCGGCATATGTCAGATCTGTCGCCGGATACGGCCTTCGTGCACGATCTCACCAACACGGGCGAAGCGGAACTTGTTTTCGTGACCGTCGAATTCGTTCGGTAAACGGGTTTCGGCGTCAGGACGAGTGTAAGGAGGACGATACCTGTTGCTTTGCTGCGAGCGCAGGATCGTCCTTTTCAGCGTCTGCAGCCGCATCAGGCGGCGTATACTTGTGCGTTTATTTTCAGCTTGAATGACGCTATAATTGTGTCCTTGGGTTCCGAAGCCTGGGAGAACGTGCGGTTGGCCGTATTTTGACCGACAAGACGCATATTCTCATCCGACCGTCGGCGGTTGACTGACGTGTCGGCTCGAAGAGACAGGCTCGATTGATTTAACGGTTCTCGATACGGTGTTGGTCATGCCGGTAACCAGTGCAGAGCTGAAGCAGCATCTGGAGCAGAATGAAGCGGCTGTCGACAGGGTGTTGCGCCGGGTTCAGGGCTTCACGGATTCCCTGATGACGCTGGACGCCTTGCGCAGCACGGCGGGCATCACCGGGCAGCCTCTTGAAGAACTGCTGGCTGATTTTCTGAACGAGGAAAATCTCGGCTGGGAGTTCATGTTCCACCTCACCCAACCAATCGAGCCGATCAACGCCGCCAATTTCGACCTCGAGGATCTCGGCGATTTCGCGCACAAGATGCTGGGCTTCAAGCTGTATGTTTTCGATGAAATAGGGTTTTGCGGTATCGCGACACTCGTGTCTCACCGGCTCGCGCTGACCGCCTGGCATGTGACAGTCAAGGACAAGCGGAAGGAGCGCCGGTCCGGCCTCACGGTTCGCACGCAAGAAGGGAGCAAATCGCTGCGCGTGCTTGGTGTGCGTTTCGAGATGCCTTGTCATGACGATCAATGGGATGTCGGTCTGCAGGACGGGGATATCCTGCGTGCCAACCCGGATGTCGCCTTGCTCGCCATCGAGCAACCGATGACAACGTATTACGAATTGCCGGCGAAACCTCCGGCGTGGATCACCGGGCGGAGAAAGCTTTGCCTGAGCCACAGACAGGACGACAAAGGCAGGGGCGTCACCTTCGTTACCGGTCGGGCGACGATCGATGATCCGCCTCGTATCCAACTGGAATGGGAGGACGGTGTCACCAGACCCGGGTCGTCAGGAGGGTCGGTTTTCGACACGGATCTTGCATTCGCCGGCTTCCATCAGGGACAGCTGAACGGCGTTTCCGAGATCGTTCCTTACGCCACCTTCGCCGGCATAGAGGAATTTACCCAGGCAATTGCGGAGGACCGGGCTCCGCCTTACATCTATTCGCTGACGGGGCGTGTCGATGGTCATCTGATTATTGGGCGGCAACGCTATTGTCATGCCATCCATGACGTTGTGCGGGGAGCCGCCCGTCACTTGCGCGGGATCTGGATCAAGCGGATGGAGATCGACCAGACGACGGGACTGGAATTTTCCTACGATCTCTTGTGTCAGGTTCTGGCGCAGAACGGTCAAACGGCGCAGGTGTTCAGGGTTGAACTGTCTCTGGGAATGGAAGACCTGCTGGAAACGCTGAACGAGAGATTGCACGGCGGAACGCCGCTGCTGGCACGGCCGGGGGCTGCGGACGACGAAACCAGTGAAGGGGCAAGCGACAAGGACCGCGCCAGACAACTGGTGGACCTCCTGGCCAAGACGACCGGCGCTACTGCGGACAAGCCGAGCTGGATTTATTTCGACAATCCGCGCGGAGGCTTGCGCAAGGCGGCACAACAGCAACTGGAACTGCTTCTGGCAATGATCCTGAGCGATACGCGCCTTCGATTTGTCATGGCCGGTGGAGAGACATACAGCGTTCCGGGGCCAAAGGCGGAAAATGCCAGTGCGCTGACCGGGCCGGGGGTGATGGTGGATTACATCGGCCAGTTCGACCGCGAGGATGTGCGTCATACGCTTGAGGCGATCAACCGATCGCTGGGGCTTGGCCTGCCGACGCATGTGGTCGATTTCGTTCTGATGCAGGCCCTTCACGGCGTGCAAGCCCAGGGAGCGGTCTATCGCAGTGCGGAAGTGAAAACCGTCTCGGAAAATCTGCAAAGGTCTCTCGCACCGTTGCTTCCGGCCGAAGGAGCATCATCGCCATGAGCAAGGACGGTGACCAGCTCGCGGAAGGCCTGAAGGCGGCCATGCGGTTTGCCGCAACGCGCAAAACCTTCACGCCGCGTGATGCGGTGGAGGCGGCCTCCAAGGTCTTGCAGGACAAGCTGACGCCATTGACGATTGCCCGGCTGCTGACAGAGCTCAACAAGGTCGTCCTGGAAATTTCCTCCGAGCCGGTCTGGTCTCTTCGCAACGGGCCTCGCCATGGTGTGCTCAAGACCATCGAAACACCGGAGGAAGACACACCTGTTGCCAGAGCCCTGCGTGGTGACGAACCGTTCTCGCAGGAGACCATCGAACGACTGATTGCGGAGACTCCGGATCTGCCCGAGCAGGATCAGCTCAAACGGATCGAAGAGATATCCGATGACCTCGACAGGGCCGGACCGAGTGCGCCTGCCTATCCGTTGCTGGTGCGCCTGCGCGGTGTCATGAACCGCGTGGATGCCGCAAGGCGGGCCAATGCCATGCTGAGCCGGGAGTTTTTTGGCCGGGAGAAGGAACTGGCCCGCTTGCTCGACTGGTGCACGCGGCCCCAGGAAAAAACACCTGTCAGCGCCTTGTTCATCACCGGCCTGCCGGGCATCGGCAAATCCTTTCTGATTGACCGGGCAATGGCGGAACACAGGTCTGTTCAAAAGGCGCCAATCGTTCTGCGCCTGGACTTCGACCGGCGCGGGCTGAACCTGGAAGATCCCGACAAGCTGGTGCATGAGCTCTCCCGCCAGCTGGGCGATATCCTGACAGACGAAGCCCCCAGACTGCGCGACCTGAGGCTCAAGTATTCCGGCAATGCGGAAACGACCAGCACGACGGTGAGCAGTACACTTTTGCCGACCGAGCTGGTCGATGCCATGGGCGCTGCGGTGCGGTCGCATGGCGGGCAGGTGGTCCTGGTGCTGGATACGCTTGAAGTGTTGCGTGGTCATGGCGAAACCCGGCCCATTCTGCTGTTCGAGGTTCTGGACAATCTGGTGCGGGCCGGGCTGTCGCCGATCTCGATCATTGCGGCCGGACGGGGAGATGCGCTCGATTCCGTCCGCAAACGCATCGAGGGACCGCCTCTGGAGCTGGAAGGCCTGAGCGAGACGGAATCCCGCAATCTTCTGGACAAGTTGGGGGCTCCCCCGGATTTGCATGACAGGATCTTCGAACTTTCGCGTGGCAACCCGCTGATGCTGCGGCTTTCAGCCAAGGTAACGCAGGCGGAGGACTTCGATCCGGGTGAACTGGAATACGGCGAAGCAGGCAGCATCACGGAAGCCTATCTTTACCGGGCTATCCTTTCGCGCATTGACGACCCGCTGCTGGCGAAGCTGGCACACCCTGGTCTTGTCCTGCGCCGGATCAGCGCCGAGGCAATCCAGTTCGTTCTGGCGCCGGCGCTCGGGCTCGGTGAGGATATCGATGAAGCTGCGTCCAGGCGACTTTGGCAGGAACTCAGCAGCCACCATTGGCTGGTGGCCGTTGACGGTCAGGACTGGCTGAAACACCGCAGCGACCTGCGGCGGGAAATCCTGCCCATGCTCTACGTCGAAAAGCCGGAGCTGGCCGCAAGAATAGACCGGGCGGCGGCAAACTGGTTTGCCGGGTTTGACCGTGAGACCGCGCTCTATCATGCCTTCCAGGCGACGCGGGCCGGAGACCCGATGCCCGAATTCACCGCAGCCGACGTTGCGGGCCTCAGCGAAGATGAACTGGACGAGCTTCCACTTCCGGCGACGAATGCCATCCTGCAGGAGCGCGGCGAGCGCTCGCGCCGGGCGCGCTATACCAGCAGCGAGCAGGGAACATCCGAACCGGTTCCGACTTCGAAAGCGGAGGAGGTCGAGCCGGAGCTGATCCGCGAACTCGAACTGACACTTCGGCGGGGAGATGTGTTCGAGGCCGATCATATCTTCACCCTCAACAACGCCTTTCCGCGAAATCCGTCACCTTCCCGTCCCGAAGCTGCTGCCACGCTTGCCTATTTCTGGCTCTCCGGCCAGTGGGCGCGGGCCATGTCCCTTTGGCGGAAGCTGCCGAAATCCTTGCTGGAACGATTGAGCCGGGAAGACCCGGGCCTCTACGGGCTGGTCCTGCTGGAAATCGAGGCGGAAGCGGATTTCGACGGACTTGTCGCCCGGTTGCGTGGTGATGAAAAACTGGCGGCAACAGCCTGGCAGGCGCGTTCCGAGGGTTCCAGGATTGCCCTGAAGGGGGCGCTGGAATTCGCTCTCATGGCCAGCCAGGAAGGGCGGCCGGAGTATGTGGAGATCCTGGATCCGGTTGCCATGTCCGTTTTCAGGTTCGGTGAGAGAGTTTCGGAGTACCCGGCAGATGCAATCCGGCAGGGTGCCAACCGCGCCGAGCGCTTTGCGATTATGACCGGACAGCAGCATCCCGACACCGATCAGCACACCATTGCCCGAATGAACCCTGCGATCGCGCCCTTGAGCGTTCTTGCACGCATTCAGCACAGTCCGCGCATGGCGCAATATCTGCGGGGCTTTTACGAGGGGTTGCATGAAACGCTGGAGATGCTGGGAACGCCTGATCTCTTCGACAGTTTCGAACGCTATTCCAGCGACATCGAGATCGAAGGACCGGAAATTCTGGGAGCACTGGGCCTTACCTGCGACTGGGTAGGGGCATTTGCAGTGTTCAATGCTGTTCCGGATGCGCCGACGGTTGCGCGGGCGGCCGAACGCTGGCGTCGCTTCAGTGGCGGTATCTGGTCCTACCCGGGTACGCCGCCGTCTTACTGGGGCAACGGCGAGAGCGATGTCTTGCTGATGGCGCGGGTCAACAGTCTGCTTTCGCGGAAGGATCCGCCGGCAACCGCCCGGTCGCTGTTGCGGCGATTGGCCTATGCGGCCGACTATCCCGACACGGAAGAAGGGGCCCGGCGTGCCCGGAGTGTTTTCGAGCGGCGGCTGATGCGGCCTCTGGCAATGGCGATGACCGCGGGCTCTGCCCAGGACATTGCAGCTGCCCTTGCACCCAGGCTCATGGGGCCAGCCTTGACAGCGGCGTTGGCCGTGATCGGGGCTGATGCTGCGAAAAGAAACGAACCGGTCGACGTGTCGACATTGTTCTAGTCGCGTGCGTTTGCAGGTTCGTCAAACACGAAAGAAAGGAGAGAACCGGGCACTGTTCAGGTTCCGTGTTTCCGGCGAGGCCGCAAGCCTCGTCGAAGCCCGAACCTATGGGGAATACCGGACAATAATACAGACATTGATATTGGAGGAATTTCCATGAACACGCGAGCATCATTGGAAAGTCAGGGACGGCTCGAAGCATTGAAATCGGGCGGACGGCTTGAGGCTGCGAAACGCGCCATCGAGGCAGGACACCCCTTTGTTGAGCAACTTGGACTGGACATACCGGATACGCTTGATGCGCTGGATATGTCCCTCGGCCAGCTTGAAGCCGCCGGCACGCCGTTGACGCAACTGGAAGCCATCGTGCGACTGGTTACCCGGCCGCCGATGGTCGTTGAAAACGGCGCGGTCTCGCTGATCCCGCTGCCGGATGAGTTCGGTGCCGACATAGACATCAAGATCAAGCGGAACGAACACTGGATCGGCTCGGTCGGGCGGGTTGAATTCATCAACCACTCGATGACCTGGGGCGGAACCGCCTGGGTGGTCGGAGAAGAAGCCGATGGCCGGCATCTTCTGGTTGTGACCAACCGGCACGTGGCCAAGATTGTCGCACGCCGAAACGCCAGGGGAGAGGGCGTCTTCATGCGTTCGCCCTTCACGATGGTCCGTTACGGTGCGCGCGTGGATTTCAACGAAGAGGTTGGCGCGTTGCCGTCAGATGAGCGCCCGGCCGAGATCCTTCGCTTCACCTATCTTGCAGATGATGCCAGCGCCGATGTCGCGATCGGGCGGATCGAAAAACCTGCCGGCTTCGCCGTGGCGCCCTTGCCTCTGGTGGATACGGACGCGGAAACGGACGAGATCGTCGCGGTGATCGGCTATCCGGCCTTCGACAGCCGAAACGACCGCACCGAAATGGAGAAGTATTTCAAGGGCCTCTACGATGTGAAGCGGTTTGCTCCGGGCAAGATGATGCCGGTTGCGCCGGGAACCGTGCTCAGCCACGATTGCACCACGCTCGGTGGAAACTCCGGCTCGCCGATCCTGAGCCTTGATCGCAACAAGGTGGTGGGGTTGCACTTCGCCGGAGCCTATGGAATTGCCAACAGCGCTGTCAGGGCGAGCACGCTGCGGGACCTTCTTTCAGGCAACCGGCCCACGCAGGTTCTGGTCGAGGCTAGCCTTGAACAGGAGGTGGCCGACGGTTTCCACGACCCGAACCATTTTATCGGCCGGAACGGCTACGATCCCAACTTCCTGTCGAAAAAGGTCGACTTTCCTAAGTTGCCGGACGGCATGTTCAATCTGGCCAGCCCGACGGATGCGCTCGCTGGCCGTCCGCATGAGCTGCGCTATACCCACTTCGGGCTTCTCTATGATGTCGATCGCAGAAGCCCCGTGGTCACTGGCGTCAACATCGACGGCGAAAAGGCAATCAAGATCAAACGCAAGAAACCGGACAAGTGGTTTTTCGATCGGCGCATTCCGGTGGAAGCGCAGCTCGGCAAGGGCGACTTCCCGGGAGATCTGGACCGGGGACACATGGTCCGGCGCGAGGACCCTAACTGGGGCGATGACCGCCCGGTGGCGCAACTGGCAAACGACGATACGTTCCACTACACGAACGCCTCGCCGCAGCATTCCTCCCTCAACCAGAACCGGTCCACCTGGCAAGGTCTGGAAAACCATATCCTCGACAGCACAAAGACCCATGCCTTCCGTGCAACGGTCTTTACCGGCCCCCTTTTCGACGATGACGAGGATCCGTTCCTCGACGGGGTCGGCATCAATCTGCCCCTGCAGTACTGGAAAGTGGTGGTGATGGATGCCTTGCAGGACGACGGCAGTCTTCGCCTTCACGCGACCGCCTATCTGTTAAGCCAGGGACAGGCCATTCAGAAATACCTGCAGGACCGCCGCGAGTCGGAAGCTGTCGAAGGGTTCGCCTTTGGTGAGTACAAGACGTTCCAGGTGTCCGTTGCCTTTCTGGAAGACCTGTCGGGCTTCGATTTCGGACCGTTGAGGGATGCAGATCCGCTGGCAGCGCTTGCAGACGAGCTTGAGCTGCCCGACAGCCGACCGCAGTTTGTCGAGATCACGGGAGCGGACTCTCTGGTCCTGTGAGAAAATGTGAGCCTGCCGCCGCTCCGGTCTTTGCCTTTATCGACAGGGCCGGAGTGGCAGGTGTTTGACATCGACGACTTGAGTTGCGCTAGACCAGGAACGGGTAGCCACCCTCCAGTTTCAGAAGGGCGATCTTTGTTTCCGTACCGCCCGAGCCGGAATATCCGCCAAGGCCGTTCGCCGATAGGATCCGGTGGCAGGGGATGATGATCGGTATCGGGTTGGCGCCGCAGGCCTGGCCGATCGGCTGTCCGTATGTGTCCAGTTCCCTGGCAAGGTCGCCATAGGTGCGGGTTCCGCCATAGGGGATTGCGAGCATCGCCTTGAACACCGCCTGGTGCAGCTCGCCGCCTTTCGGGGCGAGCGGCAGGTCGAAGGTTTTCAGATCACCCGCGAGATAGGCCTGTACCTGGCGTGCCGCTTCCTTGAGCAACGGTGTTTCTTCTTTGCCAGAGGGCCCGTTCCAGTGTAATTGGGTGATTGCGCCGTCAACTTCCGTAATGGAAAGGCGTCCCAGCCATGTTTCAATTTCTGCAACCGGCATAACCGTCCCCGCTTGTCTTTTAAGGTTAGGTAGTGGGTTGGTGCAATTATCTCAACCGGACCGTTCCTGCCGGGACATGTCCGCTACTCTCTTTTTCATCTGCGGATGATCGTTTGAAAAGGGCCGCCGCCGATGGCGCATGACAGTCAGCACCGTTCGACCGGCAATGCCGCCGCTGCCACGGCGCCGCTCGCCGGGATCGGTCTCATCGTGCTGGCTTGCCTCAGTTTTTCCGTTCTGGATGCAACGGCCAAATACATGTCGGCCAGTCTGCCGACGCTGCAGATCGTCTGGATGCGGTTCGTCAGTCATGTGATCCTGTCGCTGGTCCTGTTCCAGGTCTGGAAGAAACCTTCGCTCCTGAAGACGAACCGGCCGGTCCTGCAGATCGTGCGGTCGTTCTGTCTGCTCGGTACCACCATTTTCAACTTCCTGGCGGTTCGTTACCTGCAGCTGGCCGAAACAATGTCGATCATGTTCGCCGCGCCATTCGTCATCACCGCCCTTGCCGGGCCGCTTCTCGGGGAATGGGCCGGATTACGCCGCTGGATTGCGATCATTGTCGGCTTCATCGGGGTTCTGGTGGTCACCCGGCCAGGACTTGGCGGGATGCACTGGGCGGCGATCTATTCGGTTGCGGCCATGTCCTTTTACGCGGTCTATGCGCTGCTGACGCGACAGCTCACGGCAACAGACAGCTCTGCCGGAATGCTGATCATTTCAGGTATTGTCGCAGCCATTGCCATGGCGCCGGCTGGTATCTCGGTCTGGGTCACGCCTCCGGACCTGTGGACATGGGTTCTGCTGTTCGCGACCGGCGCTTTTGGTGCGGGTGGGCATTTCCTGTTCATCATGGCGCACAGGATCGCGCCTGCACCGGTGCTGGCGCCCTTCATCTATACGCAGATTGTCTGGATGATCGCGCTTGGCTTCCTGATCTTCGATGACGTGCCCACGTATACGACCATTCTCGGAGCAGCCATCGTCGTCGCATCCGGCCTCTACATCCTCTACCGGGAACGCGTGAAGGGGATCTGATCAAGGCTGCATCTGCCCGTACGCTGGCCTTAGGCGGTTGACGGGATTGGATAGTTCCCGTCTTAATACCCGCCGGGGTTAAAACAACCGCCGGTCAGGAAGGATCGCCAGCCTTTAAGGGAGGTGTGGGATGGAGCTGAACCGCCGCAGGTTCTTGACAGGGGCAGCAGCCACGGCAGGCACATTGGCCTTGCCGCAGGTGGCGCACGCCAATGCAGCTGCAAACGCTTATTTCAGTGGCTATCAGGAAGATAGCGGGTTTCAATACAGAAGAACCAACTTCAAGAAGATCGATCCCGTCTGGCATCGACAGATGGTGAAGTATTTCAGTGACGAGCCGCCCGGCACCGTGGTGGTCGATACCAACAATCACTTCCTGTACTGGGTATGGGAAAACAACACCGCGCTTCGTTATGGCGTTGGCGTCGGGCGTGAAGGCTTCCAGTGGTTCGGCCGCGCCCGGATTGACCGCAAGGCCCTTTGGCCGCGGTGGGTGCCGCCACCGGAGATGCTGAAGCGGCAGCCGGATCTTCCAAGAATGGTCGAAGGCGGAGCTGCCAACAATCCACTCGGGCCACGGGCCTTGTATCTCTACCGGGATGGAAGCGACCTTGGGTACCGGCTGCACGGCACGCTGGAGCCCTGGAGCATCGGCCATGATGTGTCGAGTGGCTGCGTGCGCATGTTCCCGGAAGACATTGTCGACCTTTACCAGCGCTGCCCCAAGGGGACCGGCGTTCTGGTGCTGGAGCATCTTGGAGAGAAAGCGGGCTGAGCCCGTTCATCCGGAGCAATTTGCAATCGACCGGCGGAGCTGCAGTCGAAGGGGCTGTGGGCTGCCGGGCGAGGGGGAAACTTAAAGAGGATTTGGGGGCTTCCTTGGAAAATACATTTGGCCGGATCGGCCGGGGCGCAGTTTTTGCGCTCATGATCGGATTTGGAGTGGCCGGCTGCAATAGCGCCGGTGGATTGTCGTCACCCGATGTGACCAACGCACCGGCCGCCGGTTTCGGAAATATTTCGTCGGGTTCGGAAGAGGAATTCATCATCAATGTCGGTCGCCGGGTCTATTTCGACCAGGGCTCGGCTGTGGTCACCGATGAGGCCCGCATCACAATCGAAAATCAGGCCAAGTGGCTGAAGTCGAACAAGAAGTGGCTGGTCAAGATCCAGGGCCACGCCGACGATCCGGGCAGCGAGGCTGCGCAGAAGACATTGTCGACCCAACGGGCGAACGCGGTCATGGCCGAACTGGTCAAGCTGGGGGTCAATCCCAAGCGCATGTGGGTGAAGGGGTATGGCGTGGAGCGTCCGGTAACGGATTGCGACAAAGTCACCTGTCAGTCGCAGAACCGCAGGGTTGTCGTCAATCTACGTGAGGAATTCGACGATTCCGCTCCCGCTGGACGGCGCTGATCTCTGTGAGGGGCTTCGATCCCAAACTTCGGAAAAACAGAAAAACCTGTTTACCCAGAGGGGAGAGGGCTATAACGGTCTCTCCCAACGCCGCTGCGGTTATTGAGAAATAGGAATGTCTGAAGACAACGGTTCCCCTCCCTCCCAGCCGGAATTTCCGCAAAAGCCTGGTAAAAGGCTCACTCTCGGGCACATTGCCGACCAGCTCGGTATTTCCACGGCAACCGTGTCGCTGGCGCTTCGGGACAGTCCGCTTGTTGCCGAGGAAACCAGGGCGAAGGTCAAGCAGACCGCGGAGGAGATCGGATATATCTACAACCGGTCGGCGGCTTCTCTCAGAACCGCCCGCAGCCAGATTGTGGGCGTTGCCGTTCATGACATCCTGAACCCTTACTTCGCCGAAGTCTTTTCTGCGCTCGAGGATGTTCTGGAAGAGCAGGGGCAGATGATCTTCATCTGTAACCACCGTGACGACGTCAAACGCCAGCGTGCGTTCGTCAACACGCTGCTGCAGCACCGCGCGGACGGATTGATCCTGTGTCCTTCGGTCGGAACTTCGGCCGAAGAGATCAACAGGCTGGTGGACCAGGGGATACCCGTGACGCTGGTGGCGCGCGAGGTTCCGGGGGTCTGGGCACCGTGCGTACGCGGTGACGATCTTGCCGGCACCTATCAGATCACCAAGCACCTGATCAAACAGGGGCACAAGGACATCGCCATGGTTGGCGGTCGCCGTGGCAGCTCGACTGGCCGCTACCGCAATGCCGGCTGGCGCAAGGCGCTGGAAGAAGCGGGGATCGATCCCGCAAACCAGCTTGACCTGCCTGAGCTGATGACCCAGGCCGATGGCCGGGCCGCAGTGCCGAAGATCCTGGAAGCCGAACATCGCCCCACAGCCATCGTCGGCTTCAACGATCTCGTCGCCCTTGGAATGATGACCACGTTCCGGCGAGCGGGGATCGAGCCGGGGCCGGACATGGCGATTACCGGTTACGACGATATCGACGGCGCCGATGCGCGTACGCCCGCGCTGACGACGGTGTCAGCCCAGCCGGACAAGATCGGACGGTTGGCAGCACTGACCCTGCTGCGCCAGATCGCGGGTGACCGCGTGCCCAATACGCCCATCGTGATCGAACCCGATGTGCGGATCCGTGAAAGCTCGCCGCCTCCCGGCGTGCGACTGGCCCCCAAGCTGGCCGACTAGACAAGTCGACTGGCGGTTGCCGCCTGCTTTTTAGAGGCCGTCAGATCATCCGGTCGCCCTTCGCCTCGCGCGGGTCTGGAACAATCCAAAAAATTTTGAGGCGGCGGTTCCCTGATTCCGCCTCGCGCTTCGCCTGTCCGCGATGACTGCAACGTGGCTCGTCATGTTCGGATGCAAAAACGGGCGGCCAGAGCCGCCCGTTCCAGGTGTTCCTGCTGTCTCAGGTCAGCGCGGCTCGTCAGCCAGTCCCTTGAAGATGGCGTAACAGGCCAGCAACAGCACGATCGTGAAGGGGAACCCGGTCGAGACCGCCATTGCCTGCAGGGCTCCCAGGCCCCCGCCAAGCAGAAGCGCGATGGCGACCAGACCTTCGAAGGTGCACCAGAACACGCGCTGCGGCACCGGCGCATCGACCTTGCCGCCTGCCGTGATCGTGTCGATCACCAGAGAGCCGGAGTCCGAGGAGGTGACGAAGAACACGATGACCAGAATGATGGCGATGAACGAGGTGATCGATGCCATCGGCAGATCGGCAAGCATGCCGAACAGCGACAGTTCGGGGCTGTAGCTCGCGATCACGTATTCATGCACCTGGCTGTCGTTGCTGGCCAGGACCTGTTCGATGGCGGTGCCGCCGAACGCTGTCATCCAGATTACGGACACGATGGTCGGAATGATCAGGACGCAGACGATGAACTCCCGAACAGTGCGGCCACGGCTGACGCGTGCAATGAACATTCCGACAAACGGCGACCAGGAAATCCACCAGGCCCAGTAGAACGATGTCCAGCCCTGGCGGAAGCTGTCGTCCTCGCGGCCGAACGGCATCGACAGCGGTACGATTTCCCTACCGTAGGCAAAAATGTTGGAGAAGAAGTCGGAGACCAGTGTTGCGGTCGGACCAGCGGCAATCACGAAGACCAGCAGCAGAGCCGCAATCAGCATGTTGATTTCCGACAGAACTTTCACGCCGCCGTCGAGACCACGCAGAACCGAGACAAGCGCAACGCCGGTGATGCCGATGATCAACACGACCTGTGCCGTGGTGCTGACAGGAATGCCGAAGACGAAATCGAGACCTGCATTTGCCTGCTGGGCGCCAAAGCCAAGTGAGGTCGCAAGACCGAAAAGGGTCGCGAATACGGCCAGGATATCGATGACATGGCCCGGCCAGCCCCAGGTGCGCTCACCGAAGATCGGATAGAATACCGAGCGCATGGTCAGCGGCAGGCCCTTGTTGAAGGAGAAGATCGCAAGAGCGAGTGCAACCACGGCGTAGATCGCCCAGGGGTGCAGGCCCCAGTGGAAGATGGTTGCGGCCATGCCCATGGCCTTCGCGGCCGCGACATTTTCCGGAATGATATTGCCGTCGGCGTCGAAGGGCTTTGGCACACCGATCGGCTCGGAAAAGGCCATGTGATAGACCGGTTCCAGAACGCCGAAGAACATCAGGCCAATGCCCATGCCAGCGGCGAACAGCATGGCGAACCAGCCGAAGTAGGTATAGTCGGGCTCGGCGTCCTTGCCACCGATGCGGACGTTGCCGAGGGGAGTGACGATCAGCGCCAGGCAGACGAGGACGAAGACGTTGCCGGAGATGATGAAGAACCAGTCGAGGTTCGATGTCAGCCACTTGCGCAGATGATCGAACATCGGGCCGACTTCGGTCTGAAAGGCAAGGGTCAGAAAGACGAAGGCAACGATGGTCAGGCCAGAGACCAGGAAAACCGGATTGTGGATGTCGAGGCTGAAAGGGCCGACAGAGGTTTCGATGTTGTCCTGGCCAATCTCGTATTCGGTGTCGATGAGATTGGCGGCGCCTTCCGGATCCGGAATGCCTTGATTGTCGCTCATGGGAGCGCTCCTTTTGTTCGGGAAACGGGTTATCTCACGAGGAAGACGGAAACATCTGCATGGCTCGCGACGCGTCCACCGTTCGACGGCCAGAAGTGATCCGGCACGTGCGGGATGTGCGTTGCCATGACCACGAGATCCGCGCCGGTATCGTGAACAGCCTTCAGAATCGCGTTTTCCAGGTCGACAGCCGGATCGTGAGAGAAAACGGTATGACCGGTAGCGGTGATCCCGTGTTTCTGCCCTTCTGCGGCAGCGTAGGCAGCCAGCTTCTCCCGAAACTCGTCCGGAGTGTGGGCAAGGGCGCTTGGGGTGTTTGAAGTTACCGCCGCAAATACCACGGGAATACTATTGGTTTTTGCTATATAAGCACCCGTTGCGATGGCTTTTTCAAGTTTATCCGCATGACTGAGGTCAATCGGAACTAGTATTTTTGTGAACAAATGTCCCTCCAAGATCTGTTCAGGCAAGAATATACAAGATTCAAGCCGTAGAGGTCCTTGCGCGGAGGGTCCGCTTCAGTATTGCATTCTAGTGTAATGTCGTCTTGTCCCGCTCCGCTACGATTACACTACTGTTGCATATACGGAGGGCGGCGTCAAAAGAACGGCAAGAATACGTCCCGATGCGACATATTGGCGCGTTGGGTTCGAATTAGCGCGCAGTTTTGCGCGGGAAGCCGGGAAAACGCTACGGCATCGCGTGTCAAACGTGGCCGCGAGCAGGCCAGACGGTCTGGGCCGGTCAGAGGGCCGGAGCGTGTTCCGGATACGAACTCTTGTGGGCAACGCATTTGTTGCGGCCCGTCGCCTTTGCCTCATAAAGCGCCGTGTCGGCCTTTTGCATGAGGGTTGAAAATTCCAGATCTTCGCGGGCGACGGTGGCAAGGCCCATGCTGCAGGTGACCGTCTGTTTGACGATGTCGAGCTGGCATTCCTCGATAATCTTCACCCGCAGGCGTTCACACACCAGCATGGCATCTTCGATTTCGGCGTTGTGCAGGATCATACAGAACTCTTCGCCGCCGACCCGGCCGAAGATGTCGACAGCACGCAGGGCGCTGCTGACGGTATCGGAAAATTTTTTCAAAACCTCGTCGCCGGTGGCATGGCCGTACAGATCGTTGATCTGCTTGAACTTGTCGATGTCCATCATCACAGCCGTGAAGGGGCGTTTGGTGCGGCGGAAGCGTTGCACTTCTGTATTGGCCCGTTCCAGGAAAGCGCGGCGGTTCAGGATCTGGGTCAGGTCGTCGATGCTGGCGACCCGCTCCAGGTTGATCTTGGCGTTCATCAGGGCCTGGTGATCGCGCTGGCGGGCGATCTCATGTCCGACCCAGTCCGCGAACTGACGCACGATCTGAAGATCCGACGGGGAAAATGCCCTTTTGCGCACGTCCGGGGCGGTGAAGTTGATTGTCCCATGAACTTCACCATCCACGAGAATCGGGGCGCCGATGTACGTCTCCAACTTGAAGATCTCGTGGCAGGGATGCCTGGCGAACTCCGAGCTCGCGGCATTTGCGGTCGCGATCGGCTCTTCGGACTTCAGCGTCAACAGACAATAGGTGTCCTGCAACGGGAACGTAGTGCCCGGAACGAGTTCTCCTTCCGGGCTCTGGGCGTGTGTGATCGTGTAGTGGTCGTCAATCACGTGACTGATAATGCCGAAGGGAACCTCGAAATGTTCGGTCCCCAGACGCAGGATTTCGGCAATCTTGTCTTCGTGGCCTAGCTCGCGGGTCGAGGTGATGGCGTAAAGCTCGGCCAGCGTACGTTCCGTTTTCTTCCGGTCGGTTATATCGGAAATCAGCACCACGATAGCTTCAACGGCACCATCATCGCCGAAGCGCGGGTTACAGCTCATCAGGCATTCGCGCAAAATGCCGTCGGGAAAATGGAAGCTGACTTCCGATGAAACCTTCTCACCGCTCATCACTTCCTCGAAGATCGTGCGAACGGCTTCGCGTTCCTTCCAGGGCAAGCGGTCACGAAGCCGGGTGCCGATGAGAGTTTCCGGTTTTTCGTTGAACCAGTCACACGCGGTCTTGTTGATGAAGACGCATCTGCCCTCCAGATCGACCTCGGTGACGCTGGCGACAATGTTGTCGGCCATGAGCGAAAGGTTCTTGTAGGCGTTTTCCGCCTTGGCCTGAGCGTGTTTGAGTTCCGTGATGTCGAACCGGATGCCGGCGATGCCGCCGGCGCGGGTGCGGGTTTCCGAAATGCGCAGCCAGCGGCCGTCACTGAGGTTTTGCTCCAGGATCGAGCCATCGCCGGCCTGATGCCGATCGAGGCGCTCCGCCAACCATTCGTCGTCCGTCTTGCCGCCCGTCTCGTATTGCTTGCGGTTCAGGCCGAACCGCAGGATGTCCTCGAAACGATTGCCGGGGAACATGGCCGGTGCCGAATGGGCATAGATCTCGCGATAATTGTCGTTGCAGATAACCAGCCGGTCATCCTTGTCGTAGAGTGCGAATCCTTCCGAAATTGCGTCCAGCGCATCTTCAAGCGTCAAGGCGATGTCGCTCAGTTTGCTTTCCAGCGCCTTTCGTTCCGCCTGATCCCGCGCGATAAACAGGATGCCGGTCAATGTGTGATCTGTATCGAACAGCGGTGCGCTGACAACCTCGACGGATACGGTCGACCCGTCTTCGAGCGCCAGATCTATTGAATAGGCCTTGCGGTTCCGGTGATCCGTTGGCGATTGGTAGAGTTCCGCCATCTGGGCAAACTGGTTCGGATCGGCGAAGAACCGTTTCGTTGTCGTGCCGACGACCTTTTCGCGATCCACCTTCAGCAGTTTGGACATAGCGTTGTTTACGAAAACGATGGTGCGTTCGGGGTTGGTCACGAGGACACATTCGTTCAAATCGCCGAACGTCTGTTCAAGATCCAAAGTGATGTTCTTGGTCATTTCCGTCCCCATTGTCCGACCTTTGTGCGGGTCGCGGTGTCATTCAAGACAATAAAAGTTTAATAAAAGGGATACGTAACGGAAGACTCCTTGAAGAAAATACGCATGTTAACCTTGGTCAGGTCTAGCGATCAGTATTTATGCCAAGTGTTCAGTTCTTGCGGTTTTCGTTCAGGAATTTTTCTATCCGTCCCAGCGCATCACGTATGTTGTCCGTGGAATTCGCGTAAGACAATCTGATGTAGCCTTCGCCCAATACACCAAAATCAGGGCCTCCGATGGTCGCAACGCCTGTCTCTTCCAAAAGGGCGGATGCAAGTGCCTTTGCCTTCCAGCCGGTCTGCTTGATATTCGGAAAGGCATAAAAGGCACCAAGCGGAACGCGGCAGGAAATGCCCTCGATGGCGTTCAGGCCGTCAACGGTCACCTTTCGCCGGCCGTCGAATTCCCGAACCATGTCCGCCACTGCGGTTTGCGGTCCGGTAAGGGCTGCAAGAGCGCCGAACTGGGCGGGGGCGTTGACACAGGACCACGCGTTGACCGCGAGCTTGCGCGCCTTGTCGATCAGGCCTTCGGGCCAGAGGGAAAAACCCATCCGCCAGCCGGTCATGGCATAGGTCTTCGACCAGCCGTCGAGCAGGATGAGCCTGTCGCGCAGCGACGGGAACCCCAGCAGGGAGACGTGTTCCATGCCGTCATAGGTCATCTGCGAATAGATTTCGTCGGACATGACGGCTACATCAGGAAAGCGTTCCAACCCGGCGACGAGCTTTTCAATTTCATCGCGGGGGGTGACGCCGCCGGTGGGGTTCGCCGGCGAATTCAGGATGAGCAGACGGGTCTTGTCGGTGATCAGCGACAGCGTCTCTTCGGCAGAAAAGGCAAAGTCGTTTTCCTCGCGGATCGGAACCGGCACGGGCCGGGCGCCGGTGAACTCGATCATCGAGCGGTAGATCGGGAAGCCCGGATCGGGATAGAGAATTTCACTTCCCGGTTCGCCGAACATCAAGATGGCCATGAACATGGTGACCTTGCCACCGGGAACGATCAGAACGTTGCCCGGGTCAGTCTCCACTCCGTGACGTTTCAGAAGGTCGGCGGAGACTGCTTCGCGCAACGGGGCAATGCCGGTTGCGGGCGTGTAACCGTGCTGACCGTCGCGCAGGGCCTTGATGGCGGCTTCAACGATGTGATCCGGCGTTTTGAAGTCCGGCTGACCGATGCCCAGGTTGATGATGTCGCGGCCTTGTGCGGCAAGTTCCGTTGCCCGCGCCAGCACGGCGAATGCGTTTTCCTCGCCAATCCGGTCAAATCCGCCAATCGTGTGCAGCATTTTGGTCTCCATGCCTTTGCGCGCTTCCTCGAGCCGACGTTAATGCGGTGGACAAGGATTTGAAAAGGCTGAAGAACGGTCAAAGCGTTCGGGCGAGTGTCCACAGGTATGCCGGGAAAAGGGAAATTTCCGTACCGCCCTCCCAATACGGCGGTGAAATGCTTATATTCGCGCCCAAGCGGCCCGCCGACCGGCGGGCGACCCTTTATCTTCTGCCAGGAAAGCGCGCAATGACTGCGACCCAGGACAGCCAGGCACAGATCCCCGTTACCGTTTTGACGGGGTATCTGGGTGCCGGCAAGACCACACTTCTCAACCGGATCCTGACCGAAAACCACGGTCAGCGTTACGCGGTCATCGTCAACGAGTTCGGCGAAGTCGGTATCGATAACGATCTGCTCGTGGAATCCGACGAAGAAATCTTCGAAATGAACAACGGCTGCATCTGCTGCACCGTGCGCGGTGACCTGATCCGCACTGTGCAGAACCTGATGAAGCGCAAGAATGCCTTTGACGCGATCATCGTCGAAACCACCGGTGTTGCCGATCCGGCTCCGGTCGCACAGACCTTCTTCATGGACGACGATGTGCGTGCTGCCGCGAAACTCGATGCGGTTGTGGCCGTTGTCGATGCCCGCCACGTGCTGCAGCGTCTGGAAGACACCGAAGAGGCCGAAGACCAGATCGCCTTTGCCGACGTCATCCTGATCAACAAGACCGATCTCGTCTCGGGCGAAGAGCTTGCCACCGTCGAGGCGCGTATCCGTTCGATCAATCCGTATGCCGTGCTCCACCGGAGCGAGCGTTGCGGCATCGAGATCGCCAAGGTGCTGGATCGGGGTGCGTTCGATCTCGACAGGATCCTGTCGCTCGATCCGCATTTCCTCGAGCATGGTCATCACGCCGACGAATGCGGTCCGGACTGCGACCATGACCACCATCATCACGGCCACGACCATCATCATGACCATGGACACGATCATGGACATGGGCATCACCATCATCACCACGATGAGGATCCCCATTCGGTGAAGAGCATTTCCCTGAAGGCAGGCGACCTTGATCCCAACATGTTCTTTCCCTGGATCAACCAGGTCACGCAGGTTCAAGGCCCAAACATTCTGCGCCTGAAGGGCATCATTGCCTTCAAGGGGGATCCGCAGCGCTATGTCATCCAGGGGGTGCACATGATCGTTGAAGGCGATCATCAGCGCGACTGGAAAGAGGATGAGCCGCGAGAAAGCCGCCTGGTCTTCATCGGACGCGATCTCAACTGGGATGTCCTGAGAGACAGTTTCCAGGCCTGCGCCGCGCAATAAGGAAGAAGAGACTTGCCGACAGTTGCTCCCGTGGAGGTGGACGGCTTCGTCGTCCGCGCCGGCTATCTGAAAGAAACGGCCTTTTTTGCGTCCGGAGAAGGCGACATCGTCCTGTCCGGACAGGGTGAAACGAAACTGAAGCCGCACAAGGCCGGGCTTCTGGCTGCCGAGCCGATAATCGACGGCAAGGGGCTGATCACATCGGGTGACGACGGCTGCATCTTCCTGAGTGCGGCGGACGGATCGAGCGAATGCGTTGCCGAACGGCCGCGCAAGTGGATCGACCTGATCGCTGCCGGACCGTCCGGTGCGCTTGCCTTTGCCAGCGGCCGCACCGCCTGGGTGCGGTTCGCGGACGGGCGCGAAAAGGAATTCGCGCATGAACGGGCCGTCGGCGGTCTTGCCTTCGCGCCCAAGGGCATGCGGCTGGCAGTCGGACGCTACGATGGGGCGACGCTCTGGTGGGCCGGCACGGACGGCGCACCGGTCGAGCTCAGCTGGAATGGCGCACATCTGGGCGTGAGCTTTTCGCCCGACGGCAAGTATGTTGTTACCGCCATGCAGGAAAACGCGTTGCACGGCTGGCGTCTGTCGGACAGCCAGGACATGCGCATGACCGGCTACCCGGCCAAAGTCAAATCGTTCAGCTGGTCGGTCAAGGGGCGATATCTGGCGACCTCCGGTGCCAATGCCGCGATCCTCTGGCCGTTCTTCGGCAAAACCGGGCCGATGGGGCAGACACCGCTGCAGTTGGGCACAAGGGGTGACAACCTGGTCAGCGCCGTTGCCTGTCACCCGAAGGAGGATGTCGTTGCTGTCGGCTATCAGGACGGCATGATCCTGATGTGCCGGTTCGAGGACAACGCCGAGGTACTGCTGCGGCGCCCGGGCCTGGGGCCGGTGTCTACAATGGCCTGGGATGCCGATGGAGTTCGGCTGGTCTTCGGAACGGAAACCGCGGAAGCCGGGATCATCAGTCTGCAGGACTGACGGGCCGTAACCTGGAAAGGGAGATCCTGACACGCGATGGCACGTATCATGATGCTGATTGTCATGTTGCTGAGTGGAACCGCGACGTCCCAGTTGCCGGAGTTCACACAGCAATATCGCCAGCGACTTGGTGGGGCCATCGACGCTCTGGAGGAAATTCTGGCCGATTTCAATCGTGACGCCGCTCGTTACGGGCTGACGTCGGCAGAAGCCATAGCGCGTCAGAAATCTTCGGAAGATCCCTTTATCAGAGCGCGGGGCGACAGCATGCTGAACGCCGAAATCCGCTTGAGTAGGCTGAAACTGCAGAGGGAAGAGCTTGAAACGGCCGGGCCACTGGATCGCATGATCATCTTTGCGCGCGGCTTCGACCCAACCCTGGCGCAGGCAACGGCCGAAGACTACGAGCCAGCCGTTCCGGTAACGCCGGCCGGCTTTGCCAGTGCAGGTGTCGGTGCGCTTGGCGGGCTCCTTGTCATGCGCCTGCTGATCGGCGCAGCTCGCCTTGGGCGCCGCACCAGACCTGCCCGGCACTAAACGCCCCGCCAGGCCGGCCTTTGGCGAAGCCTTTGACCGGCCGCCGGAAAATACGCTAAGCAGGGTTTCTGGAATGGCCCCAACGGGAAGGATGCCGGATGGACGCAATCACGCGGATGCGCTGCTTCATTCAAGTTGTCGATTCAAACGGATTTTCCGCAGCGGCCCGTGAAATGGGGCGTTCCAAGGCGCTGGTCTCGAAATATGTCGGCGAGCTGGAAGATGAACTGGGCGTGCGTCTGTTGAACAGGACCACCCGTCAGGTGTCGCTCACCGAAGTCGGCGAAGCCTATTACAAGGAAGCCGCCGAAATCCTGCAGCGTATCGATGATCTGCAAGCCTCGGTTCAGTCCTCGCACCAGGAAGTCCGTGGACGTTTGCGTGTTTCTGCTCCCCGTTCGATGGGCGACGACCTGCTGAACCAGGCCATGATGCATTTTCTGGTGAAGTATCCGGAAATCAATCTGGACCTCAGGCTGGAAGACCGCTTCGTCGATCTCGTGGAAGAAGGTTTCGATCTTGCGGTCCGGGTCACCCAACTGGAAGATTCCAGCCTGATCGCCCGCAAGATTGCTCCCTTTCGCACCGTGGTGTGCGCCACGCCTGAAGCGATCGAGACCTACGGGGCGCCGAATGTGCCCGCCGATCTTTCCACACGGCCTTGCATCATCGATACGAACTACCGCTTCAAGCAGAACTGGGCCTTCTACACGAATGGAGAGCGTTCGTCGGTGGCAGTGAAAGGCCCGCTGGAAGTCAACAGCGCTGCCGCGGCGCGCGAAGCGGCGTTATGTAACCTCGGTTTCCTTCGTACGCCGCTGTTTTTTGTGTCCAAAGACATCCGCGACGGCAAACTGGTTACGCTACTGGAGGCCTATGAGGAGCCGATGCGCGGTATTCATGCAGTTTATCCGCACCGCCGGCACTTGAGTGCCAAGGTGCGCGCCTTTGTTGATTTTCTGGTCGAATGGTATTCGTCAGGTCAAAACGACTGCTGATTTTTTTTAGCTGGTTCAGCTATTTCCCATTCCTTTGAGAATACGTTTTCGGATTTTATTTTCCGTTTCGTTTTTCTTGGTTAAATGAATGTAATCTGTAAATTTCTATCTGTGGTTATTTAAGGGAAATTACTTACAATAAGTTTCGGTGAAGGTTTTCCTTGAAAAGCCGATGTATAAATCCCAAGGTTTACTCATGGAAAACGCGCAGGAACATATTGCCGCTCGCCTGGAAGAGGTTTTCTGGAGCCGGGGTTTCGCCGAACCGAGCGTTCCCGAACTCAGGGCCGGTGCAGGTGTCAGCATGCGCACGCTTTACCGTCATTTTCCCTCGCGCGAGGCGATGGTGCTGGGCGCCCTTGAATACCGGCATCGGCGTTACCTCTCCTATGTTCGCGAAGGTGTGACGTCGCCCGGGCTTGAGGCCGCCGTTCAGCTTTTTGACAAGCTGGGAGGCTGGATGCGCATGACGGCGGGCAAGGAGTGTCTGTTTCGCCAGGCGCTTGCAGCAAATCCCGGCAGCACCGAAATAGCGGCGATGGTGAAGCGCCACAAAGGCGAGCTTCTGCGTTTCTTCGGCGAATTGAGCGGGCAGGAAAGCTTCGCCTCGCGTCTTTACCTCCTGCATGAAGGCGTCACCGCCTGTTATGCGGAAATGGGGGAAAGAGCCGTTGAGGACGCGAAGAACCTTGTGAGGCAGATGTTCAAGGCAGCCAACGAAAGCCAGCTTTCCTGACCTGAGCATTAAATCAGGCGCACTGTTGTGATGCAGTGCTGTCTTCTGCCGACCGTACGCAGGCTCGACAATGGAAACAGGCAAAGCAAAAAACGGCGGCTCAAGGCCGCCGTTTCCGTCTTTCGTGAAAGTTTTAATCAGGCCGACTTCGCTTTTGCCAGACGCTCTTCCGCCATTGTGTCGGCCACGCGTTCCGGGGTGCTGCCTTCGCGGGCGGCTCGCTCGAAAATCGTTGCCAGGGTTTCGCCGATCGCGATCGTCTTTTCACGCACCAGCTTGTCGCCGCTGTCCGCTGTTGCCAGGGCAATGGAGATCACGCCGCCGGCATTGATCGCGTAGTCGGGAGCGTAGAGGATGCCGCGTTTCTTCAGGGCCTCGCCGTCCGCCGGCGTCTGCAGCTGGTTGTTGGCGGCCCCTGCAACGATCTTCGCCTGGATTTGCGGAACGGTGCGAGCATTGAGGCCTGCCCCGAGAGCGCAGGGAACGAAGATATCCGCCTCCACCATATGAGCTTCGGCCGGATCAACCGCTGTGGCTCCGAACGCATCGATGGCACGCAGCACAGCCGGTGCATGAATGTCGGAAACAATGAGCCTTGCACCGGCTTCGTGAAGCTGGCGGGCAACGTCATGTCCCACGTGGCCCAGCCCCTGCACGGAGACAATCTTTCCGGAAAGGTCGCTGCTGCCATAGACAAATTTTGCGGACGCCTTGATACCTTCGAAGACACCGAGAGCCGTATAGGGCGACGGGTCGCCGAGGCCGGTTGCCTTGGTGCCGCGCACATGGGCGGTCTGGCGGGCAACGGCTTCCATGTCGTCTGGCGACACGCCGACGTCTTCTGCGGTGATGTAGGTGCCGGACAGGCGCTCCACATGGCGGCCGAATGCCTCCATCAGGGCTTCGGACTTGTCCTTGCGGGGGTCGGCAATGATGACGGCCTTGCCGCCGCCGAGATCAAGGCCTGCCAGAGAGTTCTTGTAGGTCATGCCACGGGACAGGCGCAGGGCATCCGTCAGCGCATCCGCCGGGTTCTCGTAAGGCCAGACGCGGCAGCCGCCAAGTGCCGGGCCGAGCGTGGTGTCGTGGACGGCAATGATTGCCTTCAGGCCGGTGGCCTTGTCCTGGACGAAAACGATGTCTTCGTGATCGCCCATCTCCGGATGATCGAAAACGGCACTGTGGTGAACTGATTTATGCAAGGCGTTCATGGCTGGCTCGGTGCAGTGGTTATTGTTGTGAATATTTTAGGCTGCATCCCGGGAATATTGTCTTTTTTCTCCTAATTTTGGTCGTCGGATGAGTTGAAACATTCCTTATTTGATCACCAAGTGCGAAAATTGTTCCTTGGGCGTTTTGCGCCGCGAAATTGTCGCGGTCATCTTCCTGCCGTCTTCTCTGGTCAAACAACGCACTGCGTGTCATGTAAACATATTACATCTGATCAGTGGGTGATCTCGTTGCGCTTGCTTTCCACCTTTCGAGCCAAGGTTCTTCCTGCGGCCTCTCGCCGTTTCCTGTTGGGTCTGGGTCTTCTGTTGGCTGCTCTTGCCGGAGCCAGTGCGCACCCGCATGTCTTTGTCGAGGCACGAAGCAAGCTGGTTTTCGACGATGCTGGACAGGCGATTGCGCTTCAGCACGTGTTTCGTTTCGATGATGCGTTTTCCGCTTTCGCCATCCAGGGCTTCGACAAGGATGGCGACGGTCACTATTCCCGTGAAGAGCTGAGTGAACTGGCGAAGGTCAACGTGGAGAGCATGGCCGATTACGGCTATTTCACGTTCGGTGACAATAGCCGGGTCGAATTCGATTTCGATGACCCGACGGATTACTGGCTGGAAGTGGTCAAGGTTCCCCTCAAGGACTACTGGGTGATGAAGCCCGAGGACTTCGAGGCCATGGAGGAAGATGTCCGCATGAATGGCGGCTCCATGCCGGAGGATGTGAACCTGCTGGAACTGCATTTCACGTTGCCGTTCAAACAGCCCAGCGATACCGAGAGCCTGATCACGCTCGACGTTTACGATCCGACCTATTACGTCGATTTCCGCTTTGGTGCGGGGGACGATGCACTGGGAACGGAAAACGCACCGGGCACTTGCCGTGTGAGCCGCAAGGAACCGCCGCCGCTGGATGATGCCGAAGCCTATGCACTTGCACAGATCGGCGCAGACCAGCGTGACCTGCCGCCCGAACTTCAGTCCGCTGCCGCCTCGCAGGTCAATCAGATGCTGGTTGCCTGTGGTGATGCAATGGCCGCCGCGAGCTCCTCGTCCGGAACTTCGGAAGCCGCAACGCCCGAAACCACGTCCGCTTCCACGTCCACGGACACTGCTGCCAGCTCGCCCGCCGATGCTGCGGCCGCAATTACGGCTGCACTCGATACGGCGAAGGCTTCAGAAGAAGCGGTTGCCGCGCCGAAGGCGGGTTTCCTCGATACGGTTTTCGGGACAATTGCAGTCAAGCAGAAGGAATTCTACCAGGCGCTGGTCGCCAGTCTCAGGGCCTTCCGCAACAATCCGCATGCGGCCTGGCTGCTGATGGGGCTTTCTTTCGCGTATGGCATCTTCCATGCCGCAGGGCCTGGGCATGGCAAGGCAATTATCACGTCCTATGTGGTTGCCAACAACGAGACCCTTCGCAAGGGTATTTATCTCTCCTTTGCCTCGGCGTTCGCACAGGCGGTGACCGCGATCCTGCTGGTTGGCGGTCTGGCCGTCGTTTTCAATCTCACCAGCATCGCGATACAGGATACGGCGCGGTGGTTCGAGATCGGATCCTATGTGCTGATCACCGGTCTGGGCGGCTGGCTGTTGTGGCAGAAAGCCCTTCGTCCGCTGGCCATGAATGTGGCGTCCCGTCTGTCAGGCTCGCAACTCGCGCTCGCGGGCGCTTCGGCGGCCGGTCATCACGGTCATGGCCACAGTCACGATGGCGACCATCATCATGGTCACGATCATCACCACCATGACCATCACCATCACCATCACCATCACCATCACGAGATCGGTGCAGATGGCGTGTGCACCACATGCGGTCATGCCCATGCCCCGACGCCGGACATGCTTCAGGGCAAGATTACCCTTGCCCGGGCCGTGTCGATCATTTTTGCAGTTGGTCTTCGGCCCTGTACCGGTGCGCTGGTGGTGCTGGTCTTTGCTCTTTCGCAAGGCATGATCGCAGCCGGCATCGCTTCCACCCTGGCGATGGCGGTTGGCACCGGCATAACCGTCTCGCTGCTTGCAGGCATGGCAGTCGGGGCCAAGGAACTTGCCGTGCGGCTTTTCGGCGAAGGCAGTCCGATGGCGGTGAAGGTTCACCGGACGATCGAAATCGTCGGGGCAGCCATCGTCTTCCTGCTGGGTCTCACGTTGCTGATCGCAACTCTCGGCTGGGGCTAATTACAAACCCAGGCGTTTGACGCGGTAGGCCCGGACGGCATCACCGAAGGCGGCAAACAGCTTCTTCGACGGGCCGTCCGTCGACACCCAGTATTCCGGGTGCCACTGTGTCGCGAGGACGTAGCCGGCACTATCCTTGACGGAGGCCGCTTCGATGGTCCCGTCTTCAGCTTCCGCTTCCGTGATCATGCCATTGCCCAGCCTGCCGACAGCCTGGCGGTGGAGCGAATTCACCTCGAAAGGCTCGCTGCCGACAACGGTGGCCAGACAGCTGCCTTCGGCGACTTCCACCGGATGGGCAATCCGGAAACGTTCGTCCTGCCGTTCTGATGTCGGCGCGCGGTGATCGGCGCGACCTTCAAGGGACTGGATCTCGGTCAGCAGCGTACCGCCAAGGGCAACATTCAATTCCTGCATGCCGCGGCAGATGGCAAAGACGGGAATGCCGCGTTCGACGGCGCGCTTGAGCAGCGGCAGTGTCGTGGAATCGCGGGATGGATCGTATGGACCGTTTTCTTCCGTCGGCACTTCGCCATAAAGTTCCGGATTGACGTTGGACCGGGAGCCGGTCGCCAAAACGCCGTCGACCTGGTCCAGAGCCGCATCCAGATCCAGATCTGCCCCGAGGGACGGCAGGATCATCGGGATGGCATCGGAGCCTTTCAGCACGGCCTGCAGATAGGTTGAGGTCGCGGCGTGCCAGTTGTAGCCCTCGATGGTTTTCACATCGGCGGTTACCAGGACAAGTGGTTTGGTCATTTCATGCCTGTCAGATGGGAGATCCATGTCTCCGGAAGTGTTTGGCCAGGGTGTGGACCCAAACAGATTTAGCCGAGCCGGATCAGTCCAGCAATCCCAGATCCTGCGCGACCTTGTAGAGCTGAGCGGCATTCTTGTTGCCGACCTTTTCCCGCAGGTTCAGGCGGTGGGATTCGACAGTGCGTACGCTGATGCCCAGTTCCTTGGCGACTTCCTTGTTGGGCTGGCCTTTGGCAATGGCCGTCAGCACCTGGCGCTCCCGATCGGTCAGCCCGTATGGGTCTTCCACCGGTGCGGATGTGCCGGCACCAACCAGCGTCGGGCCGACCGCAGAGGAGAAATAGTACCCGCCATTGGCAACACTGGTGATCGCCGTGATCATCTCGGCTGCGGAGATATCCTTCAGGATGTAGCCGCGGGCACCTGCCTGGACGACGCCGCGCACATACTCCGGGTTGTCATAGACCGACAGGATCAGAACCGCGATTTCAGGCAGCGTCTTGCGCATCTGGGTCGCCGCTTCCAGCCCGTTCATGACCGGCATGGACACATCCATCAGGAGAACGTCGGGGCGCAGGTCACGGGCGAGAGCCAAGGCATCGCGGCCGTTTGTTGCTTCACCGACCACTTCCAGGTCGGCCACCTTTTGCAGCCGGGCCCGGATACCGTCACGAACCAGCTCATGGTCGTCTGCCAGAAGAACGCGGATGGGCCTGGTAAATGACCGGGGTGAAGGTGAATGCACTGTCATCTTTGCATCATGCCGCTTTTGCCGCCGCATTGTCGAGCGGCATCTGGACTTTAATACGGGTTCCGCCGGAAGCACGTCTGCTCAGGGTTAACCGGCCACCATAGGTTTCGATCCGCTCGCGCATGTTGCGGAAGCCGAGGCCGCCGGATTTCGGCAGCGGGCGGGGGAGGCCGACACCGTTGTCTTCCACCGAGAGAACTAGCTGCTGCATGCCGACCTTGAGGGAAATGGCGACTTCGCTGGCGTGGGAATGGCGCGCAACATTGGTCATGCATTCCTGAACCACACGGTAGAGGGCGGTCTTGGCACCTTCCGACAAGCGGGCGTGGCATTGCTCCGCCTGAACGTTGACGGTGATGCCCGACTGGTTCTGGAACTCCTTGCCGAGACTGCCGAGCGCTGCCGCAAGGCCCATGTCATCGAGGACACTGGGTCTGAGATCTCGCGATATCCGCCGGACCTCGGCAATGGTTCCATCCAGTGTCTTGAGGCACTTGGCTGCCTGCACCTGAAGATCCGGATCCCGGTTGGCCTCGCTATGGATCATTTCAACGCCGTAGCGAACGGACACCAGAAGTTGGGAAATACTGTCATGCAGTTCGGTGGAAACGCGTTTGCGCTCCTGTTCCTGCACCTGGAAGATCCTGTTGGTCAGTTCCTTCAGCTTGGTGTCCGCAAAGCGCTGTTCGGAGAAACGCACACCGGCGATGAGGAAACCCGCAATGACGATGGCCGCAAGCGTGATCATGAAGGTGACGAACAGTGTCTGGCGGATGGAGCGGGCAAAGTCGGTGCGGATCGCGGTGACCTCGCGGGCAATGTCATCGGTGTAAAGGCCGGTGCCAAGCATCCAGCCCCACTTGTCGAGCAGGATCGCGTAGCCGAGCTTTTCCTCGACCGTGCCTGTCGAGGGCTTGTGCCAGACATACTGGTGGAACCCGCCGCCGTTCTGGGCCGCCTCGATCAGGTTGCGGATGACGTAGTCGCCGTTGTCATCCTGGAGCTGCCACCAGTTTCCCCCCACCAGGTGCGGCAGCTTGGGATGGACCAGGTTGGTGCCGTCGAGCGTGTAAACGAAGAAATAGCCGTCGTAGTCGAAGGTCAGATGCTGCAGGATCATCTTGACCTTTTGCTGCGCTGCTTCGCGACCTCCCGGTTCTTCCTTGTAGATCTGCTCGATCGAGGTGAGAGCGAGACTGACGTAGTTCCGGATTTCCTGACGCTTGGAGGACAGGATGCGCTGTTCCACTGCCTGGGTCTGCGTGTTGATCAGTTCCCGAGACTGATAGTAGGTGGCCGCACCGATGAGTACGGAGACGGCGATCAATGGCAGGATCGTGATGAGCAGCAATTTGGTCTTGAAGGTCACGAATTTTGCTCTCTTGTTGCGCGAACATGCGGCAAACGATTATCTCTCTTGCGTGGTTCTCGGTAGTATTACTGAGAAGCTGCGCAGAACCACGAATAGCGCTTCAGACACTCGGTCAACTAGACATACCTCGAGATCGGTGCAAGTGTGTACCCGGTCCGAAATCGGGTCCGATTAGGGAGGAAACTAATGGATCGTCGTTCGTTTATCAAAAAGGCTGGTATTGGTGCCGGCGGTGTTGCCGCTGGATCCTTGCTGGCTGCTCCGGCAATTGCGCAGGGCACCAAGGAAATGGTCATCGTGTCCACATGGCCGCGCGACTTTCCGGGTCTCGGTATTCCGGCACAGCGCCTCGCAGCCCGTATTGCAGAGCTGACCGCAGGCCGCCTCAACGTTCAGTATTTCGCCGCTGGCGAACGCGTTGGTGCCTTTGACTCCTTCGACGAAGTCGCTTCCGGTAACGCGCAGGCCTATATCGGCGCCGATTACTACTGGAAAGGCAAGCATCCGGGCTGGGCAGCATTCACTGCCGTGCCGTTCGGTCTGACCCAGGCTGAAATGGACGCCTGGATCAAGTACGGCGGCGGCCAGGAACTGTGGGATGAACTGGCTGGTGAATTCGGCCTGAAGAACTTCGCCATGGGCAACACCGGTGTCCAGATGGGCGGCTGGTTCAACAAGGAAATCGAAACCGCTGACGACCTGAAGGGTCTGAAGATGCGTATTCCGGGTCAGGGCGGCGACGTCATGGCGAAACTCGGCGCGTCTCCGGTTTCCCTGCCGGGTGGCCAGATCTACGAAAACCTTGTTTCCGGCGCGATCGATGCAACCGAGTGGGTTGGTCCGTTCAACGACTACTTCATGAAGTTCTACGAAGCTGCCAAGTACTACTACTATCCGGGCATGCACGAGCCGGGCGCCATGCTTGCTCTGGGCATGAACAAGGCATTCTGGGATGGCCTCGACAAGGTCGATCAGCAGATCATCGTTGCAGCGTGTGCGGAAGAAAACTCCAACACGATGGCTGAAACCAACGCCAACAACGGTAAGTACCTGACCCGCCTGATCAACGAGCACGGCGTTGAGCTGCGTGAATTCTCCGACGAGATCTACGACAGCTTCGGTGAAGCCGCTCAGGAAGTTCTGGAAGAAGCGATGGATCATTCCCCGCTGTCCAAGAAGATCTTCGAGAGCGTCATCAACGCACGTCAGGAAATCGGCAGCTACATGGCGATCGCCGACATTGCCTACAGCAACAAGCGTAACCGTTACCTCGGCATTCCGAAGTAATCGGTTGAGCAAATAAAAGGGGCGGGAGAAATCCCGTCCCTTCTTCTTAGACAAAGATAAAAAGGCACAGCCACGATGACGGCCTTGGACAATGTTCAAGACGGCTCGCCTGTTATGAATTCCGGTGGTAAAGCCTCGCCGGAGAGCGCCCGCTTCTTCCGCCTGTGCGGCTGGATCGTATTGGCGATCATGACGGCGTTTCTGCTCAACAACTACCTGACCTATTGGCAAGACCTACCAGGCATTGCGCCCATCTTCGGCGGCGCGGCCAATGGATCCATGCCGATTCTCTGGTCCTGGTTGCAATTGGCGCTCTATGCGGCGTTTGTCCTGTTGGCCTTCGGCTATGTGCGGACGAACGGAAACACGCTGCGTGAAGACAGCGTCCGGATCACCAACATCAACGCCTATCTCATCAGGGCCTGCTTCTTCGCGGTGTTGATCGTCGGGCTGGTTGACAGCGCGATCTCGTTCCTGCGCATCGAGGGCTTTCTGCCCGATGTCGTCGGACAGGCTCTTGCCGACGATCTCGGCAAATCGCAGTTCCGAGGCCCTTATGTGCACATGCCGCTGATCGCGCTTTCATTCGTGATTGCAGCCTTCACCCGCACGCTCGGCTTCACCTGGCTTGCGCTTCTGGTGGTTGCCGCCGAACTGATGATCGTGATCGGCCGTTTCGTCTTCTCCTACGAGCAGGCCTTCCTCGCCGATCTCGTGCGGTTCTGGTACGCGGCGCTGTTCCTGTTCGCCAGTGCCTACACGCTGCTTGAAGAAGGGCATGTTCGGGTCGACATCTTCTATGCGGGCCTGTCCTCGAGAGCCAAGGGCATCGTCAACGCGGTCGGTTCCGTTGTGCTCGGCATCAGCCTTTGTACCGTCATCCTGGTCATCGGCATGGGCGGCAAGCAGAACATCATCAACAGCCCGATCCTGACCTATGAGACCACGCAGGCCGGCTTCGGTCTTTACGTGAAATATCTCATGGCGGGTTTCCTGGGCGTGTTCGCCGTTTCCATGATGATCCAGTTCGTGGCCTATTTCCTGGACGCGGTTGCCGATATTCGCGGCGAACCGGGTGGCCGGGATCATGACAGCCACACTGTTCAATAGAGCCTGACGAGACCGCTTGATATGGAACTTTTCTTCCTTCTTCTCCTGGTCGTCCTGATGGCGATTGCGCTTGGTTCGGGTTTCCCCGTCGCCTTCGCGCTCCCCGGATCGGCCATCCTGACCATCGGCATCGCTGCCGGATCGGGCTATCTGTTTGCCGGCGACCCCGGCGCGTATTTCTCTCACGGTGGCCCAAGCCAGTGGCTCAGCGCTGGGGTGACGAACTTCCGTGGCATCTACTGGGAGGCCGAGCGAGATACGCTCATAGCCATTCCGCTGTTCGTCTTCATGGGCATCATGCTTCAACGATCCAAGATCGCTGAAGACCTGCTGGTGACGATGGCACGGCTGTTCGGCCCGGTGCCGGGTGGTCTCGGTATCTCCGTGGTGTTCGTGGGGGCTCTTCTGGCAGCCACCACGGGCATCGTCGGCGCAACCGTTGTCGCCATGGGCCTGATCTCGCTGCCGGCCATGCTGCGCAACAAGTATTCGGTGCCGCTGGCAACAGGAACGATTGCCGCTTCCGGGACACTGGGACAGATCATTCCGCCGTCGATCGTTCTGATCATTCTGGCCGACCAGCTTGCCAGTGCGGTCGATCAGGCCGGTTCGCTGCGCCAGACACTTTACAAGGCGAGCACCGGCGAGCTGTCGATGCCGTCGGACTACTCTGTCGTGTCGACCAGTGCCGGCGAAATGTTCCTGGGTGCCTTCCTGCCGGGTCTTGTCCTGGTTGGCCTCTACATGCTGTTCATTCTGGGTTTCGCGCTGTTGAATCCGAAGTCGGCACCGGCAGTCCATGAAGAAGGCACCTTCACGCGTGCGTTCGCAGGCAAGGTGGTCCTGACCCTGGTGCCGCCGCTGGCCCTGATCTTCCTGGTGCTTGGTTCGATCATCGCCGGTGTCGCTACCGTGAACCAGGCTGGCGCCATCGGTGCCGTCGGTGCGATGGTCATGGCCGGTTATCGCCTTCGTGACGGCAAGCGCGGAGCCTACAGCCCGGCGATCCTGGCTATTCTGGCCTTGCTGGGGCTGGCCGTGGTTGTCAGTTTCTTCGGCTCGGTCAACATCAAGCTGATCCAGACCAGCGACGATGTTCTCGCCCTGGTGCTGGCTATCATCGCTGTTTCGCTGCTGCTGATCGCGGTCCTTTGGTCCGGTTGGCGTACGCTGAAGTTCGAAGACACCATGCGCGGAGTGATGGTGGAAACCGCCAAGACCACCGCGCTTGTGTTCATCATTCTTCTCGGCGCTGCCATGCTGACTTCTGCCTTCCGTGCCTTCGGCGGGGAAGAGCTGGTCAAGAACTTCCTGCAAGGCCTGCCGGGCGGGTTCTGGGCTCAGTTCCTGATCGTGATGCTCGTGATCTTCATCCTCGGCTTCTTCCTCGATTTCATCGAGATCGCCGTCGTGGTGGTGCCGATCGTTGCACCGATCCTGCTTGCCGATCCTGAGGCAAACGTCACCGCCGTATGGCTTGGCGTGATGATCGGTCTCAACATCCAGACCTCGTTCCTGACACCGCCCTTCGGCTTCGCGCTGTTCTATCTGCGCGGCGTTGCACCGGCCGTGGTCAAGACGCTGGACATGTACAAGGGCGTGGTTGCGTTCATCTGCCTGCAGTTGCTGGCACTCGGCATCGTCGGGCTCTATCCGCAGCTTGTGAACTATCTGCCGAACCGCTCGTCGCTGCTGTCCGAGACAGCTCCTCCGCCAAAGAACCCGCGTCTGCAGTACTGCATGGAGACCCTCATCTACGAGGACTTCCAGCAGAACGGCGACAAGATCCTGTCGGCAATCCAGTCGGTCGAATCCATCGACATGAGCTATCTGCCGGAAGATCTGCGCGATGATGTCATGGACGGTCTGGAAAAGGCGAAGGAAGCCATGCCGCAGATGGAAGCGATCCATCAGGCTGAAGCTGAAGTAGCAGCAGCGGCAGGGGCCTACAAGCCGGTGCACACACAGGTTCGTGCCATCGAACGCGATGCCCGCCGTCTTGATGACCGGATCGCCGACCTTCAGGTCATCGTTGACCGGTCGGGAGAAACCGGCATCTACACGGCTGCACAAGGTGAACGTGCGCAGGCTCGCATTGACGAGCTGAAAGCCCGGCATGAAGCCCTGATGGCTCAGATCCCGTCCGATTGGCAGGATACCTACACAACCTTCGCCAAGATCCAGAAGGCAGAGGATGTAGCCCGGATGACCTATCGTCGGACTGTCGATCAGGCTTACGAGCCGATCGCGGAGCTAAAGGCGATCCTCAACGGTGCTGATCTTGTTGCAAGCTTCAAACCGGAACTCGAAGCCCTGAAGGCCGAAGTGCCGACGCTTGAGCCGGAAGCGGCCGAAGAAGCGATTTCGGCCATGCGTTCACGGGTTGGAGATGCGGAAGGCACGAGCGATATCCGTGATGGCCTGAACGAAGCCCGCAAGATCATGCGCAGCCGTCAGCCGAACGCGGAAGAAGCTGTTGCTGAAATCGACAAGTCGATTGCCGCTCTGGATGCGGATCTTGCCTGGCGCCGCAAAGGGGCCGAGGAAATCCTGCCGCAGCTGGAAACCTTCGATGACACCGTGGCAGCCAATATCGGTGTGAGAGCCCAGAACCGTTTGCCGACGGATATGGCTCTGGACGTTGCCGGATGTCTGTCCGGGCATCGGGATATTTCCCTGAGCTTCTGATCTTCAGAAGCCTTCCAAGATGCAAAAAGGGCTGTCCCGGTGGGCAGCCCTTTTTTAGTTGTCTGATTGGCCTTGCGGAAGTCAGGCGAAGCGCTGCCAGGCGGACGTGAAAATACCGGCGGCTTCGGGCGCTTCAATAATTCGGCCATGACACATGACGATCCGTTTCACGGGCCAGCTGCCAACGGCTTCCCGAAAGGGGGCGATGCCGGATTTGTCGCGGATCGCGTAGCGGTGATAGAAGGCCACTCCCGGCGCGCCGTAGCAACCGATTGCCCTGAAGAACAGTTTTTCGGTGAAATTGTGTTCCGGTTGATAGTTATAGAGCAGGTCAGCCGTTACCAGTGTGCCCGAACGCAGGTGAAAGAGAACCGTTTCGTTCAAGTCGTGCCCGCTCAGTGTCGCATGCTCGATTTCTCCATCAGCCACGACTGTTTTGTCAGTGACAATTTCCGAATTCGCGATCTTGCCGATCTTCCGTTCAAGCCCTTTGGGAACAAGTACACGGGCATTGGGAAAATGGTCCTGTGCGGCGTGCAGATACATGTGATGGAAAAGGTTCGGCGCAAAGAGCACCGCGATCTCGCCCAGGCTGCGGAGGGCGTTCCTGACATCCTTGTCCAGTGCCACCGGAGAGTGGAGCACCAGTCCGGCGGCGGTTTCCAGAACGGTCATGCGAAGGCTGCCCTTGCAGCCGAGCCTGGTAAAGGTGGTATCGAGCGTCCAGAGCCCTTCGTCGAGTTTTCGGAGTTCCTGTGCGGAGTTGCTCATGACCACTTCACATCACAGGCCAGCATGTAGCCGGAACCGTAGATGGTGCGAATGTGGGCGGGCTCGTTCTTGCGGTTGAGCTTCTTGCGGATGCGCGAGATGCGCACGTCGATGGACCTGTCGAGGCTCTCGTCACGGCCGCCATGTTCAAGCAGGTAGTCTCGCGACAGCACGCGCTTGGGGGCTCTCAGCAGAGCTTCCAGCAACGTGGCCTCTCCGGTGGACAGAAAAGTTTCCTCGCCTTCCGGAGAGGTCAGGCAATGGGAGGCGGGCTGGTAGGTCCAGCCTTCGAACCGGGCGCAGTCGACGCTGGCCTTCACCGGTGCCTGGTCGGACGAGCGACGCAGAATGGAGCGGATGCGCGCAACCACTTCGCGCGGGTCAAACGGTTTGACCACGTAGTCATCCGCGCCAAGTTCCAGCCCCATGACACGATCGGTGGAATGTCCGCGCGCCGACAGAACGATGATCGGCACTGATGACCGGCGTCTGATCTCGTTGATGAGCGCCATGCCCTCCATATCAGGCAGGCCGAGATCGACGATGCAGGCATCCGGTGTTTCCAGGCCGAGTGCGATCAGCATCTGTGAGGCCGTGGAAAAGACCTTGCCTTCCATCTCGAACTGGAGAAGGGCATCCAGCAGCAAGTTGCCGATTTCCGGTTCGTCGTCGACGATGAAAACCGTGCGTTTGGTTGCCTGGAGGGAGCGTGTCTGCAAGGCGCGTTCCTGTGTCCTAGATCAAGGGTTACTGATTTCGATCCGTCTGTGGGATCGTTTGAGCGGAAAAGCCTGGCAACTGAGACCGGCAAGTTGGATAGCGGCGCAGGACCAGAACTGATGGGTCAATCGCAATTCTCTTTGCATAACCTTCAGGCCGGATCTGGTGTGGGGCTGAGAATCTTTTGCAGGGTGTCTGCAAGTTGAGCATCTGCGAAGGGTTTCGCCAAGACCGGAAATTCGCAGGCGCATTCCTGTCCTGCAAGGTCGGACCAGTCGGCGTAACCGGACATCAGTGCAATGCCCAGATCTTGACGCTTCTGCTGGATCTCGCGCGCGAGGGCCAGACCATTGATCTGCCCCGGCATGATGATGTCACTCAGCACTCCCCGCAACTCGGGTAGGTCCAGCGCCAGGCTCCGGGCGTCTTCCGCGTTTTCGGCTCTCAGCACCGCGTATCCGAGGTTCTGCAACTGGTCTGTCACCGTGTTGGCAACATCCGGGTCATCCTCCACCAGAAGCAGAAGTTCACCCTGACCCGGTTTCAAGGGGAGCGTTTCGCCCTCGTCCGCGTCCCGGCCAGAAGTTGGCGTGATACGCCGATAGGGCAGATAAAGGGTCAGATAGGTGCCGACGCCCAGGGCGCTGGAGATGTGGATCGCGCCGCCTGACTGGCGAATGAAGCCATAGACCATGGACAGGCCGAGCCCGCTGCCCGTGCCGAAGTTCTTGGTGGTGAAAAAGGGTTCGAAGACACGCAGTTGCGTGTCCGGATCCATGCCGCCGCCAGTGTCGCCTACGGTAATACGCGCAAACCTGCCGGATGGAATGCCCAGGTCTTCGGCTTCGCGGGTGTCCAACTCGCATGCATCCAAAGTGATGATCAGCGTGCCGCCTTCCGGCATCGCATCGCGTGCGTTGAAGGCCAGGTTGATCAGCGCTGTTTCCATCTGCGTCGGGTCGATGCAGGCGCCGATTTCCTTGTCCTGAGCGGTAATCGTCACGTCGACCGAAGGCGGCAGGGAGCCTTCCAGCAACCGGCCGGCACTTGCTATAACCTTGGCAAGCGACACATTCTGGGGATCGATCGCCTTGCCACGGCTGAAGGCAAGCAGGCGCTGGATCAGATCCGAGCCGCGCTTGGTGGCTTCGAGCATCGGTGACAGCTTGCTGTCGAGGGTTTCCCGGTCGAGCGGCGTTTCCATACGCCCGAGAGACAGAAGATTGCCCATCAGGATCGCAAGCAGGTTGTTGAAGTCGTGGGCGAGCCCACCGGTGAGCTTGCCGACGGCATCCATGCGCTGGGACTGCACAAGCGCTGCTTCTGCCTGCTTCTGGTCCGTGGCGTCGAGCGACAGCACAAAAATGCCCAGGGTCCTGCCGTCCTTGGTCATGTCCGGAATGAGGGTCGAGCGCATGTAGGCGGTACTGCCGTCCGAACGATTGCGCTGATATTCGTAGCTGACGGCATTGCCTTCAAAGGAGCGGTTGATATGAGGCTCCAGCTCCTTGAACAGCTCCTCGCCAACCACTTCCGGTGCCGGCCGTCCCGCGATCGAGGCAACCGAGTGGCCGAACCAGTCGGCGTAGCGGCGGTTGGCGAAGCGGAAGACGGGGCCGGGAGACAGATAGGCAATCAGGGCAGGGATATTGTCCGTCACCAGGCGGAGCCAGTCTTCCGACTGCTGCAGTGCCCGTGTACGCTCTTCCACCGTTCGTTCCAGCTTTTCCTGCCGGCGGCGATCCTCGGTGACGTCCGAATAGGTTGTGACGAACCCTCCCTTCGGCAGTGGGGTGCCTGAAACGGCGATCACCTGGCCATTTGGACGGATGCGTTCGAAATAATGCGGTTCGAACAGCTTGGCCCGTTCCAGCCGGCGCTGGATCTTGCCTTCGATATCGCCGGGCCCATATTCGCCGCGCTCGGCGTTGACGCGCAGGAACGCTTCCAGATGTGTGCCACGACGGGCCAGTTCCTGAGGAAAATCAAGCATTTCCCAAAGGCCACGATTCCACGCGACAAGTCTGAGATCGGCGTCGAAGGCCGAAAAGCCCTGATTGATGTGGTCAAGCGCGGCCTGCATCAGATCGAGCTGCGTCTTGAGCTGTTGTGTCTCCTCCATGGGGTGAGAGTAAGCCCGAAAAGCAGGTTTGACCATTCATCCGAGAAGAGAATGGCAGTCCTTGCCGACAAGACCCGGCGGGGGCACGTGCAGGCCGAAAAACTTCGCCTTTCATGATATGCTGGCCAAGTATTTTTGACTTTGTTTTTCCTGCGATGGAGGGATCCATGCAATTAAAGAAACTTGATCCGAGGCTGCGCCGGTATGCGGCCGAGGCAGAACTGAAATCATTTGACGACGAAACCGCCCTCGACACCTTTCCGTCCGCTCCCGCGTCCCTGGAGAGCACTTCTGCCGGGTCGCCGCCGCTTGGAGAGGTCCGGCGCGTTCTGGTCGAACTGCAGGCGGATCAACCGCCCGCGGCCTTTGCTGACTTTCATTGGGTACATGTGGCCGGGAAGATCTATTCCGTCTCGCTTCCGATGAACAGGCTGGTGGAGCTGCATGCGCATCCGTCGGTGGAAACCGTCGAAGCCGGACGGCGCTGGTTTCCGATGCTCGAAACTTCCCTTGCCGAAACCAGGGCGAATACGGTCCATCAGGGCAGTACCGGCGTCCCGGGCCGAACAGGGGCCGGTGTTCTGGTGGGCATCATCGATTACGGAATGGATTTCACGCTCGACGATTTCCGCAAGGCGGACGGCACCACAAGGCTGGCCTTTCTCTGGGACCAGCGCCTCGACGCCCGTCCGGGCGAGAGCGCGCCGGATGATTTCGCCTATGGCGTGGAATATGGGGCCGACCAGATTGACCAGGCGCTGAATGCGTCTGATCCGTTCAGTGTTGTCCGGCACAGGCCGGATGCGGCTTCGCACGGCACACATGTTGCGGGAATCGCGGCAGGCAATGGCAGATCGCACGATTCTGACTTCGCAGAAGGAGCGCATCTTGGAGCAGCGCCCGAAGCCACGCTGATTTTTGTTCAGCCGGATACGCGCGACGGGTCCGGCACATTTACCGATTCCAGCCACGTGGTCGATGCAGTTGCCTACATCATGAACAAGGCGGATGCGCTTGACATGCCCTGTGTCATCAACATGAGCCTCGGGCAGAATGGCGGTAGCCATGATGGGGAGAGCCTTGTCGAAAGGGCGATCGACCGTCTGCTGGAGCCTCTGGGGCGGGCGTTCGTGAGCGCGGCGGGAAATGAACATGTCTGGCATGGGCATGCCGCCGGAAACATCAAGACGGGCGAAAGCCGGGAACTGCGCTGGAAAACGGGTGGTGGCATGCCTTTGCCCGATGGCACCATCACCCAGACCGGAACGGACAGGACGTCGAGCGAGCTGGAGATCTGGTATTCGAGTGTCGACAGGTTTGCGGTGACACTGACTGCACCGGATGGAACACAGTACGGACCGGTGACCCCTGGTAAATCCCTGCTTCAGGACGAGGTCTTTATCGATTCGGAGCGCTTTTCGAGCTTGAACGGACAAGCGCGGATCTACATGCAACTGGAAGCACCATTCGGGCTCGGGATGCTGAGGTCCGGTGTCTGGACCTTGAAACTGGAGGCACTGGAAGGAGAAAACGGCCGGTTCGACGCCTGGATCGAGCGTGATCTGCGTGACCGGGACAACAATTATGCCGATCAGTCTTTCTTCCAGGGCGGCGATTTCGACCCTGTCCGCACGCTCGGCACTCCGGCAACAACTCGCAGGGCAATTGCGGTTGCCAATTACAGCCACTATTCACTTTCGCCGGCGGCTTCCTCCAGCCGCGGGCCCACACGCGACAATCGGAACAAGCCAGAGGTTGCCGCCCCTGGAACAAATATTGTTGCGTCCTGCGCGCAAGGCGGGCGGAACAACGGCAACGGCGGGGTCCACCCGATGCGTGTGCTGAAATCCGGCACCAGCATGGCTGCCCCGCATGTTGCCGGTATCGTTGCCCTGCTGTTTCAGGAAGCGCGCTCCTTGTCGGCGCCCCAGATCGCAAACATCCTGATGGCAACATCGGACAATCCGGACGGCATACCGGGGTTCGATGTTGCCTGGGGCTTTGGCCGGGTGAACGCGGCGCGTGCCCTGCGGCTGCTGCGCGACCCCGATCAGCCCGGGCGCACCGATGCGGTGATTTGAGCCTTCTGATGTGAAAAACAGGATGCGGCGCTGCTAGCGCCGCATCGCACTGCCGACCTGGATATAGGTGACAGCGGTATCCTCAGCGAGCGAGTTGAGGTTTTCTGCGGTGACGAGCAACGTCATCAGGTGGCTTTGAGGGCTCCAGGACAGCAATTCAGGAGCGCCCGCGCTGGTGGTGCGCAAAGCCAGATCGTCCGGGGTCTTGCCCGGTGCAAGTTCGACCATCGCCTTCATTTGCGCGGAGGGATCGTTTCTCATGATCGCCTTGCGCGCCTGCGGGCTGAGTTTCATCTGCCTGAAGTCCATACCTGGAATATAGCACTGCGCTGCCAGTCTTCAAAACCGGGTCAGCGTTTCCGATGCCCCAGTTTTGCGGCCTTGGCCATCTCGGCCCGTTTTTGCGCGTAGTTCGGTGCAACCATCGGGTAATCCGCGCTCAGGCCCCATTTGCGCCGATATTCGGCGGGGGTCAGGTTGAACTTCGTCTTCAGGTGGCGTGTCAGAAACTTGAATTTCTTGCCGTCCTCGAGACAGACGATGAACTCCGGAGTGACCGAGTGCTTTATAGGCACAGCCGGCACGAGGGGAGCCCTGAATACGGTTGGGGTGTTGTTGGTCGCGGTTTCCAGGGCAACGTGGACATCCAGAATCAACTCGATCAGATCCTGCTGCGGGACCGGGTTGTTCGTCACGTAGTTGGAAACAATTCCCGCGGTGAGCGCCATCAGGTTCGGCGAATCGAAGCTCTCGCCTTCTTCTGGTTCAGCCATGGGAGTTCCTTTTCCGAAATTGGGGACTGGAGAGGGCCGTGGGCGGGGCGGTGCCGGGCGCGCAGGCAAACCGTGCCAAATAGATTTGTTTTACGACTTCGCTTTTCAAGTAGCGATCACGTTTTTATCAAATAAAAAAATGTATGAGGAAATTTGGCCGATTTCGGAAACCGGAGAGTTTTCCATTGGCGCAATCTCAACTGTAGTTCTCAAGAAATACTGGACTAAAAATTCTGGTTGTTCCAAAAACCGCTGAAAACTGCAGGAAAAATAGACAAAATCGAAAATGCGATTTCTTCTCTATAGAAAAACTTGCTTTTCAAACCTGTAAACTGAACAGTGTAGTCATGAAGTTCGCATCTGCAGCAAAAGCAAATGTAAGAAAAACAGCATAAATAAACACAAGTATTTAAAGTAGTGCAAGGGCGGGGGATATGGGGATGCGGTTTCGGGAGTTCAAGGGCAAAAATGAAAAAGTGAAAAATTGTAAAAAATGATGGATTATCAATGTGTTGCAAAAATATGACTCCAAATGCCAATGTGCGCCAGAGAAAAATTCTGGCTTGAATTCCGGCGTCGGAACTGGCTTTTTGATGCGGAGACGGCCAACGGGGTGCAAGTAAACGCTTGTTGTTGGTAGTCTAAAGGTTAGTTTGAAGGGGTCGCGTTAAAGTATTCGAATCCGTTCCTTCAGCCTTCCGACTGAATTTGAAACTGGAGTAATGTAATGAAACTCAAGAGTTTGATGCTCGGCGCGGCCGCAGCTGCTGCTGCAACCACCGCCCAGGCGGCTGACCTTCCGGTCGCTCCGGAGCCGGTCGACTATGTTCGCGTTTGTGACGCATACGGCGCGCGCTTCTACTACATCCCGGGCACCGAAACCTGCCTCCGCGTTGGCGGCCGTGTTCGTACCCAGGTTGTCGTCAACAACGTTCTGGAAGACGGTGCCTTCAGTGACCGTGACTCCGACGGCTACTCCTGGCTGTCTCGCGGCTACCTGTACCTGGACGCTCGCACGGCTACCGAATTCGGTACCCTGCGCACCTACGTGTCCATCTACTCCACCGTGACTAACGGCGAAAACAGCACCACGCTGGAAAACGCCTACATCCAGTGGGGCGGTCTGACAGCTGGTCGTCTGACCTCGAACTTCGACATCTTCACCGGTCAGGCCTTTGTCGGTGTCGTGGATCGTGACTGGTCCGACGTAACGTCCAACCAGATTGCCTACACCGCTGCTTTCGGCAACGGCTTCTCCGCGACCATCGCTCTGGAAGACCGTTCCGATCGTGAATATGGTGATTACGGCGGGACCCGTGCTCCGGACTTCGTTGCCGCTCTCGGCGTTTCCCAGGGCTGGGGTTCTGCACAGCTGTCCGGTGCTCTGCACCAGGTTTACCCGGATGCAGCTGCCAACCGCACCAACAATGGTGGTGAAGACTCCCTGGGTTGGGCAGTCGGTGGTGGTGCTGCCATCAACCTGCCGATGCTCAACTCCGGTTCGAACATCTTCTTCCAGGGCTTCTACGCTGATGGCGCACTGTCCTACATCACCACGTATGACGGCGTAGCCGACTACAACGGCGACGACACCTCCACCGGTTACTCGCTGTCTGCTGGTGCCTACATCCAGGCAACTTCCACGATCGGCCTCGCGCTTGACGGTTCCTATGCCGACATCGACGCCGCAACTGGCCTGAACGACGTAACCCGTTACGCAATCGACGGTTCGGTTCAGTGGGAGCCGGTCTCCGGCTTCGTCATGGGTGCAGACGTTGGTTATGCAAACACCGACATCGACACCCAGGGTGACCAGGACGAACTCCTCTTCGGTGTTCGTATGCAGCGCACCTTCTAATCTTACGGTTAGACTCTGACTGACTAAAAATGACCTCCAGTCAGTCAATCGGCCCGGCAGACTCCAAACTGCCGGGCCTCCCCCGTTTTAGAGCACCCGCAGTCGCCGAGAGGAAAAGCGCCGTGTCTGCTGTGCTGTGGTTTCCGCGGCAACACCGAACCGGTGCGACTGAAAATTCTTTGCCTCTCCAATTGAAAAGACGTGCGACGCCAGAATGTTCTCGGCTAACATTCGCGGAATGCCAAAGTCTGAATACAAAAAGAAAAATCCGACGGTTCAGGACGTCGCCCGCGCCGCCAATGTGTCGACGGCAACTGTCAGCCGCGTGTTGACGACACCCGACAGGGTATCCGCGGAAACCCGGCGCCGTGTGTCGGAAGCGGTCGAAAAGACCGGCTACGTCCTCAATCATGCCGCGCGCAATCTTCGCCGCCGGGACACGGGAACAATCGTTGCGCTCGTTCCGGACATCGGCAATTCCCACTTTTCGAACATTCTCCAGGGCATTGAAACGGTCTGCGCGGAAAGACAGCTGAAAGTGCTGATTGCCGACACGCGCAAGCCGTCCATGTCGCATTCGAGCCTGAGTGACTATTTCAGCAAGAACAACTGCGACGGGATCGTTATCCTGGACGGGCATTTCTCGATTTCCCGAATCAGATCTTCCAATCCCAAGTCCCCGCCCATCGTGCTTGCCGGCGAGTGGAGCGACGATCCGGCGGTGCCAATTGCCGTTGTCGACAATCTGATGGGGGCGGATCTGGCAGTGTCGCACCTCCTTGAACTGAAGCACTCCAATATCGGCCACGTAACGGGCCTCCTGTCGCACAAGCCGGGACGGGACCGGCTCGACGGATTCCGGGCCACCTTGGGCGGTGCGGGTCTCGATCCGGCCAGTGCCTGGATCTTCGAGGGGGACTACACGCTGGAAGCCGGCGTCAGGGCCGCAAAGGCCTGGCTGGACCTGCCGAACCGGCCGACCGCCGTCTTCTGTGCCAGCGACCGGTCTGCCTTCGGCTTCATCTCATTCCTGAGTGAAGCCGGTATCCGTGTGCCGCAAGATGTTTCAGTTGTCGGGTTTGATGACATCGACATTGCCGGCCATTTCGTGCCGCCTCTGACAACAATCCATCAGCCTCGCCGGGCAGTTGGCGAGCAGGCTGCGAAACTGTTGCTCAACCTGCTGGGTGGTGCAAAGCCGGACAACGGCAGCGTTCAACTGGAGCCCTGGCTGGTGGTTCGCAAGAGTGCAGTCGAGTTGGTCTAGGCATCAGTCATTCGCACATGCAGCGCAAATGAAACAATTCGACACGATTGAAACATATTGCTGAAAATCCGCCGTCCTAGCCTGATTTTCAACGGGTTGGGACAGCGTCCTTCTTCGCCTTTAACAATTTACCGGTTGAAGGTTCGGTCGGCACGGCGTTTCATAGCCCCACAGGAAACGACCCTGGAAAACCGGGGCGCCTTCTAAAGGGAAGAAACATCTATGGTAGGGTCGGCCAGCGCTACATCGCGCGGGGAGGACACCTTTCCGAAGATTCTCATGCGCAACGCGCAAGTCTTCGGAGACCGGACGGCGTTCCGGGAAAAGGATTTCGGGATCTGGCAAAGCTGGACCTGGTCCGAGGTGTGTGAAGAAATCCGCGCATTCTCCATCGGTTTGAAATCTCTGGGCCTGAAGGCTGGAGACAAGATCGCCATCGTCGGTGCGAACCGTCCAAGGCTCTATTGGGCGATGGTGGCCGCCCAGGCACTCGGGGCCGTTCCGGTGCCTGTCTATTCGGACAGTGTTGCCGAGGAAATGGCCTTCGTGCTCGGCCATGCCGAAGTCACCTTCGCGGTGGTCGAGGATCAGGAGCAGGTCGACAAGCTCCTGTCGATGGCGGACGAGGTAAAGTCGCTCACCGAGATCATCTATGATGAAGTGCGTGGCCTGCGCGACTACGATCATACCCACCTGCACGGCTATTCCTCGGTACAGGAAAAGGGACGCGAGCTGCTAGCGGCAACGCCGTCCCTGGCAGCCGAGTGGGAAGCCGGATTTCGCGACGCCAAGGGCTCAGACATTGCGGTGATGCTGTACACTTCCGGCACCACCGGGAGACCGAAGGGCGTGATGCTGTCCTTCGACAATCTGGTCATTTCGGCACGCAACGGCAACAAGTTCGATCATCTGGACGAGACCGAAGAAGTGCTCGCCTACCTGCCGATGGCCTGGATCGGTGACCACGTGTTCTCCCTGGCGCAGGCCTTCACGGCGGCCTATTGCGTCAACTGTCCGGAAAGCATGGACACGATCGACGTGGACCGGCTTGAAATCGCGCCGACCTATTTCTTCGCACCGCCGCGTGTTTTCGAGAACATGCTGACCCGCATCATGGTGCGCATGGAAGATGCGGGGAAAACCAAGCGTGCGATCTTCGACTACTTCATGGAGGTCGCCAGCAAGGTGGGCGAGAAGATCCTGAATGGCGAAACGGTCGGCCTGAAGGACCGGATGCTTTACGCCTTCGGCGAGTTCTGCGTCTACGGACCTCTCAAGAACCGCATGGGTCTTACCCGCATGAAAGTCGGCTACACGGCCGGCGAGGCCATCGGGCCAGAGATCTTCCGGTTTTTCCGCTCGCTGGGCCTCAACCTCAAGCAGCTCTACGGCCAGACCGAAGCCAGCGTCTACATAACGCTGCAGCCGGATGGCGAGATCTACGGCGACACGGTCGGCAAACCTGCGCCCGATGTCGAGCTCAAGATCGCCGACAGCGGTGAAGTGATGTACCGCTCGCCGGGTGTCTTCGTCGGCTATTTCAAGAATGACGAGGCTACCGCCAGCACCAAGACGCCGGACGGCTGGGTGCATACGGGTGATGCCGGCATCATTGCCGAGAACGGCCACCTGAAGATCATCGACCGCGCCAAGGATGTGGGCAAGCTCAATGACGGGGCACTGTTCGCGCCGAAATACATCGAGAACAAGCTGAAGTTCTTCCCGAACATCAAGGAGGCGGTCGCCTTCGGTCACGAGAAGGACATGGTGGGGGTTTTCATCAACATCGATTTGACCGCGGTCGGCTCCTGGGCGGAACGCAACAACGTCAACTATGCCTCCTACCAGGAACTTGCCGCGCATCCGGATGTCTACGGCATGATCGAAAGCCATGTCGATCAGGTGAACCGGGACCTTGCCCGTGAACCGATGATGGCGGGTGCGCAGATCAAGCGGTTCCTGATCCTTCACAAGGAGCTGGACGCGGATGACGGCGAGCTCACCCGCACGCAGAAGGTTCGCCGGAGCTTCATCGCCGAACGCTATGGTCCACTGATCGACGCGCTTTACGACGGATCCACCTCCAAGCATGTGCGTACGGAAGTAACCTTTGAAGACGGCCGCAAGGGCGCAATCGAAGCCACCGTCGAGATCCGCGACATGTCCACCCATGACGCCGGAGCGGGCGTACAGGAGGCCGCCGAATGAACGCGATCGTTTCCGACAAGACACTGTCGCCGAATGGCGCGCAGGAACCGGCAGAGCGCGAGGTGCTGCTGCGGGTCGATAACGTGTCGCTGTCCTTCGGCGGCGTGAAGGCGATCACCGACATTTCGTTCGACATCCAGAAGGGCGAGATCCGCGCGATCATCGGTCCGAACGGAGCCGGCAAGACGTCGATGCTCAATGTCATCAACGGATTTTATCATCCGCAGGAAGGCACGATCACCTGGCAGGGCCAGGTGCGCCGCAAGATGAAGCCTTACGAGGCTGCCAGCCAGGGGATTGCCAGGACCTTCCAGAACGTGGCGCTTTTCAAGGGCATGACAACACTGGACAACATCATGTCCGGCAGAACTCTGAAGATGCACAAGAACTTCTTCTGGCAACTTCTGTGGCGCGGCCCGGCAGAGCGCGAGGAAATCGAACATCGGCGCAAGGTCGAGGACATCATCGATTTCCTTGAAATTCAGGCAATCCGCAAGACACCTGTCGGGCGCTTGCCCTACGGGCTGCAAAAGCGAGTCGAGCTTGGCCGCGCGCTGGCGATGGAGCCGGACCTGTTGCTGCTCGACGAGCCGATGGCCGGTATGAACCTTGAAGAAAAAGAAGACATGAGCCGGTTCATCATCGACGTGAACCAGGAATTCGGCACGACGATCGCCCTGATCGAACATGACATGGGCGTCGTCATGGATCTCTCCGACCGGGTGGTCGTGCTCGACTACGGCAAGAAGATCGCCGACGGGCCACCGGAGGAAGTGCAGGCCAGCCAGGCCGTTATCGACGCTTATCTCGGTGTGAGCCACTAGGAGGGACGAACCATGCTCTACGACATTTTTATCGATCCCTTCGTACAGATGTACCAGATGCCGGATTTCTTCCTGCAGGTCCTGTGGGAAGGTTTCGTCGCCGGAATTCTGTATGCGCTGATCGCGCTGGGTTTCGTGCTGATCTTCAAGGCCTCCGGCGTGTTCAACTTCGCCCAGGGCATCATGGTGGTGTTCGCCGGCCTGACGCTGGTGGGCCTCAACGAAAACGGTGTGCCTGCCTATCTGGCACTGATCCTGACCATCGGCGTGATGGGGGTTCTGGCATACGGAGTGGAACGGGTGGTCATGAGACCCCTGGTCAACCAGCCGGAAATCATCCTTCTGATGGCGACCATCGGCCTGACGTATTTCCTGGTCGGCTTCGGTGAGTTCGTCTTCGGCGGCGAGCCCAAGCAGATGATTACCGAGCAACTGGGGCTGCCAACCGGCTCGACCGCGTTCGAATTCGGTGACCGGGGTCTCGTGATCCTGCAGCATATCGATATTGCGGCAGCCGTGATCGCGGTGGTGATGGTGACGGCGCTCGGCATCTTCTTCAACAAGACGCGGATCGGCCGGGCCTTGCGGGCCGTTGCTGACGACCACCAGGCTGCCCTTTCCGTCGGTATCTCTCTCAACCAGATCTGGGCGATCGTCTGGTTCGCGGCGGGCCTCGTGGCCCTGGCGACCGGCATCATGTGGGGGGCGCGGTCCGACGTGTCCTTCGCGTTGGAAATCGTAGCGTTCAAGGCGTTGCCGGTACTGATCCTCGGCGGCTTCACGTCGATCCCGGGTGCCATTGTCGGCGGCCTGATCATCGGCTTCGGCGAGAAGATCGGCGAACTGTACTGGGGTGGTCTTGTGGGGGGCGGGATTGAATCCTGGCTCGCCTATATCATCGCCCTGATCTTCCTTCTGTTCCGGCCACAAGGCCTCTTCGGCGAACGTATCATCGAGCGGATCTAGGGATATCTGACCCATGTTTTATCGCGAAGCTGGCCAATTCAAGACGAGCTACAAGGCGGATCAGGCGCTGTTCCCGATCCTCCAGGACCGCGTCGGCCTGGCCGTCATTCTGATCACGGCATTTGCAGTCATTCCGGCCCTTGCCAACGACTTCTTCCTAACCTCCATCATGATCCCGTTCCTGGTGTTTTCGCTGGCGGCGATCGGGCTGAACATCCTGACCGGGTTCTGCGGACAGTTGTCCCTGGGAACCGGTGCGTTCATGGGGGTCGGTGCCTATGCCGCCTACAAGCTGACGTCGATCTTTCCCGATGCCAATGTCATCGTGATGGTTCTGGTGTCCGGCGTGTTCTCGGCTGCCATCGGCGCGGTCTTCGGACTGCCGAGCCTGCGCATCAAGGGGCTTTACCTTGCGGTGACGACGCTCGCCGCGCAGTTCTTCCTGGAATGGTGCTTCATCCGTATTCCGTGGCTCTACAACTACAACGCCTCCGGCGCGATCGAAGTGCCGCGCCGCGAAGTTTTCGGCATCATCGCCACGGGGGCGGAAGCAACGCCGCTGGCACGCTACTTCATCGTTCTCGGTATCACGGTACTCATCGCCTTCCTGATGGCGAACGTCCTGCGCGGCCGGATCGGCAGATCCTGGATGATGATCCGCGACATGGACATTGCGGCTGAACTCATAGGCGTTCGCCCGCTGCAGACCAAGCTGATGGCCTTTGCCGTGTCGTCCTACATCTGCGGCGTGGCCGGTGCGATGATGGTGTTCTTCTGGCTGAATGCCGCCGAGCCGTCGTCCTACTCCATCCGGTTGTCCTTCCAGGTGCTGTTCATGGTGATCCTGGGCGGCCTGGGCAGCCTCGGCGGAGCCTTCATGGGAGCCGCCTTCATCTGGATCCTGCCTGTTGTTCTGAAATTTGTACCCGGCCTCCTCGGCATCGACCTGGCCGCGGAGACCGTGGAGCACGCGACCTTCATGATCGTTGGCGCTCTCATCATTTTCTTCCTGATCGTCGAACCGCACGGCTTTGCGCGGCTCTGGCAGATCGCGAAGCAGAAGCTCAGGGTCTGGCCGTTCCCTTACTAGGGGCTGCCAGCCTTTTCGCCCGCCATCCGGACATGGACCGATCCGGTGAGGAATGGCGCAACCGGTCCGGCGGTATTCATTTCGATGCCGCGTGGGAGGAGAATATGAAAAGCATTAAGCAATTTGCGCTGGGAACCGCTGTTGCGCTCGGGGTCGGTCTCTCCGGCGCCATGACGACTGCGGTCCAGGCACAAGATACCAACTATGTGCCGCTCCTGACTTACCGGACCGGGCCTTACGCAGGCTCCGGCATCCATATCGCCAACGGCATGCATGACTACCTGCAGATGCTGAACGAGCGCGATGGCGGCATCGGCGGTGTCAAGCTGGCGCTGGAAGAGTGTGAAACCGGTTACAACGCCCAGAAAGGCGTCGAGTGCTACGAAGCCACCAAGGGCAAGGGCGCGCTGGTCTACAACCCGTATTCCACCGGTATCACGCTTCAGCTGATCCCCAAGGCCGGTGTCGACAAGATCCCGGTTCTTTCGATGGGCTACGGCCTGTCGGCTGCCGCTGTCGGTTCCACGTTCCCGTGGATCTTCAACGTGCCGGACACCTATTGGGACGGCGCTTCCGTGGTCATCAAGTACATCGGTGAGCAGGAAGGCGGTCTTGAGAACCTCAAGGGCAAGAAGATCGGTTACATCTTCCTTGACGCCGGTTACGGCCGCGAGCCCCTGCCGCTTTTGGAGCAGCTGGCCGAAAAATACGGCTTCGAACTGCTGCAGTACCCGGTTCCGGGTGCGGAAATGCAGAACCAGTCTTCACAGTGGCTCAACGTACGCCGCGACCGTCCGGACTACATGATCATGTGGGGCTGGGGTGCGATGAACCCGACCGCCGTCAAGGAAGCCGTCAAGATCCGCTTCCCGATGGACAAGTTCATCGGTGTGTGGTGGTCCGCGGGTGACGACGATGCTGCCGCCGGTGGTGAAGGTGCCAAGGGCTACAAGGCACTGAACTTCTCCGGTGTCGGCGCCGACTTCCCGGCTCTCGATGACATCAAGAAACACGTCATCGATACAGGCAAGTCCTCCACCGATGCGGAGACGATCGGCAGCACGCTCTATAACCGTGGCGTCCTGAACTCGGTCATCATCGCGGAAGGTATTCGCAGCGCCCAGCAACTGACCGGCAAGACGGTCATCACGGGCGAAGACATGCGTCTTGGTCTCGAGGCTCTCAACCTGGACGAGGCTCGTCTGGCTGAGCTCGGTCTGAAGGGCTTTGCCCATCCGATGAAAGTGACCTGCGATGACCATGCCGGCAGCCATCCGGTGTTCATCCAGGAGTGGGACGGCAAGAAGTGGCGTCAGGCTTCTGACTGGATCGAGCCGATGACCGATGTGGTCCGTCCGCTGCTGGAAGCAGCCGCTGCGGAATACGCAGAAAAGAATGCGCCGTGGCCGGCGCGCACCGAACCCTGCCCGAACTGATAGGCAGTCCGCTCCGCCGCGCCGCATAAACGTGCGGCGGAGCAACCAGGGAGAAGAGGGAATGGCATTGCTGGATGTAGAACAGCCTGGTTCGCAGGGCGCTCGGGATGCTGCCGGGACAATCCTGTCGGTCAACAATATCGAGGTCATTTATGACCACGTGATCCTGGTGCTGAAGGGCGTGTCGCTGACGATTCCCAAAGGCGGGATCGTGGCGCTGCTCGGCGCGAATGGAGCGGGCAAGACGACCACGCTGAAAGCGATTTCGAACCTGCTTGGTGCCGAACGTGGCGAAGTGACAAAGGGCAAGATCCTTTTCGATGGCGAAGAAGTCCAGGCGCTGTCGCCAAACGATCTGGTTCGCCGGGGCTGCATCCAGGTGATGGAGGGCCGGCATTGTTTCGGTCACCTGTCCATCGAGGAAAACCTGCTCACGGGCGCCTACACCCGCAAGGACGGGTACAGTGCCGTGAAGGCGGACCTGGAGATGGTCTACAATTATTTTCCGCGTCTGCGCGAGCGGCGTGGCAGTCAGGCGGGTTACACCTCCGGCGGCGAACAGCAGATGTGCGCTATCGGTCGCGCCCTGATGAGCCGGCCGAAGATGATCCTGCTGGATGAACCGAGCATGGGGCTGGCGCCTCAGCTTGTGGAGGAAATCTTCGAGATCGTCCGCCAGCTCAACCAAAAGGAAGGCGTGTCCTTCCTGCTTGCCGAACAGAACACCAACGTGGCGCTGAAATACGCGACCTACGGCTACATTCTGGAATCCGGCCGCATTGTGCTCGACGGCGACGCCAAGGCGTTGCGCGAGAACGAGGACGTCAAGGAATTCTATCTGGGCGTTGGCGGCGAGGGCCGTCGGTCGTTCCGGAATGTCAAACATTATAAGCGAAGGAAGCGCTGGCTGGCCTGACGGGGTTTCAGACACAGGGCCGAAACAGGCGGAGACGACCATGAGCGACATTCAGTTTGACGCGCGCGAGCGGCAAGACGCCGCTCAGCGCGAACGGGATCTTTTTGCCCGATTGCCGGATCTTCTGGTCCATGCGACAGGCAAATCCTCCGGGTGGGCCGCGCATCTGGACGGATGCGATATTGCTGGCGTTACCGACCGGGCAGCGCTCGCGGGACTGCCGGTTCTGCGCAAGTCGGACCTTCTGGAAAAGCAACGGGCACAGCCGCCCTTCGGCGGATTTCTGGCAGGTGAGCTTTCCGGTGCTGCAAGGGTTTTCATGTCGCCAGGACCTATCTGGGAACCGCAGGCGCCCGGGCTCGATCCCTGGAACGGTGCGCGAAGCCTGTTCGCAGCCGGTTTCCGCAAGGGCGATGTGGTTCTCAATGCGTTTTCCTATCACCTGACACCGGGCGGCTTCATTCTGGATCAAGGTGCCATTGCACTTGGATGCACGGTGTTTCCCGCCGGCGTTGGCAATACGGACAGTCAGGTCGAAGCGATCGAGGTGCTCAAACCGTCCGGTTTCGTCGGCACGCCGGACTATCTGAAGATCCTCCTCGATCGTGGCCGGGACCAGGGCCGGGATGTCTCCTCCATCAAGAAGGCCCTGGTCTCGGGCGGTGCATTGTTTCCATCCCTGCGCGAGGAATACGAGGCAGGCGGAATTCGTGTCGGACAGTGCTACGCGACAGCGGACCTCGGCGTCATCGCCTATGAAAGCGAGGCAAGGGAGGGCATGGTCGTCAACGAGGACTACATCGTGGAGATCGTGCGCCCGGGCACTGGCGAGCCGGTGGCAGATGGTGAGGTCGGCGAACTGGTGGTCACCAACTTCAACAGCCTTTATCCGCTGATCCGCTTCGCAACCGGCGATCTGTCCAAGATCATTCCCGGACAGTCGCCCTGCGGACGCACCAACATGCGGCTTGCCGGCTGGATGGGACGGGCAGATCAGCGCACCAAGGTCAAAGGCATGTTCGTCGACCCGGCGCAGATCGCGCAGATCGTTGCCGCGCATCCCGAAATCAGCAAGGCCCGCCTTGCCGTCAGCCGCATTGGCGAGGCCGATGCCATGACACTGACCGTGGAAACCGACGCCTCCGGCAACGGCTTGCCGGAACGGGTTGCGGAAACACTGCGTGAAGTGACCCATCTTAAAGGGGACGTCCTGACCGTTGCTCCGGGCGGTTTGCCGAATGACGGCAAGGTGATTGCGGATGAACGGGAGTACGGTTGAGGTTCGAAGCAACGCGCAGGCATGCCTCCGGAGTTAATGCAAGTTTCAGTCTCATCCTGAAGAAGCGCGCAAGCGCTGTTTCGAAGGATGGCTGCATACTCCGGAGCAGGTTGCCCATCCGACGGGACGAAGCTGGCGGCTCTCCTCAGGTTGAGGTCTTTTGTTGTTGCACTTCCGCCTGAAATTCGGTGATCTGCCTGCTCAAATCTGCGTATGACAAATGCCGCATTGGCCTCGGCATGTGCTTGGCCTATGTATGGCGTCAGACAGACAGATCGTTTTAGGACCAATCCCGCAGATGACCGTTCAACCGACCGCGCCGATCGCAGCCGACCAGGAAGCCGCATTCAGAAAACTCGACCTGCCGAAGGACCATCCTTCGGTCAAGAGCGGCAAGGTGGGCGTGCTTCTGGTCAATCTGGGCACACCGGACGGCACAGACTATTGGCCGATGCGTCGGTATCTGCGCGAATTCCTGTCCGACAAGCGCGTTATCGAGTGGCCCCGGGCAATTTGGTATCCGATCCTTTACGGCATCGTGTTGATGACCCGGCCGGGAAAGTCCGGCAAGGCCTACGAGGAGATCTGGAACAAGGAAAAGGACGAGTCGCCTCTGCGCACGATCACGCGCAGCCAGTCGGACAAACTGTCCGAGATGCTGGGCGATGCGGACGGCAAGCTGAAGATCGACTGGGCGATGCGCTATGGTCAGCCGTCGATCCCGGACAGGTTGAAGGCGCTCAAGGACGAGGGCTGCGACCGGATCCTGATCTTCCCGCTTTATCCGCAGTATTCGGCAACCACCACTGCGACCGTCAATGATGTGGTCTGCAAGACGCTGTTGAAGATGCGCTGGCAACCGGCGATCCGGACCGTGCCGCCCTATCACGACGACCCGGTCTATGTGACTGCCCTCGCAAAATCAGTTGAGCGGCATCTGGACAGTCTCGATTTCAAGCCGGACGTGGTGCTGACCTCCTACCACGGCATTCCGCAATCCTATTTCAAACGCGGCGACCCCTATCATTGCCACTGCATGAAGACGACCCGTCTCATGCGCGAGGTCCTCGGCTGGGACGCAGAGAAACTGCGCGTGACCTTCCAGTCCCGGTTCGGTCCGGAAGAATGGTTGCAGCCCTACACGGACAAGACCGTTGAACAGCTGGCCAAGGACGGCGTGAAAAACGTTGCGGTGATGAACCCGGGTTTCGTTGCAGACTGTCTCGAGACGCTTGAGGAAATTGCCGGCGAGGCCGGGGAGATCTTCGAAGAGAGCGGCGGCGAGAATTTCAGCCATATTCCCTGTCTGAACGACAGCGATCTTGGCATGGACGTGCTGTCCCATATCGTGCGGCGGGAACTTGGCGGCTGGATCTGACCAGCCGCAAATCCACAGGCGTTTAACCTTGCCGGTGGAAAATACTCGTAAAATTTCGCGATACTGCCCATAAGTCACGGCACTGTTTCACGAGCGCCTTAAGTGTTTGTGCGAACAGGGCTAGCGGACGCGTGTCCGTATAGGCTCAACGCCGCAAATACGCTGGAAACGCTCTGGTATTCGGCGCATAGTGACGGTGCTATTTTAGAAAATTACGGGAGACGTATATGCCAATCGCGGGATTTGACATTTTCCTGATCGGCCTTGTCGTGCTGGTCATTCTGGTCTTTTTCGCCGGCGTAAAGACGGTGCCGCAAGGCTACAATTATACGGTCGAACGTTTTGGCAAGTACCGGAAGACGCTGACGCCGGGTCTGAACTTCATCATCCCGTTCATCGACAGGATCGGCCACAAGCTCAACATGATGGAGCAGGTGCTGGACGTTCCGACGCAGGAAGTGATCACCCGCGACAATGCGACGGTGAGCGCGGACGGCGTGACCTTCTACCAGGTGCTCGATGCTGCCCGTGCTGCCTACGAAGTGCTTGGTCTTCAAAACGCTATTTTGAACCTGACCATGACCAACATCCGCTCGGTGATGGGGTCGATGGATCTCGACAACCTTCTGTCCAACCGCGATGAAATCAATGCCCAGATCCTGCGCGTCGTCGATGCGGCTGCAGAGCCATGGGGCATCAAGATCACCCGTATAGAAATAAAGGACATCAATCCGCCGCGCGATCTGGTGGATGCCATGGCCCGCCAGATGAAGGCGGAACGCGAGAAGCGTGCCTATATCCTTGAGGCCGAGGGCAAGCGCCAATCGGAAATCCTGAAAGCCGAAGGCCAGAAACAGTCGCTTATCCTGGAAGCGGAAGGCCGCCGCGAATCCGCATTCCGTGATGCGGAAGCCCGCGAACGCGAGGCGGAAGCGGAAGCCAAGGCAACGCAGCTCGTCAGTGCGGCCATCGCCTCCGGTGACGTCCAGGCCATCAACTATTTCGTTGCCAACAAATACGTTGAAGCGTTCAAGGAACTGGCAACCTCGCGCAATCAGAAGACGCTCATCCTCCCGATGGAAGCGACCTCGCTGCTGGGGGCCTTGAGCGGTATCGGCGCCATTGCCAAGGAAGCGTTCGGTGAAGACGGCTCTTCCAAGCGGTCGTCCGCGCGCATTCCCAATACAAGCAGTGATCAGGGAGACGAGAACCGGTGAGCCTGATTGAAAGCACGATTGCGGCCCTCGGTCCCTGGAGCTGGTTCGTTCTGGGGCTTCTGCTGCTGGGACTCGAGATCCTGGCGCCAGGCACGATTTTTCTCTGGTTTGGCCTGTCGGCGCTTGTCGTCGGTGTCCTGGCTCTGTTGTTCGATTTCGCCTGGCAGGTGGATGTTGGGCTGTTCCTCGTGCTGTCACTCGTCAGCCTGCTGATCGGACGTCGGCTGATGCAGAAGCTTGCGTCGGAAAAGGGCGATCCGGGGCTGAACCAGCGCGGCAGCCGTTACGTCGGCCGGGAATTCACCCTTGCTGCGCCCTTGAACGAGGGTGCCGGAAACCTGTCCATCGATGACACGATCTGGCGCATTACCGGACCGGACATGCCGGCTGGCACGAAAGTTCGTGTCGAGGCAATTGACGGGGCGCGGCTGGTGGTCTCGCGGGTCAGCTAGATCTCACCGGCATCGTACGCGTTTCCTTTGCAGGGAGCTGTTGCCGTACGGGACTAAAGTTTGTGGCCGGCCGGCAGCGGCGGTTCTTCAGCCTTGAGCAGAATGCCGATCCTGCGGTTTGCCGCCAGGTAGGGGTCGTTGGGGAACAATGGTTCGGTGTCGGCCTTGCCAACCACTGAGTAGAACTGATTGTCCGGCACGCCGTATTCGGACAGGATCTGCCGGGCAACATTGGCGCGTTCGCTGGACAGCTCCCAGCCGGTATAGCTTGGATCGATGGACTGTCGGCCGGCAGTCGTGTGGCCTGTAATCTCGATGCGATTTGGCATCTGCGATAGCACAGGTGCCATCTTGGCGATCAGGCGGCGGGTGGTCTCGTAAGGATACTTCGAGCCTTCCCGGAACATTGAGCGCCCGTCCTGATCGACGAGCATGATGTTCAGTCCGTCCTCGGATTCTTCCAGAATGATGTTGCTGGAAATCTCGGTGATTTCCGGCATCTCCTGCCAGGCCTGGCGCAGCGAGGCGGCAGCCGTCGCAAATTGCCGCGGTTTTTCGATATCGGCTTCCAGCGTGTCGTGCGTGTTGGCTTCCGGGCCCTGTTTGCGCCGCTGTTCATGGCGCACCTGGGAGAAGTCGGAATCCATCTCCTGTTCGACCTGGCTGATATCCTTCATGTAGTCGCGGATCGGAATGCCCTCGACCTCGATGATACCGGTCTTGCGGGACGTGTCCTTCACACCGAAGGCTTCGCGCATGGACCCGGCGACCACCTGAAGCTTTTCCTTGTCCTGAATGGAAAAGGAAATGATCAGAACGAAGAAGCAGACGAGCAGGGACATCAGATCGGCAAAGGTCACCAGCCAGTCCGGTGCGCCGCCGCCGCCTTGAGGTTTCTGTTTCTTTGCCATCGCGTTGTGGTCGCTCTTTTGTCAGTTCCGGATCAGACTTGGTACGATCGATTGCGATTGAGCCCTTACCAATCGCTACCAGGGTTGGCGAACAATCTGCCCGGGTTCATCTGAACGCTTCCTGCTCTAGGCCGCGTCCGCCAGTTCGGCGCGCAATTTGTCCGGCAGGTATGCAATCAGCATTTCCTTGATCAAGGCTGGGCTCTTGGATTCGCGGATCTGGCAAACACCGTCGATGATCAGCGTCTGGTTGAGATCGTCGACGTCGAATTTCGCATCCAGCTTGTCCACCAGAGGCAGACAGAGGATGTTGGAGATCAACGCGCCGTAAAGGGTCGTCAGAAGGGCGACGGCCATGGAAGGCCCGATTGCCGCAGGGTCGTCCATGTTGGCAAGCATCTGCACCAGGCCGACCAGTGTCCCGATCATGCCGAAGGCGGGAGCGGAATCACCAAGTGCCTTGAAAACGCGCTTGCCTTCCGCGAGCCGGGAAAGCTGCAGGTCACGCTCCCGTTCCATCGATTCCTTGATGAATTCCAGCTCATAGCCGTCCGCAATATATTGCACACCCTTGGCAAGGACCGGATCGGAGACGTCCACGTTCTCCAGGCCAAGCGGGCCGGACTTGCGGACGATTTCACCCAGGTTGCTGATTTCGGTAATCAGGTCGCGAGGGCTTGCGTTCTTGCCCGCAAGCGCAACCTTGAAGCCTGTGACGAAAGCAGTGGCGATGTCGGTAAGCTGGAAGCGGATCAGCGTGGCGGCGAGACCGCCGCCGACCACGATGAGGACCGACGGCACGTCAATAAACTGACCGAAACTGCCACCAAGAAAAATAGCGGTCGTCACGATGCCAAAGGCACCCACAATGCCGATTAATGTCGCCAGATCCATTCTGTACACACACCAAGGTCTGCGGCGTCAAGCCGATGAAACTTTGGGGCAGTGTAAGAGGCTTATGGCTAATCAAATCCTAATGACGCGCCACTTGCGGGCCGGAAAAGAAACTTTTTCGACCCCGTGAGGCAATATTGCCTGCTTCGGTGAAAGATCAGGCTGCGCCGATGCGAAGAAGATCGTGCAGATGGACAATACCGACGGGGCGACCGTCCTCGATCACGAACACGGAGGTGATCGACAGGCTGTTGGCCAATTCAAGAATTGAAGCCGACAATGTGTCCGGAGAAACGGTCTTTGGAGCACGCGTCATGATTTCACCGGCGGATTTTGCCAGGAGATTTGACGAAACATGGCGGCGCAAGTCACCGTCGGTGATGATGCCGATCAACTGTTTCAGCTCGTCGACGACACCCAGCACACCGAAGCCGCGCTGGGTCATCAGGACGATGCCTTCGCTCATCGAGGTGTTTGCGGACACCAGCGGCATGCGTTCGCCGGTGTGCATGATGTCCTTGGCCGTTTTCAGGCTGGCGCCCAGGCGGCCGCCCGGGTGGAACACGCGGAAGTCCTGCGCGGTAAACCCACGTCCTTCCAGAAGAGCCACAGCGAGTGCATCACCGACGGCCAGCTGAATGAGGGCGGAGGTTGTCGGGGCGAGGCCATGCGGGCAGGCCTCGGTGACAGCAGGCAGGTTCATGACGATATCAGCTGCACGGCCGAGGGTGCTGTCCTTGCGCGAAGTGATCGCGATCAAGGGCACCTTGAAGCGACGGGTGTAGCTGACGATGCCTGCCAGTTCCTGGGTTTCACCCGACCAGGACAGGGCGATCACGACGTCGTCTTCGGTGATCATGCCCAGGTCGCCGTGACTGGCTTCACTGGCATGAACGAAGAAAGACGGTGTTCCCGTTGACGCAAGGCTTGCTGCGATCTTGGTGCCGATATGACCACTCTTGCCGATGCCGGTGATGACAACGCGTCCCTTGCTCTTTTGAATGAGATCGAAGGTCTTCTGGAACGGGATGGCAAGTCCGTTCTTCAGCGCTGCGCGAACGGCACTCAGGCCGGCAATTTCGGTTTCCAGGGTCCGCTCTGCGGAGACGAGGCACAGGGACGTCATGTCAGTATTTTCTTCGGAAACCGGGTCGCGCAGAACGGTGGTCATGAACATAATTCTTTTTTTATTTAGGATCGCCTAGCTCTATGCCAGTCGCCGACGGGGATCAAGAACCCGTGATCTATTAAATGCATTAGATCAGGTGACTTTATGTAACTTTGTGTAACCTTCCAAATTGCGAAAAAGAAACGAAGGATTAACCATCATTCGTCAGGTTGGACCGGACATTCCACGTCGACTGGTCCCGGAATTCATGCGCAGCTTTCTGCCTCTGATCACTTTTCTTGCCGTTTTGCAGGCCGTTTCCGCGGCTGCACAAACGACGCTTGACGATTTGCGTGGATCGGACGACCCAGGCGGGGCGCAAGAATCAGCAGACCCTTCCGATCAGGCAGCCCAGGCGGCAGACCGCAATCCTACGCAGGCAAATGTCTTTTCCCTTCGTTCGACACTGAATTCGGCAACGGCGGAAACCGGATCGAGCGGCCTTGGAACCAATGGCAGAGCCACTCCTGTCAGGCCATTTGCCGACAGGATTGCAGCTGTCGACAGGGCGGTTCCTCTATCGGACAGCGGTATCGACGACAGCGTTTTTGGCGGAGATACGACCTTCGATGCGGCACAGGGGATCCGGCTCGGGTCCTTCACGCTGACGCCCCAACTGACCGTCTCGACAGGTTGGACCGATAACCGGTCACAGGCGGCAGACGGAACCTCTGGCAAGTTCTACCGGATTTCTCCCGATGTTTCGCTGACCTCGAACTGGTCACGCCATCAGCTGGACACGTCGCTGCGAGGTTCCTTCACCGGATATCCCGGTGATACCGACGACAACGAGGCGAATGTCTTTGCGGCGGCAAACCTGCGGCTCGACATCAGCGAAGCGACACAGGTCACGACCAGTATAGCCTACACGCTCAGCCAGGAGGACGACGGCAGCGCAGAATCGGCTTCCGGGACTGACTACGATCACGAACTTTCGGGAAGCCTCAGTGGTACGCGCGCAGTCGGCATCGTTGCCGCAACAGCTTCGCTCGGCGTCGACCGGAATTTCTATACGTCGGAAAGCGGCTCGGAATCCGGACGTAACAACACGCTCTACTCCGCCAGCCTGCGGCTGGACGGCAATACCGGCAGCGTGTTTTCCCCGTTCGTCGAGGGGGCGCTGCTTCTGCGGCGCTATGACGATACCTGTAGCGACGCCTTGTGCGAAAAACGAAATGCCAATGGCTATCAGGTCATGGGTGGTGTCACCATCGCATCCGGCCCCAAACTGACCGGGGAACTCGGCGCGGGGTGGCGGATCGAGGACATTGAGGATGACAGGCTTGAAAACCTGTCAGGCCTGATTGCCGACGCCTCCCTGGTCTGGTCACCAAGCCGCCTGACGACGGTTACCGCTGGTCTTGGCACCTCCTTCGAGGCGACCGATATCGACGGTGCCAGCGGTTCGATCATCTACTCCGGCGACCTGCGCCTCGCTCATGCCTTCAGTGATCGTCTGGTGGGCGAGACCGGTGTCGGTTACAGTTACCGGACCTATGAAGGTGTTTCGATCGAAGAGCGTACCCTGACAGGGTTTGGTGGTCTGACCTTCGCTGTGACGAAGAACATTGCGGTAACGGCGGATTATACCCATCGTCTTTTCGACAGTTCCCAGCAGGGGAACGACTATTCCGAAAACGCTGTTGAAGCCGGGTTTAGATTGCGGCATTAACGTCACGGTAACCAAATCAACATCATTCATGGGGCGGGGGCAGAAACTTACGGACCTGGGCATCGAGGAGGCCCTGATGCGGAACCTTGCGCAGCTGACTGCGAACGTGAAAACCATATTGCCCTTTTCAGGAAGACTGAGAACCCTCGGGCGCCGGCTGCTTTTGACTGCCGCGGCGACGGGCACTTTGCTGGCCGTTTCGGTGCCGGCACAGGCCGATCAGGGGTTCAGCCAGTTCGTTTCCGGCTTCTGGCCGACGGCCAAGGCAGCCGGCATTTCTTCCCAGACCTACAACGCGGTCTTCACCGGCATGCAGCCGGACGATGACACCTTGCGCCTGATGAGCAAGCAATCCGAGTTCGTGAAACCGATCTGGGATTATCTCGATAGTGCCGTTTCAGACACGCGGGTCGAAAAAGGCCGCGAGATGCTGAAGGAGTACAGCCAGGTTCTTGCGGTCATCGAAAACCGCTACGGCGTCGATCGTGAAGCTGTCCTGGCGATCTGGGGCATGGAAACCAACTATGGCGGCTTCATGGGGCGTCATAACGTAATCCAGGCACTGGCGACGCTGGCCTATGCGGCGCCGCGCCGGAAGAGCTTCTGGGAAAAGGAACTTGTTACCGCGCTGGCGATCGTCCAGGCAGGTCATGTGCGTTTCCAGGACATGGAAGGTTCCTGGGCCGGCGCCATGGGGCACACCCAGTTCATGCCCTCTAGCTGGAAGGCCTATGCAGCCGACTATGACGGTGACGGCCGCCGGGATATCTGGACGTCCATTCCCGATGCACTCGCTTCAACCGCTGCCTATCTGCAAAAGCACGGCTGGCAGACAGGCAAGACCTGGGGATACGAGGTAGCCTTGCCCAGCGGGTTCGACTATCACATGGCCGATGGCGAAAAGACGCTGACGCTAGGCGAATGGGGGCGATACGGAATTCGCCGGTCAAACGGCAAGGATTTTCCGCGGCCGTCCGACAACGCCATCCTGGTTCTGCCTGCCGGAGCAAGCGGACCGGCGTTTCTGATGCTGAAGAACTTTTACGTGATCAAGCGATACAACAACGCGACTGCCTATGCGCTTGCCGTCGGCCATCTTGCCGACCGGATCATTGGCGGCGGACCGATCGAGGGCGACTGGTCGCGTGAGCACCTTCCGCTCAATCGCTCTGAAACCGCGGAATTGCAGGCGCTTTTGAACCAGCGTGGATTTTCTGTCGGTACGGCGGACGGCAGGATCGGACCTGCGACCCGAAAGGGTATCCGAGCCTACCAGCGCTCACGTGGCATGGTTCCCGACGGTTATGCATCCATTGTTTTGCTGGCACGCCTGAAGCTGGACGGCTAAACTGGGCGCAGTGCAGCTGCAGCAGGAGCACAGCGTGAGAGTTCAGACACGGCAACGGGAAGGGAAGGGGACACGCGCCGCCTCGCTTCGGGTTGTCGTATCCCTTGGCCTTGCGCTTGTTGTCTGCTCTGCCGGACTCTCTGCCGCACAGGACGCGCAGCGCGGTGAAATCGTGGTTGCGCAGAACGGGCCCTTCCGGGGGTTCAACCCGTTTGCTCCTTTGCAGCGGCTATTTGGCGGTGGGGGTGAAAAGCGCAGAAAGCAGCCGCAAAAGACACAGCAGAAGCCGCGGGTTTCCCGGCCCGCGGGTGCACCACCCAAATTCGACGTTCTCGAAAAGGATCCCAATGCCGGCCTGATCCTGGTCGTTGGGGACCGCATGGCACGCGGTGTCGCCGACGGGTTGAAATACACACTGGCGCAAAAACCACAGATCCGTGTCGAAGCCATTACCGAGGACAAGGAAGGCTTTGTCGGGGAAGGTTCGCCGGACTGGGCGACGCAAGTGGTTTCCAGGATCCGGGGGGCGGACGTTCAGGCCGTTGTGGTGATGATCGGCCGGCAGGACCTGGGTAAATCCTTTTCCGGTGAACCGCCTGTTGAATTCATGACTGCAGAGTGGCTGGAGAGCTACCGCAGGAAGGTCGACGGGCTTGTGCGTGTGGTGCGACAGGAAAAGAAACCGCTTGTGTGGGCCGGCCTGCCGCCCACGGGCGACGAACTGGTGAACGCGGATTTCACGCAGCTCAACTCGATCTTCCAGGGCGCGTCGGAGGACAGGCGGGTCCGCTATGTCGACATATGGGATATCTTCCTGGCTGAAGACGGCAGCTTTTCCTCTTACGGACCCGATGTCGACGGCAAGAACACGCGTCTGCGCACGAACGACAAGATCGATTTCACATGGGCAGGCTATCGGAAAGTCGCGTTCTTCGTGGAACGCGAACTGTCCCGCCTGCTCGGAGGCTATGGCGGGCTAGCTTTCGAAGGTGTGGAGGATGATCCGAACTTCATCGTCCTGACCGGACGAACGACGTCGCCCGAAGCACTGCTTCTGGGTGGTGAGGATGAAGAAGAGATCAATTCGGCCAGCCGGACCTATCGTTTCTTTGTCAAAGGCGAACCCTTGCCACCCATGCAGGGACGTGTGGACGATCCACGGATGCCTGCCGTTGCAGTGTCTGCGCCGGCTGCCGCTGTTGAGGACGTGTTTGCCCCTACAAGTGCCGATTTGCGTGAGAGCTTGAGCTCAGCAGCCAGCCAGGATGCGCAAGGCCGCGTCTCTGTGACTGTGCGCCCGGGATCGGAATGACCCTTTGAAATAGGTCCGAAAAACACAAAACCCCGCAGGCGTTTGCCGGCGGGGTTTTTTCATTTCCGGATTTAGAGTTCAGCGCGGCAGGTCGGTCGAGCCGGTCAGGAACTCGTCAACAGCGCGCGCTGCCTGACGGCCTTCGCGGATCGCCCAGACAACCAGGGACTGACCCTTGCGCACGTCGCCGGCAGCATAGACCTTGTCCAGGCTGGTCTTGTAATCGTCGGTGTTGGCCTTGACGTTGGTGCGGCCATCCAGTTCCAGCTTGTCGCCGGCTTCGGCGATGTAGGTTTCCAGCAGCGGGCCGGAGAAGCCGATAGCCGCCAGAACGAGGTCGGCGCGCAGGATGAATTCGGTGCCTTCGATCGGGCGGCGTTTTTCATCCACGCGGGCGCATTTGACACCGGTAACCTTGCCGTCTTCGCCGACAAGGGCAAGCGTTGCGGCGGAGAACTCACGTTCAGCGCCTTCGGCCTGCGACGACGAGGTGCGGAACTTGGTCGGCCAATACGGCCAGATCGCCAGCTTGTCTTCCTTCAGCGGCGGGATCGGGCGAATGTCGAGCTGCGTCACCGACAGGGCTCCCTGACGGAATGCGGTGCCGACGCAGTCGGACGCGGTGTCGCCGCCGCCGATGACGACGACATGCTTGCCACCGGCCCAGATCGGGGCCTCGTCGCCTTCCGGCTCACCGCCGACCCGGCGGTTCTGCTGGACCAGGTACGGCATCGCCCAATGGCAGCCTTCCAGTTCCATGCCGGAGACACCCGGATCACGCGGACGTTCGGCACCTGCGCACAGGATAACCGCGTCGTGACGCTCTGCCAGTTCTTCCAGGGCAACGGTTACACCGACATTGACGCCGTAATGGAACGTCACGCCTTCAGCTTCCATCTGCTTCACGCGGCGGTCGATGTAGTGCTTTTCCATCTTGAAGTCGGGAATGCCGTAGCGCAGCAGGCCACCGGCCTTCGGCTCACGCTCATAGACATGCACGGTGTGACCAGCGCGGGCGAGCTGCTGGGCGGCCGCCATGCCTGCGGGGCCGGAGCCGATGATCGCCACTGCCTTGCCGGTCTTGGTCGCGGACAGCTCGGGTACGATCCAGCCTTCTTCCCAACCCTTGTCGGCTATCGCCTGTTCCACGCTCTTGATGTTGACCGGAATGTCTTCCAGGTTCAGCGTGCAGGCTTCCTCGCAAGGAGCCGGGCAGATGCGCCCGGTGAACTCGGGGAAGTTGTTGGTGGAATGCAGGTTCTTGAGCGCGTAGTCCCAGTCGCCCTGGTAGACCAGATCGTTCCAGTCCGGGATCTGGTTGTTGACCGGACAACCGGTCGGGCCGTGGCAGAACGGAATGCCGCAATCCATGCAGCGGGCCGCCTGATTGGTGACGTCCTGGTCGTTCAGCGGAATGGTGAACTCGCGGAAATGGCGAATACGGTCAGAGGCAGGCTGATACTTCTGTTCCTGCCGATCGATTTCCATAAAACCGGTTACCTTGCCCAAGGCGACCTCCTCAAAATTTCATGCGTCTGTCCAGGGTGGCTGCAATCGGCCGCGTCATGCGGCCGAGAGCCAGTTCGTGCGTTTGGCCGGATTATTCGGCGGCGACCATGCCGAGGCGCTGCTCTTCCATTTCGCGCAGGGCCCGGCGGTATTCGACCGGCATCACCTTGACGAACTTGGGCCGGTACTGGGTCCAGTTGTCGAGGATTGCCTCGGCCTTTGTCGAGCCGGTCAGTTCCAGATGTTTCGTCAGCATCTGGCGCAGGCGCTCATCGTCATGGCGGGTCATGTCGCAGGAAAGGTCCACGCGGCCCTTGTGCTCGATATCGCCACCATGGTGGTGCAGCTTCTCCAGAAGATCGTCTTCTTCGGTCACCGGTTCCAGTTCGACCATGGCCAGGTTGCAGCGGGAGCCGAATGTGCCGTCTTCATCGAGCACATAGGCAATGCCGCCGGACATGCCGGCCGCGAAGTTGCGTCCGGTCTGGCCGATCACGACGACGACGCCGCCGGTCATGTATTCGCAGCCGTGGTCGCCCACGCCTTCGACAACGGCAACAGCGCCGGAGTTGCGAACTGCAAAGCGTTCCCCGGCAACACCGCGGAAGTAGCATTCACCTTCGGTTGCGCCGTAGAGCACCGTGTTGCCGACAATGATCGAGTTTTCCGGCACGATCCGGGTGTTCTCCGGCGGGCGGACGATCAGCTTGCCACCGGCAAGACCCTTGCCGACATAGTCGTTGGCATCGCCGACAAGATCAATGGTGACGCCGCGGGCGACGAAGGCGCCGAACGCCTGGCCTGCCGTGCCCTTCAGATTGATCTTCAGGGTGTCGGGGTGTTTCAGGCCCTTGTTGCCGTACCGCTTGGCGATTTCACCGGAGAGCATGGCACCAACCGACCGGTCAACGGAACAGATCGTCTCGTCGACAATTGTCGGTTCCTTGCTGTCCAGGGCCGGCTTGGAAGCGGCAATCAGGCGACGGTCCAGGATGTCGTGGATCGGATGATCCTGACGCGTGGTCCAGCGGGTCTCTTCCGGTTTTGCTTCCGGCTGGAAGAAAATACGGGAGAAATCGAGACCCTTGGCCTTCCAGTGATCGATCGCGGCTTCCTTGTCGAGGAAGTCGGACCGGCCGATCATGTCTTCCATCGTTTTGAAGCCGAGGTTGGCCATCAGCTCGCGCACTTCTTCGGCGACGAAGAAGAAGTAGTTGATGACGTGTTCCGGGGTGCCCTTGAAGCGCTTGCGCAGGACCGGGTCCTGGGTCGCGATGCCGACCGGGCAGGTGTTGAGATGGCACTTGCGCATCATCAGGCAGCCTGCGGCAATCAGCGGAGCGGTCGAGAAACCGAATTCGTCGGCACCAAGAAGCGCACCGATAATGACGTCCCGGCCTGTGCGGATGCCGCCGTCGACCTGAAGGGCGATGCGCGAGCGCAGTCCGTTCAGCACCAGGGTCTGCTGGGTTTCGGCAAGGCCGATTTCCCAGGGAGAGCCGGCGTGTTTGATCGAGGTCAGCGGTGATGCACCGGTGCCGCCGTCGTAACCGGAAATCGTGATGTGGTCGGCGCGTGCCTTGGCAACGCCGGCAGCAACCGTTCCGACACCCACTTCCGACACCAGCTTGACCGAGATATCGGCTTCCGGATTGACGTTTTTCAGGTCGTAGATCAGCTGCGCCAGATCTTCGATGGAGTAGATGTCATGGTGCGGCGGGGGCGAAATCAGGCCGACGCCCGGGGTCGAGTGACGCACCTTGGCGATCACCGCATCCACCTTGTGACCCGGCAACTGGCCGCCTTCGCCGGGCTTTGCACCCTGGGCAACCTTAATCTGGATCATGTCGGAGTTGACCAGATATTCCGTGGTCACGCCGAAGCGGCCGGAAGCAACCTGCTTGATGGCAGAGCGCTGCGGGTTGGACGAGCCGTCCGGCAGCGGATTGAAGCGCTCCGGCTCCTCGCCGCCCTCACCGGTGTTCGACTTGCCGCCGATCTGGTTCATGGCGATTGCCAGGGTCGTGTGAGCTTCACGCGAAATCGAGCCGAAGGACATGGCGCCGGTGACGAAGCGCTTGACGATGGCTTCAGCCGGTTCCACCTGGTCGAGCGCGATCGGCGAGCGTCCGATTTCGTCCGCGGACTTGATCCGGAACAGGCCGCGGATCGCGTAGCGTCCGCTCTTTTCGTTCACTTCCTTGGCGAAGGCGCGATAGGTGTCCGGGAGCTTCGCGCGCACTGCATGCTGCAGCAGCGCGACGGAGTCCGGGGTCCACATGTGGCTTTCACCACGGGTCCGGTAAGCGTATTCACCGCCAACTTCCAGCGAGCGGCGCAGGATGGCGACGTCGCCGAAGGCCTGCTCGTGGCGCAGAACGGTTTCATCGGCGACTTCGGCAAGGCCGATGCCTTCGATCATGGTTGCCGTGCCGAAGAAGTACTTCTTCACGAAGGACGAGCCGAGGCCGACAGCGTCGAAAATCTGCGCGCCGCAATAGGACTGGTAGGTCGAGATGCCCATCTTGGACATGACCTTGAGGATGCCCTTGTCGATGGACTTGATGTAGCGATAGACGACTTCGTCCTGATCGACTTCCTCCGGGAAGTCCATTTCCATATGCATGGAAAGCAGCGTTTCAAACGCGAGATAAGGGTTGATCGCTTCCGCGCCATAGCCGGCCAGAACACAGAAATGGTGGACTTCGCGCGCTTCACCGGTTTCCACCACCAGGCCAACAGAGGTTCTCAGACCCTTGCGGATGAGGTGATGGTGCACGGCAGCGGTTGCCAGCAGCGCGGGGATCGCGATGCGTGAGCGGCTGATCAGGCGATCGGACAGGATGATGATGTTGTATCCGTCCAGAACCGCTTTTTCTGCACGCTCGCACAATTCGTCCAGCGCGCCTTCCATACCGACAGCGCCTTTTTCGGAATTGTAGGTAATGTCCAGCGTCTTGGCGGAGAACTGGTTGTCAGCGATGTCGCCGATCGCGCGGATCTTCTCCAGGTCCTCGTTGGTGAGGATCGGCTGGCGCACTTCCAGCCGCTTGGAAGTCGACAGGCCTTCAAGGTCGAAGATGTTCGGGCGCGGGCCGATGAAGGAGACAAGGCTCATCACCAGCTCCTCGCGGATCGGGTCGATCGGCGGGTTGGTGACCTGGGCGAAGTTCTGCTTGAAATAGGTGTAAAGCAGCTTGGACTTGTCGGAGAGCGCTGAAATCGGCGTGTCCGTGCCCATGGAGCCGATGGCTTCCTGGCCGACGGTTGCCATCGGGGTCATCAGAAGCTTGATGTCTTCTTCCGTGTAGCCGAAGGCCTGCTGGCGGTCGAGAAGGCTTTCACCGGCTACCGGCGCGCGCTGGCGCACGCCCGGAAGGTCTTCCAGTACGATCTGGGACCGGTGCAGCCAGTCCTTGTACGGGTTGGCCGTGGAAAGCTGCCGCTTGATTTCGTCGTCGGAAACGATCCGGCCTTCGTCCATGTCGATCAGCAGCATCTTGCCCGGTTGCAGGCGCCATTTCTGGACAATGCGCTCTTCTTCGACCGGCAAGACGCCAACTTCGGAAGACATGATGACGAAGTCGTCGTCAGTAACGATGTAGCGGGCAGGACGCAGGCCGTTCCGGTCCAGCGTTGCGCCGATTTGGCGGCCATCGGTGAAGGCAACGGCTGCCGGGCCGTCCCACGGCTCCATCAGGGCAGCGTGGTATTCGTAGAAGGCACGACGGTTGTCGTCCATCAGCGGGTTACCGGCCCAGGCTTCCGGGATCAGCATCATGGCCGCATGGGCGAGCGAATAGCCACCCATGACCAGGAACTCGAGGGCGTTGTCGAAGCAGGCGGTGTCCGACTGGCCTTCATAGGATATCGGCCAGAGCTTGGAGATGTCGTCGCCGAGCAGCGCCGACGATACGGACGCCTGACGCGCCGCCATCCAGTTGACGTTGCCGCGCAGCGTGTTGATCTCACCGTTGTGCGCAACCATCCGGTAAGGGTGCGACAGATCCCAGGACGGGAACGTGTTGGTGGAAAAACGCTGGTGGACAAGGGCCAGGGCCGACGAAAAGCGCTCGTCCTTCAGGTCGGCGTAGTAGGCACCGAGCTGATAGGCGAGGAACATGCCTTTGTAGACAATGGTCCGGCTGGACATTGAAACGATATAAAAGCCTTTCGAAACCGCATCAGTTTCGGCGCGCACACGGTTCGAGATGACCTTGCGCAGTACATAAAGGCGGCGTTCGAAAGCATCGGCCTCACCGCCGGTCTTGCGGATGAAGACCTGACGGGAAACCGGTTCGGTGGCAGCAATGTCCGGCGCCTTGGAAAGCGATGAATTGTCGACGGGCACGTCACGCCAGCCGATCAGTTCCTTGCCTTCGTCTTCAATGACACGCTCGACGATGGCTTCGCACTTGGCGCGCAGCTCATCGTCCTGCGGCATGAAGATGAAACCGACACCATATTCACCGGCATCGGGAAGCGGTGTGCCGGCGTTCGCGAGTTCTTCTGCAAAGAACGCGTGCGGGATCTGCACCAGCATGCCTGCGCCGTCGCCCATCAACGGGTCGGCACCTACCGCGCCGCGGTGCGTGAGGTTTTCAAGAACCTGCAGACCGTCGGCAATAATCTTGTGGGACTTCTCGCCTTTCATGTGGGCGACAAAGCCGACACCGCAGGCGTCGTGTTCGCGCGACGGATTATAGAGCCCTTTGTCGGCGGCCGTGCTCAGTCGTTCCGCAAGTGTAGTGGTTGCGGTGGTGTTCATGTCCACGCTCCCAGCTTGCATGGCTGTGCTCGTCGTCAGCTCTATCTTCGTCATGTGCGCCCTCACTGTTGACCCCAGTGCCGCCGTGGCTGGGAGCGTCCGGTTCCGTTCGGGTCGCATTCCATCAAGAATGCGGTCCGGCGAACCCTGGCTTTCCTGCCCCGGCTCTGTTGTTGTATTAACCACGGCCGTTTATCAAAGCAAACCGCCGCATTGACGCAGCGGTCCTCCGCTGCCGAAACGTTCCGTCTCGCTTCCTTGCGGATCCTCCCCGGATCCGCCCAGTGGTCAGCCTGGCTATCACCGATGCCTTTTTGTCCTGCGCCCTGTCCGGGCCGTTTTGGGCATGGCGATAATTGGGACAGCATACCTGTCCTATTCCAAGCGGCGCGAACATGACAGATTTCGCCGTCGTGAGCAAGAGTGTTTCTGCGTCGCCGCATTATAATTGTTTCGCGCGAAAAGTGCCAATCGTCCGGAAAGGTCAAAACCGACGATAAATATGTAAGAATCTTGCGTTTGTTAAACTTTGTGCAGTTATGCTCGCAAAACAGTCACATGCGTTTGATTTCCTATTTATCTTCAATAGGGTCATCTACGGTGGGTGACTGGCGGCCCAGCAAAAACGCCGGTACGCAGTGATTTTTCAACGACGAGAGGAGATCGAGATGAAGCATAAGGCCATGTCTGCAGCAATTGTTGCCGGTGCGGTGGCAACCGCGGTTGCGGGTCTGTCGTCAACCGTTCCGGCCCACGCCCAGGCCAAGGAAAAATGCTATGGTGTGTCCTTGAAAGGTCAAAACGACTGCAAGGCGGGTGCAGGTACGACTTGCGCCGGTACGTCGACCGTCGACTATCAGGGCAACGCCTGGACCCTCGTCCCGAAGGGCACCTGCGTGACGATGGATGTTCCTGGTGGCCGTCACGGCTCTTTGACCGAACTTACGCGCGACCTGCCGGAAGCCTGATAGGCTTCAGACGGCCGCAACTGCGGCAATCTGGTCAGGCAGGCACCTGCTTATCCCGCACTTGGTGCCGAGGCGGGCAGGGTGTGAGCCCTTTCAAAGTCATGAGCCATGGTGCTTCAGTCAGCCCAGTCTGAAGATGTCCTCAGCCAGTGTGCCTGCCTGACAAAACTTATTCCACCCGGAGGGCTCCATGGTTTCCGATACCCGATCAAACCCGGTTCAGCGCTGCGAGGCGGCTGTTCCCGCGCGCGCCGGAGCCGGTCTGAAGCCGGAGCATGTCGCGGCTATTCTGGAAACATCCGCGGATATCGGTTTTTTTGAAGTTCATGCCGAAAACTACATGGGGGCCGGCGGTCCGCCGCACCGGCAACTGGAGGCAATCCGCGAGCGGTATCCCCTGTCTCTTCATGGTGTCGGTCTTTCGATCGGCGGTGAACAGCCACTGGACAAGGATCACCTGCGGCGCTTGTCAGACCTGAACAAGCGATATGAACCGGGACTGTTTTCCGAGCATCTGGCCTGGTCGACGCACGACACGACTTATTTCAACGACCTGTTGCCGGTGCCCTATGACGAAGCCACGCTGAACCGTGTGTGCGATCACATAGATGAAGTGCAGGAGACCGTCGGACGGCAGATGCTTCTGGAAAATCCGTCGACTTACGTCGCCTTTGCACAGAGCACGATGAGCGAACTGGATTTTCTGAGCGAGATCGCGCGCCGGACCGGCTGCGGCCTGTTGCTTGACATCAACAACGTGCATGTGTCCTGCACCAACCACGAGAGATCCGCGAGAGATTATCTTGCCGCCTTCCCGATGGCTGCTGTCGGCGAAATACATCTGGGCGGTCATGCGCCTGACCGGGACGACGCCGGACGGCCACTGCTGATCGACGCGCACGACCGGGAGGTGGATCTTGCGGTCTGGCAACTTTATGAAGATGTCATTCGTTTACAGGGGCCGCTGCCGACCCTGATCGAGTGGGACAACAATGTTCCTGCCTGGCCGGTTCTGCTTGCCGAGGCACAAGCCGCGGACCGCATTCTGGCGCAGCCTGCAGAGGCTGGCAGAAAGCAAGCGGTCTGACATGCGTGGTCCGCTCGCCCTGCCGCACGTCAATGCCGCCTCGTTTGGGCGTGCGCTGCTCGACCCGCAAATGGCAACGCCCGATGGACTGACTGGTCCGGATGGAGAAACGGCGCCGAAGCGATTCAATGTCTACCGCAACAACGTCATCGTCAGCCTGTGCGAAGCGCTCGGTGAAAGCTTTCCTGCAGTGAAGGCGCTGTTGGGGGAAGAGTATTTCAGGGCGCTTGCCCAGGCCTTCGTGACAGCTCATCCGCCGGTGTCGCCTGTGTTGATCTGGTACGGCGCCGGTTTCGCCGATTTCTTGGACGCGTTTCCGCCGCTCAAGGCATATCCTTATCTCGGCGATGTTGCCCGGCTGGAATGGTCTTGGCTCCAGGCCTATCATGCTGCGGATGCCGCGCCTCTCGATCCGGCAATCCTGGGCAGCGTCGATCCGCAAAGACTCGGGCGCGTTCGCTTCGTACCGCATCCGGCGGCGCACGTCGTGACATCTGCCTGGCCGATCTGGGCGATTGCGCGAGCCAACAGGTTTGAACCCGATGAGGCTGAAGCTGTCGATCTTGACGAGCCGCAATCGGTAATGATTACCCGTCCGGACATGGAGGTGGATGTCTATCTGCTGCGTCCGGGCGGGGCTGTTTTCACGATGGATCTCCTGCAAGGGCAGACGCTTGCAGCAGCGGCAAGCCGGGCTCAGGAGGACGACGACGGTTTTTCCTTGTCCGATTGCCTTTCGGACTGTCTTGCAGCTGGTGCATTTTCCGCCCTGCAACTGGATGACTAACACGCACGCGGCAAATGGCTGCCGCTTGATCATGGGGGATTAGATGGGTGTGCTGATTGGGTTTTTTGTCAGGCTCTACACGATGGTGTTCGGAGCTCTGGAACGGCTGACAAATGGCTGGTTCATCGGGCTTGCTGCCCGGTTCATTTTTGCCGCGATCCTGCTGCAGTTCTTCCTGAACTCGGCGATGACGAAAATCGGCGGCAACATCATGAACATCTTCACGCCAACCGCAGGTGCCTATGCGCAGATGCTGCCCAAGATGATGGAGCAGGTCAGCTACGACACCAGCCAGATTGCGTTCTTCCCGTATGGTCTCATGGTGCTTCTGGGCACCTGGGGTGAATTTGTCCTGCCGGTGATGGTGGTTGTCGGTCTATTCACCCGCTTCGCAAGCCTCGGCATGATCGTCTTCATCTGCGTCATGACCTATGTCGACATCTATGGCCATGGGGCTGATGCAAAGACGATCGGGGCGCTGTTCGACGGTGAACCCTATGCGATCATCGCCGATGACCGGTTGCTCTGGATCTTCCTGTTGCTGGTGCCGGTGCTCAAGGGGCCGGGTGTCGTCTCGCTGGACTGGCTGCTCGGCCGGTCCTATCGCAAGCGCGAGATGTACTACTGAAAAATCGGTTGCCGGTTGTGATACCAAGTGATTAAACCGGCACATGAATTTTGCCAGTGACAATTGGGCGGGTGCGGCTCCGGCGGTGATGTCGGCGCTGGCCCGCCATAATGACGGGTTCTCGCCGGCCTACGGCACCGACCCGTTGACCGATTCCGTCTCCGCCACGTTCAACGAGATCTTCGAACGTGAGGTTGCCGTCTTCTTCGTGGCGACCGGTTCAGCGGCGAATTCTTTGGCGCTGGCTTCCTGTGCCAAGCCGGGCGGGGCGATCTTCTGCCATTCCGGTGCGCATATTCAGGTTGATGAATGCAATTGCCCCGAGTTCATGACCGGCGGCAACAAGCTGTTGAGCGTGAAGGGACCAAACGGCCGGTTCTCCGCCGATGCCCTTCGCGAAAAGATGGCGCAGGTTCCTGACGGTATTGTCCACCATGGTCAGGTCGCATCCGTTTCCATTAGCCAGGCAACCGAATGCGGCACCGTCTACACGCTGGATGAAATAGGCGAGATCAAGGATGTCTGCCGGTCCCGTTCGGTGCCGCTTCACATGGACGGCGCACGATTTGCCAATGCGCTTGTGACACTCGGTTGTTCGGCAGCCGACATGACATGGAAAGCGGGGGTGGACCTGCTTTCCTTCGGAGCCACCAAAAACGGCTGCTGGTGCGCGGAGGCCGTGGTTTTCTTTGATCTGGACGCCGCAAAATCCTTTGAGTATTTCCGCAAGCGCGGCGGTCACCTTTTTTCCAAGAGCCGCTTCGTGGCGGCCCAGTTCGAAGGCTATTTCCAGGATGACACCTGGCTGACGACCGCAAGCCACGCCAACGGCATGGCGACCCGTCTTGCTGAAGGGATCCGGCAGGCCGGAGGGCGTACTGCCTGGGCGGTGGAAGCCAACGAACTGTTCCCGATCCTGAAACGTAGCCAGATGGAAGCGCTTCAGGCAGCCGGTGCCAAGCTCTATGAATGGCCGGCAGAGGGCCTCGCCGAAGGCCACGCCTCGGCATCGGACGAAGTCTGTGTACGTCTCGTCACCAGTTTCGCAACGACGGATGAAGACGTCGATGCGTTTCTGAAAGTGCTGTCCGGGACGGTCTGAGGGCCGCCTCTCGTGTGCCGAAATGTGTCGTGACGGACGCGCAGGAACATCAAAAAAGGCGCCTGGTTTCCCAGGCGCCCCGATGATGCGATTGCCGCAGTTGAACCAGGCGGTTAGTGAGCCGTGGTTTCGATCTGCTTGGTTTCACCACTGGTGATTTCGATCTTGCGCGGCTTCATGGCTTCCGGGATTTCCCGAACAAGATCAACGTGCAGCAAGCCGTTTTCGAGGCTTGCCCCTTCCACGCGAACATGTTCGGCAATCTGGAAGCGGCGTTCAAAGGTGCGCGAGGCAATGCCGCGGTAGAGAATTTCCCGGCTGGCATCTTCTTCAGCTTTTTCACCCTTGATGGTGAGTGTGTGCTCCTTGGCTTCGACGCTCAGTTCGTCGTCGGAGAAGCCTGCCACGGCCATCGTGATGCGGTAGGCGTTTTCGCCCGTGCGCTCGATGTTATAGGGCGGATAGCTCGGCGCTTCGTTGCCGGCGGCATCGAGCATCGAGAAAAGCCGGTCGAAACCGACGGTGGAGCGGTAAAGCGGAGAAAAGTCCAAGTGACGCATGTGTCTGTCCTCTCTTGAGCAACTGATACTTCACTGATGTTGAGCAGTCCTTCGTCCCCCGGATTGGCGGGACAGGCTGCGGTGCAAACCCGGTCTGGCGCTTGCATGAAGAGATTTGGTTATTCGGATTTTCATTTCAAGAGGCAGGAAATATGGGGCGTCGTGGAAACATGAACGCCACATGAACAGTGCCTTCCGGTTGCGTTCAAGTGGCCCGGTGCATCTTCAATCCAACGTCAGCACGGCGCTGGCGGAACAAACTGGAGATTTGAAGATGTTTGCCAATGTTTCGAAATTGTCCGCCCCGATCGCCGGTGCCATTCTGCTGGTGTCCGCAGGTTTCATCACCACTGCATCCGCTGCCCCGCTGGTCGGAAAGACCCAGATCGAACCGGCAAAATCCGAGCTGGTGGTCAAGGTCGATCATCGCCGTGGTAACGGACGTGGTGGCAACTGGAACGGCCGTCACGGTGGCCGCCATTACGAAATGGGTCCGCGCCAGATCCGCCGCAGCCTGCGTCACCGCGGTTTCGACCATATCAAGATCCTCGACCGCCGTGGCCCGATGTACATTGTTCGGGCAAAGGGCTGGCGCGGCATGCCGGTTCGGCTGGTGGTCGATTCCCGCAATGCCAACATTGTCCGCAGCCATCCGATCGGTAACCGTGGTCACTGGCAGCGCCGCTGGTACTAAGCAGCAGCTACAAGCTGTCTGACACTTTCAGGGCCGGCTTCCCAGGGAGCCGGCCTGAAGCTTGTTGTGAGAGGCGCCTGGCACGAGTATCACTTGACGATGCAAGACAAAGCCGGACGGTGCTGGCAGGATCTGCAGGCGTGACGAGTTGTTGACGAAAAACCATTATCTGTTTGAAAAACAAACTCTCAACGAACCCGAGTGATTCGCAGCGCATGACCTTGATCGACCATCCCGACAATCCGGTGCCTGAAGGGGCGCGATCCGGGTTCGTCACGACGCCGGACGACAAGAAGATCCGGTATGCGCATTGGCCCGCCGCCGGTGCCCGGCGAAAGGGTACGGTAACACTGCTTCAGGGGCGGGCGGAGTTCATCGAGAAATACTTCGAAGTGATCGAGGATCTGCGTCAGCGGGGCTTTGCCGTCATCGCCTTCGACTGGCGCGGGCAGGGCGGGTCGCAACGTCTGACACGCAACCCCAGACGCGGGCACGTTTCAAACTTCAACAAGTACAAGCTGGATTTGCGCACCGTCCTGAAGGAAGTCTCACTGGCGACCTACCCCGGGCCTCACTTTGCGCTTGCCCACTCTACAGGAGCGCTCGTTGTCCTGTCCGATACGGACCGTCTGCGGACGATGCTGGACCGCGCAGTGCTGACAGCGCCGCTGCTGGGCCTGCCGACGGGAACATGGTTTCCCGGTCTGGTGTCCGGGTTCCGGTCGATCCTGCGCAAGCTCACTCTGGGGCTGTTTGGCCGCCCGGGCCTGAAGGCAACCTCTCCAAAGACGTCCTGGCTGATCGAAAAGGTTGCTATTCCGGTTGCCCGCCTGTTGTCGATGTTCGGACTTGGCAGGTTGTTTGTGCCCGGGGGTAACGCTGAAATTTCCGTCGCTTACGAAAACAACCGGCAAACGACGGACAAGGCGCGGTTCGAGCGGTTCAACAAGGTGCTGGAACAGGCGCCGGAGCTGGGTGTCGGGTCTCCCACTCTCGGTTGGCTGGGGGCGACCGGTCGCGCCATGCTGGCGCTGCGCCGGCGGGAGGCCGGGCCGAATATCAAATTACCCTGTCTGGTGCTGGCTGCGGGCAACGACCGGATCGTCTCCACACCCATGATCGAGGACTTCGTGGCACGGGCGAAGGCGGCAGCCTATGTGGAAATCGCAGGCGCCGAGCACGAGCTGATGATGGAACGCGATGCCTTCCGCGACCAGTTCTGGGCGGCGTTCGATGCCTTTGTGCCCGGCCTTGAAGCCGAACAGGCGCTGGAACGCGCCCAAAGCTGATCCCGCGCCCTGATATGGCCGTGTGGACGGTCAATCTGCCTTTGCGAGGTTCCGCAGGAGGATTTCATGCAGGCGCGGGTCGCCTGACGCAACGATCTGGCCGCCGTCGGCCGGAGAGCCGCCAGTCCACGTCGTGACAACGCCGCCTGCTCCTTCAATGATCGGCACAAGTGCAACGATATCATAGGCTTGCAGACCGGATTCGATTACCGCGTCGCCGTGCCCGGCTGCGACCATGCAGTAGGCATAGCAGTCTGTGCCATAGCGGGATAACTGAACGGCCGCTTCGATCTGGTCGAACGCCTGGCGTTCGCCATTCTTGAAAAGTGCCGGTGTGGTGGTGAAAATAGTGGCATCTTCCAGCTTCTGACAGGGCCGGGTCTTGAGCTGCCTGGCACCCAAAGGTCCATCGTACCAGGCCGTCTTGCCGTCGCCACCGAACCGTTCGCCGATATAGGGCTGAACCATCATGCCGAGGCTCGGGACGCCATTGGTCCGCAGGCCGATCAGCGTCCCCCAGGTGGGCAAGCCGGTGATGAAGGCACGAGTACCGTCAATCGGGTCAAGCACCCACACATGTTCAGCGTCGAGATTTTCCGGACCGTGTTCTTCGCCAAGGATTCCGTGGTCCGGATAGGTCTCGTTGATCAGGGCGCGCATTGCCGTTTCACCGTTCTTGTCGGCGATGGTGACCGGGTCGAAGCCGGCTTCCCACTTGTTGTCGATTGCAAAGCCCTGGCGGAAATGCGGCATGATCGCACCGCTGGCTGCTTCCGCCAGCCTGTCCAGAAACGGGGCAAACAAATTGGAACTGGAAACAGGCCCTGCCGACATCATTACCTCCTGGCTGCGGAAACCGCTCAAAACCCAAATCAACGTGAATTGCCGCTTGTATAACCGGTTCTGCAAAAAAATGAATCTGCAAAACCTGAATGACTGCTCATACTTTGATCAGTTTGAAAGGGCTGTCGGGCTTGACCTTTGTGCGGTGCAATGCGATTTTATTGCGGTGCGATACGTTGTGTCGTACCGCCCTCCTTGGGCGTTTCCTCCCTAGACTCGGGCCGCCTCTTTTGAGAGCGGCCTTTTTTTTGGGTCCGGGATTTTATTCCGCTGCGATGGGGTCCGCCGGCAAGGCTGCATCCGGCATGGAGGTCAGTTCGCGGGCAAACTGGCGCAGGTTGTGGAAGAGGTCGCCGAAGCCGGGGGTCGGCTGGTGGGTTGCCTCGTCCATATAGAGCCCGCGATTGATTTCGATCTGCAGGGCATGCAGACCGCTTGTGGGGCGGCCATAGTGTTCGGTGATGAAGCCGCCCGCATACGGCTTGTTGCGCGAGACGGTGTAGCCCATCTCCTTCAGCACCGAGCAGGCGAACTCCGTCAGGTCGCTGCTGCAGCTGGTGCCATAGCGGTCACCCAGGATGAAATCCGGCCGCGTGTCGGTGGTCTGGCATTTCACGCTTGAAGGCATGGAATGGCAATCGATCAGAACCGCGTAACCGAATGTGACATGGGTCTGGGCCAGAAGCCGGCGCAATGTGGTGTGGTAAGGCTTGTAGATCTCCTCCACCCGGCTGAGGGCTTCGGATACCGGCAGCTTGTGCCTGTAGATCTCGTGGTTCTCGCTAACGATGCGGGCCACGGTGCCAAGCCCACCGGCTACGCGGATCGAACGGCTGTTGGCATAGGTCGGCAGACGCCCGTCGAACATCTTCGGGTCGAGCTCATAGGGCTCGCGGTTCACATCAAGGTAGGCTCTGGGGAAATGCGCACGCAGGAGCGGCGCGCCGAGCGGCACGACATGAGCAAACAGATCGTCGACATAAGCATCCTCCGACCGCCGGATGGCTGTTTCGTCCAGGCGGGAAGACGCTAGAAAGCTTTTGGAATATTGCCTGCCGGAATGGGGCGAATTGAAAACGAACGGAACCCTTTGGTCCGCAGGACACAAAACTTCAAACGCTGGGAAGCCGTTAAAGTCCGCCTCGAAGGAGGCTTGTGGAGAAGGCTGCTTGTCGTCCGTCAATGGTGTGTCCTGGTTGCCGCCCGGTGCAGGCCATGGCCCATGGTGCCAAGGAATCGCGGCGCAGTCCACCTTGGTGGGATCAAAAGCCCCGCGGCTGTGGGGAAACATCTGGTGATCGAGGGCAGGAATGGCCAGATGCCACGCATGCCATAGCCGTACCAATGGCCCGGGAATGCATACGCCACGACGATTTTCCCCAACGTGAGAAGCCGACAGGTTCTCACGAGGCAAGTGACGGTTCGTTCTCAACAAGAGCCTATCCACACCGTGGGGTCGTGATCCAATTCACCCTATCATTCTGTGGAATTCGAGCTATAACCGGCAGAAAGGGAACCGAACCCACACGAACAAAGGACCTGGTCAATTACGATGCCGCGTATCCTGCTTGCCGAAGATGATAATGACATGCGCCGCTTTCTGGCGAAGGCGCTGGAAAATGCCGGTCATGACGTCGTTTCGTTCGATAACGGCAGAAGCGCCTACGAGCGCCTGCGCGAGGAACCGTTTTCTCTGCTTCTGACGGATATCGTGATGCCGGAGATGGACGGGATCGAGCTGGCGCGCCGGGCTACGGAACTCGATCCGGACCTGAAGGTGATGTTCATTACCGGTTTTGCCGCCGTTGCCCTCAATCCGGAATCGGATGCTCCCAAGGACGCCAAGGTTCTTTCCAAGCCATTCCATCTTAAAGATCTTGTCCAGGAAGTGGAGCGCATGCTGGCCGCCTGACAAGGTGTTGACGCGGCGGAAAACAGGGGTTGCGAACCGGGCTGGGGAAATTTTGACAGTTCGGTGAAAAAGGGGGGTTGCACAGTTTGCGGATCCCCGTTATATCGCACTCCACCACGGCGCTGGGGCGTCGGACTACCGAGAAATTCGGGCGTGTAGCTCAGCGGGAGAGCACTTCGTTGACATCGAAGGGGTCACAGGTTCAATCCCTGTCACGCCCACCATTATTGCGCTGATTGAAGTTTCAAGAGGCGCGGATTGATCAGAAGACAGGCGCAGGACCTGCCGCAGCTTCTAGACCAATCCAGTCAAACGTGAGCGCCTTTGGCGCTCATTTGGTTTAAAGAAGCAGGGCCCTTGTGGGGACAGTGACATGAAGATCAAAAACTCGCTCAAAGCGCTCATGACCCGCCACCGCGACAACCGCATGGTTCGCCGTAAAGGCCGCGTCTACATCATCAACAAGAAAAACCCGCGTTTCAAAGCACGCCAGGGCTAATCTTGTTGCCGCGCATCGCGTGGCGGAAGAACTGAAAATCTCTTCCTGAACAAGGCTTTATCTTGTTGCTGGGAGAGGTGGCCAGGTCCCTGCCACCGTAGCGCACGAAGATGTGTCAAATTCCCGGATTGACCGCCGCATCCAACGATCCATAATCGTCGGATGCGGATTTTTGTGTTTGCCCTCCTGTTTCTCGCCGGCGTCAGTCTAGCCAGCGCCCAGCCTGTTCCAGATCTCGGTCCGGAAGCAGAGCCACCTTCTGCCGAAGACTTCAATGCACTTCCCGACGATCTTCCAGAAGACGGCGGGCAGGTGGTCGTCGATGAGAATGATCCGGAAGACGAGAAGTCGCGTCTGGACGAACTCTTTGCCAATCTGGCCAAATCGGACAATCCGAAGGAAGCCGAGCGTATCAGCCGGGAAATCCAGATGCTCTGGATGGATTCGGGCAGTGATACGGTGGATGTGCTGATGTCGCGGGCCGGCAAGGCGATCCAGGCTGACGATCATGCGTTGGCGCTGGACCTCCTGGACACAGTGGTCATCCTGAAGCCGACTTATGCGGAAGGCTGGAACCGGCGTGCGACAGTCCACTACATGACGGAAGATTTCGGCAAGTCCCTGGTCGATATCGAGCGCACACTGGCGTTGGAACCCCGTCATTGGGGGGCCTTGTCGGGGCTCGCCATCATCCAGCGGCGTCTGGGGTTCGAAACCGAAGCGCTGGCGACGTTCCGAAGGGCTCTTGAAGTCAACCCGAGCCTGGAAAATGCTACCAAGGCCGTGAACGATCTGGAAAAGGAAGCCGAGGGCGAGCCCGCTTGAGGCAAGTCCGCCTGAGGCAAGTCCGCCTGAGGCAAGTCCGCCTGAGGTAAGCCCACCTAAGGTAGGCCTAGCTGAGTAAGCTTGGTCAGTCTGTCTTTGTGCCGCCGGGCTTGAATGCTGCGAGCGCGGTGCTATGTCCGGGCTATGATCCCGTTCCTGATTGCTCTTCTTGTCGCCGCCTGTCTGTTTGTCGCCTACTCGCTTTTCAGGGCAAGGCAGATTTCGCGCACCTACACACCTGACGGCAGTCTTGCCGAGGTGAACGGAGCGCAGATGCACTATCACTTCATTCCTGCGCCACAGGCGGCCAGCGAGCGGCCTGTGCTGGTGTTCCTGCATGGGGCCAGTGGCAACGCCTACGACATGAAGTTGGCTTTTGAAGGCGCATTCAAGGGGCACTATTCGCTTCTTTTCATCGATCGTCCGGGGCTTGGGTTCTCGCAGCGCTCCAGAACAGGCCTGAACACGCCTGAAAGCCAGGCGGAGCTGATTACCGGATTGCTCGCGAAACTCGGCATCGAGACATCAGTGGTGGTGGGGCATTCGCTCGGGGGAGCCGTGACGGCTGCTGTGGGCTTTGCCGCACCGGAGCGGGTGAAGGGGCTCGTCTTTCTGGCTCCTGTCAGCCATGTGTGGCCGGGCGGGGTCAACTGGTACTACAAGGTTGCCGCGATGCCTGTCATCGGCTGGCTGTTTGCCCGGACGCTGACGATCCCTGTCGGCGAGCGGCTGGTGCCACAAATGCTGAAGCATGTTTTCCATCCGGATCCGCCACTTGACGGCTATGCGGCGTCTGTCCGTCTGCCGCTGCTTTTCCGTCCCGAAAGCTTCCGCTCGAACGCGGCGGACATCTGCAGCCTGAAGGAAGCTGTCCGGCAACAGTCCCGGCAGTATGGAAAGCTGGGGCAGCCATCGCTGATCATCACGGGTACGAAAGATACGGTGGTCTGGCCGTCGATCCATTGTGAGGGCCTTTTGCAGGATCTGCCGGATGCGGAGCTGCTGATGCTGGGCGCGGCCGGTCATATGCCCCAGCATACACATGCAGATGAAATCGTGTCCGGTATCGACAGACTAGTGGCGCGGATAGAGGCGTCAGAGGACAAGACGGGAGCGGCTGAAGCCAGGGCCGGGACATTGCGCACGGCATGAAAAAGGCGGCCTTGAAGCCGCCTTTCGTCATCCGGTTTGTTTTAACCGATTAGATCGTCAAATGCCGCCCTGGCCGTCGTTGCCGACGAAGGCAATCCGCAGCATGTTCGTGGAGCCCGGAGTGCCGAACGGCACACCTGCGGTCACGATAATGCGCTGACCCGGTTTCGCAAACCCTTCGGAGAAGGAGATGCGGCAGGCGCGGTCGATCATGTCTTCCTCGTTGGCGGCGTCTTCACTGACCACGCAGTGCAAGCCCCAGCCGAGCGACAGGCGACGTGCAGTTGCAAGCACCGGCGACAGAACGATCACCGGGCTGGCCGGACGTTCACGTGAGGCGCGCAGGCCCGTTGCGCCAGACGTCGTGTAGCAGACGACAGCAGCAAGGTTCAGCGTTTCGGCAATCTGCCGGGCCGCTGCCGAAATCGCGTCGGCGCCGGTGGCTTCCGGCTCGGTCCGCTGTGCGTAGATGATCGTGCGGTAGTTGGGATCCTGTTCCACCTGCTGGGCGATCTTGTCCATGGTGGACACTGCCTCGATCGGGAATTCGCCTGCAGCGGATTCGGCCGACAGCATGACAGCGTCTGCGCCTTCGAACACGGCGGTGGCAACGTCGGACACCTCGGCGCGGGTCGGTACCGGTGCGTTGATCATGGATTCCAGCATCTGCGTGGCGATCACAACCGGCTTGCCGGCACGGCGGCAGGCGCGGGTGATGCGCTTCTGAAGGCCGGGAACCTGTTCCAGAGGCAGTTCCACGCCCAGGTCGCCACGGGCAACCATGATGGCGTCGGAGAGTTCGATGATCTCGTCCAGCCGGCCGATGGCCTGCGGCTTTTCGATCTTGGCCAGGACGCCGGCGCGGCCACGGGTGATCTTGCGCACTTCGGCAATGTCGTCCGGGCGCTGCACGAAGGACAGGGCCACCCAGTCGACGTTCTGGTCGAGGGCGGCGATCAGGTCCTTGTGGTCCTTCTCGGTCATGGCGCTGGTTGCGATTTCCGAATCGGGAACGCTGACGCCCTTGCGGTCTGACAGCTTGCCGCCGACGACGACTTCCGTCACGGCCCGGGTGCGGTCGGCTTCCAGAACCTTGAGCTGGATCTTGCCGTCATCAAGCAACAGGCGGTGGCCCGGCTCGAGAGCCTGAAGAATTTCGGGATGCGGCAGGTGTACCCTGTCGACACTGCCGCCGGACTTGTCGGCGTCCAGCGTGAACGTTGCGCCGTTTTCCAGCATGACCGGACCGTCGGCAAACGTTCCCACACGCAGCTTGGGTCCCTGCAGATCGGCCAGAATGCCGATTGGTCGTCCAACCTTCTCCTCAACAGAACGGATGCGTTCAACGAGCATCTTCAGACGATCATGATCGGTATGGCTCATGTTGATGCGGAACACATCCGCACCGGAGCGATACAATTTTTCGATGATGTCTTGTTCTGAGGAGGAGGGTCCGAGAGTTGCAAGAATTTTGACTCGCCGGTTACGCCTCATCGCCCACCTGTCCCCTGTTGCACGGGTTCGGTCAGCTGGACCGTCCAGCTGCTCTGTTCGCCCGTGTCGATTTCAAAAAAGCCTGTCCGCTCGAATCCGCGAGCCACACAGTCCTCAATTCCGCGAATGGTGAATTCCTTTTCCCGGGTGCACATGAACGCCCGGCCACCCCATTCGCCGAATTGGTCATAATCAACTGCGTAGATGTAATAGTATCGTGACACCAGCGCCCCGGGTACCAGGGTCTCGCAGGAATTGGAAGCAAGGTTCCACCAGCCTTCGGTGACCCAGTCGGTCTTGTCCTTGTAGCCGATGGCTACACCAACCTGACTGTCGGTTTTGTTGCAAAGGCGCAGATCAGCTCTGGCTTCGTCACTGGATGCGGAGAAAAACAGCACGGTGAGGAATGCAGCAAAGGCAAATTTCACAGGCATGCTGATACATGCCCGAGACTCGCCCTGGTTCCGTTCCCCAACCTTAAACATATGCAGTCGTTCGCTTTGCTGCTTTACAGACATTCGCTTTTTGCGTCGACAAGGGGGCCTTGTCAACGTCGTTAACGGGATACGGAGCCTTTCGCCCAGACTTGTTTCCCGAACCGTCCGGATTTTTTGTCCAAATGAACAGTCCCACCCCCTATGCCGTCAGAAATGGGGCGGGAACATGGCCGCTCCGCCTCAGATCGGTGTTAGCTGTCAATAAAGCGTATACCGCGTTGTACACACCTTGGCAAAAACACAGGTGCCTTGATTGCAAGCAAGGGTGTGGAAGGTGTGGATGGCCTGCGGTGTTGCCGCCGGAAAGCGGTGTTTTCGGGCTTGGTTCCTTCGCCGGTTTGCCGTAAACCTGACCGCCTGCGCGATAGCGAGCCATAAAAGTTTCCACGAAGCGAGACATGATAGAACCAGCAGCCGAAACCGGCCGGGCCTTTCAGCCGACCGAATACGTAAAGGGCGATTTTACTTCCGGATTGCTGCTCTTGTGCGATCACGCCCGCAACACGGTCCCTGAGCCTTATGGCGATCTCGGCGTTCCGGCCGAACAGTTCGAACGCCATATTGGTTATGACATCGGTGCGCGCGCGGTCACACTCGAACTTGCAAAGCGACTCAATGCGCCAGCTTGCCTGACCACCTATTCTCGGCTGCTGATCGATCCGAACCGGGGCGATGACGACCCTACGCTGATCATGCGCCTGTCGGACGGTGCCGTCGTGCCGGGCAATGCAAAGGTCGACACGAAGGAGCGGGCGATACGCATCGACCGGTTCCACAAACCTTATCACGACCTCATCGACCAGACGCTGGATGCCATGATGGAAGTGATCGAGCCGCCGGTGATCGTCTCCATTCACAGTTTCACGCCGGTCTGGCGCGGCGTGCCGCGGCCCTGGCATGTCACCGTTCTGTGGGACAGCGACCCACGAGCCGTTCAGCCCATGCTTGAAGGCTTGAGAGCGCAGGAAGACATCGTCGTCGGTGACAATGAACCCTACGACGGAGCTCTCAAAAACGACACAATGTACCGGCACGCAACCCGCCGGGGAGTGGCACATGCGCTTCTGGAACTGCGGCAGGATCTGATTGCCGACGCGGCTGGAGCGGTTGAATGGGCAGACCGACTCGAGCCGGTTCTGAGAAAAATTGCCGGCATGTCCGACTGCCGGCGGATCCAGCATTTCAAGTCGCGTAGCGACGCTGCTTAAGGCCGGGCTACCGGTCCGGGACAGGGAGACCTTCGGGATGGACGATCAGACGAAACTCGAACTGGAAGCTGCGGTTTTCAGACGCCTTGTGGAACATCTGCGTGGACGGACGGACGTTCAGAACATCGACATGATGAATCTGGCCGGTTTCTGCCGTAACTGCCTGTCCAACTGGTATCAGGACGCGGCACAGGACAAGGGCGTTTCCCTGGAAAAATCCGAGGCCCGCGAAATCGTCTACGGCATGCCTTACGACGATTGGAAGGCCAAATACCAGACCGAGGCGACTGCGGATCAGCAGGCCGCCTTTGAAAAGAACAAACCCCAACACTGAGCCGGGGGTTGCGTCGGCTTGCTTGGCTGCTTGACGGCCAATGCGGAGTCTGGCAACGCACGGCCAGGTTATTGACGGCGGCTCATATCAGCCGCGGCCATTGAGACCGCGCACTGCGCGACAAGGAAGTACGAGAAGGAGAAACAGAAAACATGTCCGATCCCGGTGGAGTGGCAGGCGACCAGCTGCGCGCGTTTGTAGAGCGTATCGAGCGTCTTGAAGAAGAAAAGAAAGTCATCTCCGATGACATCAAGGACGTCTATGCCGAAGCCAAGGGCAACGGCTTTGACGTCAAGATCCTGCGGAAGGTCGTTTCCCTGCGCAAGAAGCAGCCGCATGAGCGTGAAGAGGAAGAGGCGGTTCTCGACCTCTACCTGCATGCGCTTGGCATGGCTGGTGGTGCTGGCGGCGGCGAAGGCTGACAAGCTGCGGTAACCGCGGTTCACGACAAGAAAAAAGAGCGGCTGAAAAGCCGCTCTTTTTTTATGCTCAATCTTTCACGGGTCGATGCTTCAGCGCGCGAAGCGTACCGGAAGGATGACCACTGCCGGACCGTCGAACCGGTCAGTTCGCAGGTCGCCGTAAGGATTGTTTTCAAAGCTGGCGGAGACAAAGCGGTTGCCAGGCATCATCACATTCTTCAGCTGGCGCTGGTTGGGGTGGCTGAGCCACGCGAAGGTCTGATGACGCGTGGTGCCTGCGCCGGACAGAAGCGTCGGAGCGGATTTGTCCGGCAGGCTTGCAAAACCGGCAAGCGGATCGACAATCTGATCACGCGGGATCCGGCCTGAAACGGACTGCTGGCGTGCAGGGGCTGTCTTGGCGGTGGCACCGGCTGCCGGCCGATTGGCCTGTGCCCGTGCCGGTTCGCTTACCGACGGACGCAGCGAGCGGCTCAGGCTCGTCGGTGCTGCAGAGGCCGAGGCATAGGCAAGCGTCGTTTCCGAACGCGGTGCAGGCACCGGAGAAGGTACGGAAGTACCCGTTGCTGCGGCAATGGCTGCGACCGGATCATCGGTCGGAGCGGAGCCCGGAACGGGGACATCGCCGGTCAGGCCGAGATTAGCCGCTGCAACCTTGGCAGCATCGCTAAGACCCTTGCTGGGTTTCTGCTGCGGCGTGCGCGAGGCTACCTGGAACCGCGAGTCGATTGCTTTCTCGGGAACCGGGTTTGCACCTTGTGTCGGCGCGCTCGGTTGCCCCGTCTCGATTGCAAACCGCTGTGCATCAAGCGTGTTCGGTGCGGGCGGGGGCGTCTTGCTTGCCGCCACGGCGGGAATATCCGCAGGCGGTTTTACGATCGGCGCGTTGCTGGCCACGACAATCGGTGCTGCTGCCGGTGCTTCCGGTTCGCTTTCCAGGACCTTCCGGCTGGGAACAGGCGGATTTTCGATCACCACAGCCGGGGCTTCGGCAACCGGTGCCGGCGGCGTGTTGCCGACGGCGCCCGGACGCTTGGATGTGTTGTCACGGTTGTTGCCGCCGCCAAAGAGGCTGGCAAACAGGTTGCCGCCACCGGAGGACGCATTGTCATCCTGCGCGGTTACCGGAATCGGTTTGCCCGGGCGGGTCAAATTCTGGTCGCGCGTGCTCAGGCCATTGGAAGAGCTTGAGCGCGTGTTGGACGCGACGATCGTCGGTTTGGAACTTCTCGACCGGCCGGATTTGCTTTCGGCGAGCGCAACCTTGTAGCCGCTCATAGGTTTGCCGTCGGACGGAAAGTGAAGTGTCTTGCCGTCCGGGAACACGCGAGCCAGTTCGGAACGGCTCATGCGCGGCCAGTGACGGACACTGCCGGTGTCCATGTGCACGAAGGGGGAACCGGATCTCGGATAATAGCCGACGCCGCCCACTTCCTTGCGCAGGCCAGTGGCACGCAGGGTGGCAAGTTTCACGCCGGGAATGAAAAAGTCCATCGCCTTGCCGAGCGTGTGCTGGCTGTTCTTGGCAACGCCAGAGGACCGCTTGCGCAGCATGTTGTTGGTTGCGGGAGACCGGTAGCTGGAGACGACGTGGATCGGCTGGCTTGCGCCCACCTTCTGGTAAACTTCCCAGACCAGATCCAGCAGTTCCGGATCGATCTTGGTCATTTCGTTACGGCGCCAGTCGCGCAGGAAGCGGTTGGCTTCGCGCAGACCATCCGGCAGATAGCGGCCGTTTTTCTTGAAAGTAATCGACACACGCTCTTTGGTATGCGTGTTGTACAGCTTCAGGGTACGCGTCTCGGCCTGGGCAAAGGTGACCAGGCACACAGACACGACAGCAAACGCGCCGGCCGCTTTCGCGGCACGCTTCAGCCAACCGACGGCGTCGAAATCAACTAACCGTGTACGCAATCTCTATCTCGCCGTTTTCAGAGGGCTTTCACCCATCCCGTGCTCCCCAGCAGGATGCATAGCCTAACTGCCGCAGGTTAAGAAGTTTTTACCCTATTTTCGCTTCGCTGATAATCGTTGCAGAACTGCAACGGCGCAAGCGCGTAGTGCAAAAACGCTCCGGTAGCGGTGGTTACCCGGAGAATGCGTCAAAATATCGTCGAAATCGACAGTTTGCGCTATGATTTGCCTCAATTCAGGCTGCCGCGTCCTTGCCGCTCTCGTCCAATCCGTATTCCTTGAGCTTGCGATAGAGCGTGGACCGGCCGATTCCCAACCGTTTGGCAACTTCTGTCATGCGTCCGGAATAATGATTGATCGCTGCGCGAATCAGTTCCTCCTCGATATCGGTCAACTTGCGGACATGGCCGTCCTGATCGAGGTTGCGCATGAAACCGAAGGGCGCCGCTTGCTCAAAACCTGCCTGAGGGGCAGGAGCCGACGGGGTGTGGTGCGGTGGAACCGAGGGTTCGCTCGGGCGGACCGGCGCTGCGGCAAGATCGCCTCCGGACAATCGATCTGGGTAGGCTATCTGTGCCTGCGGCTGGAGCGTTGCGCCCGGAGAGGCCGTCTGTTCCGTTGCCGCGGCCACCTGCGGGAAATCGTTGATCGTCAGTTGCGGGCCGTCGCACAAGACGACAGCGCGGAATACCGCGTTCTCCAGCTGCCTGATGTTGCCCGGCCAGTGATACTCCTGGAGCATCGCGAGCGTGTCCGCGGTGACGCCGGCCACCTGAGGCTTGCCTTCCTCTGCCGCGAAACGGGCCAGGAAGTGGCGGGTGAGCGCGGGAATGTCTTCTCGCCGGTCGCGCAACGGCGGGATCCAGATCGGGAAAACGTTGAGCCGGTAATAAAGGTCTTCCCGGAAGACACCTTCCTTCACCTGGTCGATCAGGCGGCGGTTGGTTGCCGAGATCAGACGGAAATCCACTTTCACCGGACGGCGAGCGCCGATCGGGTCAATCTCGCTTTCCTGCAGGGCGCGGAGCAACTTGACCTGAACTTCCTGAGGCAGTTCGCCAACCTCGTCCAGGAACAGGGTTCCGCCATGAGCTTCCTGAAACTTGCCGACATGCTTGTCGACCGCGCCGGTGAATGCGCCCTTCTCGTGGCCGAAGAGAATCGATTCGACCAGATTGTCGGGGATCGCACCGCAGTTGACCGTGACCAGAGGTTTGGACTTGCGGTCGCTGGATCCCTGAATGGCGCTGGCGATCATTTCCTTGCCGACGCCGCTTTCTCCTTCGATCAGGATCGGAATGTTCGACGCGGCGGCCCTCTTGCCCAGATTGATCACCCGTTCCATGGCCGGCGAGTGGGTGATGATGTCGGCGAAGGTCAGTGTGCCGGAGGCCTGTTTGCGGATCCGGGTGATTTCGCCTTCCAGAGCGGATGTCTTCAAGAGATTGCGGATCGAGACATTGAGCCGTTCCGGCGCCACCGGTTTGACCACGAAATCCTGAGCGCCCGCGTTCATGACGTTGACCACGGTATCGATGCCGCCGTGGGCGGTCTGAACGATGACCGGCGTTGCGTTCTTGTCGGAGCGTAGACGTTCCAGAACGCCCAGACCGTCGAGCTCGGGCATCACCATGTCGAGGATGATCAGGTCGATCTCGCTGGCTTCCGGGCTCGACATGATGCGCACCGCTTCGGCACCATTCTCGGCCGTTTTCGACCGGTAGCCGAATTTTTTCACGGCTTCCTGAAGCAACCTGCGCTGGATGGGATCGTCGTCAACAATGAGAATTTTGCCGCTGAGTGCTTGCATTGGCGGTTTCGCTCGTCCCGAATTGTCTCGTTTCGAACCATTCTGGTCGCAATTGGGTAAACAAATCGTCCAAGTGCAGGCAAAAAAGTTTTCACAGTCAGATTGCAGGCGGGCCTTTTCCCGGCCTACTAATTCTAACAACAGAAGATTGCCGGACCCGTTCGTCCGCAGACGCACCGGAGAAAAAAACTTGCCCATCCCACATCCCGTCCATGCCCCTCAGGCCGCCGCTTCAGGAGATCTCGGAGCGCTTCCCGAATGGGACCTCACGGATCTCTATCCCGCGGTCGACGCGCCGGAGGTTGCTGCCGACCTAAAGGAGATCCTGGAGCGGTCGAAAACCTTCGAGACGTCCTACAAGGGCAGGCTGGCCGATATGGCCCAGAGCAATGTTCCCGCGCTGGTCACCGCAATTCGCGCCTATGAGGAACTTGAAGACCTGATGGGCAGGCTGATTTCCTTCGCCGGCCTGGTCTATTCGGAAAACACGATCAAACCCGCATCGCAGAAATTCTACGGCGATGTGCAGGAGCAGATCACGACGGCAAGTTCGCATCTTCTGTTCTTCACGCTGGAGATGAACAAGATCGATGACGGCGTGATGGAAACTGCGCTCCAGGACAGCCAGTTTGCGCATTACCTGCCGTGGATCGAGGATCTGCGCAAAGGCAAGCCCTACCAGCTGGAAGACCGGGTGGAGCAACTGTTCCACGAAAAGTCCGTCACGGGCGCGGGTGCCTGGAACAGGCTCTTCGACGAGACGATGGCCTCGTTGACGTTCGATGTCGACGGTCAGGAACTGTCGATTGAACCGACGCTCAACATGCTGGTGGATCCTTCGCCCGATACCCGCCGCAAGGCGTCGGAAGCTCTGACGGAGACCTTCAAGGAAAACCTGCGCACCTTCACGCTGATCACCAACACGCTGGCCAAGGACAAGGAAATCTCCGATCGCTGGCGGAATTTCACGGACATTGCCGACAGCCGCCATCTTTCCAACCGGGTCGAGCGGGAAGTTGTCGATGCGCTGGTGGCGGCCGTGCGAGATGCCTATCCGCGCCTGTCGCATCGCTACTACAAGCTGAAGGCAAAGTGGCTGGGCATGGACCAGCTCAACACCTGGGACCGCAACGCGCCTCTGCCGAATGCCGACACGCGAGTGATCCCCTGGGATGAAGCGAAGGACACGGTGCTGTCCGCCTACAGCGCCTTTTCACCCGACATGGCGGAAATCGCAGGCCGGTTCTTCGACCGGCGCTGGATCGATGCGCCGGCCCGCTCCGGCAAGGCGCCCGGTGCGTTTGCGCATCCGACAGTGCCAAGCGCGCACCCCTATGTGCTGGTCAACTACCAGGGCAAGATCCGCGACGTGATGACCCTTGCCCACGAACTGGGCCACGGTGTTCACCAGGTGCTGGCGGCACCCAACGGACCGCTGATGGCGCCGACACCGCTGACCCTGGCGGAAACGGCCAGTGTGTTCGGCGAGATGCTGACGTTCAAATCCCTGCTTGCCAAGGCGGACAACCCGCAGACCCGCAAGGTGATGCTGGCCTCCAAGGCGGAGGACATGATCAACACGGTGGTGCGCCAGATCGCCTTCTACACCTTTGAGCGCAAGGTGCACACGGAACGGCGCAATGGCGAGCTGACATCGGACAAGATCGGTGAATTGTGGCTGTCGGTGCAGGGCGAAAGCCTCGGTCCGGCGATCAAGTTGAGCGAAGGCTATGAAACCTTCTGGACCTATATTCCGCACTTCATCCATTCGCCGTTCTATGTCTATGCGTATGCCTTTGGCGATTGCCTGGTGAACTCGCTTTATGCGGTTTACGAGGAAGCGGAGACCGGATTCCAGGAGAAGTATTTCGATCTTCTGAAGGCTGGTGGTACCAAACACCATTCTGAACTTCTGGCGCCGTTCGGACTGAGCGCGGTCGATCCGGATTTCTGGAAAAAGGGCCTGTCGGTGATCGAGCGGATCATCGACGAACTCGAAGCCCTGGAAGAGGCTTGACGCGGTTTCCGATGACACGGCCAGCGTTGCCACCCTTCCACCACACGCCCTATGACGGCACCAGCCAGCCTTTCACCGTCGGTCTGAAGCCGATCGGTGAGGAGGCCTGGCTGGAACCCGATCCCTTTCTGGTGAAACATCTGGGTGAGAAGAAACGGCTGTTTTCCGATCATCTGGAAACGGTTTTCCGTGCAGAGCCGGACACAGATGCCGCGCAGCAGGAGGTCCTGGACCTCCTCACGGAGAACCTCTCGCGGTTTCATGCAGATACCCACCGGGTCGGGGATGCCGAAGTCGAGATTGTCGCCAACGGCGCGCGTATCCCGCTCGCCGGGGCTCCCGCACTCGTAACGGCTGCAAGTCTTGTGCAGGAAGATCTTGTCTTGATGCGGCCCGGGCAGGACGGCTACAGGCTCACGGCTGCCGCGCTCTGTTTTCCCTCGTCCTGGTCTCTGGCGGAGAAGTTCGGCCAGTCCATGACGGGCATTCATGAAAATGTTCCTGGCTTCAACGGAAGCCGCATGGGAATGATGGTGGCCCGGATATTCGACAATCTGAAAGCCGGACAGTTTCTGGAGCGATTCAACTGGTCGATCTATCCCGACGGCGACCTTCACCATCCCTTGCCGAAACAGATCCGCGTCAAGATTGACGACGGAGCACTGGCCCAGCTTTTCCTACGGGTCGAGCGGCAAACCTTGCGGCGTCTGCCCGGGTCCGGCGATATCCTGTTCACCATCAAGATCCATCACGATCCGTTGGCGGCACTGGAAGCGCAGGAAGGGCGTGCAGGGCTGGCGGAAGGGCTCCGCAAGCAGCTTCTTGCGCTTGATCCGGATCAGCTTGCCTACAAGGGCCTTGTGGCAACACGGGACGATCTGGCCCGGGCGCTGGAAAAAATCAGTCTCGGCTAGCGGAAGATCGTGCTGTGTGCTGAGCGTCAATCAGTGCCCTGACCTTTTCCCGATCTTCAGCGCTCGCCGGGTGGTAGACCATCATCGCAAGGTCCGCACGGCCGTCTACGGCAAAGGTCGAACATTCAAGGCTCATCCAGCCGGCCACAGGGTGTTTCAACCGCTTGGTAAGGTCGTCGGAGGCGAGGACGTCATGGTCCTTCCACAGGCGTTCGAAGTCCTGGCTCAGCTGGCACAGTTCCTCCACCAGGGATGTGGTTTCATATGCGGCGCCGGCGCGTACCACATCCGCCCGAAAAGCACCGACGACGAAACGGGCGACGCTTTCCCAATCCGCCTGGATATTGCGGACCCTCGGGTCGCTGAAGATCAGCCGCAAAATGTTGCGTTCGCCGGGGGGCAAGCTGGCGTAGTCGGTCAGGACGGCCGAAGAAGCGCGGTTCCAGGCAACGACGTCCCAGGTGTGGGTCCTGATCATGGCAGGGGTCTGTTCCAGGGCATCCAGAACGTTCTGAAGCCGGGGCGACACGCCTTGCTGCGGTTGGTAGCGAACGTCAGGGGCACGGCCGAGCCCGATAAGATAAAGGTGCTCGCGTTCGACATCCGTCAGCATCAGGGCCTTTGAAACCCGGTCAAGGACGTCGGCTGAAGGCGCACCGCCACGTCCCTGTTCAAGCCATGTGTACCAGGTGACGCTTACATTCGCGCGTTGTGCGACTTCTTCGCGCCTCAGGCCCGGCGTTCGCCGGCGGGTGAGGGGAATGCCGAATGCAGCGGGATCCAGTTTTGCCCTGCGATCCTTCAGGAACCGGCCCAGTCTATTGTCTTCCTGGATATCCGCCATCTTATCCTGTCAGTCATTATACCTGTATAAAGTCACTACTTTAACTGGATAAATATTGCCGCAAGACTGCTCGCCGTTCAACCAACGGAGTGTTTTCATGCGAGTATTCGTTACCGGCGCAACAGGGTTTGTAGGCGCCGCCGTCGTTTCGGAGTTGTTGCAGGCAGGCCACCAGGTGCTTGGCCTCAGCCGATCGGAAAGAGGGGCTGCGCACCTCCGGTCTCAAGGAGCGCAAGTGCAGATCGGGTCACTGGAGGATCACGACAGCCTTCGTGATGGAGCGAGGGCAAGTGACGCTGTCGTGCACACGGCGTTCAATCATGATTTTTCGCGCTTTGCCGCAAGCTGTGAGGAAGACCGTGCCGCCATTCTGGCCCTCGGCGAGGGGCTATCCGGAACAGACCGGCCGCTGCTGGTTACTTCGGGTGTTGCCGTTGTCCGGTCCGGACCGGTGGCAACTGAAGCCGATCCGGCGGTTCCAACCTCACCGGCCTATCCCAGAGCTACCGAGGCCGCGACGGCCGAGTTGGTGCAGGCCGGGATCAACGCCAGGGTGGTCCGCCTGCCTTTCTCGGTTCATGGACCGGGTGATCATGGTTTTGTCCCGATGCTGATCGGCATCGCCCGGGAGAAGGGGTTTGCCGCCTATGTTGGCGATGGTGAAAACCGCTGGCCGGCAGTGCACCGTCTGGATGCGGCAAGGGCTTATCGTCTGGCACTTGAAACACCGGAGACAGATGGTCCTTTTCACGCAATCGGCGAAGAAGGCATTCCTTTCCGCGCAATCGCCGAGGCAATCGGCCAGGGACTGGACCTTCCCGTGCGCTCGCTCATCCCGGACGACGCAGGATCCTATTTCGGCTTCCTGAGTATCTTTGCCGGAATGGATGGTCCTGCGTCCTGCGACAGGACCCGGGCTGCGCTCGGCTGGCAGCCGGCAGAATGCGGTCTGCTGGCGGACATCGGCAGGAGCGGCTATTTCTGAAACTAGCCGGGCGTTGCCAGGCTGTTGGACGCCTGCGTCGGAATAGCGGCTGGTGGAGCTGGATATTGTTGCGGTAGTTCATATGTAGTGCCAGGAGACCGTATCCAACGGTTTGATGCATCGGGCGTTCCCGGAACGCCAGTTGTTACAATGGAGCCCGCCACCGCATGGCCGACAGCAAAGACCGTGAAAGCAACCGCCTCAGCGCTCGCATGGGGCGCTACGCCAAAGTCGGCACCAACATGGGTGGCATTGCCGCAAAGGTGGCCGGGGCACGGTTGTTCGGCATGGAACTCGACAATGCCAAGAACGCGGCCGAACTGGCCGCGGCCCTTGGCGGGCTGAAAGGCCCCTTGATGAAGGTGGCGCAGCTCTTGTCGACGATCCCGGATGCATTGCCGCCGGAATATACGACCGAACTTGCCAAGCTGCAGGCCAGTGCACCCCCCATGGGCTGGGCCTTCGTCAAACGCCGGATGCGGGCTGAGCTCGGTGCGGACTGGCAAGGCCGGTTTGCCGAATTCGGCAAGGAGCCGGCTGCAGCGGCTTCCCTTGGACAGGTGCACCGGGCCACCGGCCATGATGGGCGGGTTCTGGCCTGCAAGCTGCAATATCCGGACATGGCTTCTGCAGTCGAGGCGGATCTCAAGCAACTGCAGATGCTGTTTTCATTGCATCGGCGCATGAGCCCGGCCATCGATACGCGCGAGATCGCCAAGGAAATCAGCGCCCGGGTCCGTGAGGAGCTGGACTATGCCAGGGAGGCGGCACATATCGCCGTCTATCAGGGCATCCTGGGAGATTTCGACCGTATCCGCGTACCCGAAGTGATTCCGGAGCTGTCGACCAAACGCCTGCTCACAATGGGGTGGCTCACCGGAAAACCTCTGCTCGACTACAAGGAACACAGCCAGGACGAGCGCAATCTGCTCGCCAGAACCATGTTCCATGCCTGGTGGCATCCGTTCAGTCATTTCGGCGTCATTCACGGTGACCCACATCTGGGCAACTACACCGTGTTCGAGCAGGAAGGCGCTCCGGCGGGTATCAATCTGCTGGACTACGGCTGCATCCGCATCTTCCCCGAGGCGTTTGTCGAGGGGGTTGTCGAACTCTATCGTGGCCTTCTGGAAGAAAATGACGATCGGGTGGTCGCGGCCTATGAGCGCTGGGGCTTCAAGGACCTGAAGAAGGAAGTCATCGAGGTTCTGAACATCTGGGCAAGGTTCATCTACGGTCCTCTGCTCAGTGACCGCGTCCGATCGATCGCGGACGGCGTGTCGGCTGCCGAATACGGACGCAAGGAAGCCTTCCGCGTTCATTCCGCGCTGAAGCAACTGGGGCCGCTGACGGTGCCGCAGGAGTTCGTCTTCATGGACCGGGCGGCAATCGGGTTGGGCGGAGTGTTCCTGCACCTGCGGGCGGAACTCAATTTCTTTGAGCTGTTCAACGAGCAGATCGACGGTTTTGAAGCGGCAACCGTGCGCAAGCGCCAGAACGATGTACTGGCTTCAGCCGGGCTTTCCGGAGCCTCACATGCTGCCTGATTGTGCGAAGGTTTTCAGTGCGAAAAGGGATGCCAAAGCCAAAGCTGTCAAAAAGTCGCGACCTGTGTGACGAAATGTGCACTTCCCGTCATTGCCGAACCGGCAGGCTTTATTGTATGTAGGCTGCCGACTATCGAATTTTCCTGGGGGACTTCATGTCTGACGAAACTGCGCCCGCAATGGACTATGACGCTCACGAGCAGACTTACGAGGGGTTCATCAACTTCTCCAAGATCGGCACGATCGCAGTCCTGACCATTGTCGTCTGCCTGATCATGTTCGCCTTTGGCGGCACCGCTGCTACCGTGTTTGGCTGGCTGCTGCTGATCGCAACCCTCATTGCCACCGCTGTCGGCATGGCTCTGGGTGCATCCGGCTGGATCCCGCCTGCAGCTGTCTTCGTTCTGAGCGGCATCCTGGCGATCCTGACCGTCTGAGCTAAGCCTCCGGCCTTCATGGTCCGGCCAGCACAGACGAACACATCTGTTTTTGGAAAGGCGCGGTCAGATCCGCGCCTTTTCCTTTTGTTCCTGGACCCCAAGTGCGATGAGCCAAGCCGCGCCAGCATCCTTTGTCTATGACCCGCCGCTGGAGCCGTTTCTGACGGTGCTGCACGCAGATGACGATCTTCTGGTCATCGACAAGCCGAGCGGGCTCTTGAGCGTGCCAGGCAAGGCTGCCGAACATGGCGACTGCGTCGAAAGCCGCGCGCAGGAGCGCTTCCCAGATGCGCGGATCGTTCACCGGCTCGACATGGATACGTCCGGTGTCATGGTTCTTGCAAGGAACCCCGCAGCACATCGGCATCTGGGGCTTCAGTTCGAACGGCGCAAGACGCTCAAGACCTACATTGCCGATATCTGGGGGAGCCCGTCAGAAGACGAGGGAGAAATTGATCTGCCGCTCGTTTGCGACTGGCCGAACAGGCCCAAGCAGATGGTCAGCTTCGAGTTTGGCAAACCTGCGCTCACCAGGTGGAAGGTACTTGAGCGGAAAGAACTGACGACGCGGGTCCGGCTGTTTCCCCATACGGGACGGTCGCATCAACTGCGTGTCCACATGCTTTCGCTCGGGCATCCAATCACCGGCGACAGGTTCTATTCGGAAGGTGAGGCGCTGACAGCCTCCAGCAGGCTTGCGCTCCACGCCGAAACGCTTGAACTGCACCATCCGGCACATGGGGAGCGGATCTGTTTCCGGTCCGAAGTACCGTTCTGACGCTCATTGGTGTTGGTGATTGGTTTGCCGGTCAGCTCAAGACGGCTGTCCCAGGTTGCGGTCAGGCGTTCGCCAGATATCTTTCCATTTGCAGGTCGGGATAGAGCTCCCGCATGCGGTGACCGCAGATCTTGTCGATGATTTCGCATTCCTGACGGGACAGGTTTTGAGGCGGCGTATAGGAAACTTCTGGCTCGAAGTTCGTTGCAGACGTCGGTTTCCAGGTGTTGATCTTCGTGTCGGCCACTTCGGGCTTGATGCCCGTCAGGTTGGTGAAGGCCTCTATCCGGTCGATATTCTCCTGAAGGTTTTCCGTCAGGTCCTCATATTCGATGACGTGCAGCATTGCCGGCAGGTTCTCGAACTGATTGCGCTTCAGCGTGACGATCACTTCCGTGTTGGCGATCCACTCGGTGCAGCCTTCGACAAGCTTCGACAGGTCAGTGATCCAGCCCTTCGACTTCTGCGACCTCAGGACATCGTAGACATTCCGATAGATGTAGATGCATTTGAGGTCGCTGATCAGGTCCGACGTCTTGACGACGCTTTGAAAGGAAACATTGGGAACCTTTACTGCCCAGATATCCTTGTCGATTGCCTGCGTCGCATCGTCGTAGCTCTGCCTGTAGACCTGCACGGCTCCGACCAGCGCATGGGTTGGAAATTCTGCCGGCAGATCCAGCCCAACCATCCAGTAGTCATAGTTCTCTTCGAAGATGTTGTTCCACTCGAAGGCTTGCCGTTCCTGGTTGTTCTGGACGTTTACAATCTCCTTGTGGGCAAACTCGCACAAGTTGATGATGCGGCGCCCACAGGTTTCCCCGTAGCAAATTCCGTTTTCCGAGCTTGTGATCAGCCGTTGCAGGAGCGTTGTTCCTGAACGCGTGGTCGGCGAAGTTACGAGAATGGGACTGGCTGTCATGGTGCGAAGCTGGCTTTTCTTCGTCTGGAACGGCGGTCTCGTGGCGAATCGCTTTGAAAACGCTAACACGAATGAACGCTGACGTCGAAAAGGGTGCACTTGCGCAACCTGCGCTCGCAGCGATGTGCGAGCGCGATACTAGATGAAAAGGCTTGCTGGGTGTCGTGGCCGGATCAGCCGTTGCCGACGCGGCCAAGACCTTCGCGGGCGATCTTGTTGGAGTTGTCCAGCGTGATCGCACGGGTGTAGCTCCGGCGCGCATCCTTCGGATTGTTGAGCATTTCCTGGGCGAGGCCCCGGTTCGCCCAGGCAATAGCGGAATCCCGGTCGAGGTTGACAGCCATCGACAGGTCCGAGAAGGCGGCGTTCGGGTCGTTTACCGCGATGTAGGAGATGCCGCGAGCGATATAGGGAGCGCTTGCCTTCGGGTTCAGGCCGATGGCAGTCGCGAAGTCCTCGATCGCGCGCTGATGCTGGTTCTGCGCCTGGTAGATCAGACCGCGATTGTAGAACGCACGGGCATCGCTGCTGTCACGGGTGATGACGGAATTGAAGTCGGCAAGGGCAGCGTTGTAGTTGCCCTGTTGGCGATAGATGTTGCCGCGCCCGACATAGGCCACGTCATAGTCCGGCTTGATGTTGATCGCGCGGGTGTAGTCGGAGACCGCCTGATCGTTCTGGCCCATGCGGCGATAGACAAGACCGCGGTTGGCATAGGTCTGGTAGGACTGCGGGTTGAGCTGCAGAGCCCGATTGAAGTCCTCGACCGCCTTGTCCAGCTTGCCGGCCTGGCCGTAGGCAATGCCGCGGGTGCTGTAGGCGCTTGCATCGTTCGGATTGGCATCGATCACCGCCGTCAGAGAGGCGATGTTGGTCGAAGACCCTGCCGAAGCATTGGTCGGCACATCGTCGTAGACGCCCGTGGTGCAGGCCGACAGCACGGCAGCAAGGCCAAGCAACGTTGCATGGGGCAGAAACTTGCGCATGCGGCACATACGATCTCTAAGGGTCAAGCGATTAGACATGCCGTTCATCTGCCTCCAATAGGGCGGGAGTATGGCTGCTTCACGCTCTTTGAACCGAGCCGGAAGCATTCCCCGCAAAACGCCAAAAGCCGACCGGAACTTCGGTCGGCCTTAGGGCAGTTTTGAGAAGATTGGCGGCCAAATCCGCCAGAAACGCTCAAGCCGAACTTAGCGGCGAGCGGACTTGCCCGGGAGCAGGCCTTCACGCTGTGCCCGCTTGCGAGCCAGCTTGCGTGCACGGCGAATTGCTTCAGCCTTTTCACGCGCCTTCTTTTCGGACGGTTTTTCAAAGTGACCGCGAAGTTTCATTTCACGGAAGATGCCTTCGCGCTGCATCTTTTTCTTGAGCGCCTTCAGCGCTTGATCGACATTGTTGTCGCGAACCAGAACCTGCACGCGTTTTTTCCCGTTTTCGATGCGCTGCAGAGGATCCGCAGCAAGAATAACCATGATGGAAGCGAGACTTCGCCAACGAACCTTACGGTGGTTTCAAAAACACATGCGAATGCCCATCGGTTTACCGATCAACCAAGCATCCACTTGTGTACAGAGACCTTATCGCCGCTGACGCGTCGCTCACTTTGGCGCGCTTAATACCAGAGCAAACCCTATGTGTCCACAGGCATTCGCAAAGAAACCCGCCAAAATCGGATTCCGGCACCTGCGCCGGAGCGTGTCCCCAACCCGTAGAACAAGTGTGGACACCGGACAGTATCACGACTAGAGGTGGATGTCTCACCCCGGTCAGAAGAGCCTCGTGCAAGAAGGCGTGACCTTGCCCACATTGTTGGAGGAAACAATGGCGCAGAACGCGTCAAGGGCTCCCGATTCGGACAAGAGCCAGTCCCTTTGGCGGAGCGACATACGGCCTACCCTTTCTCTGGGGTTGCCGCTTGCCGGGGCCCAGTTGGCCCAGATGGCCATCAATACCACGGACGTTCTGATGATCGGACGTCTCGGCGCGCAGGAGCTTGCTGCCTCCGTGCTGGCCTTCAATTTCTACATGCTGGTCTGGTTTTTCGGCATGGGTGTGCTGCAGGCGGTGATTCCGCTTGCCGCCCGTGCCCGCGGCCAGAAAAAGCTGCGCGACCTACGCCGGGCCGTGCGCATGGGTTTCTGGATTTCCGTCCTGTTCTGCATTCCGGTCTGGGGCATCCTGATCTTCATCGAGCCTATTCTGCTGATGCTGGGGCAGGAGCCGGAACTGGCCAGGCTCGCGGGAGTCTACATGGTCTATCTGCAATGGACCATGTTGCCCGCTCTGCTGATCATGGCCGTGCGCGGCTTCCTGACCGTAATGGAGCGGACGCAGGTGGTGCTCTGGGCGACGATTGCCGGTGCCATCGCGAATGCGTTCCTGGATTATGTGCTGATTTTCGGCGAACTCGGTTTCCCGCGCCTGGAACTGGTTGGGGCGGGGATTGCCTCGGTTATCAGTGCGACAACGACATTCCTGTTCCTGCTGGCGTATGCCGTGCTGCACCCCAGGCTGCGGCGCTACAACATTCTTGGCCGTATCTGGCGGTCGGACTGGCCTGTCTTCTTCCAGATCGTCCGGCTGGGAACGCCGATTGCACTGACCATCATTGCAGAGGGCTCCCTGTTCACGGCCTCGTCGGTGATGATCGGCTGGTTGGGCACGCTTCCGCTTGCCGGTCACGGCATCGCCCTGCAGATCGCATCCATCACCTTCATGGTGCCTGTCGGTCTGTCCGTGGCCGCCATGACCCGCGTCAGCCTTGCTTCCGGGCGGGACGACCACAAGGGGGTCGGCCGCGCCGGCTGGACCGCGCTGGTCGTGACCATGCTGTTCATGGGCCTATTTGCCATTCTCTTCTGGACGATCCCGGAGCAGCTGGTGGGCGCATATCTCGACCTCAGCGACCCTGAAGCCAGGGAAGTGATGGCCTATGGCGTCTCGTTCCTGACGGTTGCGGCACTGTTCCAGCTTGCCGATGGCGGCCAGATTATCGGTGTCAATAACCTGCGCGGCCTGGGCGACACCACGATACCGCTTTTCTACGCCCTGTTTGGCTACTGGGTCGTCGGCATCAGCCTGTCGCTTGGACTTGGTTTCGTGGCCGAATGGGGCGGGGTCGGTGTCTGGTGCGGCCTGGCGGGCGGCCTTGCCTCCGTTGCGGTGCTGGCGAACCTGCGCTTTGCCCGACGGGAAAAGCTGGGTCTCGTGCCCGGCTGAGCCAGCCCCGTGTCGGCAACGTATCGGCGTCAAAACCAGAAAGCCCCGGCTCGTGTCCGGGGCTTTTTCAATCCTTTTCAGATGGTCCTGTTCAGGACTTTAACGAGATCCGGTTGACGTGGCCCATCTTGCGGCCTTCGCGGGTTTCGGCCTTGCCGTAAAGATGCAGACGGGCGGCGGGTTCCTTGAGAACCTCGTGCCAGCTGTCGGCGTCGAAGCCGATGAGATTTTCCATGACGGCATCCGAATGCCGCTCTGCAGAGCCAAGAGGCCAGCCGGCGACAGCGCGAATGTGCTGGTCGAACTGGGACGTCAGGCAGGCGTCCTGCGTCCAGTGGCCGGAATTGTGAACGCGCGGTGCAATCTCGTTGACCAGCAGTCTTTCGCCCGCTGCCTCGCGCACCAGGAACATTTCAACGCCCATGACACCAACATAATCCAGACCGGCAACAATCTTCCCGGCCATCGCACGGGCTGCGTCCAGCGTTGCCTGCGAGACGCCGGCCGGAACAGTCGAGGTCTTCAGGATGTGGTTTTCGTGATGGTTCCGGGCAACGTCGTAGCAGGCAATGCCGCCGTCCAGGTCGCGTGCGACAATCACTGAGACTTCACACTCGAAGGGGATAAGCGCCTCGAGCACCATCGGTACTGCGCCGAGCTTTTCGAAGGCGCTGTCGGCATCCTCGGGCTTGCGGATCATCTGCTGCCCTTTGCCGTCATAGCCGAAGCGGCGGGTCTTCAGTACGCCCTTACCGCCAAAACGCGCAACGGCTTCTTCGAGATCCTGCTGCGAGGCAATGTCGGCGAAGTCGGCAATGGCAACACCGGCACCGGAGAGAAACTGCTTTTCGAACAGCCGATCCTGGGAAACCTCCAGCGCGCGTACACCGGGGCGCACCGGAACCTTGGCGTCGAGATGGGCAGCGGTCGGGCCCGGCACGTTTTCGAATTCATAGGTGACGGCGTCGACGGAAGAGGCGAAGCGGTCGAGCGCGTCGATGTCCTCATAGGGCGCAACCGTGAAGGTGGCGCTGACGTCAAAAGCGGGACTGTTCGGATCCGGGCAGAAGATATGTGTCTTCAGACCAAGGCTGGCGGCCGACTGCGCCAGCATCCGGCCGAGCTGGCCTCCACCAAGGATGCCGATGGTGTCGCCTGGGCTCAAACGGGTTTTGGCGTTCATGGTATGGATCCTGCCCGCGTCGGGCTATTTCAGTCGTTGGATGGCGTTTCGGCGACGGCGGCAGTGCGCTCGGCGCGGAAGGCGGTGAGGGCGGTGTCGATTGCCGGATCATGCAGGGCCAGGACGGCAGCGGCCAGCAGGGCGGCGTTGGTGGCACCCGCCTTGCCGATGGCAAGCGTGCCGACCGGAATGCCGGCGGGCATCTGCACGATGGACAGGAGACTGTCCTCGCCGGAAAGCGCCTTGCTTTCGACCGGAACACCGAAGACGGGCAGCGGCGTCAGGGCCGCAGTCATGCCTGGAAGATGGGCTGCACCGCCTGCGCCTGCGATGATGATCTTGAAGCCTTCGGCCTTTGCGCTCTTGGCGAAGTCGTACATCCGGTCCGGCGTGCGGTGAGCGGAGACGATGCGTGCCTCGTAGCTGACGCCGAGCTGGTCCAGCGTGTCGGCGGCGTGTTTCATTGTCGGCCAGTCCGACTGACTTCCCATGATGATGGCGACATCCGCTTTGGCCATAAAATGCTCCAGTTTCCGGCGGGCTCAGAAGAGCCGCGGAGTATAGGCAGCGCGCCGCGCATCGCAAGCGCGAATCGGCAGATTTCGTGTCGGAAATTCACATTCGGGGTGCATGGTGCCGATGCGGGAAACCCGGTGGCAGGCAAGCTCAGGCGATGATGTCCGGGAACAGCTGATCCTCAAGTGCCGTGATCCGGTCCTTGATCATCAGTTTCTTCTTCTTCAGCCGCTGCAGCTGCAAGGCATCTTGGTTCGAAGTTGAGGCGAGTGCCTCCACGGCCGCATCAAGATCTCTGTGTTCCTGGCGAAGCTGCGCCAGTTGCAAACGCAACGCATCACTATCCATCTGCGCCATCTATGTCCCCCAAACAGGAGATAAGTCCTAATCCATTTTGCCGATGACGGGCAAGATATCATCTTAGGCCAGCCGGTGGCCGGTTTTCAAAAGTCCCTTGCTTTCGTCACGCGAACCGGGGTGCAGGTCACGATTTCGTATGTTGAAAACTTGTGAACTGGCAAATCTTTCAAGGGTAATTTTCGTGAGTCTTAAGTGTCTTAATTGGGGCCGCTTCTTCAGGGTTTCCTAAGGATAGCAGCGAGAATGCATAATTTGACGGCGAAACGCTCAAGCTATGCGCAAAGAACAATCGACAACGCCGGAATTCCTGTGGCACGATGAAAATGTTGAGCCAACAGACAGGAGGTTATCCATGTCAATGCAGTCGCATCTCGCAGAACTTGAGCGCCGTCACGCGGAAATGGAACGCAAGATTGAAGACGCTCAGTTACATCCGAGTACAGACTCCCTGCAATTGGCTGACATGAAGCGTCAAAAGCTCAAGATCAAGGATGAGATTACGCGAATACGGGAAAAGGAAACGCTCCATTAGAGGGCAGTTCCACTGAGATTGAACGCCGCGCATTGCGCGGCGTTTTTGTTTTCAGCCGCTAGAGCGCCTTTGCCTGCTCGCGCAGGGCGAATTTCTGGATTTTGCCTGTCGAGGTCTTGGGCAATTCGCAGAAGACAACAGTCTTAGGAGCCTTGAAGCTGGCAAGGTGTTGCCTGCAGAAGGCAATCAGGTCGGCCTCGCTAACCGTTGAACCGTCCTTCAGCTCGACAAAGGCACAAGGGGTTTCGCCCCATTTCTCGTCCGGTTTCGCCACCACAGCCGCGGCCTGCACGTCGGCGTGCTTGTAGAGCACTTCTTCCACTTCGATGGAGGAGATGTTCTCACCGCCGGAGATGATGATGTCCTTGGACCGGTCCTTCAGCTGGACATAGCCGTCGGGGTGCAGGACGCCGAGGTCTCCGGAATGGAACCAGCCGCCCTTGAAGGCCTTCTCTGTCGCTTCCGGGTTTTTCAAATAGCCCTTCATCACGACATTGCCACGGAACATGACCTCGCCAAGGGTCTCGCCATCGGCGGGCACCGGCTCCAGCGTTTCCGGATCGAGCACCGTCAGACCTTCCAGCGCGACATAGCGTACGCCCTGGCGTGCCTTTTTCTGTGCCTGTTCGGCAAGCGGCAGGTCGTTCCATTCGACCTTCCAGTCGTTGACGACCGCCGGGCCGTAGACTTCCGTAAGGCCATAGAGATGGGTGACGTTGAAACCGGCGGTCTTCATGGCTGCGAGCACGCTTTCCGGCGGCGGGGCGGCGGCTGTGAAGAATTCCACTTCGCGGTCAAGATCGCGCTTGTGCTCGGGCGCTGCGTTGAGGAGCGTCGACATGATGATCGGCGCGCCGCACAGATGTGTGACGCCTTCATCGGCAATCAGGTCCCACATGGTTTGCGGGCGGACCCAGCGCAGACAGACATGGGTTCCGGCGACAAGCGACAGGGACCAGGGAAAGCACCAGCCGTTGCAGTGGAACATCGGCAGGGTCCAGAGGTAGACCGGGTGCTTGGCCATGGAGGCGGTAATCACATTCGCCTGGGCCAGCAGATAGGCGCCGCGGTGGTGGTAGACCACGCCCTTCGGATTGCCCGTGGTGCCGGAGGTGTAGTTGAGCGCGATCGCATCCCATTCGTCATCCGGAAGCGACCAGGCAAAGTCCGGCTCGCCCGATTGCACGAATTCCTCATAGTCGAGGCTGCCGAGACGTTCGCCTTCCTGCGGAAATTCGGTGTCGGAAAAGTCGATCACGGTAGGTGTCACCGTCGCAATCGACAGGGCTTCCTTGACGACCGGCGCATATTCACGATCGGTGATCAGCACCTTGCAATCGGCATGGTCGAGCTGGAAGGCAATGATAGCAGCATCGAGACGTGTGTTCATGGAATGCAGAACCGCACCGGCCATCGGCACCCCGTAGTGAGCTTCCAGCATCGGCGGCACGTTGGACAGCATGACGCTGACTGTATCGTTCTTGCCGATTCCGAGCCGCGTCAGTGCGGATCCAAGCTGGCGCGCCCGCCGATAAAAGGTCCGGTAGTCGGTCCGCTGACGGCCATGGACGATCGCAACCGTGTCCGGAAACACATCCGCCGCCCTTGCCAGGAAGCTCAGCGGACTGAGCGGTGCATAATTGGCGGTGTTCTTGTCGAGACCCCGGGCGAAGGGGTTGACGCTGGCATCCATGACCATCCTCCCTGAAGCATCCCGCCAGCAGATGGGAACGGGATGCCAAAAACGTCTTGAGACCACTCTGGTGCCCTCCGCCACATGGGGGAACGGCACGGTGACCAGTTGATTTTGGCCGTATCAAAACCGGAAACGGTTTGCCGCGCAATTGGTCATTGGCGGGGGTATCCCCTTAGACGATCCACCCTGCACGCCATGTCAGGCAAGAAGGCCGACAATTCCGTCATAAGTCAGCTTGGCGCCGATCACGCCCATGAAGATATAGATGATGGCGTAGAACATTTCCGCCTTGACGATGCGCACCAGCCAGACGCCGACAAGTGTTGCCACCAGCGCAACTGGAAACAGCGTGACGGAGGTCGACAGGTTGGTGGCGTCGAATTGTCCCAGCAGGAAATAGGGCACCAGCTTGATCGCGTTCACGGTGGCGAAAAAGATGACCGCCGTTCCGGCAAACAGCATGGGCGCCATGCGCAGCGGCAGCATGTACATCTGAAAGGGTGGGCCGCCGGTGTGGCTGATGAAGCTGGTGAAGCCTGCCATCATGCCCCAGAACGTGCCCTTCGGCAGATTGTGGCCGCTCGCGGTGGTGATCTTGCGCTGCTTGAAGAGATAATCGGCGACGAAGGCCAGGGACATTATGCCGATCAGGAAGATGACGAAGGAGTCGTTGACATAGGCGGCCGTGGCCCAGCCGATGCCAATGCCCATCACGGCCGCGGGCAGCAGAATGCTGAGGGTTTTCCAGTCAGCGCGGCCGCGATAGGCAATCAGCGCGACAATGTCCATCACGATCAGGATCGGCAACATGATGCCGGCGGCCTGCAGTGGTGAAATGACGAGCGCCATGATCGGCACTCCAAGCATGGCGAAGGTGCCGCCGAACCCGCCCTTGGACAGGCCGACCAGAAAGACCGACGGAATGGCGGCCGCATAGAACCAGGGATCAGTAATTGGGATCATGTGCTGAGAAACGCGAGGAGTAGAACGGACAGGCCCGGCAGACAATCATGCCAGAGTGCTTACGTAAAGTCCCGAAGGCCGAATTGCCTATAAGCGGAGGCTTGCAATTTCGGGTGCCCTTACAGCACTCTAGGCCGCAAAAGCCGGAGCTGTGTCTCCGGGCTTGTGTTTGGGAGGACATTGTCATGGCAAGCCGGTATCACGAGATCTACCAGGGCTGGAAACAGGATCCGCTCGGGTTCTGGAAAGAGGCCGCTGAGGAAATCGACTGGGTCTCGACGGGCGACAAGGTGTTCGATCCCGATCAGGGGCAATATGGCCGCTGGTATCCGGATTGGGAGTGCAACACCTGCTACAACTGCCTGGACCGGCACGTGGAGCGCGGTCGTCCCGGCCAGCCGGCACTTATCTATGACAGCCCGATTACCGGACGGACGGCAAGCTACACCTATGCGGAGCTTCTGGAAGAAGTGGAGGCCATGGCCTGCGTGCTGGCCGACCAGGGCCTCGTCAAGGGCGACCGGGCCATCATCTACATGCCGATGATCCCCCAGGCAGTGATGGCGATGCTGGCTTGTGCGCGTCTTGGTGTCATTCATTCCGTCGTCTTCGGCGGGTTCGCCGCAAACGAACTGGCAACGCGAATCGATGATGCGACCCCGAAGGCAATCATCGCAGCGTCCTGCGGCATCGAGCCGGGCCGCGTCATTGCCTACAAGCCCCTGATCGATCAGGCCATCGATATTGCCAGGCACAAGCCGGAAAGTTGCCTCGTCTTCCAGCGCGAGGAACTGACGGCGGACCTGAAAGCGGGCAGGGACCACGATCTCGGAGCTCTTCAGGCAGATGCTGTCGCGGCCGGGCGCAGGATCGCGCCGGTTCCGGTGAAGGCAACCGACCCGCTCTATATTCTCTACACTTCCGGCACGACCGGTCAGCCCAAGGGTGTCGTTCGCGATAACGGCGGCCACATGGTGGCACTGAAATGGTCGATGAAGAACCTTTACGACATTCAGCCAGGGGAAGTTTTCTGGGCGGCATCAGACGTCGGCTGGGTGGTTGGCCATTCCTACATCTGCTACGCGCCGCTATTGCACGGCTGCACCACGATCGTGTTCGAGGGCAAGCCTGTGGGGACGCCGGATGCGGGAACGTTCTGGCGGGTTATTTCCGACCACAACATCGTGTCGCTGTTCACGGCGCCGACTGCCTTCAGGGCGATTCGCAAGGAAGACCCGAAAGGCGAGCTGATCCAGAAATATGATCTGTCCCAGTTCCGGTCCCTGTTTCTGGCGGGAGAGCGTGCGGACCCTGAAACGGTCAACTGGGCCATCGACCAATTGCAGGTGCCGGTGATCGACCACTGGTGGCAGACGGAAACCGGCTGGTGCATCGTCGGCAATCCGGTTGGTCTCGGCCAGTTGCCGGTCAAGCCGGGGTCTCCCACCGTGCCGATGCCCGGCTACGACGTCCAGGTGCTGGACGATGCCGGCCATCCGCTGGGCGCCAATACGCTTGGCAACATCGTGGTGCAACTGCCGCTGCCGCCGGGTTCATTGCCGACTTTGTGGAATGCGGACAAGCGATTCTTCGATGCCTATCTCGCCGAGTTCCCCGGTTACTACAAGACGGCGGATGCCGGGATCATTGATGACGACGGGTATCTGTCGATCATGGCGCGGACCGACGACATCATCAACGTTGCCGGTCACCGACTGTCGACGGGCGGCATGGAAGAGGTGCTGGCCACGCATCCCGATGTTGCCGAATGTGCCGTCATCGGCATTGCAGACAAACTGAAAGGCCAGCTGCCTTGCGGGTTCGTTGTTCTGAAAGCCGGTGTCGACCGGACCCACGACGAGATCGAGAAGGAGCTTATCAAGCTGGTGCGCGACAAGATCGGCCCGGTGGCGGCGTTCAAGATCGCGATCACCGTCGACCGGTTGCCGAAAACGCGTTCCGGCAAGATCCTTCGAGGCACCATGCGCCAGATCGCCGACGGAGAAAGCTGGAAAATGCCGGCCACGATCGACGATCCGGCAATCCTGGACGAGATTACCGAAGCGCTCAAAACACACGGGATTTCCGTCTGAATTGACCAGGTGACGTTGCTGGAGGGCGATAACAGCCATCGACACAGCCGTTTTTGACACTTAATGTCGGGCCGCCGCGAAGCGGCCCGCGCTATTTGCGCATCAGAATTAAACTCAAGCAGCCGTGAGGTTTCCGTGTCTTTGGAGAATAAGGTCGCCATCATTACCGGGGCAGCCCGTGGGATCGGATTTGCAGTCGCCAAGCGCTTTGTCGCCGATGGCGCGAAGGTCGTGATTGCCGATGTGGATGACGAAGCCGGTGAAGCCGCGGCTGAAGATCTGAAATCGCAGGGCGAGGCAATGTACATCCATTGCAACGTCGCTGAACGTCTGGACGTTCGCAATCTGGTTGCCGAAACGCTGAACGCCTATGGCGACCTCGATGTGCTGGTCAACAACGCCGGCATCGTGGTCGGCGCGGATTTTCTCGACCTGGAAGAAGAGGATTTCGAGCGCGTCCTGTCGATCAACCTGAAGGGTGCTTTCCTGTGCTCGCAGGCCGTTGCCCGCCACATGGTGGAAAAGGTTCAGAACGGTGGCGAGCCGGGCTGCATCGTCAACATGTCGTCGGTCAACTCGGTGCTCGCGATCCCGAACCAGATCCCCTACTGCGTTTCGAAGGGTGGCATGTCGCAGCTGACCAAGACGACCGCTCTGTCGCTTGCCCAGTACGGTATCCGCGTCAACGCCATCGGTCCGGGCTCGATCATGACCGAGATGCTGGCGTCGGTGAACAGCGATCCGGCGGCGAAGAACCGCATCCTGTCGCGGACGCCGATGCTGCGCGTTGGCGAACCGTCCGAAATCGCCAGCGTCGCCGCGTTCCTGGCGTCCAGCGATGCCAGCTACGTCACCGGTCAGACGATCTTCGCCGACGGAGGCCGCATGCCGCTCAACTACACGGTCGCGGTTCCCGACGACGCGTGATTTGACATCGGCATTCATCAGCCAAGAAGGGCGGCAATCTTGCCGCCCTTTTCACGTTTGACGGGCTATGCGGTTTCCGCGTCCAGCTCGGCACCAAACTGCAGCCTCGCCAGTTTGGCGTAAAGGCCACCAGCAGCGGTCAGTTCGCCGTGTGTCCCGGTTTCGACAATCCGGCCGTTTTCCATCACCACGATCCTGTCTGCCTTGAGAACCGTCGCCAGCCGGTGCGCGATCACCAGCGTGGTCCTGTTCTCCATCAGCCGGTCGAGGGCTTGCTGGACCAGATTTTCGCTTTCCGCATCGAGCGCGCTTGTGGCTTCGTCCAGCAGCAGCACGGGTGCGTGTTTCAGGACAGCACGGGCAATGGCAATTCGCTGGCGCTGGCCGCCGGAAAGAGTAATGCCGCGTTCGCCGACGATGGTGTCGTAGCCGTCCGACATCTTCTCGATGAAGGGGGCCGCAAGCGCTGCTTCCGCGGCGGCGATGACTTCTTCCTGGCTGGCGTTCGGCCGTCCGTAGGCGATGTTTTCCGCAATGCTGGCGCCAAAGATAGCCGTGTCCTGCGGCACCAGTGCGATATGGCGGCGCAGGTCTTCCGGGTCGAGATCCGGCAGGGCAACGCCATTGAGGCGGATGTCACCCGAGACGGGATCGTAGAACCGCATCAGCAGGCTGAAGAGGGTCGACTTGCCTGCGCCGGAAGGTCCGACCACGGCCACGGTTTCGCCCGGTGATATGGTGAGGCTGAGGTCGCGGACGACGGGCATTTTCTCCGCGTTACGGTAGGCAAAGGACACGTCCTGGAAGACGATCTCGCCGCGTGGCGTCTCAGGCAGGCTGACCGGGTTTTCAGGTGCGGCGATTTCCGGCTGGATTTCCAGAAGTTCCGACAGGCGTTCTGCCGCACCGGCTGCCTGTGAGAGTTCGCCCCAGACCTCGGAGAGGGCAGCCAGGGATCCGGCCGCCAGAATGGAATAGAGCAGGAACTGGCTGAGTTCACCGCCGGTGATCCTGCCGGAGAAGACGTCGCTCGCACCGATCCAGAGGACGGCGACGATGCTGGCCCCGATCACCATGATGGCAAAACCGGTCAGCGCAGCGCGGGCGACGATTGCCTGGCGGGCAGCCTGGAAGGCGGCATTGACGGCATCTGCGTAGCGGCCTGCGCTGCGGCTTTCATGGGTAAAGGCCTGAAGTGTGCGGACCGAGCCCAACATCTCGCTTGCATAGGCTGATGCTTCAGCAAGGGTATCCTGGGCAAAGCGGGACCTTCTGCGCACCTGGCGCCCGAAGCCGAGGATGGGAATGAGAATGACCGGTATAGCTGCCAGAACGATAACGGAAAGCCGTGGACTGGTGACGACCATCATCACGGCAGCGCCCAGGAACATGATCAGGTTGCGCATCGCAAGCGACGCACTGGAGCCGAAGGCAGCCTTGATCTGGGTGGTGTCGGCCGTCAAACGGGAGAGGATTTCCCCGGATTTGGCGCTGTCGTAAAAGACCGGGCTGAGCCTGGTCATATGAGCAAAGACATCGGAGCGCACATCGGCGACGACCCGTTCGCCAATCCACATGACCAGGAAATAGCGAACGGAACTGGCAGTTGCCAGGGCACACACCACGCCGATCAGCACGGCGAAATAGGAATTGACCAGCGCGGGGTCATCGGCGCCGAAGCCGAAGTCGATCATCCGGCGGACCGCCGCAGGAAGAACAAGCGTTATGACAGCGGCCGAGAACAGGGCTGCGACTGCCGCTGCAACCATGGTCTTGTGCCGGAAGAGATACGGCAGCAGCCGGGTAAGCGGGCGAAGCGATCTGCGGGACTTTCCGGATGGGGATTGGGTTTCGTTGGCAGGGGCGTCGGCCACTGGGGTCTCCTTGTTGTTCCTTCCCGTCTTAGCATGTTCCGCAGTGCGGACAATGACTTTGGACAAAGCCGCCAAGAGCTTTAAAAGGGCTTTGCCGGAGGAAAGCGGGCCGCGTCGGCGAGGGGTTGAAATCCTTTGCCGGAGATAGCTGGAAATTGCCGGAATTTGCCCCTTGTCTTGGCTCCTTCCATGGGGTATATCCCCGCCTCATGTTTCTGAGGGCGGCGTCCGCAACCGGATCGGCGGCCCCTCATTTCGTTTTGCGTTTGCTTGGCGGCTTTCCCGGAAGGTTGTCACAGGGCGCTTGAAAGGACCGGCCATGAAAGCGGATATTCATCCCGACTACCACACCATCAAGGTCGTCATGACCGATGGCACCGAATACACCACCCGCTCCACTTATGGTGCGGAAGGCGACACCCTGACGCTCGACATCGACCCGACGTCCCACCCGGCATGGACCGGTGGTGACCGTCAGCTGATGGACCGCGGCGGCCGCGTGTCCCGCTTCAAGAACAAGTTCGCTGGCTTCCTGGGCTCCTAAGCTTCAGCCACGACAGTTTCAAACGAAAAACCCGGCCTCTGGCCGGGTTTTTTGTGTTTTGAGGCCCGCAGGAAGCGCAGCAAATACAATGTCACCCCGGGCGAGCACCGCGAGATCCTGGGTCTACCCGTTTCCTGAGGGCTGGCCAGAGAGCTGACCAGAGACCTGGCTAGAGACTTGGCCAGAAAACTGGAGCGTGTTGACCTTCATCAGCAAACTCTGGCGCTTCGGCACTTGGCGTTGAGTATAGGCTTTGGATCTACGCTTCGCTACTCGGGAGGCATCCTGGGGCTTTACTGGGATCCGGCGCAGGCTCACCCAAAACAAAAAGCCGCCTTGCGGCGGCTTTTCGAATTCGAAAGAGGTTGATCGGACTTAGCCGAACTTGCCGAATGCGGCGTGCAGCTTGTTGATCTGGGAAGCGACCGGATTGTCGTTCGTGGCTTCCTCGACCTGCTCTGCGTCCTTGCGGTACAGCATCTTGTCGAGGTGGACGACGCGTTCCTGCAGCCGGGAAGAGCGGTCAACCAGCTCGCGCAACGTTTCCGGCAGATCAGTCCAGGTTGGGCCGCCCGCAGCTGTGGACAGCTTGTCGAGGCGAACCTTGTTCTTCTCACTGCCGGCCTGCTCACGGGACATCTCGCCCTCGTTTACCGCACGCTGCAGCAGCAGCCAGGAAGCCAGCTGCATGAGCCGGGTGGTCAGACGCATGGATTCCGTCGCGTAGGCGAGGGAGGCAGGACGCGGAAGCTGCTTGGCTTCTTCGCGGCCGTTGCCGTCCAGGTACATTGCGGTTTCCTCGACCAGCGACATGCCTTCCTGAAACAGGCTCTGGAAGCTGTCGGAGCTGGCAAGGTGATGCGCGATATGAACTGCGCTTCCTGTGTCACCGGCTTTTTTGATGTCGTCCGTCATAGGATTGCTAAGCCTCAATTACTCTTCCGGTTATCCTGCCATCTCTTCTTGGTCTGTCCCGGGATTTGACATCCCGTTTCAGGTGTTCCTTTTTGGAACGATGCAGGTCTTCATGGCCTGTATCCAGCAAAGCGCGTGCCAAACGGACAAGTAAACGGCCATTAACCAGAACATTGACAAGATACTATGAGGCGTTGGCAAAAAAAAGAGCCGCTTGGTTGCGGCTCTGAGTCTTTAACAGGGAGGCGTCAAACAGAGTGGACAGGAGCCACTCACATCCAGATGACTGGATAGCTATGTTTATATTTTAGAAAGATTAATAAGAGGTAAACGAGTAAATTTTTACCTATCAGCTTTACTGTAAGTGCGTGTCAAAAAAGGACATAAACTCAAGTTCTGTAATAATTTACAGGGTCACTTCTGGAAAATTGAGTTGGCTGCATCGCGAATAGTGCCGCGTTGCTCAAGCTCCTTCTGGGTACGGTTAATTTCACCCTTCAGGGCTTCGATCCGTTCCTGCAGCTCGGCCTCGGAAAGACGAGACAGTTCTTCCCCTACGGTAACCGCGCCAAGTGGTGATTTTTTGGGGACATCTTCATCAAACAGGTTCATCGGTTTCCTCCTCTGCGGTCCCAGATCGGGGTCCGGCCGCGTTTCCGACCGTTATTTAACCCGAGCCCGGGCGGGTTGCCTCGCCGGGCTGTTTTCCTGCAAATAGACAGACGCTCGATTTACCATATGCCAGGCACAGTTGGCCTAGCCAGTCCCAAAATGAACCAAAAAGGAAACGCCTCTATGCAGAATCTGCCGGATCGCATGACCGCCGTTGCCATTTCAGAGCCCGGAGGACCGGAGGTTCTGCGCGTTGAAGAGCGGTCCATTCCCGAATTGGGACAAGGTGAGATCCTGATCAAGGTGGCGGCTGCCGGTGTCAACCGGCCGGATGTCCTGCAGCGCAAGGGGGCCTATCCGCCGCCGAAGGGCGCGTCCGATTTGCCGGGGCTAGAAGTCTCTGGCGAAGTGGTGGCTCTGGGCGAAGGAGCAAATCGGCACAAGATCGGTGACAAGGTAACGGCGCTCGCCCCTGGCGGTGGCTATGCGACCTACTGCAAGGTGCCGGAAGGACATGCCCTGCCGGTTCCCAAGGGGCTTTCCATGGTGGAGGCCGCAGCCGTTCCGGAAACCTTCTTCACTGTCTGGACCAATGTGTTCGATCGCTGCGGCCTGAAAAGCGGAGAGCGCTTCCTGGTGCATGGCGGTACCTCGGGTATCGGCACGACGGCAATCCAGCTCGCGAAGGCTTTCGGCGCCGAAGTCTTCACCACCGTCGGGTCGGCGGAAAAGGCCGAGGCGGTGAAAAAGCTTGGAGCGGACCACGCCATCAACTACCGTGAAGCGGAGTTCGAAAAGGTGATCCTGGAGATCACGGGCGGCGAAGGGGTTGACGTGATCCTGGACATGGTCGGTGGTGACTATGTTGAACGGAACTGGAAAGCGGCAGCGGTGGAAGGGCGTATCTGCCAGATCGCGACGCTGAACGGCATTGCGGAGAACGTCAATTTCTCTCGCCTGATGGTCAAGCGCCTGACGCATACGGGGTCGACGCTGCGTCCACGCAGCGATGCGTTCAAGACGGCAATTGCCGAAAGCCTGAAAGAGAAGGTCTGGCCGCTGCTCGAATCGGGCAAAGTCGCGCCCGTGATGGATTCCACCTACCCCTTGGCCGAGGCCGCGGAAGCCCATCGGCGCATGGAAGGCTCTGGCCATATTGGAAAAATCGTCCTGACGGTGGATGTCTGATGCCGGATGGAAACCTGCAACTGCGCGATTGTTACGCGAGTATTTGCGTTTCCGTGTTTTTCGACATATATTCCGGCCACTTTCCAGGAAACTGATCAAGGAACACCGCTTTTTCGCCCTGCCGGGCGAGGGAGCAGACGAGAGGAATTTATCTGATGGCGAACACGCCGCTTATGCCGAAGGCAACCGCCGTCTGGCTCGTGGACAATACCGCGCTGAGTTTCACTCAGATCGCCTCCTTCTGCAAACTGCACCCGCTTGAAGTGAAGGCAATTGCCGATGGCGAAGCCGCACAGGGGATCAAGGGCCTTGATCCGATCCTGACCGGCCAGCTCTCCCGTGAAGAAGTCGAAAAGGCTCAGAGAGATCCGAACTATCAGCTGAAGCTTCAGGGTTCGAAGGTGGTCGTGCCTGAATCCAAGCGCAAGGGACCGCGTTACACGCCGGTGTCCCGTCGTCAGGACCGTCCGAATGCGATCCTGTGGCTGGTGCGCAACCATCCGGAACTGAAGGATGCGCAGATCATGCGCCTTGTCGGCACCACCAAGCCGACCATTGCCGCAATCCGCGACCGGACCCACTGGAACTCTGCCAACCTGACGCCGTCCGACCCGGTTACCCTGGGCTTGTGCAGCCAGCTTGAGCTGGACATGGAAGTCGAAAAGGCTGCGAAGTATGCTCCGCTGCCGATGGCAGGCGAAGTGAACGAGACCCTGATGTCCGTCGAAGACAGCACCAGCGAAGACGCTATCGCAGCTGCTTTCTCGCTCGATCCGTCCAAGCCGATCCAGCGCGAGGAAGAAGAGGAAATCGACGCCGATGCCGTGTTCGCCAAACTGAACTCGCTGAAGAGCGAAACTCAGGACGAAGACGAAGAAGACGACGAAAACCGTTGATCGCTTCCCGCTTTCTGCAAATTCTGGAACCGCCGGCTGAGTTCAGCCGGCGGTTTTTGTTTGACCTTCCAGACGCATGTTTCCGGCTTGCCCGCCCAGGGTGTGGAATGGCTGAATTTTCGACATGAGCCGTACCCAGATCATGTGAAAACGCGTTGCCACGTTGAGGATCACACAATAATCTCCCTGAAAAATTCGGGAGACGCTCATGACCTACAGACTTTTGAAACTTGCTTTTGGCCTGACCCTCGCCTTTGGCTCGTTCCAGGCTCACGCGGAAACGCGGATCACCTATAAATCCGCCAAGACCGGTTCCTCCTATTACCAGATGGGTGTCCAGATCGCGGAAGCCATCAAGGCCGGCAGCAATGGCGACATGATTGTCACCGTGGAAGAAAGCCAGGGCTCCGTTCAGAACGTGATGGAAGCCAAGGCGCGCGGTGGTGACTATGTGTTCACGACGCCGCCAGCGCTCGTTTCCCTTGCCCAGGGCGGCAAGGCCATGTTCGAAGGCAAGGGCGATCCGAAGTTCGATGAAATCCGTGCCCTGTTTCCGATCCCGTCGTTGACCATGCATTTCGTCATGTCGGCCGATAGCGGTGTTTCCGACTTTGCCGGGATGGAAGGCAAGACGATCCTTCTCGGCAAGGGCTCCTTCGGTGCGACGGAAGGCGAGAAATATCTCAAGATGTTCGGTCTCGAAGGCAAGGTGAACATCGCTGACGCGGAACTTTCCAATGCGGTTGCCGCACTCAAGAACGGCCAGATCGATGGTTTCGTGACCGCCGGTTCCTGGCCCGCGCCGAATGTCATCGAGGCGGCTGCCTCCGCGGACGTGACAGTGCTTTCGCTCAGCGACGACCAGATTGCCGAAACCAAGCGTTCTAAACTGGTCATTCCGGCCGGGACCTATGCCGGCCAGGCCGAGGACATCGTCACCACCTCGCTGCCGGTCGTTGCCTATACGACCAGCGCCATGGACGACGACACAGCCTATGCCCTGACCAAGACCTTCTGGGACGAAAAAGCCAAGATGGGCGAAGAAGCCCCGTGGTGGAACGGTGTCGACCAGGCACTGATGGCCAATATCACCGGCAAGATCCACCCGGGTGCCGCACGCTACTATCAGGAAGCCGGCATCGAATTGACCGACGCCCAGAAGTAAATCACAAGACCGAACGCGGGGCGCCATGGCAGGATCTGCCGGAAAATGGCGCCCCGTATCGTTCGAGCAGACATAATGGTCCGGCGGAAATCGTCCAACGGGCCCTTCCAGGACTGTCCAAAAGCATCAGTTCCCTGCCTTGCGCAGGAGAGCGCTCTGACAGAATGAAACCGTGCAGCAGCATGTCGCCCCTTCGGCCGATAAGCTGCGCAATCAGATAGAAATACCAGCCCATGATCAGTGGTGACACCGCGACATCGCCCTTCCAGCGAATGGCCATGCTTCTTCTCGCAACGGCGCTTGTCGTATTTCATCTCGGGCTGATCTTCTCCGGTCTGGTGCCAAACCTCGTCAGCCGGCCGCTTCATCTTGCACTTGCCCTGCCATGGATCTTCATCTTTGCCAAAGGCGGTTTTCTCACGCGCGTGAGCGGTGCGGTCCTGTGTGCTGCAGGTGTGGCCGTCTGTCTGTGGATCGTGGCCAACCAGTCCGCGCTTTCGGACCAATACGGCTTTCTGGAAGGTGACTTCCAGTTCTGGATGGCCGGCACCCTGTTGCTGGTTGTGCTTGAGGGCGCGCGTCGCGCAATCGGCTGGCCGCTGCCGGTGGTGGCGGCGCTGGCACTGGCCTATGGCATGTTCGGTCAGCATATTCCGGGTGAATTCGGTCACTCCGGCACGCCGCTTGCGAGTTTTCTCGGCACGCTGACCATTGCTGAAGGCGGGGTCTGGGGAAGCCTGACCGGTGTCTCGGTGGGCGTGGTCGCCATTTTCGTGATTTTCGGCGCTGTTCTGAATGCCGGGGAAGCCGGACAAGGGTTCATGAACGTCGCTGCTGCGGCGGCAGGCCGGCTCAAGGGCGGGGCGGCCAAGGTGTCCGTGTTGTCCTCGGCGCTGTTCGGCTCCATTTCAGGCTCCGCGTCTGCCAATGTGGCTTCCACCGGTGCAATCACTCTTCCGGCCATGACGCGGCTCGGCTACCCGAAAAAACTGGCGGCAGCCGTCGAGGCAGTTGCGTCCTCCGGCGGCCAGATCATGCCGCCTTTGATGGGGGCAGGGGCCTTCGTCATGGTGGAGCTGACACGGGTGCCCTATACCCAGATCATGGCAGCGGCCTTGCTGCCGGCAATTCTTTATTTCTTCGCGGTCTGGGTGGGCATCAATGCCTATGCCAAGCGGTATGACCTTGCTGCCATCGATCAGGGCGATCAGCCGCAAATGCGCCAGGTGGCCATTACCTCAGCCTTCTTCCTGGTGCCGTTCTCCGTGCTGCTGTGGGGCATGTTCGTCGCGCGCTATACACCGCAATACGCGGCCTGCATTGCCATTCTGGCCGGTTTCGCGCTGCTTTTCTTCAACGCCCAAGGCACCTTTGCACTCAAGGACATCCTGCTGCGGCTGGAAAGCGCGGCTTTGAACTCGGCCCGTCAGGTATCGGTCATCGCGGCGATCATCGTCTGTGCCTCGATCATCATCGGCGTGCTGGCGATCACCGGGCTCGGCGTCAAGATCACTTCGCTCATTCTGTCCGGGTCGGGTGGATACCTGTGGCCGTCCTTGTTCCTGACCGCGCTTGCCTGTCTGATCCTCGGTATGGAAGTGCCGACGACCGCGGCCTATGTCATCTGTGTTTCCGTTGCCGGACCGGCCTTGATGCAGCAGGGGTTGGAACCCTTGCAGGCACATCTTTTCGTCTTCTGGTTCGCGCTGCTGTCGACCATCACGCCGCCTGTCTGCGGAGCCGTCTTCATCGCCGCCGGGATGATTGGTGAAAACTGGCTGAAGGTCGCTCTTTCCGCCATGGCGCTCGGCATTGGCCTCTACATCATTCCTCTGGCCATGGTCGCCAATCCGGCGGTGCTGGAGCTTGCGGCCCGCCCGCTGCCGGCGCTGCTTGCCGCTGCCAAGATCGGCCTCGGGCTGGGCCTTGTTTCCTACGGTGTCATAGGCTTCAGGAAGCCCTTGCAGAGGCTGGCCGCAAGCGGCGCAGGCCTTCTTATTATCTTTGTCGGGGGCAATCTGCTCTAGGCAGTCGCCCTAGGTGCCCTGGCCACAGCCTTCCGGCTTGAAAATTCGTTGTGTCGAAGCCGGGTGGCGCAGCAGGGCTGCTGCCGGCCGAATTGGGCGTTGCTGAAAATTGCCGCCGCAGTTGGGGCACGCGCCATTGAGGACATTTTGGGCGCAGTCCGCACAGAACGTACATTCGAAAGTACAGATAAAGGCCTCTTCGGATTCCGGTGGAAGGTCCTTGTTGCAGCATTCACAATTGGGGCGCAGATCCAGCATGGCGGTCTCCGGTAAGGATGTGTTCGCCAAGGGTCATCCGTTGCGGTCGGCCGGGTCAAGCGGCAATCGCTAACTCTTTTGAACGCGCTTTCCGAAATCGACGTTGCTGCTCTTCCCGAGGCTGTGTCTGAGGCATAGGTAGATGATGGCGAGGCTTGCCAGCAGCCAGAGTGCACCCCAGAAAATCGTGGGGCCGCCAAACTCTTCCGCCAGCATGTAGGCATCGGAACGGGCACCTGAGCGACGGATGGTGTCGTCGAAAATGTCGAAAGGCACGTAGAGGATGCTGGTCAGGCCGATGACGCGCAGGATCAGGTCGTTGACCGTGACACTGAGGAACCGGGCAGCCGCCAGCATGGCCACGCCGGTGCCGATGCAGAAGGCGAGGGCAAAGAGGTCGCGGATATAGAGCAGCGCGACCAGCAAGGTGAAGGCACCGAGCAGGCCCAGCACGATGCGGTCTGCATTTGTTTTCAGGGCAATCATCAAGAGTGCCATGCCGATGGCAAGCGAGCCGAGATACCCGGCTGTCAGCGTCAGGAACCGGCTGCCACCGCGTGTGATCGCATGGCCACCCTGCCAGGGCGAGAGAGAGATTTCCTCTACGGAACCACCGGTCAGGATGGCCACCAGCGCGTGTGACAATTCATGCAGATAGACGATCAGGATCTTCAAGGGCACGACCAGGAAGGTGTTCCAGAAGAGGAACATCACGGCGGTAATGAGGATGAGCTGCCAATGGCCTTTGAGGGTCTGCATGAAATTGAAAAGTCCGTCTGAGGGCGGAAAAGTCAAGCCGGCATGCCCGGTTCGCCCGACATCACGCGTGCATTCCTCAGGATCTGTTGAGCTGACGTGAGTCTCAGCGTTCCGTCAGTTTCAGTTCGATCCGGCGGTTCTTGGCCAGGGCGTCCGGTGTTTCGCCTTCTTCCAGCGGCTGGAATTCGCCGAACCCGGCTGCGACAAGCCGCTTGGGGTCGACGCCGCGTTCGATCAGGTAGCGGACCACGGAAATGGCGCGGGCGGCGGAGAGTTCCCAGTTGTTGCGAAGGCGCCCCGTGCCCGACAGAGGGCGGGCGTCGGTGTGCCCGTCTACGCGCAGCACCCAGTTGATTTCGTCCGGAATCTGACCGCTGAGCTCCTGGATGGCGTCTGCAAGCTTGTCGAGCTCCTGCCGGCCTTCCGGATTGATGTCTTCCTGACCGCTGTCGAACAGCACTTCGGACTGGAACACGAAACGGTCGCCAACGACGGAGATGTCGGAACGCTGGGACAGGATTTCGCGCAGGCGACCGAAGAAGTCCGAGCGGTAGCGCGACAGTTCCTGCACGCGCTGAACCAGTGCGGCGTTCAGCCTCTTGCCGAGGCTGGCGATCTTGGCCTGGCTGTCGGCTTCCTTTGCCTCGGAAGCTTCAAGAGCAGCGTTAGCGGCAGCTATCTGGCGGCGTAGTGCCGCGATCTGCTGATTGAGCAGCTCCACTTGGGCAAGGGCGTCCTGGCTGATCTGACGTTCGTCGTCGAGCAGGTTTTCCAGCTGGGTGGCGCGTCCGCCGGCCGCATCGGCTGCACCGGAACTGTTTTCCAGAAGGCCAAGCAGCCGGGTCTGTTCGCTTTGTGCATCGGAAAGGCTGGCCTGGAGGCCGAGGATCGTGTCTTCCAACTCCCCGGAATTGGCGCGCTCCAGGGCGAGAAGCTCCGTCAGCTCGCTGATCTGGGCATTCAGCCGGTTCAGCACCGTGTCGCGGCCTGAAAGCTGCTGCGACAGGAAGAACTGGGCGATCATGAAGATGGACAGCAGGAAGATGATGACGAGCAGCAGCGTCGCCATGGCATCAACGAAGCCGGGCCAGTAGTCGGTCGACTGGGCCCTTCGGCGAGCGCGCAATCCTGCCAGTCCGGCCATCGTCTACTCCTTCGCGCGGTCGAAAGCGGCGGCGATCGAGGACAGGAGCCCTTCGATGCGCTTTTGCTGTTCGCCCTGGGCCTCGGCCCAGTCGCGCATCATCTGCTGTTCGGAGCGAACGTGTTTCACCAGACCCTGAATGCCTTCGGCCAGATTGGCCATGGCCTGGTTGGCATTCTTGCTGCCGCCTTCCTCAACGCTTTTCTGCAGGGCGGAGATCGAGGCCTGTATCTGTTCGACGCCGGGTGAATCCGGGGCATTGAACAGGCTTTCTTCCGGATCGATGTCAGTGACCGTGGACAGCCAGTCTTCCAGCTCATTGTAAAACCGGTTCTGGGCCTGTCCCGCCTGCAGATCCAGGAAGCCGAGCACAAGCGAGCCCGTCAGACCGAAGAGCGAGGACGAGAAGGCCGTGCCCATGCCAGAGAGCGGCGCTTCCAGGCCAGCTTTCAGATCTTCGAAGATAACGTTGGCATCACCCGAGCCGACGTCGAGCGACTGAATGGTCGCGCCAACCGAGCTGACGGTCTGCAGCAGGCCCCAGAACGTGCCGAGCAGGCCGAGGAACACCAGGAGGCCTGTGAGGTAGCGCGACATCTCGCGGCTTTCCTCAAGACGCATTCCGATGGAATCGAGGATCGAGCGGGCGGTGGTTGGCGTCAGGGCCATGTCGCCGGACTTGTTGCCGAGCAAGGCAGCCATCGGCGCCAGCAGCACCGGCGAACGCGTGTCGAGGCCCGGATCGCCGATCCGGAAACTGTTGACCCAAGAGATTTCCGGGAACAGTCGGATCACGCGGCCGAAGAGCAGCAGCACACCGAACACACCGACAAGCACGATCAGGCCATTCAGACCCGGGTTGCTCATGAAGGCCGTCGAAATCTGCGGGAACAGGATGAAGGCGATGAAGGCAACGATCACCAGAAAGATGATCATGAAGGTCAGATAGGCCCGTGGACTGGACAGGCTGTAGGGGTCAAATTCACGGGCCATATTGCGTTATCAATCACCTGAATTGGACGTAACTGATTGATAGCGTGATTTTTAACGGCTTGGAAACCTCGAATTGCCGAAGAGACCCGAATAAAGTCTGGAAAGCCCGAAAACCGCCTGGTTTATCCAAAGGCCTTCTCATGAAGAGACGGGTCGTGGGGCCCGTCTCCCGGGGTGGGCGGTTTGCGCCGCACCTCTTTCAGGTCAGCGTCATGCGCTTTTCGAAGATGAAGGTGTTCGCGTCGCGGTGCTGCCGGGAAGTGCTGGAGGCAATCAGCCCTGAGCCGGAGTTGCCGCCTTTTTCAGGAGCTGCAGCAGGTATTTGTGGGCGTCTTCGTTGCCGACAACCACATCGCCGCTTTCCAGCATCTTGTTCTTGCCCTGAAGATCGGTGACGAAACCACCGGCTTCGCGCACCATCAGGAGGCCGGCCGCAATGTCCCAGCTGTTCAGGTTGCGCTCCCAGAAACCGTCGAGACGGCCGGACGCGGTCCAGGCAAGATCGAGGGCAGCTGCGCCGCAGCGGCGGATGCCAGCGACTTCCGGCATGATGTAGCGCAGCTCGCGCAGTGTCCGGCCATGGTCGCCCGACCCGATGAAGGGCAGGCCGGTGCCGAACACCATCTCATGCAATTCGGAGCGGCCGGCAACCCGCAGGCGACGGTCGTTCAGGAAGGCGCCGCGACCGCGTTCAGCGGTATAGAGCTCATCCATCACCGGATTGTAGATGACCCCGGCCACGATCTCGCCAGCCCGCTCCAGTGCGATGGAGGTGGCGAAGATCGGAATGCCGTGCAGGAAGTTGGTGGTGCCGTCGAGCGGGTCGACATGCCAGCGATGCTGGCCGTCGGTTCCTTCAACTTCACCGCTTTCTTCCATGACCAGCCCGAAGGTCGGGCGGGCCTTGGTCAGTTCGGCGCGCACAATGTCCTCGGCGCGGCGGTCTGCAGCCGAGACGAAATCGCCGGGTCCCTTGCGGGACACCTGAAGGTTTTCAACTTCACCGAAATCGCGAACCAGAGAACGTCCGGCTTTCGTTGCGGCTTGAACCATCACGTTGAGGAGAGCTGTGCGGGCCATTGTTTGTCACTTGTTGTTGGGCGCCGCCCGGCAAAATCCGGGCGCGCCAATTTGAAGTCTTGCCGGGAGGAGATCAGTCCGCGCGGCGGACGTATTCCAGTGAACCGGTGTCGACGATGATCTTTTCGCCGGCGGTGATGAACGGAGGTACCATCACGCGGACGCCGTTTTCCATGAGCGCGGGCTTGTAGGACGAAGACTGGGTCTGGCCCTTCACCACCGCGTCGGCTTCCCGGATTTCCAGGGTCACGAACTGCGGCAGGGTGATGCCGATCGGGCGCTCTTCATGCAGTTCGACGGTCACCATCATGCCGTCCTGCAGGAAAGCGGCGCGGTCGCCAACGAAATCAGCCTGAAGTTCCAGCTGCTCGTAGGTTTCGGTGTCCATGAAAATCAGCATGTCTTCCTGGGTGAAGAGATACTGGAAGTCTTTCTGCTCCAGACGGACGCGCTCGACCTTGTCTTCGGAGCGGAAACGCTCGTTGAGCTTGCGGCCATCGAGCAGGTTTTTCATTTCAACCTGTGCGAAGGCACCGCCTTTGCCTGGCTTGACGTGTTGGACTTTGACAACCGCCCAAAGCGTGTCCTGGTGCTGAAGCACGTTACCGGGCTTTATTTCGTTTCCGTTGATTTTCATGGAACGACCGACTGTTTGATTTGTTTGGATCTTAGGGTCTGTTGACCATTAGAAATCCGCCGCGTCCGGTGGAAACTCCACCCAAACCACGACAAAACTCCAAAACTCAACAGAACCTTTAGCAGGGCGAGACCGGCGGGCCGCCGATGCGCCTGAAATTTGCTCGCGCCTGTCCACCACAAAAGCCGGTGGAGTTCAAGGAAAAAAGGCAAACATCCTTACGATTCCGCGCTTCCTCGCAAGGTTTACGGAGATTCCTTGCCGGGCTCCTCCGAAGGGGCCATCAATGTGGCCGAATATTGTTCGGCCAGCTTGCGCGCTTCATCCATTGTTGTTTCGTCCAGACTTTCGATAATCCGGTCGAGCGAGAAATCGGAAACACCCAAGGTGCGGGCAATCAGGTGCCAGCCCGCTGCGGCGGCAAAATCCTGTTCCCGACCACGGCCGTAGGCATAGGTTCGCGCCAGCCGGTTCATCGCGACCGGGTTGCCGGACGTGGCGGCCCGCTCGAACCAGTCGGCGGCTTCCGTCTCGTTCGGATCGACGCCCTTACCCTGGAACCGCAGAATGCCGTAGTAAACCTGCGCGGAGGTGTGTCCGCGGCGGGCTGCGCGGCCAAGCCAGAACGCGCCCAGGCCGGGGTCGTTCAGCCCGGTCTGGGCTTCCAGATAGGAAAGGCCGAGCGCGTATTGCGCTTCCGGATCGTTTAGCTGGGCGGCTTCTTCCAGCAGTTCTCGCGATTTCTTCTCGTCGAAGGGGCGGCCTTCGCCTTCCTCGTAGAGCAGGGCGAGATTGTAGAGCGCAGACGCATTGCCCGCGTTGGCAGCCTCTTCGAACAGGTCTGCTGCCTTCTTCTTGTCGACCTCGACACCGGTGCCGAGCAGATAGAGCTGGGCCAGCTGCATGGCAGAGCCGGTATCACCCTTGGCGGCGGCCAGGCTGTACCAGTCGGCAGCCTTGGCCTTGTCCTGATGAATACCGAGCCCGGCCTCGTGCAGCACGCCTAGCAGGGCCTGGGCGGCCTTGTCGCCCTGTTCCGCCAAAGGGGTCGCAAGACCGAGCGCGGTCAGGAACCAGCCGCGTTGAAAAGCGGTGTACGCGGTATCAGCGTTGGCGACTTCGCCTTCTTCCAGTTTCGGCGGACCCGCGTCGACAATGCTCAGCAGTGTCTTGTCCTTGGTCGTGACGTCGATCAGCACCGGTAACGGTTTGCCATCCGGGCCTACTGGTACGTCCGGCTCTGGCGCCGCGTCACCGGCCTCTGTTGTTTCGCTGGTGCCGGTGTTGTCCTGGGCAATGGCCGGAGAAAACGACACGGATGACAGCATTCCAGCTGCCAGCAACCCTGCCGCAAGCAGAAAGGGGGCGTGAAGTTTCCGGCGTAGGCTCGTTTCAGGTGTCGGCATGCATCCAGCTCTCGCTATTCGACTTCAGGAAAGGGATGGGCGTCCAGAATACGATTGGCTTCGGCAATCACGGATGAAATATCCGTGTCCGGTTGCCAGGCAGCATCCTTGAGGGCAACAAAATCTGCTCCGGTCGCGGCAACGTCTCCCAGAGTTTCAAGCGTGTTGCCGGCAAGTGCGACGCAGGGTGTTTCGAACAGTTCTGCCCACCAGGAGGCGCTGGCCAGGGTCCTGTCATGGGCCTCGGCCTTTTCAGGCAGGTCCAGCTTGCCGAAGAAGATGTAGTCGACCCCGGTTTCGGCCCATTCCATGGAATCATGTTTCAGCTTGGTGCCGCCTGTGCCGACGATACGATCGGGCTTGAAACTTTCCACGGCCAGCTTCAGGTCTTCCAGCGAGGTGTCGACGTGGACGCCGTCGGCGCCGCTGCGGCCGGCTGCCTGGGTATCGCGATAGACGATGGCCGCCGCACCGCCTTCCTGGATGATCGGAACAAGTTCGCTGGCAGCGGCTTGCAGATCCTTGGTGCTGGCGCCAGGGCGGTAGATCATCACGCAAGCGATGTCACCACCGGTGAAGGCCTGTTTGAGCTTTGCCGCCATGTCGGCGGTGTCAAATTCCGGCGGCGTCACGAGAAAGAGGCGGGGACGGTTCACTTGTGCGGTCCTGATTGATGTCTGATCGGGATTTTGTCCCTAAAGACGGCGAAAGAGGGACGCAAGGCCCCTCTTTCAATAAAGTGAAAGAATTTCTCTGCCGGTCCGGCCGAAAATCAGGCGATCTTCGGATCCAGTTCGCCAGACTGATAGCGTTTCGCCATGTCGGCAAGCGTAACGATCTTCTTGATCTTGGACGCCTGGCCGGCCGTGTTGAAGGCTTCCAGACGCTCGATGCACAGCTTCTGCATGGCATCGCGGGCAGGCTTCAGATATTTGCGCGGATCGAACTCGCCCGGGTTCTCGCTCAGGATCTTGCGGATCTGACCGGTCATCGCCATGCGGTTGTCGGTGTCGATGTTGACCTTGCGCACACCGTTCTTGATGCCGCGCTGGATTTCTTCCACCGGCACACCCCAGGTCTGCGGCATCTGGCCACCATACTGGTTGATGATGTCCTGCAGGTCCTGCGGCACGGAAGACGACCCATGCATGACGAGGTGGGTTTCCGGCAGGCGGCGGTGAATTTCCTCGATCACATGCATGGCAAGGATTTCGCCGTCCGGCTTGCGGGTGAACTTGTAGGCGCCATGGCTGGTGCCCATGGCGATGGCAAGAGCGTCGACCTTGGTTTCCTGCACGAACTTGACGGCTTCTTCAGGGTCGGTCAGCAACTGGTCATGGCTGAGCTTGCCTTCCGCGCCGTGGCCGTCTTCCTTGTCGCCCATGCCGGTTTCAAGAGACCCCAGAACACCGAGTTCGCCCTCAACGGAGATGCCGCCCAGATGGGACATGTCGGTCACTGTCTTGGTGACGCCGACGTTGTAGTCCCAGTTTGCCGGGGTCTTGCCGTCGGCTTCAAGGGAACCGTCCATCATCACAGAGGTGAAGCCGGCCTGGATGGCCGTCATGCAGGTTTGCGGAGCATTGCCGTGGTCCAGATGCACGCAGACCGGAATATGCGGATAGATTTCCACGACGGCGTCCATCATGTGCTTCAGCATCACGTCGTGGGCATAGGACCTGGCACCGCGGGAGGCCTGGATGATAACCGGGGCGTCGGTCTGGTCCGCCGCAGCCATGATCGCCAGTGCCTGCTCCATGTTGTTGATATTGAACGCCGGAACGCCGTAGTCGTGTTCAGCAGCATGATCAAGAAGCTGGCGGAGGGTGATACGTGCCATCAAAAATCTCCAGAGGGTCCGGTTCCAATGAGCCGACAAGGTTCGCGAAAAATCACGACACCTATTTTGCGGTGCGTCAAGTCCCGCTGGTTCTAACAAGATTTGTGGCCATTTAAAGAGGGCCGGCTTCGCTTAAATCAATTAAAATACAAGGGTCTGCCGGAAAACGTGTTGGCAGATTTAATTTGCGGATCGAATTAAATTGAGGCGGTCAGCGCCACCGCCCGGCGAGTTCTAAACCGGCGAACTGATATCGACAAATGTTCCGGCCGGATCTCTGACAATCATCCTCATCTGGCCATAGGGCATTTCGCGAGGTGCCTCGACCACGTTCATACCGAGTGTCAGGGCACGCTCGTATACCGTTGAACAGTCGTCGACGACAAAGGTCAGGATCACTCCTGCGGTGGCACGCTGGGCACGTGCCGGGACAATCTCGCTGGTCTGTTTCAGGATACCCAGCTCGAGGGCCGGGTTATCGGCATCGGCAAGGTTTACAAACCAGTCGGACACGAATTGCGGCTGCAGGCCCAGGAGGTTCTGATAGAAGGCCGCCGTTGCGGCGACCTCCTCGGTCAGAATGTTGGTGAAACAGCGTTGCATGACAGATTTCACCCCGCTTCGATGTCAGGCTTCGAGTGCTTTCACCCCCGGCAGTTCCTTGCCTTCCAGCCATTCCAGGAAGGCGCCGCCGGCTGTGGAGACATAGGAGAAATCGTCAGCCGCTCCCGCGTGGTTGAGCGCTGCGACGGTGTCGCCGCCACCGGCTACGGAATTCAGCTTGCCCGCCTTGGTGTTGGCAGCGGCATGCTTGGCAGCCGCAACGGTTGCGGTGTCGAACGGGGCGATCTCGAACGCGCCCAGGGGGCCATTCCAGACCAGGGTCTTGGCGGCGTCGATCTTGGTTTTCACCGTTTCGATGGATGCCGCACCGACATCGAGGATCATGCCGTCCGCCGGGATGGCGTCGAGCGAAACGGTTTCGTTGTCCGCGCCGGCCTTGAATTCCCTGGCAACAACGGCATCGGCAGGCAAGACGATCTCACAACCGGCCTTGTCGGCTGCGGTCATGATGCGTTTTGCGGTTTCAGCCAGATCATGCTCGCACAGCGACTTGCCGACGTCCGTGCCTTGTGCGGCCAGGAAGGTGTTGGCCATGCCGCCGCCGATAACAAGCATGTCGACCTTGGCAACGAGGTTTTCCAGCAGATCGATCTTGGAAGAAACCTTCGCACCGCCGACAACGGCGAGAACCGGACGAACAGGATTGCCGAGCGCGGAGCCCAGGGCTTCCAGTTCCGCCTGCATGGTGCGGCCGGCATAGGCTGGCAGAAGCCGGGCAATGCCCTCGGTGGAACCGTGGGCCCGGTGTGCCGCCGAAAAGGCGTCATTGACATAGATGTCGCCGTTGGCGGCCAGAGCCTTGGCGAAGTCCTCGTCGTTCTTTTCTTCACCGGCATGGAAGCGGGTGTTTTCCAGCAGCAGGACATCGCCATCGACCATGACGTCGACAGCATCCTTTGCCGCCTGGCCGATGCAGTCGTCTGCAAAGACCACGGGTCTGCCAAGCAGGCCGGCAACCGCCAGGGCGACCGGGCCGAGCGACATGTCGGCAACGCGCGCGCCCTTCGGGCGGCCGAAATGGGCGAGCAGGATGACCTTTGCCTTCTTGTCGGACAGTTCGCGGATGGTCGGCAGGACCCGCTCGATACGGGTGGTATCGGAAACCTTGCCGCCGTCCATCGGCACGTTGAGGTCGACGCGGACCAGAACGCGTTTGCCTGCAATGTCAGTCATATCATCGAGAGTTTTGAAAGCCATTGATTTACCTGTTGGAAATCGCCCGTCTTCAAGGACGGCTGGAGTTGGTGGAAACGGCGATACCGATGCCGAACAAGGTCAGGAGAATGCCGAAGGACCGTTCCATCCAGAGCTTGGCACGCATGAACTTGAGGCGTACGGCGGGAAGCGTGAAGAAGACGGTCACCAGAACAAACCAAAGGAACACGCCGCCCGCCATGATCACGCCGTAACCGATCTGGGTCCAGAGCGGCGTTTCGGGAGACGTCACCTGCAGAAACACCGAAAGGGCGAACATGGTGGCTTTCGGATTGGTCACGTTGGTGAAGAAGCCCCAGCGAAGCGCGCGGAAGGGCGACATGCCGGACAGGGCACCGTCGGCCGGCATCTCCTTAGATGCCGTGCGGTACATGGTGACGCCCAGGAAAACGAGGTAGGCAGCGCCGATCAGTTTCAGCGCGTTGAAGAGCAGGATCGACTGGGAAACGATCAGGCCGATACCCGCCAGTGCGTAAGTGACGTGTACGCCGAGGGCCAGCGCGATGCCGAGCGCAGTCATGATGCCGGCGAGCCGTCCGCCGATGAGGGCATTGCGCAGGACAACGGCAAAGTCAGGCCCGGGAACGATTGCGACCACGACGGTCAGCGAAATGACGGTGAGCAGTTCGAGCAAGCAGGGAACTCCGGGAAGGATAAGGATCGAACAGGGAGAGTTATCGATCTGGCGGTGATTGAAGGTTGGCCATCGTTTCGGACTTTTGTCCGTCAACATCCGGCTGCCAGGACCGTTTGGTGTTTCTTGCGGAGCGTTCCTTCGACCGTTCCACGAAATAGAAGCCGACGCCGATCAGGACAACAAATACGATCAGAAAAGTCAGCGTGGTCATGGTCAGGATCCTTCAATTGGACTCAGGAATTTCCAGCCGGGGAATCCGGCTTTCGCAAGACATCGGTATTGAGGCTGCCCATGTCAGGCTCATCGTCCTGATCTGAAGGGAACCGTTCGTTGTCCCGCTTCATATCGAGCCAGTAGAACCCGAAACCCACAAGGCAACCAACCGCGAACAACGACCCAAGAATGACCAGTAGAGCGGTCATGACGGCGTCTCCAGGATTGAACTGCAAGTCTGCAGCACCAGTCTACATGACCTTTGCCCCGGGGCTATGCCTGAATCGAGAAAGTTTTTTGCGGCTTTGCCGGAAAGACATCCATACCGACAAAAAAGACGCCGGATGAACCGGCGTCTTTCGAAGGCAGGGATCAGATGAGCTTTGCCATCGCCACGGCCGTGTCGGCCATGCGGTTGGAGAAACCCCATTCGTTGTCGTACCAGGACAGGATGCGCACGAAAGTGCCGTCCATGACCTTGGTCTGGTCGCAATGGAAGACCGAGGAATGGCTGTCATGGTTGAAGTCCATCGAAACCAGCTTGTCTTCGGTGTAGCCGAGCACGCCCTTCAGTTTGCCGTTTGCGGCTGCCTTGATGGCTTCGTTGATTTCCTCAACGGTGGTGTCGCGCTTGGCGATGAAGTTCAGGTCGACCACGGAAACGTTTGGGGTCGGGACACGAATAGCCACACCGTCCATCTTGCCGGCCAGGTCCGGCAGTACCAGGCCGACGGCCTTTGCAGCGCCGGTGGAGGTCGGGATCATGGACATGGCCGCAGCACGGGCGCGGTAGAGATCCTTGTGCATGGTGTCCAGCGTCGGCTGGTCACCGGTGTACGAGTGGATCGTGGTCATGAAACCTTTTTCAATGCCGATGGTTTCGTTCAGCACATAGGCGACCGGGGACAGGCAGTTGGTGGTGCAGGACGCGTTGGATACGACCAGGTCGTTTGCGGTCAGCGCATCGTGGTTGACACCGTAGACGATGGTCTTGTCGGCGCCGTCGGCCGGGGCGGAGACCAGAACGCGCTTGGCGCCGGCTTCCAGATGCATGGAGGCCTTTTCCTTGGCGGTGAAGATGCCGGTGCATTCCATGGCGACTTCAACGCCAAGCTCGCCCCAGGGCAGTTCCTTCGGGTCGCGGATCGCGGTCACCTTGATCGGCTTGCCACCACCGACGGAAATGGTGTCGCCATCGACCTTGACCTCTGCCGGGAAACGGCCGTGCACGCTGTCGTAACGCAGCAGATGCGCGTTGGTCTCGACCGGGCCGAGATCGTTGATCGCAACGACTTCAATGTCGGTGCGGCCGGATTCGACGATCGCACGCAGCACATTGCGGCCGATGCGTCCAAATCCATTGATTGCTACCTTGGTTACCATAATCCACTCCCGCAATCTTCGGTGTGCCTCAGAAGGGGCTAAACCGATTTAAAAACCACATAGTGTGGTCACTTGAAAAGCACTTGATGTGCCCGTAGGCCCGGCACCATAGGAGGAAGTCTTGGTGCCGGGAATTGATTTCGGTTAAACGCTGAGCTTTGCCTTGGCGGCTGCAACCACGGCGTCCGCCGTGATGCCGAAATGCTCATAAAGTTCCTTGTAAGGCGCGCTCGCGCCAAAGCCGGTCATGCCGACAAAGATACCGTCCGCACCAATAAAGCGGTCCCAGCCCATGCGGATGCCGGCTTCAACGGCGATCTTGACCGGGCTGTTGCCGATGACGGCGGCCTTGTAGTCGTCTGACTGTGCTTCGAAAAGCTCGTACGACGGAACGGAGACCACGCGCACGGCAATGCCGGCCGTGCTCAGGTCCTTTTGCGCGTTGACGGCGATTTCGACTTCCGAACCGGTCGCGAAGATTGTCACGGCCGCGTCTTCGTCGCTGTCGATCAGCACATAGGCACCCTTGGCGCAGAGGTTGTTTTCCTCATAGGTCTTGCGCAGCGACGGCAGGTTCTGACGGGTCAGTGCCAGGACCGACGGTCCGTCGCGGTTTTCCAGCGACAGCTGCCAGCACTCGAGCGTCTCGGTGATGTCGGCCGGACGGAAGAAGGTCAGGTTCGGGATCGCGCGCAGGGCGGCGAAATGTTCCACCGGCTGGTGGGTCGGACCGTCTTCGCCAAGACCGATGGAATCATGGGTCATGACGTGAATGACCCGCTGGCCCATGAGGGCTGCGAGACGGATCGACGGACGGCAGTAATCGGAGAAGATCAGGAAGCCGCCGGAATAGGGGATCAGGCCGCCGTGCAGAGCCATGCCGTTCATGGCTGCCGCCATGCCGTGTTCACGGATGCCGTAGTGGATGTAACGGCCGGAGAAATCGTCCGGGGTGACCGGCGCGGTTTGCGGCGTCTTGGTGTTGTTGGAACCGGTCAGGTCGGCGGAGCCGCCAATGGTTTCCGGAACAACTTCGTTGATGACGCCCAGAACAGCTTCGGAAGCCTTGCGGGTCGCCATGGTCGGCTGTTCGTCGGCGAGCTTCTTCTTGTAGTCCAGAACGGCCTGGGTGAAGCCGGCCGGCAGGTCGCCACGATTGCGGCGCTCGAATTCGGCGCGGGTCTCGGCGTCAGCTTCGGCAAAGCGCTTCTGCCAGTCCTTGTGAGCCTGGGCGGAGCGAAGGCCGGCAATGCGCCAGGCGTCCAGAATGTCGCTTGGAACTTCAAACGGCGCGTGCGGCCAGTTGAGCGCGGCACGGGTGCCGGAAATTTCGTCTGCACCAAGTGGCGAACCGTGAACCTTCGCGGTGCCGGCCTTGGTCGGTGCACCGAAGCCGATGGTGGTCTTGGCGGCGATCAGGGTCGGGCGGTCGCTGGCCTGTGCCTGGCGGATCGCGGCGGAAATGGCGACCGGATCGTGACCGTCGACGCTGAGCGTGTTCCAGCCGGAGGCGGCAAAACGGGCCTGCTGGTCGGTTGAATCGGTGATTTCGACCTTGCCGTCGATGGAGATGCCGTTGTCGTCCCAGATGACGATCAGCTTGTTGAGCTTCAGGTGACCTGCCAGCGACAGGGCTTCCTGGCTGATGCCTTCCATGAGACAGCCGTCACCAGCCAGCACATAGGTGTAGTGATCGACAAGATCCTCGCCGAAGCGGGTGGACTGCAGGCGCTCGGCGATGGCCATGCCGACCGCGTTGCCGAGACCCTGGCCGAGCGGGCCGGTGGTGGTCTCGATGCCAGCGCCGTGGCCGTATTCCGGGTGCCCGGCAGTGCGTGCGCCGAGCTGGCGGAAATTCTTGATCTCGTCGAGGGAGAAGTCTTCATAGCCCAGCAGATACAGCAGGCTGTAAAGCAGCATCGAGCCGTGACCGGCGGACAGAACGAAGCGGTCGCGGTCGGCCCAGTTCGGGGATGTCGGATCGAATTTCAGGAATTCGGTAAAAAGAACTGTCGCGATATCCGCAGCGCCCATGGGCAGGCCGGGGTGACCGGAATTAGCCTTTTCCACGGCATCGATGGCAAGAAAGCGGATCGCATTTGCCATGCGCTGGTGTTTATCAAGATCGGTCATCGTGGTCCCGTTGCTTGCTTTGGAGCCCCCCTTGGCCGAAGCAGAGAGCCCGGCAAGGTTGTTTTGAGGTGCGTTGCTCAAGAATTAACACTCGTCAATCTCGAACAGGCGCCAGACAAATATCAGGAACGGCACCCGAGTCAATAAAGCTGGTTTGGGTCTTTTGAGGGCATTGCCGGGGAAGAATTTTTTCTTCCACGCGTTATAGAGTTGAGGATTCTGCCAATGGTGGCATTGACTGAGAGAAGTTGCGGTGCCTAAGCTCGACGCTCTAACAAAGATTTGCTTTTTCGCCGTGAAACGTGCTTTGCCGCGCATTCTCTGAAATGCCCGTAATTTGAGCAGCAACTCCAGGGTCGAAAGCGCCAAATCTCCAGTCTGACCTAGGAAGGAATGGGCGGACCGCCGCAGAAGAACGATTGGGACGACGTAATTAATGGCGGATGTCGACTGCATGGAAAAGACCAGCCTGGCCGATGCGGTAAAGCGGCTGGACAAAGCCGTCGGCAATCTCGAAGCGGCTGTCCAGCGCCGTCTTGATGCAGACAGGTCGCTCAATGCCCTGCAGGACGACCTGCAGCGGCTCGGCGAAGACCGTTCCCAACTGGCAGCCTCACTCGATGAAAGCGAAGCACGGGCTTCCCGGCTGGAAGAGGCCAACCGGGATGTCTCCCGGCGGCTCGTCTCGGCAATGGAAACCATCCGCAGCGTGCTCGACGCGCACGGAGGCTAGGCGCATATGGCTCAGATCACGGTTACCATCAACGGCAAGTCCTTCCGCATGGCCTGCGATGACGGCGAGGAAGAGCGCTTGATGGGCCTTGCTGCCCGTTTCGATGGCTGGATCAACGACTTGCGAGGCGCCTTCGGCGAAATCGGCGACCAGCGCCTGACGGTAATGGCCGGCATCATGGCGGCCGACCAGCTTTCGGAACTGGAGCGCAAGGTCGCCCGGCTTGAAGAACAGCTGGCCGATGCCAAGAAACAGCAGGTGGCTGCGCTCGACAACATGAGCCAGAACGAGGAAGAGCTGTCGCGTGCCGTCAATACTGCGGCCGCTCGGATCGAAAGCCTTGCGGACGGTCTTTCCAAGAGCTTGCGGGCCCAGGACAACGCCTGAGGCGACCGCCTTTCCGGCCAGACGGCAACGGAGAGTGCCCGCAACTTCGTTTGTGATGAAATCCATGCCGCACTGGTAATTGCCGCCGCACCGGATTATATGCGGTACTTGCGGCTGCCCGATACGTCAGGAACATTATCCCCGGGGCCTTACGCATTCCCTTGGGAGCTGTCCCTGCGCTGGGCCGTGGTCCGTTGCATACGGCGCCCACCTACATTGTAGGTTTCCCGGGATTGCAAATCCAACGGTCGGGCGGCTGCGCGTTTCCTTTTCAGGACGCGGGCCGATCCATTCTATTCGAGGCCCCATGACCGACCTTTCCTCCATTGCTGCCGAAAAAGACAGTCTTCGCAAGCAGGTGCTTGCCCGCCGCAAGGCAATGCCGGAGGTGGAGCGGATCGAGCACAGCCTGATGCTCAGCGATCACGCCGAAGATCTGCCGCTGCCGGCAGGAGCAGTTGTTGCCGGGTTCTGGCCGATCCGGGACGAAATCGACCCGCGCCCGCTGATGGACCGCCTGCGCCAGCTTGGGCACCACCTGTGCCTGCCCGTGATGACCGGCCCGAGCCTCATCTTTCGCCGCCTGGAGCGGGATACGGAACTGGTTTCCGCCGGTTTCGGCACCTCCGAACCCGGCCCCTCTGCCGAGGAAGTGCGCCCGGATGTTCTTCTGATGCCGCTTGCCGGCTTTGACGGCAAAGGCACGCGCATCGGTTACGGCAAGGCTTTTTACGACATTACAATTGCGCAGCTGCAACACTCCGGGCCCCTTTTGTGCATCGGGCTTGCCTTTTCCGTGCAGGAGGTTGACCGCGTCCCCGCGGAAGCGCATGACAAGCCGTTGAATGGAATTCTGACCGAGCAGGGGTACCGGGCGTTCGGCTGACGGCGAAAGTGATCGCCGAAGCAGGCCGCCCAGTGAGGATATATGCGTATTCTGTTTCTGGGCGATCTTGTCGGCCGCGTTGGCCGTACCGCCGTCATTGAGCAATTGCCGGAGCTGGTGGAAAGCAACCAGCTCGATTTCGTGATCGTGAACGGTGAGAACGCTGCGTCCGGGTTCGGCATTACCGAAACGATCCTGCAGGACGTTCTGGATGCGGGCGCCGACGTCGTGACCACCGGCAACCACGTCTGGGACCAGCGTGACACCCTGGTCTATATCGAGCGACAGGACAGGCTGCTTCGACCGGTCAATTACCCCTCCGGGACACCGGGGCGCGGTGCGCACCTCTTCACGGCCAGAAACGGCGCAAGGGTGATGGTGGCCAATGTGATGGGCCGCGTTTACATGGATGCGCTCGACGATCCCTTTGCCGCCATCGACAACGTCATCAACGGGTGTCCGCTTGGCGATGTAGCCGATGCCATCATCGTCGACATGCATGCCGAGGCCACCAGCGAGAAACAGGCCATGGGCCACTTCCTGGATGGCCGGGTCAGTCTCGTTGTCGGAACGCATACCCATGTGCCGACAGCCGATCACCAGATCCTGGAAAACGGCACGGCCTACATGTCCGACGCGGGCATGTGCGGTGCTTATGACAGTGTTTTGGGCATGGACAAGGAAGAGCCGGTCAACCGGTTTCAGCGCAAGATACCGAGCTCCCGGTTCACACCGGCAACAGGCGATCCGACCATCTGCGGTGTCGCCATCGAGACGGACGATCGGACCGGGCTTGCCGAGCGGGTTGCGCCGCTTCGCATAGGCGGCCGGCTGGAGCCTGTGATCCCGCCCTTCTGGCCGAACGGGGCCTGACCACGGCCGAGAATTTCTCTGCGCTGGATTTTCCGGGTCAACTTGCCTATAAGCGGCGCAGTTTTCACTGACATCACCTGTAAAGAACCGAGAAGAGCCATGGCAGGCCATTCAAAATTCAAGAACATCATGCACCGCAAGGGACGCCAGGACGCGGCCCGCTCCAAGATGTTCTCCAAGCTGTCCAAGGAAATTACCGTCGCCGCGAAGATGGGCGACCCGGATCCGGACGCGAACCCGCGCCTGCGCCTTGCCGTCCAGAACGCCAAGGCCCAGTCCATGCCGAAGGAAAACATCCAGCGGGCGATCAACAAGTCCCAGTCCGGCGACGACGACAACTACGAGGAAGTCCGTTACGAGGGCTACGGCCCGGCAGGTGTTGCCGTGGTCGTCGAAGCCCTGACCGACAACCGCAACCGGTCCGCCTCCAACATCCGCTCCTATTTCACCAAATGCGGTGGGTCGCTGGGGGAAACGGGCTCGGTCTCCTTCATGTTCGACCGTGTTGGCGAAATTATCTACAAGCCGGAAGCCGGTGAAGCCGACGCGGTTCTGGAAGCTGCGATCGAAGCTGGCGCGGAAGACGTTCAGTCCGACGAGAGCGGTCACACGATCTACACCGCCTTTGAAGATCTGAACGATGTTTCCGCTGCTCTGGAACAGGCACTGGGCGAAGCGGATTCGACCAAGATCATCTGGAAGCCGCAGAACCTGACGCCGGTCAACGCGGACAAGGCCCAGACCATGATGAAACTCATCGACATGCTGGAAGACGACGACGACGTCCAGAACGTCTACTCCAACTTCGATGTCGACGAAGAAACCATGGCCTCGCTGGCTTCCTGAGTAAAACAGGATATGGATCTGAAAACCCCGGCCCTGCCGGGGTTTTTGTTTTGGTGGTCCTGAGGCTCGCGCCTTCCTTGAACCAAGGAGACCGATCGCATGTTCAATATCTTCGACCTGACGCAGAAAGACCCGAAGACCTTGCAGGAGCGTGCGCTGAAGCTGGCGGAGGAAGCCGGAGAGCTGGCGCAGGCCGTTCTTTCGGCAACGAAGGCGCCGGGCAGCGAATACAAGAACCAGACGCTGGCAGATGTCCGTGAAGAAGCCGCCGATGCTGCGATCGTGGCGATGAGCGTTCTGGCGCAGGCTTCTTCAAGCAGGGAAGAGTTCGAGGCGGAACTCACGCGGCTGATGGCGGAAAAATGTGCCAAATGGCAGGAGAAGCTGCAGGAAAAGCCTTTGGCCGAATAGGGTTTGCGCCACGTTTTTGGGGCGGGTTTTGCCAACTTGATCGGGTGGTCCTGGCCATACTCAACCTCATCCTGAGGAAGCGCAAAGCGCTGTCTCGAAGGATGGGCTACATACTCCGGAACAAGAGGCCCATCCTTCGAGACGCCGCTTCGCGGCTCCTCAGGATGAGGGTGTCTGGGTGTTCCTCCACACTAACATAACGCCAAGAACCGCCTACCGGAAAAGCGGATCCAGCAGGGGCATGCTGGAGAGGGCGGCGAGGGCGATCAGGCCATAGGCGAGCTTGCGATAGAGTTTCGGGTCGGCGTGCTTGAAGCCGTTGGAGCCGAGATAGATCGCTAGGGCATAGACGGGGATCGCCATGATCAGGAGGTGGAACACTTCCAGCGTGAAGAAGCCGTTGAAGATATAGGCGACGAAGGTTCCGATACTCGCAAGCGCGAAGAACACGATCAGGTTGGCGCGGACGATTGCCGGTTCCTTGGCGCTGGAGAGCCAGAAGGCAACCACTGGCGGGCCGGAGACCTGCGAGATGCCGCCGAGGATGCCCGCAACTGCGCCAACCCCAAGCGACACCGGTCTGGAGGGTTTGCGTTCATAGCGCCAGCCGGACACCAGCAGCAGTAGCAGACCGGTCACGATTGCAAAGATCGTCCAGCGCAGAACCAGCACATCCGCGTTGGCCAGAAGCCAGGCGCCGACGTGAACAAAGACCACGGCACCAACGACCGCGGGAAGCACTGTCGACCAGTTGCACAGCCTGAGCGCCCTGACCACCAAAGGCAGTGCGACAATGCCGTCGATGAACAGAAAGGTGGCGGCCGCGGTTGACGGCAGCATGACGCTGGCGGCCACCGGCATGAAGATCATTCCCGCACCGAACCCTGCAAACCCGCGCACGCAACCTGCCACAAACAGGACTGCGGCGAGGAACACCAGAAGGCCGGGCGGAAAGGAGCTGAAGATGTCGGCCATGGGAACTCGCGGAACGGACGGGATCAAAAAGGGATTGGCCCGGCAGATGGCGGGCCTTGGCGGGGGAGGTGGCCTGCCGGTAGAGGCAAGGCCGGATTAAACACGTTGTGAGGTGTTTTTGACAGGCTTTCCGGTGGTAAGCCGCGCTTTGGCTGGCGTCAACGGGGAAGTTTTGTTACCGATTTGTTCCATGATACACGCGATTCGTTTGCTGGGCATCGACCCGGGGCTGCGGCGTACCGGCTGGGGCATGATCGAGGCGGTGGGAAATCGCCTGTCCTTCATCGCTTCCGGAACGGTAACCTCCGACAACAAGAAGAGCCTGGCCGAGCGCCTGGTGCAGCTGCATGACGGCCTCAGCGAAGTCGTGCGCCAGCACGAACCGTCCGAAGCCGCGGTAGAACATACGTTCGTCAACAAGGATGCGGGCGCAACTCTGAAGCTCGGGCAGGCACGCGGGATCGCTCTGCTGGTGCCATCGCTCGCCGGACTTCCGGTTGCCGAATATGCGCCGAACCTCGTCAAGAAGACGGTGGTCGGGACCGGTCATGCGGAAAAGGAACAGATCCGGGCCATGGTCAAGGTCCTGATGCCGCGGGCCACTTTCAATTCGGACGATGCCGCCGATGCACTGGCAATTGCCATTTGCCATGCGCAGCACCGGTCCAACAGTACAGCGCGGCTTGCCGCCATGGGGGCAATATGATCGGCAAGCTGAAAGGCACCATCGACAGCTATGGCGAGGACCACGTGATCCTGGATGTGCACGGGGTGGGCTATCAGGTCCATTGTCCCTCACGCATTCTGCAGGGTTTGCCGCGCGCAGGTGAAGCGGCTGTCCTTTTCATCGAGACAATCGTTCGTGAGGACATGATCCGGCTCTATGGCTTCGGGGTAGAGGCGGAGCGCGAATGGTTCCGTATCCTGATGACCGTTCAGGGTGTCGGCGCAAAGGTTGCGCTGGGCATTCTGGGGATCTTGAAGGCAAGCGAAGTCGCCAACGCGATTGCGCTTGGCGACAAGGCAACGATTTCGCGGGCGCCTGGCGTCGGCAAGCGCGTTGCCGAACGCATCATTGCCGAACTCAAGGACAAGGCACCGGGACTTGCCACAGTGGACCAGGGTACGATTGCGGTTTCCCAGAACGTTGCCGATAACGTGGCTGCCCGGCCGGTGGCCGAGGCGGTTTCGGCGCTCACCAATCTGGGGTATGCACAGGCGCAGGCGAGCGGCGCCGTCGCAAAGGCCTTGCAGTCAGCCGGTGAGGACGCGACCACGGAAACGCTGATCCGCCTTGGCTTGAAGGAATTGGCCGGATGATCGCCGTTACCTATGGCATCATTGCCGTCGTGTTCGTGGTTCTGGGGATCGGCGGTATCATGTACCTCGATCACCGCTTCAGTGCCTCGGTGGGGGATCGTCCGTTTACCGTCAACGGACGCCGTGTGGAGTCGGACGACCCGTTTGTCCTGCGCCAGTTCAAGAAATTCTATGCACTCCGGGTAGCCTATTCGCTGGCTCTTCTGGTGTTGCTGTTTGTGGTCGTAAGCCATGTCGGATGACACTCGCATCGTGACGCCGGAAATCCGGGGGGACGAGATCGATTCAACCATGCGCCCCCAGGTGCTGGATGATTTTGTCGGTCAGGCCCAGGCGCGCGCCAATCTGAAGGTCTTTATCGGTGCGGCGAAGGCGCGGGGTGAGGCGCTGGACCATGTGTTGTTCGTCGGGCCTCCCGGTCTCGGCAAGACGACGCTGGCGCAGATCATGGCGCGCGAGCTGGGGGTCAATTTCCGGGCGACCTCCGGTCCTGTCATTGCCAAGGCGGGCGACCTCGCAGCACTTCTGACCAACCTGGAAGAGCGCGACGTCCTCTTCATCGACGAGATCCATCGGCTCAATCCGGCAGTCGAGGAAGTGCTTTATCCGGCGATGGAAGATTTCCAGCTCGACCTGATCATCGGTGAAGGACCGGCTGCGCGATCAGTCAAGATCGACCTGGCGAAGTTCACGCTCGTTGCCGCGACAACGCGGCTGGGCCTCTTGACCACTCCGCTGCGCGATCGCTTCGGCATTCCGGTCAGGCTGCAGTTCTATACGGTTCCGGAGCTGGAGCACATCGTCAAGCGTGGCGCCGCCATTCTCGGCATCGGCATGGTTGAAGACGGTGCCCGCGAGATTGCCAAACGCTCTCGCGGGACACCGCGTATCGCCGGGCGACTGCTGCGGCGGGTAAGGGACTTTGCCATTGTCGCCGGCGTCGAGCGCGTCGACAGGGAACTCGCCGACAGGGCGCTTCTGCAGCTGGAAGTCGATGGTGCCGGGCTCGACAGTCTCGACCGTCGTTATCTGAGCCAGATCGCGGTGAATTTCGGTGGTGGGCCGGTCGGGATCGAGACCATTGCGGCAGCGCTTTCCGAGCCTCGTGACGCCATCGAGGAGATCGTCGAACCCTACCTGATCCAGAACGGGTTTCTGCAGCGGACGCCAAGGGGACGTATCCTGACGCCGATGGCGTTCGAACACCTGGGTCTTGCGGCCCCATCCAGACCGGATGCTCCGCAAATGGGACTGTTTACCGATCCCGAATAGTTTAAGTAGTATTTATAAGACAAGGTCTTGTCAGTTACATCTAGCTCTGCATAGCGATTAAGCATTTATTCGCGAATCCTGCCGTATCGTCGCGTTAACTATGCGGGGGAAACCATGCGGAAGCGCCTTTCATCTAAACTGGCTCTAATGTTTTTAGCCGGCGCACTCACTATGTGCGTGGCAATTGTCACGGTCACGTCGACCATTTCGCGGGATGTTGCAAACGGTCAGGCTGATGCCGGCCTGCAAAGTGCTACCAAGGCGAAACAGAAGGTTATTGAACTCTCCCTTGGGCAGGTGAAGGACAGCGCTGCGTTCTTCTCCACGCTGGAAGGCGCCAAGGACAGTCTGATGAAGACCATGGTCGGGTGGAAGAACCTGAAAGAAGGGCAGAACGAACTGCTCCGGAAGATCTTCGTGACCGACAATCCGCATCCCGAAGGTGAGCGTCACCTTCTGGTGGAGCCGGAAGAGTCCAACTACTACGTGAACAACCACAAGGTCGTTCATCCGATCTACCAGGAACTGGTCGATCAGGGCCTGTTTTCCGATGCGGCGCTGGCCAATCCGGACGGGTTCATCACCTACACTTTCCGCAAGGGTCCGGAATTCGCCTTCCACGTGGAAGACGCGCAGATCCAGGGCCATCCGGTGCAGATCGCCATGGGCAAGCTGTTCGAGGCCTCGAAAAACGAGACGCTGGCGGCCGGGCAGATCTATTCCTCAGGTTTTGTGACCACCGAAGACGGTACCGTCTCGGAAGTTCTTGCGGTGCCGGTGTTCTATCTGGACCGGTTCTTCGGCGCGATTGCGTTCACGACCAACATGGAGCATCTGGCCGGATTGCTGAACGAGAAGACCGGCCTCGGCGACAGCGAGCGCATCTTCCTTGCCGATTCCGATGGCAAGCTGGTTCAGCTCGACGATATGGGCCGCGCGAGCGCCGTCCACATGATCTCCGATATCAAGGTCAATGACCGGCTGATCCGCCTGGAAGACGGTGACTACCGCTTCGCGGAAGCAAGCAACACCTTTGTCGGTTCGCCTTTCGGTGTGGTCGATGCCGTCAAGCAGACGGAACTGTCGGCTGCGGCCGATCGCATCACCTATGGCGCGATCATTTCCGGTTTCCTTTGTCTGGTTCCGATCGTCGGTCTGATCTGGTGGGTAACCCGGCGCATGTTCGCTCCCATGGAACGCCTTGCCGTCGCGGCTCGCAAGATCGCCGACGGCGACCTGGAAGTGGGTGTCGAAGCGACCGAACGCCAGGACGAGATCGGCCGCATGGCGCGCTGTATCGAAGTGTTCAAGGACAGTTCGATCGAACGCGAGCGTCTGGCATCCGAGCGCAAGGTTGGCCACATTGCCCGCGAACAGCGTGAAAAGACCATCGATGCGCTGATCGCCGCATTCCGGGCCGAGTCGCAGGCGGTTCTGGAGCTGGTGGAAACCAATATTGCCCGTGTGGAAGAAGTCTCTTCCGCCCTCAGTCACCGGTCCACTGCCGCGTCAGACCAGGGGCAGACCGCGGTGTCGACTTCGGAAAACGCTTCCTCCAACGTTCAGGCGGTTGCCTCCGCCACCGAGGAACTCAACGCGTCGATTTCGGAGATCTCCCGTCAGGTCGAAACCACGGCAAGCATCGTGGCCCAGACCACGACCGCCGCGCAGAGCTCCAATTCCAAGATCTCCGGTCTTGCGGAAGCGGCCAACAAGATCGGCGACGTCGTGTCGCTGATTTCAGAGATCGCCGAACAGACCAACCTGCTGGCGCTGAACGCGACGATCGAAGCTGCACGTGCGGGCGATGCCGGCAAGGGCTTTGCGGTCGTTGCCTCCGAGGTCAAGTCGCTCGCCGGCCAGACTGCCAAGGCAACGGAAGAAATCTCCGCGCAGATCGCGGCTATCCAGGCCTCTACCACCGAAGCGGTGGAAGAGATTGCCCGGGTGTCGGAATCGGTCGAGGAGGTCAACTCCTACACCACCACGATTTCGGACGCCGTGCAGCAGCAGGGCGCTGCCACCGGTGAGATTTCCAGAAACGTTGCAGAAGCCGCGGAAGGTACCCGCAGCGTTGCGGAGACTGTGGCGTCGCTGAACGAAGGCGTTGCCGAAAACTCGGAAGCGGTTGGCGACATGCTGAACGCGACCATCGAGATGAAACAGCAGGCGGAACAGCTTCGTGCGTCCGTCGAGAAATTCCTCTCCGAGGTTGCCGCTGCATAAGATACGGCCTACGTAAGGGCCAGGTACGAGCCTCCCGGTCGGTCGACCGGGAGGCTTTTTCATTCAGCTTTCGAGGGACAAAGCGTGTCGGACTGGCCGGATCTCGCCGGCCGCCTGGAAGATGGCGGTCATGTGCTTCCTGTTCGCGTCTACTACGAGGACACGGATTTCACGGGCATCGTCTATCACGGTGCCTATGTGCGCTTCTTCGAGCGTGCCAGATCGGATTTCCTCCGTCTCATCGGGATTCATCATCGTGAGATGGCCGAAGGTACCCACGGTGCTTCGCTGGCCTTCGCAGTCAAGACAATGACGCTGGACTTCCAGAAACCGGCCAGGATTGACGATGTGCTGGAAGTTCATACCAGCCTTGCGGAGTACAAAGGCGCCCGAATCCGGCTCGATCAGCTGATTTACCGCGGCGAAGAGCTGCTGATTTCGGCTGCCGTCACCGTTGCGATCATCACCTCGCAGGGACGTCCGACCCGACTGCCGCAGGTCCTTTCGGAAAAACTCGTGCAGCATGCACCTGGAGAAAACACCGACGGTTGAAGGGCTTGGCCCTGAAAGAGCAGGCAAGCTGCTTGGCGGCGGTAAAATACTTTCAAAACCCATTACTGCGTTAATCTTGCAGTAACCTTAATTGATTCCTTTAGAGAGGGACTTTCTTTGATTGGAAAAGTCCCAGTTTTGACAAAATCAAACGTCAGAGAGGCGGCAGGTTACAAGAGCCGGCCGGCTGATTCCGGTTCCTCGCTGTCGTTTTCGAAACCTTGAATGCAAAACAGCGTCAGACGGCCAAGGGGTCATTGAATTTATGGAAACACTTGTCCAATCGACATTGGCGCCAGAGAGCGGCATTTCGTTTTTTGCGCTGTTCTGGCAGGCGCATATCGTCGTCAAGGTCGTAATGCTCGGCCTTTTGGGCGCTTCGGTGTGGTGCTGGGCGATCATCGTCGACAAGATCATGCTGGTCGGCCGGACACGGCGCCAGATGAGCCGGTTCGAAACGGTGTTCTGGTCCGGTCAGTCTCTCGAAGAACTCTATAATACGCTTCACAATCGTGTGAACCATTCCATGGCGGCACTGTTCGTCGCAGCCATGCGTGAATGGAAGCGCAGCCACGAGGGCGCGCGGCCTGCCATCGGCAGCCTGCAGCAGCGTATCGACAGGGTGATGGATGTCACCATCCAGCGTGAAGCCGAGCGGCTTGAAAGCCGGTTGCTGATCCTGGCAACCGTTGGCTCCGCGGCACCGTTCATCGGTCTGTTCGGAACGGTCTGGGGCATCATGACGGCGTTCCAGGCCATCGCGGCATCGGAAAGCACCAACCTTGCCGTCGTGGCGCCCGGTATTGCCGAAGCGCTGTTTGCGACCGCGCTTGGTCTACTGGCCGCCATTCCGGCAGTTATCGCCTACAACAAGTTCTCGGCCGACGTCGGCAAGGCGGTTTCGCGCATGGAAGGCTTTGCGGACGAGTTCTCCGCCATCCTGTCCCGTCAGATCGACGAGAGGGGCTGATCCATGGCCATGCAGGTCGGTTCAGGTCAGGCAGGAAGCGGACGGCGCGGACGGCGCAGGCGTCGCCACGCACCCATGAGCGAAATCAACGTCACGCCGATGGTCGACGTGATGCTGGTGCTCCTGATCATCTTCATGGTGGCTGCTCCGCTCTTGACGGTCGGTGTGCCGATCGATCTGCCGGAGACCAGCGCCAAGGCCTTGGAAGGCGATACCGAGCCGATAACCATCTCGGTGAACGCGGCTGGTGAAATCTTCATCCAGGATACCCCGATCACGATTGAAGAGATCGTGCCAAAGCTCGAAGCCATTGCCGCCAATGGTTACGAGGAACGTATTTACGTGCGCGGCGATCAGGATGCCGACTACGGCACCATGATGAAGCTGATGGGCCGCATCAGCGCGGCCGGGTTTAAACGCCTCGGTCTTGTCACTCTGGAAGAACGGGACTCGTAACGCGTCATGCGCGCAGGTCTCATCGCGTCTCTGGCCGGTCACTCGGCTTTCCTGCTCTGGGGCTTGATCGCCTTTCCGGACGCTGAGAGCTTTGCGGTTCCGCAGGTGGATTCTCTGCCTGTCGAACTGGTGCCCATCGAGGAAATCACCAGGCTTCGGGTCGGCGAAAAGACCGCCGAAGTTCGGGATGTCGCGGCGGTGAACCCAAGCGATACCCCGGCCGAGGAACCTCCGAAACCGGCCGACAAGCCAGGCGAAAGCAAGGTTGAGCAGCCGACGCAGCCGACACCTTCGCCGTCTCCGACGCCTCCTCCGGCACCGGAACCAACGCCCGTTGCGGATCCCGAGCCAGCTCCGGCGCCTGCGCCCGAACCAGCGCCGGTGGCCGAACCCGCGCCTGCACCGGATCCTGCCCCGGCGCCGGAGCCTGTGCCGCAGCAGGAGGCCGCGCCTGCGCCCCAGCCGATCGTGACCAAGGTTTCGCCGCGCTCCAAGCCGACGCCGCCGAGGAATGCGCCCGAGCCGCCGAAGGATAATTTCGACAGCACCGACATCGCTGCGCTTCTGAACAAGGTCGAACCGGCCAAACAGACCGGCGAAACCAGCCAGAACCCGGCCTCTCTCGGTTCCCGGCGCGGGGAGCAGAACGTGCGTATGAGCCAGTCCGAGCTGGATGCGCTGCGCGGAATGGTGGCGCAATGCTGGAACCCGCCGGTGGGGGCCGTCGGTGCGGAAGACCTGAAGGTTCGTGTCCGTTTCAACCTGTCCCAGGATGGTCAGGTTTCGGGCCAGCCGGAAGTCATGAATTCCAGCGGCAATCCGGCGTTCGGAGCAGCCTCGAGCAGTGCCGTGCGCGCGATCATGCGCTGCCAGCCATACAATCTGCCAATTTCCAAGTATGAAGCTTGGCAGGAAGTCATCATCAATTTCGACCCCAGAGAGATGCTCGGGGGATAGACTGGCCCGGCCAGTTCAAACGTCCATAAGGGAGCTGTTGTGCTCATGCGCGGAATACTGAAAAAACTTTCTGTTTTCACAAGCCGGAAAGCCAGAGGGCTCGCATTTGTTCTCGCTTCTTTTGTGGTGATTGCTCCGCTGCCGGCGGCAGCGCTTGTCGAAATCGATATTACCCAGGGCAACATCGAGCCCTTGCCGATCGCACTGCCGTCGTTTTCCGCCGAAGGCGGAGACGGCAAGCTGGCCGCGGACATGACCAACGTCATTGCCGCCGACCTGAAACGATCCGGCCTGTTCCGGCCGCTTGACCCGGCCAGCTTCATTCAGAAGAACATGAGCGTGAATTCCACGCCGCGTTTCGGCGACTGGCGCCAGATCAGTGCCCAGGCGCTTGTCACCGGTACGGTGATCAAGCAGCCGGACGGGCGTCTGCGGGCGGAGTTTCGTCTGTGGGACGTTTTCGCGTCAGAGCAGATGCTGGGCCAGCAGTTCTATACGACACCTGAAAACTGGCGGCGTCTGGCGCATATCATCGCTGACGCGATCTATGAGCGGCTGACCGGCGAAAAGGGCTACTTCGACACCCGGATCGTCTATGTCGATGAAACCGGCCCGAAGGACAAGCGCGTCAAGCGCCTGGCGATCATGGACCAGGACGGCGCAAACGTGCGTTACCTGACGCGCGGCGACGATCTGGTGCTGACACCGCGGTTCTCGCCGACGAGCCAGGAAGTCACCTACATGTCCTATGGCGGCGCCGATCCGAGTGTCTATCTGCTGAATATTGAAACGGGTCAGCGCGAAATCGTCGGCAACTTCCCGGGCATGACCTTTGCCCCGCGGTTCTCGCCCGATGGCCAGAGCGTGGTGATGAGCCTGCAGCAGGGTGGCAATGCCAACATCTTCAAGATGGACCTGCGCTCTCGCCAGACGACGCGTCTGACGAACGACGCGGCCATCGACACGAGCCCGTCGTTCTCACCGGACGGACGCCAGATCGTGTTCGAATCCGACCGCGGCGGCACACAACAACTTTATGTGATGAGCGCAGGCGGCGGTGGTGCGCAGCGTATTTCCTTCGGGCCTGGCCGGTATTCCACGCCGGTATGGTCGCCACGTGGAGACCTGATTGCCTTTACCAAGCAGCACCAGGGCCGCTTCATGATCGGCGTCATGCGGCCGGACGGAAAGGGTGAGCGTATCCTGACCGAAGGCTATCACAACGAAGGTCCGGCCTGGTCGCCGAACGGCCGTGTGCTGGTGTTTTTCCGGGATACGCCGGGCGCCAATGGCGGGCCGCAGGTCTGGACCGTGGACCTGACAGGATACAACGAACAGCGGGTGGAGACCCCGGCCTTTGCGTCGGATCCCTCCTGGTCGCCGCTGATCGACTGATGGAGACATGCGGCCTGTGAAGGCAGGCCGTGTTAAGCTTTCGCTAACCATGTTTGAAAAGGCGTTTTTTACCGGTTTTGGCTAGAAAGCGTTTACCAAGAACCGGACGGATGAAATGTCAGGTTGGCGGGCTGGGGTGTAGGAGACAGGAATGTTCAAGAGTTTAAACGCCGGACGGGGCGCGCGCTGGATTGCAGTCTGCTTCGTGGTTCTGTTCGCAGCAGCATGTGCCCAGAACAAACCGGACGGGCTGTCGAGCAATGTGAAGCCGGGCACGGGCCAGGACTTCGTCGTAAACGTGGGTGACCGCGTGTTCTTCGAAGAAGACCAGTCGGTGGTGACATCGCAGGGTCAGGCAACCCTTGCCAATCAGGCCAAGTGGCTGAACCGCTATCCCCAGTACACGATCACGATCGAGGGGCATGCGGATGAACGCGGCACGCGTCAGTACAACATCGCGCTGGGAGCACGCCGTGCCCAGTCCGCACGTGACTATCTGGTGGCGCAGGGCGTGAACGCCTCGCGAGTCCGGACGATTTCCTACGGCAAGGAACGGCCTGTTGCTGTCTGTAACGACAACAGCTGCTGGTCGCAGAACCGCCGTGCGGTGACGGTCCTGAACAACGCGACCAACTGATCCGGCAAATGCCGAACAAAAAGGCCGGGCAGCTTGCCCGGCCTTTTTTGTTGGGCCGGCCGGAAATGGCGAAATCACTTCAATGTCAGCCGGTAACGTCAAAATTTGGCCGAAGTCGAAGCGCTCTGTGCACTTGAGTAAGAAGCCGGGCATGGTAAGACATCATGCGCGTGGATCTGCTTGAGTATTGGCGTTTGTCGGACCACGGCCAGACACTGGTACAGCAAATCCAACCGGAGGAGCGAATGCTGAAACTAAAGGGACTGGCAGGTCTCATCATGGCGTTGGTCATCACCTTCGCCACTGCCACACCGTCGCAAGCCCAGCTGTTCGGACGCAAGAATGACGATTCCAGCGTAAGGATCGGTCAGCTTGAGGAACGGATCCGGGTTTTGACCGGTCAGATCGAACAGTTGTCCTATCAGATGCGGGAATTGCAGGATCAGATGCGCCGCATGCAGGAAGACAATGAATACCGCTTCCAGCAGCTGGAAGGCGGCACCCCGGGCAAGCGCTCGGATGTCGCTCCAGGATCGACCGCTCCGGGCCTAGGCCCGGACGGTACTCCGCAGTCGGGCAACCTTATCGCGCCGGGTGGAGGTTTTGCGACCCTCCCTACGGACGGATCTGGAGACGGCAACTGGGATCAGTCCGGCGGCTATGAAAGCGGTTTGCCGAGCGACGGTCCGATCGACCTTTCGCGGCTGGCCAACGGGCTTGAAAACCTGCCTGGTACCGGTCAGGAAATCGCGCCCGATCCCGGTCTTGCCACCGACGATGACCAGATTGCCAGCGTCATCGGCAGCGGCGACCCGAGCTCTGACTACAATCAGGCGTATTCCCTGGCGGTCAATGGCGATTACGCGGGGGCCGAGCGCGGATTCCGGAATTTTCTGGAAACCTATCCCGACGATGCACAGGCGGCGAACGCTCAATACTGGCTGGGCGAAAGCCTGCTGGCACAGCAGAACTACCGCGAGGCAGCCGATGCCTTCCTGAAGACCTACACGGACCATCCCGGCAACGCCAAGAGCCCCGACAGCCTGCTCAAGCTGGGTGTCTCGCTGCGTGGTCTCGGCGAAGCGGATGCGGCCTGCGCAACGTTTTCCGAACTGCTGAACAAATATCCGAATGCCGCTCCAGCCGTTTTGTCCCAGGCGCGGGATGAACGCCGTCGTGCCCAGTGCTCCTGACGGGCCGGTTGAGCCCGAGAGGCTCCCGGCCGATCGCGTCGATGCTCTTTTTTCAAAGCTAAGCTCTTTTTCCAATCTGGCGCTGGCAGTGTCCGGCGGCTCGGATTCCCTTTGTCTTCTTGTCCTTTTCGATGAATGGCGCAAACGCACCGGCTGGCAGGGTGCCGCCGAAGTGCTGTGTGTGGATCATCAACTCCGGCCCGAAAGCGGTCAGGAGGCGGAATTCGTTGCGACCAATGCGCGCGCGTGCGGCCTTGCCTGCACGGTGTTGCGCTGGACCGGCACCAAACCGGCTGCAAACCTCCAGGAAGCGGCACGCGTTGCCCGTTACCGGTTGATGGCAGCGCGTATGAGGGACATCGGCGCGGAGGCGCTTGTTCTTGGTCATCACCTTGACGATCAGGCGGAAACTTTTCTGGACCGTCTGACCCGGGGGAGCGGCGTTACCGGCCTCAGCGGGATGGCGGCTGACGAAGGCAGCGGTCCGGAAGGTCTGCGCCTGCTGCGTCCGCTCCTGAGTGTTTCGAAATCCGACCTCGAGGCAACGCTTGAAGAGCGCGGCCATTCCTGGTGCACGGATCCCTCGAACCGGAACCCGAAATACAAGCGCAGCCGGCTCCGCGCCATCTTGTCGCTGTTGGCCGAGGAGGGATTGAGCGCAGAGCGTCTTGCGCAGACCGCTGCCAATATCCGCCGGGCGCGGGAAGCCCTGGAGCGGACCGCCGATGACCTGGTCGCTCGGCTGATCACCGAACACCCGGCAGGACCCGCGCGCCTGGAGCGTGAAGCCTACCGCGAGCAGCCGGAAGAACTCCGTCTCCGGCTGCTCGTCTATCTGATGGCGCGTGTCTCGGGCAAGAATTCCCGACCAAGACTTGCCAGGCTTCAGGCTCTGGACGGAGTTCTGATGTCCGGTGAGACGAACCGTCAGACCTTTCAAGGATCGGTTTTCGACGCAGACGCAAGCGTCATCAGAGTGTGGAAAGAGCCGGGGCGCGAGCCGCCGGGCATTCTCACGGGTCTTGCTGGATCCGGCTCATGGGATGGCCGCTACCTTTACCGGGCTCCCACTCGTCCTTTTGACGAGAGTGATGCCCCCTTGTGCCTGGGGCCGCTGATGAACGCGCCTGTAGCGTCCCGGGAAATCGACTGGCCGGCGGGCTGGCCCAAGGCCGCCTTCGACTGCGCGCCGGTCCTGTGGCGGGCAGGGGAGATCCTGACCCCGGCTTCCGCAACGGCTGTTTTGACCATTGGCAATTCCTGCAGCAGCGCAGATTTGAATTTGGAGCGAATGCCGATCCAAGGTAAATTGCCGGATAACTTTATGGACAATGAGGACACAGACGAGGAAATCTGAGGTTTTCCCCATCTGGAACATCTGTTAGAGGTCCGTGCTTAAGAAAATAGTCAGCGCATCTGCGCAACTATGGCGCACCGCCTTGGCAGCGGGCTTTGGGCGACCTATCTTCGCTCTAAAGAAACGTAACCGCGTGCAGTTAGTCGCGTTGGGCGGTTAAGGAAACGAAATGAACGCACATTTTCGCAACTTCGCTCTCTGGGTGATCATCGCCCTGCTATTGATCGCATTGTTCCAGCTTTTTCAAAGTCCCGCGCAGCATGGCGCAACGAATGACATTGCTTATTCGGACTTCATGAAGCAGGTCGACAACGGCGAGATCCGATCGGTCATCATTCAGGAACAGAAGATCACCGGTACCTACAGCAGTGGCAGTGCCTTCCAGACCTACGCTCCTGACGGCGCGCAATATGTCGATGAGCTGCGCAGCAAAGGCGTCTTGATCAATGCCCGCCCGCCGGCGGAAAGCTCTCCGTTGCTTGGTGCGCTGTTCTCCTGGCTGCCGATGCTGATCATCCTGGGTATCTGGATTTTCGTCATGCGCCAGATGCAGGGTTCCGGCGGCAAGGCCATGGGCTTCGGCAAGTCCAAGGCGAAGCTGCTGACCGAGGCACACGGCCGGGTAACCTTCGAGGACGTGGCCGGTATCGACGAAGCCAAGGAAGACCTTCAGGAAATCGTCGAGTTTCTGCGTGACCCGCAGAAATTCCAGCGTCTTGGTGGCCGGATCCCGCGCGGTGTTCTGCTGGTTGGCCCTCCGGGTACCGGTAAGACGCTGACCGCGCGTGCGGTTGCCGGCGAAGCAAACGTTCCGTTCTTCACCATTTCCGGTTCCGACTTCGTGGAAATGTTCGTCGGTGTGGGTGCGTCCCGCGTCCGCGACATGTTCGAACAGGCCAAGAAGAATGCTCCGTGCATCATCTTCATCGACGAAATCGACGCGGTCGGCCGTCATCGTGGCGCCGGTCTCGGCGGCGGTAACGACGAGCGCGAACAGACGCTCAACCAGCTGCTGGTCGAGATGGATGGTTTCGAGCCGAACGAAGGCATCATCATCATCGCCGCGACCAACCGGCCGGACGTTCTGGACCCGGCGCTGCTGCGCCCGGGCCGTTTCGACCGCCAGATCGTTGTGCCGAACCCGGATATCACCGGCCGCGAAAAGATCCTGAAAGTGCATATGCGGAAAGTTCCGCTGGCACCGGATGTCGACGTCAAGACGCTGGCACGCGGTACACCGGGCTTCTCCGGTGCGGACCTGATGAACCTTGTCAACGAAGCCGCGCTTCTGGCTGCCCGCCGCTCCAAGCGCCTGGTGACCATGGCAGAGTTCGAAGACGCCAAGGACAAGGTCATGATGGGTGCGGAACGCCGTACGCTGGTGATGACCGAGGAAGAAAAGAAGCTGACCGCCTATCACGAAGCCGGTCACGCGCTGGTGGCTCTGCACCAGGAAGCTTCCGATCCGATCCACAAGGCGACCATCATTCCGCGTGGACGTGCGCTTGGCATGGTCATGCGCCTGCCGGAGAAGGACCAGGTGTCGCTTACCCGCGCCAAGTGCAAGGCCGACCTTGCTGTCGCCATGGGTGGCCGCGTCGCCGAAGAAATGATCTTCGGCTACGAGAAAGTGACTTCGGGCGCGTCCGGCGACATCCAGATGGCCACCAAGCTGGCCCGCGCGATGGCGACCCAGTTCGGCATGTCCGACAAGCTCGGTCCGCTGCTTTACGGTGAAAACCAGGAAGAAGTGTTCCTGGGGCATTCCGTGGCAAAGAACCAGCACGTTTCCGACGAAACCCAGAAGATCGTCGATGCGGAAATCAAGTCCTTCGTCAACCAGGGCTATGAAACCGCCAAGAAGATCCTGGGCGACCACGAAGACCAGTTGCATACGATCGCCAAGGGTCTCCTGGAGTACGAAACCCTGTCGGGTGACGAGATCAAGGGTCTGCTCGATGGCAAGCCGCCGGTGCGCGACACGGACGACGACCAGCCGGTCGGCCGGTCGTCCGCGGTACCGACCGCCGGTGCCAAGCGTGGCGGCGACGAGGCCAGCGGTGGCATGGAGCCGCAGCCGCAGTCCTGATCGGTTCCGATATTCTGAACAACCCAGATGCCCGGCCTGCGCCGGGCATCTTCGTTTGCGGTGAAAGAACAGGGTTGCCAGCCATCAGGGAATGGTAACAATTGCTCACATATTTTGAATCGTGACTTCGGCTGATTGCGTTACAAAGAGCGCAACCAAGACAGATAGATCAGCAAGGCATATTTGATGCGCAAGTTTTTCGGCACCGACGGCATCCGCGGTCAGGCGAACAGCTATCCCATGACCGCCGAGATGGCGCTGAAGGTTGGCATGGCCGCCGGGTTGGCTTTCAAGAACGGCGGACACCGCCACCGGGTGGTTATCGGCAAGGACACCCGCCTTTCCGGCTACATGCTGGAAAACGCCCTCGTGGCAGGCTTCACTTCGGTCGGCATGGATGTGTTCCTGCTGGGCCCGCTGCCGACGCCAGCTGTCGCGATGCTGACACGCTCACTCAGAACCGATCTCGGTGTGATGATCTCTGCCTCGCACAATCCGTTCCAGGACAACGGCATCAAGTTCTTCGGCCCGGATGGCTTCAAGCTCAGCGACCAGATCGAAAAGACGATCGAAGAGCTGATGGAAAGCGACCTGACATCCCGCCTGCCGAGCGCCAGCGAGCTAGGCCGTGCAAAGCGGATCGACGGTGCGCAGCAGCGCTACATCGAATTTGCCAAGCGGACGCTGCCAAGGGAAATGAGCCTGGAAGGTCTGCGTGTTGTGATCGATTGCGCCAACGGGGCTGCCTACAAGGTCGCGCCCGAGGCATTGTGGGAGCTGGGTGCGGATGTGATCACCATGGGTGTCACGCCGGATGGCTTCAACATCAACAAGGAATGCGGCTCGACGTCGACCGATGCCTTGTCTCGCAAGGTGCATGAAGTACGCGCCGACATCGGCATTGCGCTCGATGGGGATGCGGACCGGGTCATCATCGTCGATGAAAACGGTTCAGTGGTGGATGGCGACCAGCTGATGGCCGTGGTGGCGCAGTCCTGGCAGCAAAGCAACCGCCTGTCCGCGCCCGGGATCGTGGCGACGGTCATGTCCAATCTCGGGCTGGAGCGATACCTTCAGAGCCTCGGGCTGGGCCTTGCCCGGACCAAGGTCGGTGACCGCTATGTGGTCGAGCATATGCGTGCCAACGGCTACAATGTCGGCGGCGAGCAGTCCGGCCATATCGTCCTGTCCGACTTTGCCACGACCGGCGACGGCCTGATCGCGGGCCTGCAGGTTCTTGCGTGCGTCAAGGATCAGGACAAGCCCGTGTCGGAAGTCTGCCGCCGGTTCGAGCCCGTACCGCAGATCCTCAAGAATGTGCGCTACAAGGGTGGCAAGCCGCTTGAGCAGGATCTGGTCAAATCCGCGATCGAGGATGGCGAAGCCCGCCTTGGCAATTCCGGCCGCCTCGTGATTCGAGCTTCCGGCACCGAACCGTTGATCCGCGTGATGGCGGAAGGCGACGATGCGGAGCTGGTCAAGCAGGTGGTCAATGATATCGCCGGCGTGGTGGCAACAACCGCGGCCTGATCGGCGAGACAACAAGTGATAAGAAAAGCCGCCCATGTGAGGCGGCTTTTTTGTTGCGCCTTATCCGCGGAGAACCCCGGATGACACCTGGAATACAGCCTCTGGACAGGGCGACTGGATGCCACTTTCTCGGGAAGTCCTAACAAGTTCATGAAAACGTGGCGACAGGTGGCCTCCCGGATCCGCATCGTGTTTCATTTGACCTGGATGACAACAAGCGGCTCTGGCAGCTATGTCCCCGGCCTGCCTGATAATTTTGCAGGCCAGTTTCTGATCTTTCGACGTTTCTTCGGCTGTTAAGGTTTCCTTAAGGTAAAAAAACGCGGTTAAAGAACAGAGTTAAGTCACAATTAATGAATTCCCGTCAGTATGCTTTCAAGTTTGATGTGTCCGGCATTGGTTAACGCGGACGCTCACTGGAAAAGGACGAGGACATGGACAATTTCTTTAAGCGTTTGTCTTTGACCGGCTTTGCTGTTGCGCTTTCCACTGCTGCATATGCCGCGGATTTGCCAACCCCGGTCATCGAGCACATCCCGGAAGTCCCGGCCGTTGGTGGTTGGTACCTGCGTGGTGATATCGGATACAAATTCTACAACGATCCAAGTGGCAGTTTTAACGATCCGGTGATCGGAGACCTGCGATTCCAGCGCGAGTCCATGGATGATGCCTGGATGATCGGGGTTGGTGTCGGTTACCAGTTCAACGACTATTTCCGTTCTGATGTCACGATCGACTACGAAACCTCGGCAAATGTTAAAGGTTACGCAGTTTGCGGTACCTGTGCGGGTGGTTTTTCGACAGAATCAACTGATGTCGACGTCTGGACTGTCATGTTGAACGGTTATGTTGACCTGGGCACATGGAACCGCATCACACCATATGTTGGTGCCGGTATTGGTGCTTCCTACGTGACTACCGACAACACCTATTCGATCAACCCAGGTGGTACTGGTCGCACGGACTATGACGGATCACATAGTGAATGGAACTTCGCATGGGCACTTATGGCCGGTGCGTCCTACGCTGTGACCGACAACTGGGCAATCGATGCGGGTTATCAGTATCGCGATCTCGGTGATGCCAAGACTGTCAAACTTCATGATGCGGGTACCGGAGAGACTCGCGTCGAGTGGGACGATCTGACTGCGCACGAAATTCGGCTCGGTGTTCGTTACAACTTCGGTGGTGGCGCGCGTGTTCCAGCCGGCCCGGTCTACTACGAGCCGCAGGGTCCGATCACCAGCAACTTCTGATCTTCCGATCAGCGAATTTGAAAGGCCGGTCAATCGACCGGCCTTTTCCTGTTTGCGCTCACACTTTCCCTTGAGTTCTCTTGAGCCAAGCGAAGCCAATCCTGATTTCAGGTGCGGGTGGCTTGTCTGAGAGAACGCTTCCGGAAGGCGAGGGGGTGTGACCGAATTTTTCCGTTCACCCGTGATTTGAATTGACCAAAGGTCAGGAAGGTCCTATCCCCATAGGTGGGCCACCTCTCCCCAACGAGAGGCAACTATCTGCGAGGGTAGACAGATATGACAGACCTCACCGCCAAGCCGGACGTGCGTCCGGCCAATCCCAATTTTTCTTCTGGTCCCTGTGCCAAGCGTCCCGGCTGGTCGCTTGAGGCTTTGGGCGACGCGCCGCTCGGGCGGTCTCACCGGGCCAAGCCCGGCAAAGCCAAACTTGCCGAAGCCATCGAGTTGACCCGCAAGGTGCTGAACGTGCCGGACGGATATCGGATCGGTATCGTCCCGGCGTCCGACACCGGCGCTGTCGAGATGGCGCTCTGGTCGCTGCTCGGTGCACGTGGCGTCGAAATGCTCGCCTGGGAAAGCTTCGGCTCCGGCTGGGTTACCGACGTCATCAAACAGCTCAAGCTCGATGATGCCCGGGTCCTGGAAGCGCCTTACGGCGAACTGCCGGATCTTGCCTCGGTCGATTTCTCCAAGGACGTTGTTTTCACCTGGAACGGCACCACTTCCGGCGTCCGTGTTCCCAACGGCGACTGGATCCCGGCCGACCGCGAAGGCCTGACCATCTGCGATGCGACCTCCGCCGCATTTGCGCAGGACCTTGCGTTCGACAAGCTCGACGTCGTGACATTCTCCTGGCAGAAAGTGCTGGGCGGGGAAGCTGCACATGGCATGCTTATCCTCAGCCCGCGCGCGGTCGAGCGCCTCGAAAGCTATACGCCGGCCTGGCCGATGCCGAAGATCTTCCGCATGACCAAGGGCGGCAAACTGATCGAGGGCATCTTCAAGGGCGAGACCATCAACACGCCGTCCATGCTCTGTGTCGAAGACTATATCGACGCCCTCAAGTGGGCCGACGGTCTGGGTGGGCTGTCTGGCCTGCGTGCCCGCGCTGATGCCAACCTCAAGGTGCTTGCCGACTGGGCGGAAAAGACCTCCTGGGTCGATTTCCTTGCAGTTGACCCGGCAACGCGGTCGAACACGTCCGTCTGCCTCAAGGTCACGGATCCGGGCATTCTTTCGCTCACTGCAGACCAGCAGGCCGCCTTTGCCAAGGCTCTTGCCGGTACGCTCGACGCTGAAGGCATCGCCTATGACATCGGCGCTTACCGCGATGCACCGTCCGGTCTTCGGATCTGGGCCGGCGCGACCGTCGAGACGAGCGATCTTCAGGCCTTGACCCATTGGCTTGACTGGGCATTCCAGTCGGAAAAAGCGAAGCTGCCCCAGGCCGCCTGAGCCTGTTCATCCTTCAACGACAACAGTCCCGGGCGGTGCGCTGCCCGGATCGTTTCTCGTATTCAAGGAGAGGCTCCAATGGCTCCCAAGGTACTGATTTCCGACAAGCTGTCGGACGCTGCCGTGCAGATCTTCAAGGATCGCGGCATCGACGTGGACTTCCTGCCGGACGTCGGCAAGGACAAGGAAAAACTGCTGGAGATCATCGGCAAATACGATGGTCTGGCAATCCGTTCGGCCACCAAGGTTACGGAAAAAATCATTGCAGCGGCAGAAAATCTGAAGGTGATCGGCCGTGCCGGGATCGGCGTCGACAATGTCGACATTCCCAAGGCGACCGCGCGCGGTATCATCGTCATGAACACGCCCTTCGGCAACGCGATCACCACTGCCGAACATGCCATCTCGATGATGATGGCGGTTGCGCGCCAGATCCCGGCGGCGGATGCCTCGACCCAGGCAGGCAAATGGGAGAAATCCCGTTTCATGGGCCGTGAACTTACCGGCAAGACGCTCGGGTTGATCGGTTGCGGCAATATCGGCTCTATCGTGGCGGACCGGGCCATCGGCCTGAAGATGAAAGTGATCGCCTTCGATCCCTTCCTGACGCCGGAAAGGGCCGTTGCGCTAGGTGTCGAGAAAGTCGAGCTTGACGGCCTCTTGTGCCGGTCCGACTTCATCACCCTGCACACACCGCTCACCGACAAGACGCGCAACATCATCGATGCCAAGGCCATCGAGAAGATGCGCAAGGGCGCGTATCTGATCAACTGTGCCCGAGGCGGGCTAGCGGATGAGGCGGCAGTGCGGGCGGCCCTGGACGCGGGCAAACTCGGTGGGGCGGCGTTCGACGTCTTTGTCGAGGAACCAGCCAAGGAAAACCTGCTGTTCGGCGCGCCGAACTTCGTCTCGACGCCGCACCTGGGTGCTTCCACCACGGAAGCCCAGGAAAACGTTGCACTGCAGGTGGCAGAGCAGATGTGCGACTACCTGCTACAGGGCGCAGTCCGCAACGCGCTCAACATGCCGTCCATCACTGCCGAGGAAGCACCCAAGCTGGTGCCGTTCGTGCGGTTGGCCGAACAGTTGGGCTCCTTCGCGGGGCAGCTGACGGAGACCGGCATCGAAGGGGTTCGCCTGGAATATGCCGGTGCCGTTGCCGAGATGAACGTGCAGGCGCTGACTGCAGCTGCGTTGACGGGGCTGCTGACACCGCTCCTGCAGACGGTCAACATGGTTTCCGCGCCCATCCTTGCCAAGGAACGGGGCATGAAGATCGAGGAAATCCGCCGCGAAAAAGACGGCGCCTACGAGACCTACATGCGCCTGACGGTGATCACCCAACGACAGGAACGTTCGGTCGCAGGCACGGTCTTTGCCGACGGAAAACCGCGGATCATCCAGGTGAAGGGCATCAACATGGAGGCCGAACTCGGCCCGCAGATGCTTTACATCACCAACGAGGACAAGCCGGGCTTCATCGGACACCTCGGGATGGAACTCGGCAACAGCGGTGTCAACATCGCGACCTTCCATCTCGGCCGTCTGGCCCCCGGCGACGATGCGATCTGCCTTGTGGAGGTGGATGGCGACGTGTCTCCGGAGGTTCTGGCACGGCTGGAGGCCGTTTCCCACGTCAAGCAGGTCAAGGCCCTGCATTTCTAGAATGGCTGGCGTTCGACGGAACGCCAGCTGATCCGCTATCCGGTCAAAAAGGGTGCGTGCCCCTAATCGCGCCTTCCGGATGTACGTCAGGTGCAGCCCAAGTTCCTGGCGCTTGAGCCTTCTGCCTTTTGCAGAAGGCTCCTTTTTTCCCGAACCGATCAGACCGCCGGCGCGCGACGCTTTTTGAGGATGCGCCCGTCAAGGACGACGAGGCCTGCCAGCAGCACGGCAAAGCCGCCAAGCTGAAGCACACCCAGATTTTCTCCCAGGATCAGCCAGCCGAAGAAGAGAGCGCTTGCCGGGACAAGGAGCGTGACCAGCGAAGCGTTGGTCGCGCCGGCTTCGGCCAGAATCTGGAAATAGATCAGGTAGGCAAGGGCGGTTGCCAATACGCCGAGCGCGAGCACATTGAGCCAGGCCGTCAGGCTGGGATCGGCCATGGTCCAGTTACCGGCAGTCAGAAGAGCGACCGGCAGCATGAGGGTGGTCGAGCCGAGCAACTGACCCGTTGCCGTCACTTGCGGCGGCAGCGTCTTGAAGCGGCGGGCGAAGGTCGCCGCGCAGGCATAGGAGATCGCGGCACCCAGGCAGCAAAGCTGTGCCCACAACGGGTCGCTCGCAAGGCCCGACAGGCTGCTCCACAACATGATGGCGACACCTGCAACACCCAGCACCACACCGGCAATCCTGTTGCCCTGAAGCGTTTCCTGTTTCGTCAGCAGACCAGCCACGATCACCGTGAAGACAGGCGTCGTTGCATTCAGGATGGATGCGAGGCCCGCACCGATTTCTGTCTGTCCGAGAAACAGGAGAGAGAAGGGAATGGCGTTGTTCAGCAGTCCCATGACCAGAAACGGCACGGCATATTTTTTCTCCAGCCGGTTCAACATGCCACGATGCCAAAGGATCATCAGCAGGACCGTGCAGGCAATGGAAACACGCAGGAATACGAGAACAAACGGCGGGATTTCGGCAACCGCCACCTTTGCGAACAAAAAGGACCCGCCCCAGATGGCGCCAAGGACGGTCAGCATGATCCAGTTACGAAGTGGCATTGCACGATCTCTGATTGAGTGATGTTTCTCAGGTAGCACCCCACCGGAACGAAGAACACCCGAAACGCGAGTAGAGGACTGGTCGCTTGTGAGGATGGGGTGTGATGCTTTGCGACGACCCTTGTTCGTTGGGCCGCCAAGACGGGTGAGGTGAAGGCGGGCATAGTCCGGGCTACCCTCCTGCTTTCGACGACGAATTGCGGCCGCCTGTCCGTTTTGTCTGTGCAAGCGTCGGTCCTGGGCTTGCGCAGTCGGTTCACTCCGGCAACAGTATCGAGGCCGCGTTTTCTTCGGCTGCTCGGAAGAGTTCTTCATTCATGGCCCAGGTTGCCCCCGCAGCGGATTCCAGATCGCTTGCCGGACGTTTGACACCGTTGCTGGTTGCTGCCGCTTGCCTCCTGGGTGCGAACGGACTTTCCGTGACAATGATTTCGGTGCGTGCCAAATCGGAAGGCATGTCCGATGCGCTCATCGGGTTGCTGGGCTCGTGCTATTTCGGCGGCATGATCGTCGGTGTGCTGCTGACACCTTTTCTGATCGCGCGGGCAGGGCACATTCGCGTCTTTTCCACGCTGGCTGCAATCAGCGCCATCGCCATTCTGGCGATTGCCTTCACACCTGCCGGCTGGCTCTGGATGGTCGTGCGTCTGGTGAGCGGGGCGGCTTTTTGCGGCACGACGATGGTTCTGGAAAGCTGGCTCAATTCCATCGCCACCAATTCGTCCCGCGGGCGGATCCTTTCCGTCTACCGGATAGTCGACATGATCGCCGTCATGGGCAGCCAGTTCATGCTGCCCGCGTTCGGTCCGCTTGGTCCGGATATTCTGATCGTTCTGGCCATCCTGTTCTGTTTCGCGCTGGTGCCGATCTCCCTGACAAGTGAGCGCAATCCCGCAGCGCCGCCCGCGCGGTTCTTCGATCCGCTCATGTTGTGGCGCGTGTCTCCGGTCGCCCTTGTCGCCGTCTTCACCATCGGCCTTACCAACGGTGCGTTCCGCATGGTTGGCCCGGTTTATGCGGAAGGAATTGGACTGGGGCTTGAAACGGTTGCCGCGTTCATCGCGATCTGGGTCTTTGCCGGGGCAATCTTCCAGTATCCCGCAGGCTGGCTGTCCGACCGGCTCGACCGGCGTGTCGTGCTCGGCGTCTTTACCGTCGGTGCCGGGCTGGCCTGTCTCTTTATATCGGGGTCTTCGACCCGGCTGGAGCTTTTTGCAGGCGTCTTCCTGTTTGGCGGATTTGCCCTGCCGCTCTATTCGCTTTGTGCGGCCCATGCCAACGACAACGCCGAGCCGGGGCAATTCATCGATGTGGTGGCAGGGCTCACGCTTGCCTATGGCGTGGGCGCCATGGCGGGGCCGTTCATTGCCTCACTGGTTATGGAGCAATTCGGCCCCTCGGCCTTCTTCCTCTATACCGCCACACTGCACCTGTCGCTCGTGGTGTTCATCTTCGCACGGATCGTCAGCCGGGACGCTGTTCCTGCAAGCAAGCGGCATCGCTTTGTCTGGCTGTTGCGCACGTCGCCGATGATTTTCAGGCTTGCGCGCAACGACAAGCCGGATGCAGGTGAACCGCCAGCTAAATAATCTGCCGTCGCGACATTGCCGCAAATGCAGTCTAATCCGGGAAAAGTTCGTTCAGGTGCACGTCATGACTGGTCAATTGTCACAGGGGTGACCGGGCCGATCAGGAGAGCTGGCAAAAAAACCTGCTTTTGGCTCTCAATCTCCCTGCGGAGACTCGCATGAGCATGGAAACCTGTCTATAGTCCGCGCCGTTTGCCCCGGTCCGGTTGCCGGGGCTTGTCGTGTTGGCACCCCGGACAAGTTTCGGATGGTGCGGAAGCTGCTTCAGGAGAGCAAAGTCTAGATGGCGAATGTGGTTGTTGTCGGTTCGCAATGGGGTGACGAAGGCAAAGGCAAGATTGTCGACTGGTTGTCGGAACAAGCCGATGTCATCGTAAGGTTCCAGGGCGGGCACAATGCCGGTCATACCCTTGTCATCGACGGTGTCAGCTACAAGCTGTCTCTCCTGCCGTCCGGGGTTGCACGCGAAGGCAAGCTGTCCGTCATCGGCAACGGCGTCGTGCTGGATCCGCATGCGCTGGCAGAGGAAGTCGAACGCCTCAGCAAGCAGGGCGTCGTGGTGACGCCGGAAAGCCTGCGTGTTGCCGAGAACGCAACGCTGATCCTGTCTCTGCACCGCGAGCTTGATGCGTTGCGCGAGAATTCCAACACCGGAACGCGCATCGGCACCACCAAGCGCGGTATCGGACCGGCGTATGAAGACAAGGTTGGCCGCCGCGCTATCCGTTTGATGGACCTGAAGAACCTTGCCACTCTGCCAGCCAAGATCGACCGCTTGCTGACGCACCACAATGCGCTGCGCCGGGGTCTTGGCCAGGATGAGGTTTCCGCCCAAGCGATCTACGATGAACTTGCCAGCGTTGCGGACAAGGTCCTGCCCTACATGGACAAGGTCTGGTACCTGCTGGACGATCTGCGCCGTCAGGGCAAGCGTATCCTTTTCGAAGGTGCACAGGGCGCGTTGCTCGACATCGACCACGGCACCTATCCCTTCGTGACGTCGTCCAACACGGTCGCCGGCCAGGCTGCGGCAGGCAGTGGCCTTGGCCCGAATTCGATCAACTATGTGCTCGGTATTACCAAGGCCTATACGACACGCGTCGGTGAGGGCCCGTTCCCGACCGAACTGAAGGATGAGATCGGCGAGTTCCTCGGAACGCGCGGCCATGAATTCGGTACGGTTACCGGCCGCCGCCGCCGCTGCGGGTGGTTCGACGCTGTGCTGGTGCGCCAGACCGTCTGCACCTCGGGCATCACCGGCATCGCGCTGACCAAGCTGGATGTTCTGGACGGTCTTGATGAAATCAAGATCTGCATCGGCTACGAACTGGACGGCGAGCGCATCGATTATCTGCCGGCTTCGCAGGGTGCCCAGGAGCGCGTGAAGCCGATTTACGAAAGCCTGCCGGGCTGGAAGGAATCGACCGAAGGTGCTCGCACCTGGGCCGATCTGCCGGCGCAGGCGATCAAATATGTGCGTCACGTCGAAGAACTGATCGGTGCTCCGGTCGCTCTTCTGTCGACAAGTCCGGAACGGGACGACACAATTCTTGTGCAGAATCCCTTCCAGGATTGAGATCTGTGACGTTAGAAGCACATTATTAAGGACTGCGGTTGCGTGCTGCGAATCACCGCACGCAACCACCTTTCGTTTTCGGCGTTCCATGTGTGTGCCGAACAAACAATCTGTGTTAGGAAAAGGGTACTGCGAGGTTCTCTGTCGCGGCGAAGTTATTGAAGAAATAGCACCGGTTTTCGAAAAACTTGCTATAAGCCTGAGAATGAAACGAAATCTCGGGCCCGCAGAACAGATCCTTGCAGTCGGCCGGTAGGCAGGAAGATGGCTGATTACTATTCAATTCTGAAGAAAACGATCGCGTCTTTACCTGAAAACAATGGTGCTGCACGCAGAAGCGTTTACAGCCGTGCGCGCAATGCCATCGTCAATCAGCTGAAAGCCTATGAACCGCCGCTGGCGCCGTCCGAGATCACGGCCGAGCAGCTGCGTCTGGAAGAAGCCATTCGCAAGGTGGAAGCCGAAGCCGCCCGCGAAAGCCTCGGTCTCAGCCCCACAGTTCCGAAGGTCGAAACGCCGCCCCCGGCGCCGCAGGTTTCCGCGCCGCCCGTGACACCGCCTCCGGCTGAGCCGGTGGCAGAGGCTGCGCCGGAAGCGCCTGCGCCTGCACCACAGGAACCTGAAACAACTGCAGCACCGGTGGTGGATACCCCGGCTCCGTCGCCCTTGAAGGAAACCCTGACACAGGCCGAAGCGCTTGGCATCGCGGCCAGCCAGGCTGTTCACCACGCCAAGGAAGCTGCCGACCCGGGCGCTGCGCCTGTGCGCCAGGAGCCCTCTTTCGGCGGACCTGTGCAGCCGGAACAGACAGATGATGGCCTGTTCGAGCCTGCAGATACCGCTGGTGCGGCCGATCCCGCCGATCAGGTTTATCCAGGCGAGGAAACAGCCAAGCCGAAGGACAAGTCGGCCTCCAAGAAAAGCCGCTCCAAGCGCGCCAAGCCGAGTGCTTCGGATGCGCTGCGCGGTGATTCATCCGGCAGCCGCACCGTTCCGATCGTCATTGCTGCGGGTGTCCTGTTGCTGGTGCTCCTGGGCGCCGGAGCCTATTTCCTGATGCCTGCGGGCGATGAGACGGCCGATAGCGGCAACGTGCCGGTTGCGTCTTCTTCGCAAACGCCTGTCGATACGCAGCCGGACACCACGCCGGAGCCTTCGACCGCTGCCCCTGCCGGAGAAGGTGAAGAGCCTTCGAAAAACACCGACCGCCTGTTGAACGAAGGCGAGACGGATGTGGTTGCCCCGGATGCACGCACGGTAACCACGACGACGATTACCGGACAGTCTGATTCGCCTGCGCCGGCCGATACACCGCAGGTCGATACACCAGCTTCCGCTGCGCCCGAACCTTCCCAGCCGTCCATCGTGACGAGCGGAGAAAACGATCAGTCTTCTGCGACCACCGAAAGCCCGATTGCGGTGCCGGAAGACAATCTCTCGGCCATTTCGCCGGACGAAACTTCACCGGCTCCGTCCGCTACGGCTGCGGATTCCTCGGTGCAGCGCTCTATCCTTTACGAAGAAGGGGAAGAGTCCGGCGGTGCCGGAACGGCTGCGCAAGGCGCTGTCGTTTGGGGTGTCGATGAAGAAACGAATCTGGACGGCAAGGCTCTCGCGGTTCTGAGCGCCTCCATTGAAATCCCCGAGCGGGATGTGAAGGTCGACATTCGCATCAAGCCGAATGACGATACTTCCTTGCCCGCCAGCCATCTGGTCGAGATCAAGTACGAGTTCCCGGAAAACTTCGCTCCAGGTGACGTCGTCAACGTGCCAGGCCTGGTCATGAAGCCTACGGAAGAAGCTCGTGGCGATGCGCTGATCGGCGCTTCCGTGAAAGTGTCCCCGGGCTTTTTCTGGATTGCCCTTTCCAGCTTGCCGAACGAGCAGCAACGCAATCTCGCCCTGCTGCGCGAACGCGGCTGGATCGACATTCCGATGCTTTACGAAAACGGCAAGCGCGGCATCCTGACCCTGGAAAAGGGAACCGCCGGTGCAGAAGCCGTAGAAAAGGCGATCACGTCCTGGCAAGCCGGCTAAGCGCCAACCTGCCTCCTTTCAAAATCTGAAGAAGCCGCCTCACGGCGGCTTGCCTTTTTCCGTCACACAAGGCATGGTCCGGCTTGGTCCGAGGGGTGTTCCGGTTACCGGAGCTGAGATGGCGTAATGCCGAACCCTTAGAACCTGATCCGGGTCATGCCGGCGAAGGGACGGAATCCTTAGCCTATTCCCGGATCTCCATTGTCATTTTCGGCTTGTCCGAAGACGGGAGATCCTATGCGTACTTGTCTGCGACCACTGCGGTCGCCGCACATCCGAATGCCGGTATCGGCTTTCATGCGTTCCTGTTGGCCAACGGCGGCGGGGACTGCGGGATGATGGCGTTTGCGAAAGCTGTTGCCAGGACCATACTCGGCCTGCTGCTGACTGTCGTTATCTGGGCGGCAATCGTCCGTGTGTTCGACACCCAGCATTATATCCTGCCGGGTCCGGACCGCGTCTTTACGGCCTTTGTCAAACACGCAGGCTTCCTTCTGCATCATGCCGGCATCACCGCCTATGAGACGGTGCTCGGGTTTGTGCTGGGGGCAGCCGCCGGGGCATTGCTTTCCGTTCTTTTGTGGCTGTTTCCGATTGCTGCAAGGTTCGCCATGCCGCCCATTCTGGTGACGCAGGCCCTGCCTGTTTTCGCAATCGCGCCGATCCTGGTGCTCTGGCTCGGTTTCGGGCTGGCCTCCAAGATCGTCGTCATCATCCTGGTCATCTTCTTCACGGTCACATCGACGTTTTTCGATGGCCTGCAGCGGCTTGACCCGGGTTTGTGCGATCTCGCCCGGCTTTATCGTCTGTCTCGCCTGAAGGAACTCTGGTTCTTTCGCCTGCCGTCAGGCTTGCCGGCGTTTGCCTCCGGCCTGCGGGTGGCCGCGGTGTTCGCTCCCATGGGGGCGATCATCGGCGAATGGGCCGGGGCAAAAGGAGGCCTTGCCTTCATCATGCTTCAAAGCAGCAACCGGATGCAGGCGGACATGATGTTCGCCGCCCTGATCCTGCTCGCGGCGATGGTGCTGATCATGCGCTTTGCCGTGAACCATCTCACCCGACTTCTTGTTCCCTGGCAGCCGCTCACCTAGCTGCCGCTCTACGGAGGACCTCATGAAAAAACAAATCCTGTCACTCGCATTGGCGGCCGGGCTGCTGGCATCGGGGCCGGTACAGGCCAGTGAGAAACTGACCTTGCTGCTCGACTGGTTCATCAATCCGGATCACGCGCCGCTGGTAACTGCGCAGACCAAGGGTTTCTTCGAGGCAGAAGGCCTCGAGGTTGAGATCATCGAACCGGCGGACCCGGCAATGCCGCCGAAACTGGTTGCTGCCGGGCAGGGCGATATCGCGGTGTCCTATCAGCCGACGCTTCATGCGCAAATCGAGGAAGAGCTGCCGCTGAAATGGATCGGTACGCTGGTGGAAACACCCCTCAATTCTCTCATCGTGCTCAAGGACGGCCCGATACAGGAACTGAAGGACCTCAAGGGGAAGAGTGTCGGCTTTTCCGTGTCCGGCTTCGAGGACGCGATGCTGGGCCAGATGCTGCGTTCGGCCGGTTTGACCATGGATGATGTCGAGCTGGTGAACGTCAATTTCGCGTTGTCAGGCTCTCTGCTTGCCGGTCAGGTGGATGCGGTGATCGGCGCATATCGCAATTTCGAGCTCACCCAGCTCGAAATCGAAGGCAAACCCGGCAAGGCTTTCTTCCCGGAAGAAAACGGTGTGCCGATCTTTGATGAGCTGATCTATGTCGTCAACAAGGACAAGACGGACGATCCACGCTTCGCCAAGTTCCTGGCAGCCGTGGAAGCGGCCACCATCTATCTGAGCAATCACCCGGAAGAAGCCTGGAATGCCTTCATAGAAGCGTATCCGAACCTCAATGACGAGCTGAACAGGCGGGCATGGTTCGATACGTTGCCGCGGTTCGCCAAGCGTCCGGCTGCACTTGATGAAGGCCGCTACCAGCGCTTTGCGGAATTCATGGCCGAAGCCGGTCTGATCAGCAAGGTCGTGCCGGTGGAGAGCTACACAGCCGAAATCCGCTGAACATCAGCTTAGGCAAAAGAAAAGCGCCGGAGCATAGCTCCGGCGCTTTTTTTGGTTCTCTTTGACCGAGTGCCTCAGGCGGCGGGCTGGTCCATTGTGCGGGCGCTGTTGCGCACGGCTTTTTGAACCTTTTCGAAAGCGCGAACCTCGATCTGGCGGACGCGCTCGCGGCTGACACCGAATTCGCCCGAAAGGTCTTCCAGCGTCATCGGGTCTTCGGCCAGGCGACGTGCTTCAAAGATGCGCCGTTCACGCTCGTTGAGCACGTCCATCGCGTCGTTCAGCATCTTGCGACGCATATCCAGCTCTTCCTGATTGGCAAGCAGGGTTTCCTGACTGTCGCTTTCATCGACAAGCCAGTCCTGCCATTCACCGGCATCAGCTTCCGCGCGCACGGGCGCATTCAGGCTGGCATCGCCGCCCAGACGGCGGTTCATGGACACCACTTCCTCCTCGGACACCCCGAGTTTGGTGGCAATCTCAGAGACCTGATGCGGCTTCAGATCGCCTTCGTCCAGCGCCTGGATCTTGCCCTTGAGGCGACGCAGGTTGAAGAACAGGCGTTTCTGGTTGGCCGTGGTTCCCATTTTCACGAGGGACCATGAGCGCAGGATGTATTCCTGGATAGCCGCCTTGATCCACCACATGGCATAGGTCGCGAGCCGGAACCCCTTGTCCGGTTCAAAGCGCTTGACCGCTTGCATCAGGCCGACGTTGCCTTCGGAAACGACTTCTCCGATCGGCAGGCCATACCCGCGGTAACCCATGGCAATCTTGGCGACGAGGCGTAGATGGGAATTGACTAGGCGTTCTGCAGCTTCAGGGTCTTCATGCTCTTTGTAGCGCTTGGCGAGCATGTACTCTTCCTGCGGCTGAAGCATTGGAAACTTGCGGATCTCGTCCAGATACCGGCTGAGACCGCCTTCCCCTGCTGTAAGCGTCGGAACGTTCTGGGCCATAACATGCACCCCCTTTCGTCAAGTTTGCGACCCCTTCCTCCCGCTGCCCCGCAGTGATACGCAAGCAAGCCATTTTTGAGGGAAGGCGGACGCACAATAGTGTCCGTACAGGCACACAGAAGCTTCTAATATAGGTCCAAATTGGTCGATTGCATGGTCAGAAAACGAAAACGCATCCTAAAATTTTTGTAATCCGGACAAAAGATTTGCGAAATCATCCGGGTAAGGGCTCTCAAAGCGCAAGGTTTTACCATTTGCCGGGTGTTCGAAAGCCAGCAGGCCGGCATGCAGGGCTTGCCTGTGAAAACCGTTCACGAGGCTTTTGAGCGGCTCATCGAGCCTGTTTGCCTTTGTCTTGAAACCCGATCCGTAATCATCGTCACCGATCAGCGGATGGCCAATGTGGGCCATGTGCACGCGGATCTGGTGTGTGCGTCCGGTTTCAAGGCGGCATTCCAGCAGCGAGGCGAGCGCAGGCTGTTCGGCGTTGCCGAAGCGCTCCTTCACCTGCCAGTGGGTAATGGCGTGGCGGCCGGAAGTCTTGACGACGGCAATCTTCTGACGGTTTGCCTGTGAGCGGGCCAGATTGGCGTTGATCGTGCCTTTCAAGCCGGAGGGTGCTCCCCAGACCAGAGCCGAATAGGCGCGTTCCAGCGGTCCGGTGCGGCCGTGGTCGGCAAACTGGGCTGCAAGGCCCTTGTGGGCCTGGTCGGTCTTGGCGACGACAAGCAGTCCGGAGGTGTCCTTGTCGACCCGGTGAACGATGCCGGGGCGCTTCACGCCGCCGATGCCGGAAAGGCTGTCACCGCAATGATGGATGAGTGCATTGACGAGGGTGCCGGTCCAGTTGCCGGCGCCAGGGTGGACGACAAGCCCCGCCGGTTTGTCGACCACGATAAGGTGTTCGTCCTCAAAGACGACCGAGACGGGGATGTCCTCACCCTTGGGCTCGGGGTCTTCCGCCTGCGGCAAAGTGAGGGTCAGGGCATCGCCTTCATTGACCCGGTATTTCGGCTCCACTATTTTCGCGCCGCCGACGGTGACGTCCCCGGACTTGATCAGGGACTGGATCCTGTTGCGGCTAAGGGCTTCCAGATGAGCCGCCAGCACCGCATCCAGCCGTTTCCCGGCATCGGCTGCATCAACTGTTAAACTGAAATCCTGGTCCAGACCGGCCGGATACTCGAGGGAATTGTCTGTCATGTCACAACCTGATTATCGGGATGAGGGGCCGGGTGAAAAGCCGCTTGATCCTGCGGCCGAACGCATCCAGGCCAAGCTGAAGCGTCTGTTGCTCGGCTCGTCCCTCGTCATGATCGCCGGCTTTATCGCTGTCTTTGCAGCAATTCTCTACAAGATCAACTCCAATAAGTCCGATGTTTCAGCCGATCAATATGCCGCAACAGTGGCAGTTGGCGCTGACGCGGAAATTTTGCAGGCCGACCTTTCGAACGGTCTCTTGCTGGTTCTGGTGCGCGAAGGCAGCAAGACGGCGCTGCTGCGCTTCGATCCCGTCACGGGCAAGCAACTGGGCCGCACGGATTTTGTGGCACGCTGACGTGGCGTCGCGCGTATCGCGCGCGGTTATGAACAGGCATGTGACAGAAAAATGAAAATTAGGGCTTGCGTCTTTTGTTATGCAGCCGTATACGCACGGTCCTCGGCTTGAGGCACTGAGCTTCTCAAGCCCCGCGCGCCCATCGTCTAGCGGTCTAGGACGCCGCCCTTTCACGGCGGAAACACGGGTTCGAGTCCCGTTGGGCGTGCCATTTTTCCCCAAGGCACAAACAGCATATCCACATCCTGCGCACAGGGTTCTCCACCCGTTTGTGCACCGGTTACACGGAGTGCTGTGTTCGATCAGCTGGCAGTGCTGTCTTCCTGCTGGCCGGTCTCGATCAGCTCGACTTCCGCGTCTTGCGCGATCTGCGCGAAGTCTGGCGAGGGGCAATAATCCGTTACGAAAGTAGTGACCTGTCGCAGGTGTCCGACACGGACCGGTGCAGTGCGCTCGAACTTGGTACTGTCGGCGGCCAGAATGACGTGCCTGGCGTTGTCCATGATGGTCTTGGTGACTTTCACTTCCCGGTAGTCGTAATCGAGCAGGGAGCCGTCGGGATCGATCGCGGAAGCGCCGATGACGGCAAAATCGACCTTGAACTGGCGCATGAAGTCCACCGCGGCCTCGCCGACAATGCCGCCGTCGGAATGGCGCAACACGCCACCGGCAATCACCACCTCGATCTGGGAATAGCCGCGCATCAGGCTGGCGACGTTGATGTTGTTGGTGATCACCATCAGGCCGCGATGCTGGAGCAGCGCCTGTGCGACCGCTTCCGTGGTGGTGCCGATGTTGATGAAGATGGACGCGTTGTCGGGAATGAGCGAGGCAACCTTCTCGCCGATGTCTGCCTTTTCCCTGCTGGAGATGATCCTGCGGGCCTCGTAGCCGACATTTTCGATGCCGGACGACAGCAGGGCCCCGCCATGGGTGCGCGCCAGCAGGCGCCGGTCGCAAAGCTCGTTGAGATCCTTGCGGATCGTCTGCGGGCTGACATCAAACCGCCGGGCGAGATCGTCGACGCTGACGCGGCCCATCTGCCGTGCGAGTTCGAGAATTGCGTTGTGGCGTTCGATCAACATGTACGACAGACTCATCCTGTGCATGACGGGCTGGCTGCGTTCCTGCATCTGCAAACGGAAATGCGGGCGAGGAGCAACAGCGCGTCAGGTTCGTTCAATATTCGGACGAATGTCCATCGGACTAGATGACCGGAGCGACCTGCTCAGATCAAGCCACATCTTTCTTTTTTTGTTTCGTGGCTTTCGTTTTCTGGTCGCTGTCTTGCGCGGCGCCGGTGCTTGCCGGCGTTGTTTCCGCCTCCGGCTTTGGCTTGTTCCGGCTGGAGGCAACGATCCTGCTTACCAGCGCTTCAGCCGCGTTGGCGATATCGCCGGATCTTGATTGTGTTTGTGTCGTGCCCTGGTCCGCGTCTGTCTGCAGATTTTCCTTGGAGGATGCCTCAGGCCGGTTGCGATCTTCCGGCAGGCTGTCCTTGGTCTGAAGAGAAACCGGGACGAAAGGCGGTGCCGGCTTTGCGGGAGCGCCTGCGGCAGAAGCATTGACGGCTGGAGACGCCTGACCGGTCAGCTTTTCGGCAAGGGCGCGGAAATCGCGGCGCAGATCCACGAGAGCAGGAACCGAGGACAGGTCCTTCTGCAGCTTTGCCATCTGGGCGGTGATCCGCTGAAGCGCACGGTCTTTTTCAGCAGCGTCGGCCTGGTAGCGGGCAGCTTCGCCGGAAAGCTTTTCCAGCTCGGCATCAAGATGTTTCTGGCGCTCGTTTTCCGGAAGCCTGGCTGCGTCCAACATCAGCGACAGACGGGTGACTTCAGCCTGTGCGGACACATAGTTGGATTCGGTGTCAACCAATTGGGCTTCTAGTTCGGCGAGCCTCGTCTTGGCGGTTTCGCTGCGGGCAGCATCCATCTGGCCTGCAACTGTCGGCTCATACCGGGCCAGCTTGGCCTTCAAAGTGGCAACTTCCGCTTCAAGTCCGGTGATTGTGGCAAGTGCCATGGTGCCGGACGCCGGCAGCCAGCCGCTGTCGTCTTCTGCGGGTTCTTCCGGCTTCGCCTCGGCAGGCGTGTCTTCGTGGCCTTTTGTCCAGCTTTCCGCAAGAGCCCGTTCGGCTTCCGACAGCTTCTTTTTCAGGGAGGTCACTTCGGACGACAGCATGTCGACAGCGTGCTGATCACTTGCCTGGGCGGCGACTTTGGCTTCCAGGCCGGAAATCGTTTCCTTGTGAGATTTCGTCAGCGCTTCAACTTCCGCCCGCATCCGCGTGGTTTCGAGCTGAAACTTCGCAGCCTTCTCACGCTCGTTGTCGAGACGCTTCTCGACACGGCGCAATTCTACCGCATGGCGCGCACGTTCCTGGTCCTGTGCAGCGCGGACCTCTGCGTAACTGGTCGGATTGACGGCGCGCAGGGCTTCTTCGGTCAGTCGGGCGGCCCGGCGGTAAAATGCGGGCAGGATTGCCAGTCCGATCAGGCCGGCGGTGCAAAACCCCAGCGCCACATACATCGCTGCTTCAATCAAGTCCGGCTCCCGGTTACGTTCTAAAAAACGCCCACAACTCCATCATTAGACGACAGTAGGCCTGCCGCCAAGTGTCCTGCGTGGAACGAATGCAACCCGTCTTCGTCGCCAGGTTGCGACAGCCGCCTTTCCGGTCCGATCAGAACGGGTTCCAGGTCGGCTTGTCGGTGAACTTCAGGTATCCCATGTTCAACCCGAGACGGGCGCCGACACCGGCGCGCACAGGCACCAGCACGATTTCGTTGTTCAAGAGCACGGTCATGCCGACCCCGCCGACCAGGTAGGCCGATCCGTTGACACCGGCAAAGCGGGTGTAGAGGGAGTTCACGGTGGGCAGATTATAGACCAGCATCATCACCCGGGCACCATCCGCGCCAAAGTCCCAGCCCACGGACGGGCCTTGCCAGAACAGCTTGTGAGTGCCGGCGTTGCGTGTGTAGAGGTTGCCTTCGCCATAGCGCGCGCCGGCGATAAGCGCTCCGGAGCCTTCTTCGCCGAGCACGTAACCGTTCGGTTCGCCGTAGCTGGAAAAGGCCTTCTCGACGACTGATGCAAGCCCACCCGAAACAGAGCCGAAGAACTGGTGGCCTGCCTGCAGGATTTCGTCCTGGTCGTAGGTTTGTCCAGACGGAATGGGCTCGTTGCCGGAATTCTGGGAGTACGCCGGGTTGGAAAACGCAAATGCACACAAGGCCAGGAACGCAGCCGATATCAGGGATACAACTCGCCGGGAACTTTGTGCCATTCGATATTCTCCCAAAATCTGTTGGCCGCGCCGATTGTTGCCGCTCGGTCAGACCGCAATGTTAAACTGATGCAATATCATGCTGATTCGCATGAGATGGTGCACCTTACATAAGCCGAATCAATGGAAAGCTGGCCTCAAAAAAAGACAAGGTTATGTCTTTGTGCTGTATTGATCCTGCTCTCCTGTCTTTTTGCGGGGAAAGTCTTCGCGCGTCCCCAGGTTTTCGTTCCCGATCCGATCACGGGATACGCGCTCGGCGGACATGATCCGGTGAGCTATTTCGTCGATGGTTACCCGCGCAAGGGAAAGCGGAACCATGTGCACAAATGGGGTGGCACGGAATGGATCTTCGTCAATGAAGGCAATCTTGCCGCCTTCAAGCGGGATCCTGAAGCCTATGCACCGCTCTTTGCCGCCTGCGGCGGGTATGCGCTGTCCGAGGGCTTTGGCACGGCCGGCAATCCGTTCATCTATGCCATTGTCGACGGACGACTGGTCTTTTTCCATTCGGTGGTCAACCGGTTCCTGTTCGTCGTCAACGGCAGCCAGCTGATGACGGCGGCCCAAGACAATGCCGAACGGGTCGGCTGCGTGCCGATGCGGTAGGTGGTTACCCGGTTAAACTGCTCCCGGACGCCGGAAAAGGCGGATTTCGGGGCAAACTTTCATCTGGATGACATGGTTTGCTGCCCGCCGCTGCCTTGGCAGCCGCTGTGCGGATGTGTAACTCTTGCAACCACTATATCGAATCAGTTTCCGCCGCCTCCTCAAGAAGAGCCTCAAAACGCCATGTCTGCACTAAAAGAGCTTTCCTCTCTTGATCTTGCCGCCCTGGTGGCCAGCCGCGTCTGCCACGACATCATTTCTCCCGTCGGGGCGATAACCAACGGGTTGGAAGTGCTGGACGAGGAGGGGTCGGAGGACATGCGTGAATTCGCCATGGACCTCATCCGCAAGAGCGCGCGCCAGGCATCTGCAAAACTGCAGTTCGCCCGTCTTGCCTTCGGCGCTGCAGGCTCGGCAGGCGCGGAGATCGACCTGGGGGACGCTCAGGTCGTTGCCACCGGGTTCATGGAAAACGAAAAATCCGATCTAAATTGGCAATTGACCCGGCACCTGATGCCGAAGAACTACGTAAAACTACTTCTCAACTTGATCCTCATCGCCAACCAGTGCGTTCCGCGCGGTGGAGAAATCAAGGTTGAAATGGAAGGCGACCCACAATCTCCGTCCTTCACGCTTCAGGCCAGCGGTCTCAATCCGCGCATTCCGCTCGGAATGAAGGAAACTCTGAGCGGAGAAGAGCCTGAACGGGTCGATGCGCACTCGGTTCAGCCGATCTACACGTTGCTGCTCGCCCGTGAATGCGGCATGGTATTAACGATAGATAAACAAGAAGAGTTGGTAAAAATAACGGCCCTCTTGGCAGAATAAACAAGGCCTTCAAAAGTCTCCATCCGCTTCAGCGTATCTTAACTGTTTGCCGTCAACCTAGCTCTCATGGACTTCTCGGTCCAGACGTCCCTTTTGGGATGCGGAACCAGTAACAAGTCGGGTGAGAGCAGGCCATGGACGACCTCCTCAGGGAATTCATTACCGAGACGAACGAAAGTCTCGATGTTGTTGACGTTGAGCTCGTAAAATTCGAGCAGGAACCGAACAACGCGACTATCCTAGATAATATTTTCCGCCTAGTGCACACGATCAAGGGCACCTGTGGCTTCCTGGGTCTTCCCCGTCTTGAAGGTATCGCGCATGCGGCTGAAACCCTCATGGGCAAGTTCCGCGATGGCGCTCCTGTCACGCAAGAGGCCGTTTCCCTCATTCTGACCTCGATCGACCAGATCAAGGACATTCTGGGTGAACTGGAAGCTGCCGAAGGCGAAGAGCCGCAAGGCGACGACAGTGAGCTGATCGGCCAGCTGGAAGAGATGTCCGCGAAAGCTGATGCTGCCATGAAGGGTGGCGCAGCCGTCAAGGAAGCGCCTGTGGCTGAAGCCGTTGCGGCAGAGCCTGAAGCGCCTGCCGAAGAAGCTGCCGCCGAGCAAGCTCTTGAACGTCCACTCCGTCCTGGCGAAGTGTCGCTGGACGAACTGGAGCGCGCGTTCCGCGAAACCGAAGTTGAAGTCGAAGTCGCCGAGCCGGAAGTTCCGGAACTCGAAGAGATCGTCGACGAAGCCGATGAGCCAGAGCCTGCTCCCGTTGCGGTCAAGGCAGAAGCCAAGGCGGCTGCGAAAGCCCCGGCGAAAAAGGCTGGCGGCGAAGGCGGCGAGAAGAAATCCTCCGGTGGCGGTGTGTCCAACCAGAGCATCCGCGTTGCGGTCGACACGCTCGAGCACCTGATGACCATGGTGTCCGAACTGGTGCTGACCCGGAACCAGCTTCTGGAAATCGTACGCCGCCATGAAGACAGCGAATTCAAGGTGCCGCTGCAGCGTCTGTCGAATGTAACCGCCGAACTGCAGGAAGGCGTCATGGCGACGCGCATGCAGCCGATCGGCAATGCCTGGCAGAAACTGCCGCGCATCGTTCGCGATCTCAGCCAGGAACTTGAAAAGCCGATCGAACTGGAAATGATCGGTGCGGATACCGAACTGGACCGCCAGGTTCTCGAGATGATCAAGGACCCGCTCACGCACATGGTCCGCAACTCGGCCGACCATGGTCTTGAGCGTCCGGATGAGCGCCGCTCCGCAGGCAAGCCTGAAAAGGGTACCATTACCCTGGCGGCTTACCATGAAGGCGGCCACATCATCATCGAAGTTCGCGATGACGGTAAGGGCATCGACGTCGACAAGGTGAAGGCGAAGGTCGTGGAACGCGGCCTGGCGTCGGAAGCCGAAGTCGACAAGATGACGGACGCCCAGATCCACAAGTTCATCTTCGCAGCCGGGTTCTCCACGGCCGCAAAGGTCACGAGCGTGTCCGGCCGCGGCGTCGGCATGGATGTCGTTCGCAACAACATCGAACTGATCGGCGGTACTGTCGACCTGCGCTCTACCCAGGGCAAGGGCTCGAGCTTCATCATCAAGATCCCGCTGACGCTTGCCATTGTTTCGACGCTGATCGTCGAGGCCGGCGGCGACCGGTTCGCCATCCCGCAGCTTTCCGTTGTCGAACTGGTCCGTGTGCAGACCAATTCGGAACACCGTATAGAGCGGATCAAGGACACCCCGGTCCTGCGCTTGCGCAACAAGCTGCTGCCGCTGGTGCACCTGTCCCAGCTCCTCGGTATCTACGAGGGCGAAAACGCGGACGAGGCGATTGATGCGGACAACGGCTTCATCGTTGTCATGCAGGTCGGTAGCCAGACATTCGGCGTGGTTGTAGACGGTGTCTTCCATACGGAGGAAATCGTGGTCAAGCCGATGTCGACGATGCTGCGCAACCTCGGCATGTTCTCCGGCAACACCATCCTGGGCGACGGTTCCGTGATCATGATCATCGATCCGAACGGCATCGCCGGTGCCATGGCAAGCCATGCATCCAGCGCGGTCACAGAGAACCAGGAAGACGAACGGGAAGACCTGCAGAGCCGCGCGATTTCCGGACAGAGCTCGATCTCGCTTCTGCTGTTCCGTGCCGGTGCGCCGGAACCCAAGGCCGTGCCGCTGTCGCTGGTCACGCGCCTGGAGGAGTTCGAGGTCTCCAAGATCGAACGGTCGAACGGCCGCGATCTGGTCCAGTACCGCGGTGCGCTCATGCCGCTCGTCTATCTGAACGAAGGCGACAGCCACAAGTCGGAAGGCACGCAGCCGATGCTGGTGTTCTCCGATGCGGGACGCTCCATGGGCCTCGTGGTCGACGAGATCGTCGACATCGTCGAGGACCGCATGAACATCGAAGTCGGTTCGGAACGTCCGGGCATCCTCGGCTCTGCCGTGGTGAAGGAACGTGCGACCGAGATCATCGACCTCGGCTACTATCTGCCGCAGGCCTTTGAAGACTGGTTCATGCGCAAGGAAATGGACATCGAGGCGCTGACCAAGAAGGTTCTCTTCGTGGATGACTCGTCCTTCTTCCGCAACATGCTGACACCGGTTCTGAAGGCTGCCGGCTACGATGTGACCACCTGTACCGGTCCGCATCAGGCATTCGAACTTCTGGAAAACGGCGACAAGTTCCATGCGATCGTCAGTGACATCGAAATGCCGGAAATCAACGGCTTCGAGTTCTGTGAGTCGCTGCGCCGCGATCCCCGGTTCCGCAACATTCCGATCCTGGCCCTGTCGTCCATGGTGACGCCGGCCTCGATCGAACGCGGCCGCCAGGCGGGCTTTGACGACTATGTCGCCAAATTCGACCGTCCCGGCCTGATCGCCGCCCTGAAAGACGTCTTCTCCGGTGAAATGGGAGCTGCAGCATGAGTGTGCTGGAACACAAACTGACCGCGGAGCAAAAAGCCGCAAGTGACATGATCCAGTATGTGACCGTGGTCATCGGCGGCCAGCTGTTCGGCCTGCCCATTTCCCAGGTTCACGACGTGTTCGTGCCGGAAAGCGTAACTCGCGTGCCGATGTCCGCACCCGAGGTTCAGGGTGTCCTGAACCTGCGTGGACGCATCGTCACCGCAATCAACATGCGCCGCCGCCTTCACTTGCCTCCGCTGAAGGAAGGGCAGATGATGGCCGTGGGCATCGAGTACAAGCAGGAAAGCTACGGCCTTGTCATCGACACGGTTGGTGAGGTGCTGACGCTGCCGTCCGCATCTGCAGAGCCCAACCCGTCGAACCTGGATCGCCGTTGGGCCGAGATCTCCGGAGGCGTCCATCGTCTGGACGGCCGCCTGATGGTCATTCTGGATGTCGACCGTCTGCTTGGTGCGATGTTCACCGAACCCATGGCTGCAGCATAACTGGGCCGCAATGGCCATTGAGTGGAGTTACGCCTGATGAAACAGTGCCTCGTAGTAGATGACTCAAGCGTCATCCGGAAGGTGGCTCGCCGCATTCTCGAGGATATGAATTTCGAGATTACGGAAGCAGAAGACGGCCAGAAGGCGCTTGACGAATGCCGCAAGACCATGCCGGACGCGATCCTGCTGGACTGGAACATGCCCGTCATGGACGGACTTGAGTTCCTGACCAGCCTGCGTGCGGAAGAAGGCGGAGAAAACCCGATCGTCGTATTCTGCACGACCGAAAACGATGTTGCTCACATCGCCCGCGCCATCCGCGCCGGTGCAAACGAGTACATCATGAAACCGTTTGACCGCGAAATCGTGGAAGCCAAGTTTCAGGAAGTCGGTCTTATCTAGTTTCGAGTTGGGCAGTCTAAATGGCGTTTGCGCAAAGAAGCATAACTGCGGGCACGAGTCCGGGCAGCGACCCCATCAAAGTCATGGTCGTAGATGACGCTGTCGTCATCCGCGGACTCCTGACACGCTGGCTCGGTGAAGACAAAAGTCTGAAAGTCGTCAGCTCGCATCGCAACGGCAAGCTTGCTGTAGAAGATATCGAAAAAAGCAATCCCGACGTCGTCGTTCTCGACATCGAGATGCCGGAAATGGACGGCATGACGGCCTTGCCGCTCATGCTGGCGAAGAAGCGCGATCTCGTCGTGATCATGGCTTCGACACTGACCCGCCGCAACGCGGAAATCAGCCTGAAGGCCCTGTCTCTGGGCGCGGCCGACTATGTGCCGAAGCCGGAATCGACTTCCGAGGTCACGACGTCCATCGATTTTCGCCGTGAGCTGATCGAGAAGGTCAAGGCTCTTGGGGCACGTGCATTGCGCATGCGCGGTCCTGCGCGCACCATGCGTGCAGAAACCAGCGCAGGCCGCACCGCGCAGCCGGTCAGACCGATTTCTGCGCGTCCGGCAACGGATACACGGGCGACCTTTCGCGGAGCTGCTCAACCGGCGGGAGCTGCTGCCGGTGCAGTGAAGTACCAGACACGCCCGTACTCTTCTGCGCGTCCGCGCATCCTTGCGATCGGTTCCTCGACGGGCGGTCCGCAAGCACTGCAGGAAGTCATGCGCGAAGTCGGTACGGCCATGAATGATGTGCCGGTGGTCATCACCCAGCATATGCCGCCAACCTTCACTGCCATTCTGGCCGAGCATATGGGCAAGGCTGCCCTGCGTCCGTCCAAGGAAGGTGAAGATGGCGAAGTGCTGAAGCCCGGCAATATCTATGTCGCGCCTGGCGGCAAGCACATGATCGTGGAAAAGGACGGCGGTGTCGCCAAGATCCGGCTGACCGACGGTCCTCCCGTGAATTTCTGCAAGCCTGCCGTCGATCCCCTGTTCGACAGCGTTGCGAAGGTATTCGGTTCGGCAAGCCTGGGTGTCATCCTGACCGGTATGGGTCATGACGGCGCTGAAGGCGTCAAGACCATTGCAGCAGGCGGCGGCAGCGTGATCACGCAGGACGAAGCCACAAGCGTGGTCTGGGGCATGCCGGGCGCAGCTGCACAAACGGGCGTCTGCAGCGAAATTCTACCCTTGAAGGAGATCGGCCCGAAGATCTCGCGCGTTCTGAAGGGGAACACGAGATGACCCCGAGCGAGTTCGAGTTTCTGAAAAACTTCCTGAAGACCCGCTCCGGCCTGGTTCTGTCCAACGACAAGCAATACCTGGTCGAAAGCCGTCTTCTGCCGATCGCACGCAGCTCCAAGCTGGAAACGCTCAGTGCGGTGATCCAGCAGCTTCAGCGCGGCACCAACAGAGCGCTGGAAACGGACGTCGTCGAGGCGATGACGACCAACGAGTCGTTCTTCTTCCGCGACAAGACACCGTTCGAGCACTTCAAGGACACGATGCTGCCGGCGCTGCTGGAAAGCCGCGCGACACGCAAGCAGATCAAGATCTGGTGTGCGGCTGCCTCGACCGGGCAGGAGCCTTATTCCCTGGGCATCTGCCTGAAGGAAGATGCGGCCAAGATGGCTGGCTGGCGAACCCGGATCCTGGGTACGGACCTCTCCAACGAAGTGCTGGAAAAGGCCAAGACCGGCCTCTACAGCCAGTTCGAGGTTCAGCGTGGTCTGCCGATCCAGATGCTGCTGAAATACTTCGAGCAGAAGGGTGACATGTGGCAGATCAATGCCGGCATGCGCGCCATGATCGAATGGAAGAAGCTGAACCTGCTGGAAAGCTTCACCCATCTGGGCGAGTTCGACATCATTTTCTGCCGCAACGTGCTGATCTACTTCGATCAGGCAACCAAGACGGAAATCCTCGGCCGGTTGGCGAAATCCCTGCCGGATGACGGTTATCTCGTTCTCGGTGCCGCAGAAACCGTGGTCGGTCTGACGGATGCCTTCAAGCCGGTGCCCGGTAAGAGAGGCCTGTTCCAGAAGAAACAGGCTGCACAGGCCGCGACCGGCACGGCAGCAACGCCGCGCCTGGCCGTGGGAGCTGGAGCGGGCCTGGGTCTGCAGCGTTAAACCTGCGTCCCTCCTTCAGCACGGTTTGGACATTTCGGATCAAGTTCAAAGGCGGCCTCTGGCCGCCTTTTTCATTCGCTGTTGCGTGAAGGAATCCCGTCAAAAAAGCGGTCTGTTGCGAGTGAGCAAGTTTTTGAAATTCATTTTGTTCGTTCGCTCTCGTGAAGTTTATCCGGCTGGCGGCGAACAGCACTTGTCTGCATCTGCATCCATTCCATTTTCACGAACGTAAGCTTTGCGTCCTGCCGGGCACTCGGGGTGTTCGGCTGCGGGACTGTTTTTATGGATCGGAATTGCAGGGAGTGGGAATATGACCGAGATAAAAGTTGAACTCACACGTCGCGCGGCGCTTCTGGGAGCAGGTGGTGCACTTGCCGGTGCAAGTCTTGCCGGAACCACCGTTGTCCATGCGGCTGCAGAAAAGCAGGTCGCTGTGCCGGCACCCGTTGCCCGCTATTCCGTAGGCGGGTTCGAGGTGACCACCCTGCACGACGGTGCGGTCTCCCTGACCGAACCGCAGAAGACCTTCGCCATGAATGTGGACGCGGATACATTTTCTGCGACAAATGCCGATAACTTCCTGCCCAACGACAGTTTCCAGATCAGTTTCACGCCAACGCTGGTGAACACGGGCAGCGAACTGATCCTGTTCGACACAGGCAATGGCGAAGGTGCCCGGCCAGGCCGTGGCAAGATGCGTGCTGCGCTGGAAAATGCGGGATACACGCCGGAGCAGGTTGACGTGGTGGTGCTGACGCACATGCATCCCGACCACGTCAGCGGTCTGATGGAAGGCGGCTCGCCGACCTTTGCCAATGCCCGCTATGTGACCGGGCAGAAGGAATATGACTTCTGGGCGGCAATGGATGCGGAAGCCAATGGGGTGACCAAGCTTATGGCGAGCCACGTCAAACCGTTGGCGGAGAAAATGACTTTCCTCGATGACGGCGGCAGCGTGACGACGGGTGTCACCGCGATGGCTGCTGCAGGTCATACCCCCGGTCACATGATCTACATGCTCGAAAGCGACGGCAAGCAGCTTGCCATAACAGCGGATACCGCCAATCACTACGTCTGGTCGCTGGCGCATCCCGAATGGGAAGTGCGCTTCGACATGGACAAGGAAGGCGCCGCGGCCACCCGCAAGACGGTGTTCGGCATGCTGGCCGCCGACAAGATCCCGTTCGTGGGCTATCACATGCCGTTCCCGGCGGTCGGCTACGTGGAGACCAACGACAGCGGTTTCCGCTATGTCCCTGCGTCATACCAGCTGCAGCTCTGATCCTGCCGTCGCAAGTGCGGAAAGGCCGGCGGGAACGCCGGCTTTTTTGTTTTCGCCGGACAGTTACGAGTTTCCGTCTGGTAGTGAAAATGTCATAAACGTGTGAAAGCCTTCTTCTCGTTACTTCAGGTTGAGGCGCGCATGTCAGACCATATCTATCAGGCCATTTGGAACGAAGATGCCGACCGGTTCAGCGTCAGCACGCGCAACGTGGATGGCGACTGGACGGACATGACAGCCGACATTCTGCTGGACGAGCAGGTGAAGGCCAAAGGGTCCCGCCAGATCGACCTGGCAGCGAACCCGCTCTTTGCCCGGGTCGATTTCGACAAGATGGCGGCGAGCGATCTGTACCAGACCTTCATCCGGCTTCTGGACAACTATGCGGTCCACTTTCGCGACCCGGAAACCATTTCGCCTGCCGAGCGAGACGAGATCGAAGGGTTTCTCGATCTGGTGATTGCAAGCCGGCCGATGCAGATCGCCTTCGAGCATATTTCTGCCGAGCTCGTCAGGGACATGACCGCTGAAACCTTCCGGCAGGATCTGTTCCGGATGTGGTTCGAGGTCTACACCAACTTCTTCCGGGGCAAGTCGACCCACTTCTGCACGGGCTTCGAGCATGTTTTTCTCGGCGAAGGCAAATACAAGAAAGGGGCGAATTCCGCCTCGGAGAAGGGTGAAATCTCCGGTTATCACTCCTGGGTGAAATTCGCGCTGGACGAGCTCAACAACCGGGTCGACTACCTTGGTTACAAATACGATCTCGGAGGTCCGGGACCGGAGAACCCCCATGTCGTGACGCTGCAGATGGTCTGGAACCACCAGGACATGACCGGCAATCTTGTCGCTGAGCTCTTCAAGAGCAAGGGTGGATTTTTTGTCGGCAGCAGTCCTGCGTGCGAATTCGCGCTCGGCACGCTTGCCTATTACGAAGGCCTGCACGGCTTGCTCACCAACCAGAAGAAGCGCGTTCAGCTCGGTGAGGGCAAGTTCGATCTGGTGATGTATCACGAGACAACGGCTGATGGCTCGCTGGGACAGCACATCCGCTCATTCTACCCTGTGTTCCTTGGTGACGGCAGCACCCGCACGGACGATTCTGGCAATGTGGTGGTGCGTCCAAGAACCGTTGAAATGCAGAATGACGGTCCGCTTCGCATTCTTTCGGCCCTGCCGAACCCGCCGGGGGATGACCAGGGCACGGAATGGGTGGAGATCTGGAATGCCGGTGCAGCGGACATCGACCTTACGGGCTACGAACTGCGGGACAAGATGGGCCGGCCGCAGCCGGTAGAGGCGGTTGTTCTGATTGCAGGTGCCGTTTTGAAGGTGTCGGTGACGCGGGCAACGGTCCACCACATGCAGATGTCGAACCGCAAGGGGTTGATTACCCTGCATGACAGTTCCGGCGAGATGCTGGCGTCTGTCAATTACGGGCAGGCGGGGGAAGGGGCTGTGCTGACCTTTGCCGAGCGCGCAGGTGGCCAGGGCTAGAACAGCCTTGTCACATCCAACCCTCAACAACAAAAAGCCCCGGCAGTGCCGGGGCTTTTAAAACGTCAACGTCTGATGCTGGATCAGGCGGCTGCTTCGACGTCCGGCTCGCGCAGAACGTAACCTCGGCCCCACACCGTTTCGATGTAGTTCTTGCCGGAGGTTGCAGCTGCCAGCTTCTTGCGAAGCTTACAGATAAACACGTCGATGATCTTCAGTTCCGGCTCATCCATGCCGCCATAGAGATGGTTCAGGAACATCTCCTTGGTGAGCGTCGTTCCCTTGCGCAGGGAGAGAAGCTCCAGCATCTGGTATTCCTTGCCGGTCAGATGGACACGCTGGCCGCCGACTTCGACGGTTTTGGTGTCCAGGTTGACCTTCAGGTCGCCAGTGACGATGACCGACTGTGCGTGCCCCTTGGAGCGGCGGACGATTGCGTGGATACGCGCGACCAGCTCGTCCTTGTGGAACGGCTTGGTCATGTAATCGTCGGCGCCGAAGCCGAGGCCGCGAACCTTGTCTTCGATACCCGCGTTACCGGAAAGGATCAGGATCGGTGTCTTGACCTTGGAAACGCGTAGTGTCCGGAGAACCTCGTAACCGGACATGTCCGGCAGGTTCAAATCCAACATAATGATGTCGTAATCGTACAGTTTGCCGAGGTCGATGCCTTCCTCGCCAAGATCTGTCGTGTAGACGTTGAAGTTCTCGGACTTCAGCATCAGCTCGATGCTCTGCGCCGTGGCGCTGTCATCCTCAATCAACAATACACGCATGCCAATCCCCTTGTTCTGCCTTTCCTGGGCAAGTCGCAACGGCTCTGTCGGTGCCTGCTACGAAGGACTGATGTTAACCCCGACTCAAAGCTATCGGTTAATGGTTAACAAAATATGATTCGTAACGGCAAGCTCTGGAGAGAGGAAACTGTGAACAACACTCAACTTATTGAATCCCCAGAAAAAATTCGGATTCACAAATCTTAATGTTGAACTTTAAGAACCGGCGCTAACCGATTCCGTTCAGATTCCTTTCAACAAAGCCGTTTTGACTTCGAAATGGCTCTCGCTTGTCAGCCTTCCAAAGGTTAAGATTAACCAGAGTCGTAAACGATCGGTTACCAAAACCGTTAACGAGGGAAGGAATCTTACGTGAAGGCGCTTTTCGCCGAGATTGATTCGCTCATGCCGACCGAAATTTATGGCCGGGTGACTGCGGTTCAGGGACTTCTCGTCGAGATTGCGGGCCCTATTCACGAAATGAGTGTCGGCTCGAGATTGTTGATCGACAACGGTGAGGATAACCCGAAAGTGCCCGCAGAGGTTGTGGGTTTTCGTGAAGGACACGCACTTTGCATGCCTTTTTCCGGGCTCGAAGGCGTGCGAATGGGTTGCAAAGCCGTGATTCAGTCGCGTGACAGCGTGGTTCATCCGGCAAATGCCTGGCTTGGCCGAGTGATTAACGCACTTGGTGAACCGATTGATGGTAAAGGAAGTCTTGTTCATGGCGGAGTGCCTCGCAAATTGCGAAGTTCGCCTCCGCCAGCCTCCGAACGTAAACGAGTTGGACCGCCCCTGGATCTCGGCGTTCGCGCACTTAATACATTCGTAACCTGTTGCGAGGGGCAGCGAATGGGCATTTTTGCCGGCTCCGGCGTCGGCAAGTCCGTGCTGATGTCCATGCTGGCGCGCAATACAAAATGTGATGTCGCGGTCATCGGCCTAATCGGCGAACGCGGTCGAGAGGTTCAGGAGTTCATCGAGGACGATCTGGGCGATTCGGGGCTGGAGCGCTCCGTGGTTGTCGTCGCGACCTCAGATGAAAGCGTTCTGATGCGGCGGCAGGCCGCCTATCTGACCATGACTGTTGCCGAACATTTCCGCGATGAAGGCAAGAACGTGCTGTGCATGATGGACTCGGTAACGCGATTCGCCATGGCACAGCGCGAAATCGGCTTGTCGATCGGCGAGCCGCCGACCTCCAAGGGCTATACGCCGACGGTCTTCACCGAATTGCCGCGACTTCTGGAGCGGGCAGGTCCTGGCAAGGAGAACAGCGGATCGATCACCGGCCTTTTCACCGTTCTTGTGGAGGGTGACAATCACAACGAGCCTGTGGCCGACGCGGTGCGCGGTATTCTCGATGGCCACGTGGTGATGGAACGCGGCATTGCCGAGCGTGGCCGGTATCCGGCAATCAATGTGCTGAAATCCGTGTCACGAACCATGCCGCGCTGCGTGCCGCCGGAGCAGCTCCCGGTTCTGCGCAGGGCCCGACAGCTTCTATCGACCTATACGGACATGGAAGAATTGATCCGGCTGGGCGCATATCGGAAGGGATCCGACCCGACCGTGGACGAAGCCATCTACAGGTTCGACATGATCGACGAATTCCTGAATCAGGGAAAAGACGAAGCGACATCACTTTCTGACGGGTATGAGCAACTTGCCAACCTTTTGGAAATGACTCAGGGGTAGACTGCCCGTGTTAGGGGAGTATTGAGTAATGAAAACCCGAGACAGTTTGATCCGTTTGAAGCGGTTTCAGGTTGACGAGAAACGACGACAGCTTGCTCAGATCGAGAGCATGATCGCCGAGTTCAACCGTATGGCCGATGAACTTGATGACCAGATCCGGTCGGAGCAGGAGCGGGTCGGTATTACGGATGTCACGCATTTTGCCTATCCGACGTTTGCCAAGGCCGCAGCGGACCGTCGCGACAACCTGCGCAATTCCGCGCATGAACTGGACGACCAGCTGCAACGTGCCCAGGACGAGCTCAGCGAGGCGATCGAGGAGCTGAAGAAGTTCGAGCAGCTGGAAGAACGCGACCAACAGCGCGAGCGCACAGCCCAGGAACTGGCGGAGCAGGATCAGCTCGACGAAGTTGCTGCGCGGGCTCGAGGTCGATAACGGCTTACTGAACTTCCCTAGAAACAGCCGGTCTCCGAATGGGGGCTGGCAGGGCTTGATATACGTTCTTATATTCCTGATCGTTGCTCGCGGCGGTCAGGTTTTGTGCTTTCCGATCCGGGTGATATAGGAAATGGTGCTCCTCTCGGTGTTGCCGGGCGCAGGTGCCGCTACAAGTTTACGCGATAGCCAGGGTACGGCAGTTTCAATGCGATTTTTTCTGGCTTTGCTGCTTCCCGTTTCCACTTTCTCGTTCGCCCTCGGACTGACGCAGCCGCTCATGCGGTTCGAGCGCCTCTATTTTCTGGAAGACCGACCGACGCTGATCGAAATGGTGACCAGCCTCTATCACGAGGGCGATGCGGTTCTTGCCGCGATCGTGGCGCTGTTTTCGATCGGGTTTCCTGCGCTGAAGATCCTTCTGATCCATGTGGCCGTGCTTAGTGGTGCCAAGACGCGTTCGCTTGCGCTCCTGTCGATGGTCAGCAAGTGGTCGATGCTGGATGTCATGCTGGTGGCGCTGGTGCTTTTTGCCGCCAAGACAAGCGGACTGGCGGCAGCCGCCATTTTGCCGGGCCTCTGGTTCTACGCGGCCGCGACCCTGTCGACGGCAGTCGCCGCGACGCTTTGTTCCAAAAGCTGAATTTTCGAAAAACGCGGCTTAGAGTAAGCGCTGACAAGGTTGCGCTTCGATAAGTCGGTTGGCGCGAAGCAACGCTGCGCGTTGTCGTTACATTGCCGCGACACGTCCGGGACGATCACCCGTGGGTCTTGGTTTCTTTTCCCGACGGTTCGCCTGGAAATCACCGCATCGGGATTGTTTGGTCTGTGCCGTGCTGTCGAGAAACTTCTTGTAGGTGGCCGTCCATTCGGAGCCCTGCGTTGCCGGGATCTTCAAGTGGTCGCAGCGAACCTTGGCGAAAAGGGCGAAGGTCGGTGTGTCGAGGCCGGCTTTCTCCGCGGTTCTGAGAACCAGATCCTTCTTGCCGTTGAAGACCGCATCCTTGAGTGCCTTCTGGGCCGTTCGGCCGCGCGCGCTGAGCAGTTCGATCGCGTGATTGAAGCGGCCATCCTGCAGCAACAGGATCATAAGCTCGTTGACGGTGATTTCCGCACGCTCCGCTTCCCGCCACAGGAGGGTCATGTCCGGATTGTTGAGGGCATCGCCGAACTCCCGGCGCAGCACCTTCAGTCTTGCGATCTGGTCCAGTTGATCCTGCGACAGGGAGCCTTCGATGATACTGCGCAGGCGCTTCTTGGTTTCATCGTCCACAAGCGGCAGCAAGGCCCGGCACACTGCCGGGGAAAGATCGGAGCGCAGGCACAGGTCCTCGCGCAGGACCACGTCTTCCGTGGCGTATTTGACGAAACTCAGCATGGTTTCGCGGGACAGTTTGATCTCGCGGTTGCCGGCCAGAATGCGGTGCACCGGGCGGTCGCCTTTTTCGGCAATGGCATCTGAGACTTCAGGCGAGAGATCGGTGCGGCGAGCAATCACCTGCAGGTGGCTGTTGCTCAGCCGTTCAACGAAGTCGATCAGGTCTTCCTGGGTCAGCGCGGGGCTTTGCGCAAGCAGCGGCATGGCCACATTGACGTCGTCTTCGGCGATCTTGCGGGCAAGTTCCGGCGGCGTGTTGACTTGCGAAGCGAGCTTGTGCGCCAGCCTGGCGCGGTCCCTGGGCGAGCCGACACTGTACAGTTTTATGATTACTTCGGAGAAGATTGCCAGTTCCCGGTCGGTCCGCTCATCGAGGTTCGCGATCACAAGTTCGCTCACCTGCGCGAACAGCCGTCGTCGCGCCTCGTCTGTGCCTTCCTGTGCAAGCTTGATCAAGGACCTGGGCATCCTTCCTCCTCGTCGGGCCAGATTGGCGCCCATATTGTTATTATTACGTTACCCGATAAATGGAGGCTGGCATATTACCTTGCGTAAAGGTGAAATCTTTTTGCGATTTCCAGTGAATCCTTGTTTCTGCTGGTTTTGATGCGATCGTTACTGCACGGGAAACTTGCGTTTTATAATAGTACCTAAAAAATGTCCGAAGACAGCAGTCTGAACCCTTTTCATCCGCGACTGTTCCTCCATATTGTCCCTGCCATGGCCGGACCCCCGCCGGTCTTTCTGGAATTGACAAGAGTTTGAAATGAAGATTTTGCGCTGCTGCCTCTTTGCCCTGATGACAATGATGCTTGCCGGGTTGGCTCCGGTTCTGGCTCAGGAAAGCGGGGGGCAGGCCCCGGCGCAGGAGCAAGCGCCACCGGCCGATGTCGAACAGGCGAGCCAGGCCCTGATAAAGGTTCTGAACGACCCTGAAAGCCGAGCGGCGTTGATCGATCTCTTGCAGAAAAGCACAGGGGACAGCCAGCCTGCTGAAGGTGACAGGCAGGTTCCCGGGAATGAAGCTGCAATTCCGGTTCAGGGTATCTCCCAACCCCTGCAACAGGAAAACTTCGCCCTGCGGATCGGTGAATACACACGGGTTCTGGTGGATGACGCGGGGTATCTGCTGGAGCAGGCAATGCGCTCGTTGAACGGCCTGGTTCTGGTCGCGCGCGGCGATATTCCGGTGAAATGGGACCGGGTCGAGGATATCGCGATCCAGGTCGGCATCGTGCTTCTTGCGGCTTATCTCGGCTTTTTTGCCAGCCAGCTGATCGCGAAGGCACTCTATCCGCGCATGTCGCTTTATGCGCGTTACGGCGGTGGGCTGACGCGCAGTTTCATTCTTGTTCTGACATCGGTCGTCGATGCAGTGACGGTAGGCGTCGGTTGGGCCGTCGGCAACGCGGCGGCCCTGGCAAGCTTCGGTGGAATAAATGCAGGCGTAACACTTCAGGAAAGTCTCGCGCTGAACGCGTTTTTCATCCTTGGCATGGCCAACGTTTCGCTGCGCTTCATATTCGCGCCGGGGCGGCCGGAACTGCGGTTGCTGCCGTTCACCGATGAAAGTTCGCTGTACTGGTACGGCCGTTTGCGGTTGTTCATGTACTGGATGGTCTTTGGCCTGTTCCTGGCCGTGCCGATCGCCAATGTTGCGGTATCCTTCGTGCTCGGCAACGCCTTGCGGTTCCTCGTCGTGCTTCTCGGGATGATCTATCTTCTGGTGCTGGTGCACCAGAACAGGCACCGGGTAAACGAGGGTGCGCGGGATTACGCCGAGCATCTGCAGAGCGCTCTTGCCAAGCGTGCGCTCGCGCTCGTCGGTCAGCTCTGGCACCTGGCTGCCTACGGCTATATCGCGGCGGTTTTCATCATCTGGGTGACCCGGCCGTTTGACGCGACGACCATTATTCTGCGGGCAACGGGACTGTCGATCCTCACCATCATGGCGGGCATGGCCATTTCTCTGGTCGTGACCAAGGCCATCAAGGGCGGGATACGCCTGCCGGACGACCTGAACCGGACCCTTCCGGCGCTTCAGAGCCGGCTGAACGCCTTTGTGCCGCGCCTTCTGAAGTTCATCCGGTTCGCCGTCTTCCTGGTGACGGTGTTGCTGCTTCTGGAGATCTGGGGTCTGTTGACGGTTGCCGAATGGCTGGTCAGCGAAGCCGGGGTGCAGCTTCTGAGCAGCTACGGTTCTGCCTTCCTGGTCCTGCTCGTGGCTTTCATGATCTGGCTCGCCGTCATGTCGTGGGTGGACCTCAGGCTGCAGTCACGCTCCGGATACATCGTAACAGCGCGCGAACGCACGCTGTTCCAGTTGTTCCGCAATGCATCGACGGTCGTCATCGTGGTGATGGCACTGCTCTTGTCGCTGTCGGAAGTCGGTGTCGATATCGGTCCGCTGATCGCCGGTGCCGGTGTTGTCGGTCTGGCGATTTCCTTCGGTGCGCAGACCCTGGTCAAGGACATCATCACCGGAGCCTTCATCCAGGTTGAGAATGCCATCAACGAGGGCGACGTCGTCACCGTTGCCGGGATAACGGGAACGGTCGAGGGGATCACCGTCCGGTCGGTGCGCATGCGCGACATCGACGGAACAACCCACATCATTCCGTTCTCGTCGGTCGACATGGTGTCCAACTTCATGCGCGGCTTCTCCTATCATGTCGCGCTGATCGGTGTTGCCTACGACACGAATATCACCCACGCCAAGGACGCCATGCTGGAAGCCTTCCGCAGACTGAAGGAAACGGATTTCGGACCCAAGATCATCGGTGATTTCGAAATGCACGGCGTTACCAATTTCGGTGCCAGCTCCATTGATATCCGCGGCCGCATCAAGACCGTCCCGGGGGATCAGTGGGGCGTCGGGCGTGCGTATAACGAATTCGTCAAACAGGTCTTTGACGAACGGAATATCGAAATCCCGTTCCCGCAAGTGACCTATCACGCCGCTACACCTCCCTTCGTGGAAGACGGGAACAAACCGAAACAGCGCAAGAAGGTTGACGTTTCTTCGACCCAGTTGGAGGACGATGCTCCGGCAGAGGACGGAGAAAACTAGGCAGATCAATGCCTTGTAGTTTCTGAGTGGTCTATTTAACCCCGGCGGAGGCGCGAGCTTCTTGCCGGGGTGTTTCGTCTTGGTGTGCGAAATTGTTGATTGAATTTCGAGAAGTTTCGTTTTATTTTCATTTTTAATCCTGAGACGCAAAAACACAGGCCGGGGACAGTTATGGCTGCGGATTACGATCTTTTGATCATTGGTGGGGGCATCAACGGAACGGGCATCGCGCGCGACGCGGTCGGCCGGGGGGCTTCGGTACTTCTGGTCGAAATGGGTGACCTTGCCGGCGCCACATCGTCGGCCTCGACCAAGCTCATCCACGGCGGGCTGCGCTATCTGGAATATTACGAGTTCGGTCTGGTGCGCAAAGCGCTGAAAGAGCGTGAAGTGTTGTGGCGCGCAGCGCCGCATATTGCATGGCCGCTGCGGTTCATTCTGCCGCATCACAAGGACCTGCGTCCGGCATGGCTCCTGCGGCTCGGCCTCTTCATGTATGACCATCTCGGCGGGCGGGAATTGCTGCCGGCCACCAAGACCGTGCGCCTGGATCAGGCTCCGTTCTCGCAAGGGCTCAAGAAGCTCTTCAAGAAGGGGTTCGAATATTCGGACTGCTGGGTGGACGATGCCCGACTGGTGGTTCTGAATGCGCGCGATGCGGCTGATCGCGGTGCCGAAATCCAGACGCGCACCAAATGCATCAGCGCGCGGCGCGACGGCGACGTCTGGCAGGTCGTTCTGAGAGACCTTGCAAGCGGCGAGGAAAAGACCGTCACTGCCAATGTGCTGGTCAATGCCGCCGGGCCCTGGGTTGCGGACATGCTGAGCGGCGTCACCGGGGCGAACAACAGTTCCAGCGTCCGGCTGGTCAAGGGCAGCCACATCATCGTCAAGCGCCAGTTCGAACACGACCGTTGCTTCATCTTCCAGAACGGTGACGGCCGGATCGTGTTCGCCATTCCTTATGAAAACGACTTCACGCTGATTGGTACGACCGATGTCGATTTCCAGGATGACCTGAGCAAGGTCGAGATCTCGAAGGACGAAATCGCGTATCTGTGCAAGGCGGCGAGCGAGTATCTGGAAAACGCGATCACGCCTGAAGATGTGGTCCATACCTATTCCGGCGTCCGCCCGCTCTACGATGACGGCGCAAAGGATGCCAAGGCGGCGACGCGCGACTATGTGCTTGAGCTGGATGCGGGCGATACAAAGCCGGCGATCCTGTCCGTCTTTGGTGGCAAGATCACGACCTATCGCAAGCTTGCCGAACATGTCCTGGAAAAGTTGGAGCCGTATCTGCCTTTCAAGCGCGGGGTATGGACGGCCTATGCGCCGCTGCCGGGCGGTGATTTCAAGGTGAGCGAGTTCGACGCGGAAGTGTCACGCCTCAAGGCTGATTATCCGTTCCTGGACAAGGTCTTCGCCACTCGTCTGACCCGTCTTTACGGCACGGATGCGCGCTTCATACTCGGGGAAGCGAAGACGCTCGAAGATCTCGGCCGCTGCTTTGGCTACAATCTTCATGAAGCGGAAGTGAAATGGCTGGTCCGCCGCGAATGGGCCCGCAGCGCGCAGGATATCCTGTGGCGGCGGACGAAACTGGGTTTGCGGCTCAGCGGGGAGGAAGCTGCCGAGCTGGATACCTATCTGTCGGCTTATCTTGCGGAGCAGGCCGGCGCTGCGGCATAGTTTTATCAAACGGAACCAGATGACCTGCCGGCCTTGCCGGCAGTTTTCATGACAAGAAGAAAACGGGAGGTGCGCCATGGCCGGATGTGTTTTGGCAATAGACCAGGGCACGACGTCGAGCCGGGCAATTGTCTTCGGCGACGATTTCCATCCAATCAGTGTGGGGCAGCAGGAGTTTCCGCAACACTTCCCGAAGTCGGGTTGGGTGGAGCATTCGCCGGCCGATATCTGGACGAGTACGCTGCGCGTGTGTCGGGAAGCGCTGGAAAAGGCACCCTCCGGTGGCGCGGATGTTGCCGCGATCGGGATCACCAACCAGCGGGAAACCACCCTTGTCTGGGACCGATCGACGGGCGAACCGGTCTACAACGCCATTGTCTGGCAGGACCGGCGTACGGCCGATTTCTGCGCGAAATTGCGCTCGGAAGGCCGCGAAGGCGTTTTTTCCGCCAAGACGGGCCTGTTGCTGGATCCCTATTTTTCCGGAACCAAGATCGCCTGGATCCTCGACAATGTGGACGGTGTGCGCGAGCGTGCGGAACGCGGTGAGCTTGCCTTCGGCACCGTCGACACATGGCTGATCTGGCAACTCACGGGCGGCAAGGTGCACGCAACCGATGCCACCAACGCTTCCCGGACGCTGATCTACAACATTCACGAAAACAAGTGGGATGAAGAGCTTTGCAAGCTCCTCAACATCCCGCAGAACCTGCTGCCCGAGGTCAAGGACAGTGCGGATGATTTCGGCGTCACGGATACGGAATTGTTCGGCCGGGCAATACCTATCCTCGGTGTTGCCGGCGACCAGCAGGCCGCGACGGTCGGGCAGGCATGCTTCAAACCGGGAATGGTCAAGTCAACCTACGGCACGGGTTGCTTTGCACTGATGAACACCGGGTCCAAACCGGTCCGGTCCAACAACCGCATGCTGACGACCATCGCCTACAGGCTGAACGGCGAAACCACATATGCGCTCGAAGGGTCGATCTTCGTTGCCGGTGCTGCCGTCCAGTGGCTGCGCGACGGTCTGGGGCTCATCGAAAGTGCCGGCGACACGCAGTCGCTTGCCGAACAGGCTGATCCCAACCAGGACGTCTACCTCGTTCCTGCCTTCGTTGGTCTTGGCGCTCCCTACTGGGACGCGGAAGCCCGGGGCGCGCTGTTCGGTCTGACGCGAAACACGGGTCCGAAGGAAATTGCCCGGGCGGTCCTGCAAAGCGTCGGTTACCAGACCAGCGACCTGGTTGAAGCCATGCGGGCAGACTGGCCGGAGGCCGAACAGCCGGTGCTCCGTGTCGATGGCGGCATGACGGCATCCGACTGGACGATGCAGTTCCTGGCCGACATTCTGGGCGCACCGGTCGACCGGCCGACTGTCCCGGAAACGACGGCGCTCGGGGCAGCGTGGCTCGCCGGATCGAAGGCAGGTGTCTGGCCTGGCGCCGAGGCATTTTCGGCAGAATGGAAGCTGGAAAAGCGTTTCGAGCCGCGTTTACAGGAAAGTGAGCGGGCCAGATTGCTTGCCGGATGGCAGGACGCTGTCAAACGAACCCGTTCTACGCAGGATTGAGAAATTCAGGGGCTCCCGTTGTTGCGGGAGCCTTTTGTTTTCAGGCGGTTAGATGAAGCTTGAAAAACGCTGCCGTTGCGGTATTTGTTTCTCGTGAGTTAACGTTGCCGCATTAAAAATTTACGGCAGCAACTCTTACCTAGCAAAAAAATTTCAAAAACATCCTCAAATTAGAAATATGTTGGCAGTTGATTTTCTGCCAAAAAAACGCCTTAGTTTGCGCTGGCTTGGGCTTAACTCCTTTGCGCGATTCAACGATGCAAGGCCCTTGCTCTTCATCAAGGGGAGAACAGTTTGATGAATTTCCAAAAAACCTTGAAGGCATCCCTTCTTGGCGTAAGCCTTGCTGTGATTGCAGCGACCGGCGCTTCTGCAAAAAACCTGGTTTATTGCTCTGAAGGTTCGCCTGAAGGCTTTGATGCTGCACTTTACACCGCAGGCACGACGTTCGACGCTTCCTCCAAGCCGATCTACAACCGGCTTGTCGAGTTCAAGCGCGGCACGACCGAAGTGCTGCCGGGCCTGGCTGAAAGCTGGGAAGTTTCCGAAGACGGTCTGGAATACACCTTCAAGCTGCGTCAGGGTGTGAAGTTCCACACCACCAGCTTCTTCACGCCGACCCGTGAATTCAATGCAGACGACGTGATCTTCACCTTCGAGCGTCAGCTGAAGAAGGATCATCCGTGGCACGAATACACCGCCGGTACCGCGTGGGAATATTTCGACGGCATGTCCATGCCGGACCTGATCAAGGAAATCGTCAGGGTTGACGACTACACGGTCAAGTTCGTCCTGAACCGTCCGGAAGCACCGATGATCGCCAACCTGGCGATGGACTTCGCTTCCGTCGTGTCCGCCGAATACGCAGCCCAGCTTGAAGCAGCCGGTTCCAAGGAACAGCTGAACCAGCAGCCGGTCGGCACCGGTCCGTTCTCCTTCGTGGGTTACCAGAAGGACGCCGTGATCCGTTATGCGGCAAACCCGGACTACTGGGGTGGCAAGCAGCCGGTCGACAACCTGATCTTCGCGATCACTCCGGATGCAGCCGTGCGTCTTCAGAAGCTGAAGGCCGGTGAATGTCACGTCATGCCGTACCCGGCACCGGCCGACATCGCCGACATCAAGGCTGACGGCAACCTGACCCTGATGGAACAGCAGGGCCTGAACGTCGGTTACCTCGCTTACAACACCAAGCAGGCACCGTTCGACAAGCCGGAAGTCCGCAAGGCGCTGAACCACGCGATCAACAAGCAGGCGATCCTCGACGCAGTTTTCCAGGGCTCCGGCCAGGCTGCCAAGAACCCGATCCCGCCGACCATGTGGTCCTACAACGACGCCGTTGAAGACGACGACTACAATCCGGAACTGGCCAAGGAAATGCTGGCAGCAGCTGGTGTATCCGATCTTTCCATGAAGATCTGGGCAATGCCGGTACAGCGTCCGTACAACCCGAACGCTCGTCGTATGGCTGAAGTCATGCAGGCCGACTTCGCGAACGTCGGCGTGAACGTCGAGATCGTTTCCTACGAATGGGGTGAATACCTGTCCCGTTCCAAGGACGAGAACCGCGACGGTGCCGTGCTTCTCGGCTGGACCGGTGACAACGGCGACCCGGACAACTTCCTGGCCGTTCTGCTCGGCTGTGACGGTGTCGGCGGCTCCAACCGCGCCCAGTGGTGCAACGAAGAGTTCGACGCGCTGATCAAGAAGGCAAAGACCGTGACCAGCAAGGAAGAGCGCACCAAGCTCTACGAAGAGGCACAGGTCGTGTTCAAGGAGCAGGCTCCGTGGGCAACCATCGCGCACTCCGTGGTCTTCATGCCGATGTCCTCCAAGGTCTCTGGCTACGTCATGGACCCGCTCGGCGGCCACTGGTTTGACGGCGTGGACATTGCGGAGTAAATCCGCCTAACTCGAAGAGGGCGCTGGCAGCAATGCCGGCGCCTTCGGACATTCTGGCCGGCGGATGCTTTCCTGACATCAGGTCGTTTCCGCTGGCTCTTCGTATCTGGAACCTGACATGCTTCGCTTTCTTCTAGGTCGTCTCGGCCTGTTGATACCGACATTCTTCGGCGTCACCCTCGTCGCCTTCTCGTTTATCCGCATGCTGCCCGGCGATCCTGCCGAACTGCTCGCAGGCGAGCGCGGTATATCTGATGAGCGGAGGGCTCAGGTCCTTGGCCAGCTTGGCTTCGACAAACCGCTCTGGCAACAGTACCTCGACTACATCGCAGGTATCTTCCAGGGAGATCTGGGCACGTCCTTCGTGTCGAAGAAGCCGGTGCTGGATGAATTTCTGACACTGTTTCCGGCGACTGCCGAACTCGCGCTCTGCGCCATCATCATTGCCGTCTGCCTTGGCATTCCCGCCGGCATCTTCGCGGCCGTGAAGCGCGGATCGGTTGCCGACCAGGCAATCATGGGCACGGCGCTGGTCGGTTACTCGATGCCGATCTTCTGGTGGGGCCTGCTGCTGATCATCCTGTTTTCGGGAACCCTCGGCTGGACACCGGTCTCCGGGCGCATCTCGCTGATGTTCTTCTTCCCGCAGGTCACCGGCTTCATGCTGATCGACAGTCTGCTGTCCGGCGAGAAGGGGGCCTTCCTCTCCGCCGTCCGGCACCTGATCCTGCCGTCCATCGTTCTGGCGACCATTCCGATGGCGGTGATCGCACGCCAGACACGATCCGCCATGCTGGAAGTTCTGGGCGAGGACTACGTGCGCACGGCCCGCGCGAAAGGCCTGCCGCCCCGCGCGGTGATCGGTCTGCATGCGCTGCGCAATGCCCTTATCCCGGTGGTGACCACCATCGGCCTGCAGGTCGGCGTGCTTCTTGCCGGCGCGATCCTGACAGAGACTATCTTCTCCTGGCCTGGCATCGGCAAATGGCTCGTCGACAGCATCTCGCGCCGCGACTACTTCGTGGTCCAGGGTGGTCTGCTGCTGATTGCCGGGATCATCATGATGGTCAACCTGATCGTGGACGTGCTCTACGGCCTGATCAATCCGCGAATTCGCCACAACTGAGCCGGGGACAAGGAAAATGACAAATACCTCGCCGGCTGCGAAAGCCGATCAGACCAAGCTCCAGGCCGAAAGCCGCAACGCCACCAAGGCGCAGCTTGTCGAGTTCTGGTACTACTTCTCACAGAACAAGGGTGCCGTTGTCGGCCTCGTGGTGTTCGCGTTGCTGGTCCTTATGGCCATCTTCGCGCCGCTGGTCGCACCGCATAGTCCCGACTTTCAGTATCGCGACAGTTTCCTCGTGCCTCCGGTCTGGGAGGAGGGCGGCAAGGCCGCGTTCCTGCTCGGAACGGACGCCGTTGGCCGTGATATTCTTTCGCGCCTCATCTTCGGCGCGCGCTTCTCGCTGTTCATCGGTGTTGTCGTCGTCACCATCGCCCTTGTCGGCGGTGTCGTGATCGGCCTTGTCGCCGGTTACATGCGCGGCATGACCGACACGCTGATCATGCGTGTGATGGACATCATCCTGGCATTCCCTTCGCTTCTGCTGGCCCTCGTGCTGGTGGCTATCCTGGGGCCCGGGCTGATCAATGCCATGATCGCAATTGCCATCGTGCTGCAGCCGCATTTCGTGCGTCTGACCCGCGCGGCCGTCTTGTCCGAACGTACACGGGACTATGTCGTCGCGGCGAAGGTGGCAGGTGCCGGGCACATGCGGCTGATGTTCAAGACAATCCTGCCGAACTGTCTGGCGCCGCTGATCGTTCAGGCGACGCTGTCGTTCTCCAACGCGATCCTGGATGCGGCTGCCCTCGGCTTCCTGGGCATGGGAGCACAGCCGCCAACACCGGAATGGGGCACCATGCTTGCCGAAGCGCGCGAATTCATCCTGCGCGCGTGGTGGGTGGTAACCTTCCCGGGTCTGGCGATCCTGATCACCGTTCTTGCCATCAACCTGGTCGGTGACGGTCTGCGCGATGCGCTCGACCCGAAACTGAAGAGGAGCTAAGCCATGTCTCTTCTTGAAATCAGAAACCTGAAGGTCGAGTTCGACACCGCCAAGGGCCCGTTCAAGGCGCTCGACGGCGTTGATTATGCGGTCGATGCAGGCGAGGTCCTGGCGATCGTCGGCGAATCCGGGTCCGGAAAATCCGTCGCCATGTTGGCGACCATGGGTCTGCTGCCGAACACGGCAACGATCACCGCCGACAAGATGGAATTCGAGGGTCTCGACCTGCGCACCCTGTCGGCCAAGGAACGGCGCCGGGTGATCGGGAAAGACATCTCGATGATCTTCCAGGAGCCGATTGCCAGCCTCAACCCGTGTTTCACGGTCGGCTTCCAGCTCAGTGAAACATTGAAGACCCACATGGGGTTGAAGGGACGTCAGGCCCGGGACCGAGTGGTCGAGATCCTGACTTCCGTCGGTATTCCGAACCCAGCCGAACGCCTGTCCGCATTTCCGCATCAGATGTCCGGCGGCCAGTGCCAGCGTGTGATGATCGCCATGGCAATTGCCTGTGCGCCGAAACTGCTGATCGCCGACGAGCCGACGACTGCCCTTGACGTGACGATCCAGAAACAGATCCTGGATCTCCTGGTCAAGCTGCAGCAGGACAGCGGCATGGGGTTGATCATGATTACCCATGACATGGGCGTGGTGGCCGAAACCGCCGATCGTGTCATCGTGCAGTACAAGGGCCGCAAGATGGAGGAGGCCGACGTGCTGTCCCTCTTCGAAAACCCCAAGAACCCGTATACGAAGGCATTGCTTTCAGCGCTGCCGGAAAATGCCACGGGCGACCGCTTGCCGACGGTGAGCGACTTTGCCGAAGCGGGAGGTTTCTGAGATGGCTGACGATGTGATCCTCAAGGTCCGCGATCTGTACCGGACCTATGACATCAAGGGCGGCATGTTCAAGAAGGCGTCGACCCTGACCGCCGTCAAGGGTGTGAACCTGGATGTGGAACGCGGCACAACCCTTGCCGTGGTCGGCGAAAGTGGCTGTGGCAAGTCGACCCTTGCGCGCATGCTCACCATGATCGACGCTCAGTCTTCCGGCCTTATCGAGATCGACGGCCTGCCGATCGATATCTCCAAGACCGGTATTTCCCGCGAAATGCGCCAGAAGGTGCAGATCGTTTTCCAGAACCCCTATGGCTCGCTGAACCCGCGCCAGAAGATTGGCCATGTTCTGGAAGAGCCGCTTCTCCTGAACACCGACATGCCGTCGGCAGAACGCCGTGACCTGGCGCTGCAGATGCTGGAGAAGGTCGGGTTGCAGCCGGAGCACTACGGCCGTTATCCGCACATGTTCTCCGGTGGCCAGCGCCAGCGCATCGCGATTGCGCGGGCAATCATGATGAAGCCGAAGTTGCTGGTGCTCGACGAACCGGTCTCCGCGCTTGACCTGTCGGTCCAGGCGCAGATTCTGAACCTGCTTGCAGACCTGCAGGAAGAGATGGGCCTCACCTATGTGTTCATCTCTCACGACCTGTCGGTGGTGCGCTACATCGCAGACAAGGTGATGGTGATGTATTTCGGTGAAGTGGTGGAATACGGCACACGGGACGAAGTTTTCGAGAACCCGCAGCACGATTACACCAAGACACTGTTCGCCGCGACGCCGAATGCGGATGTGGAAAGCATCAGGAAACGACTGGCTGCAAAGGCTGCCTGAACCGGCAGTTCTGTCAGACGCTGAAAACAAGACCCTCGCTCTTTCCGGAGCGGGGGTCTTTTGCTTTCGGTCACGGAGGTACCGGGATTGACCTGCGCTCAGATTCCGGCCCGGTCGCAGCTTCGGTTTGCAACTTCTCGCAACGCAGCAATTTTTGGGTTGCATAGTTCCATATTTCGAGTATTCTCGAAATATGGAAAAAGAAGACGCCCAGAATGCATTGGCAGCTCTTGGTCAGGAAACCCGCCTCGACGTCTTTCGCCTGTTGGTGAAGGCCGGAAAAGAAGGCATGACCGCCGGTGCCATCTCAGATGCACTCGATGTGCGTCCGAATACCCTGTCGACCCACCTGGGCGCCTTGTCCCGATCCGGCCTTGTGCACGCCGAACGGGACGGGCGCTCGATTTGTTATCGGGCGAGCCTGGAAGCGATGCAGGGCCTCGTGACCTACCTGTTGCAGGATTGCTGCGGCGGCAACCCGGAACTCTGCGCACCGATCGCATCGCTTGTGGCCGGTGGCGGCTGTGAACCAGGTGGGAAGTGCTGACATTCAGGAAACAGATATGCCTGGATGCCGGAAGGTTCCTTTCGGCAGCAAGACAAGCTGCGTGACCGGTTTTGAGCGATTTGATGTTGAGACACCTCGGGCAGGTTTTCCACGCTGCTCCCTGGTTTGCTGAAATGCCGATGTGAGAGAGAGTTGGAATGACACAGGAAACGTCACCCATGGGGCTCTTCGAGCGCTTCTTGTCGCTCTGGGTTGCCTTGTGCATAGCCGCCGGGGTCGGGCTCGGCGCCCTCTTTCCCGGGGTCTTCGAGGCGATCGCCTCTCTGGAATATGCCAGCGTCAATCTGGTTGTGGCCGTACTCATCTGGGTGATGATCTACCCGATGATGGTCAACGTCGATTTTGCCTCGCTGAAGGATGTCGGCCGCAAGCCGAAGGGGCTCTGCATCACGATCGTCGTCAACTGGCTGGTCAAACCCTTCACGATGGCGGCACTCGGCATCCTGTTCTTCGAACACGTATTCGCGGGGCTGGTGGATCCGCAGACTGCGAAAGAGTACATCGCCGGCATGATCCTGCTCGGGGTCGCGCCGTGCACGGCCATGGTCTTCGTCTGGAGCCAGCTGGTGCGCGGCGATGCCAACTACACGCTTGTCCAGGTCTCCATCAACGACATCATCATGGTGTTTGCCTTCGCGCCCATCGCAGCGCTACTGCTTGGTGTGACCGACATTGTCGTACCGTGGCAGACCTTGCTGCTGTCGGTGATCCTTTATGTGATCATTCCGCTGGTGGCCGGCTATTTTACCCGCAAGGCGCTGGATGGATCGGGGAGCGATGAGCGTATCGCCGAGTTCACGGGAAAGGTCAAACCCTTCTCCGTCATGGGTCTTCTGGCAACCGTTGTCCTGCTGTTCGGATTTCAGGCGCAGACCATTCTGGAAAAGCCGCTGGTGATCGTGTTGATTGCCGTGCCCCTGCTTATCCAGAGCTATGGCATTTTCTTCGTCGCCTACGCCTGGGGGTACCTGTGGCGGGTGCCGTTCAACACCGCTGCGCCGGCAGCGCTGATCGGGACGTCCAACTTCTTCGAACTTGCCGTGGCCGTTGCCATCAGCCTGTTCGGTCTGAACTCGGGCGCTGCCCTTGCGACGGTTGTCGGTGTTCTTGTGGAAGTGCCGGTGATGCTGTCGCTGGTCGCCTTTGCAAACCGGACACGGTCTCACTTTCCGGCGGCTGCCTGACCGGAGCCGCTGACCAGCGTCGTTGCCTGACGGCGCAGGTACAGCATCAGGTTTTCCGCGTGATCCATCGCGGCGGCCTCGTCTCCGGCAGCAACGGCGCGCATGACCTCCATGTGGCTCCAGGCTGCCGGGGTGAGATCCTCCTCACCAAAATGGCGGTACCAGAACCGGCGGCTCTGCGTCTGCAAAGGGGCCAGAGCCTTTGCAGCAAATGGGTTGCAGGCAGCGGCCGAAACGACTTCGTCGAAGGCTTTGTCCAGGCGCAGATAGTCCGCCACGTCCGGCTTCGCAGCCGCCTCGCGCATGTCTAGCGCAATCGTTTCCAGGGTTCTGCGGTCGTCCTTGCTGGCAAGCCGCGCTGCCAGCCCTGCAACGAGACGTTCCAGGGCGTGGCGGGCCTCAAGGACCTTCAGAAAATCGGACGGGTTCATTTCCGCAACGACAATGCCAAGCCGCGGCCGGATGTTCAAAAGGCCTTCCCAGGACAGCCGCTGAATGGCTTCGCGTATGGGTGTTCTGCCAAAACCCAGTCTCTGTGTAAGCGCGGCTTCCGTTACGGTTGCCCCTGGTTTCAGTTTCAGGGTCACGATTTCTTCTTCCAGCAGGCGATAAGCCTGAGTGGATCGGCTGAAATCTGCGGACATGAAAGTCTGGGCCTTTATATGTTTCAGATGTGCGAGTGATATATCAGAAGGTCAGCCGCTAGACGAGCCTTGCCGGTTCTGGCAGGACGGTGAACCTGAAAACAGACTGTTGGTCCGGTCGGTGGATCCTTGCGACATCCGCATTGTTTCGCCAACCAGGTCGTTGATCGCGAACGAGAAAAGACACGCCGAATGAGCAAGGGACATGTCCATGTGGTTGGTGCGGGCATCGTCGGGCTGGCGACCGCTGCCAGCCTGGTGCAACGCGGATACGGCGTTACGGTGCTGGACCGCGAAGGCCCTGCGGCAGGCGCAAGCCAGGGCAACGCGGCTGCCATCGCCTGGACAGACGTCGCGCCTCTTGCTTCGCCCGGCTTGTGGAAACAGGCCTTCAAATGGATGCTGGATCCGCTGGGTCCCTTGTCGGTTCGTCCAGCTTATGCGCTCAAGATCCTCCCGTGGATGCTGCGTTTCATGGCGGCTTCAAACCCCGCAAAGGTGGCGCAGAGCACGAAGGCGCTGGCGGATCTGAATGGAGGCGCTCTTCCGGCCTGGGAAGCGCTCTGGCGGACGACGGGAACCCACAACCAGGTGCGCCGGGACGGCTGCCTGGAGCTGTTCGACACGGTGCAGTCGCTTGAAGCCTCTCGCGCGGGCTGGGCCGAGCAGCGCGACTACGGCATCAAGGTTGAGGAGCTGGATGCATCAGCGATCCGGGATCTGGAACCGGACCTTTCTTCCCGTGTTGTTGGCGGGGCACTCGTGCCGGACTGGGTGCAGGTGGATGAGCCCAAGGTCCTTTGCCTTTCGGTTGCCGAGTGGCTGTCATCTCAGGGTGTCAAGTTCGAGGTTGGTGAGGTCAGCCGCTTGCAGCCCAATGACAAGGGCTGTGACGTGATCCTGAAAGACGGCAGCACGATCGCGGCCGAGCGACTGGTGATTGCCTGCGGGGCATGGTCGAAGACCCTTGCCGCGCAGCTGGGAGATCAGATCCCGCTGGATACGGAGCGCGGTTACAACATCACCATCCCGAACCCCGGCGTTAACGTGAACCGCATGATCATGCTGTCCGGTCACGGGTTCGTCCTGTCGCGTCTGTCCAGCGGCTTGCGCGTCGGCGGAGCGGTGGAATTCGGCGGTCTCGACCTGCCGCCGAACTGGCGCCGCGTGGACGCAATGCTGGCCAAGGCAAAGCTGTTTTTCCCGGAGCTCAAGTCGGAAGGCGGCAAACGCTGGATGGGGTTCCGCCCGTCGATTCCGGACAGCCTGCCGGTCATCTCACCGGCAACACGGCATAGCAGCATCTTTTATGCCTTTGGCCACGCCCACCACGGTCTGACGCAATCTGCCGTCACAGGGCAGATGATTGCGGACATGATCGAAGGCGCACGGCCTGATATCAATCCAGCGCCCTTTGCGGCAAGCCGGTTCTGAGCCAAAGCCTGTTGCGGCGGCCCGAAGGCCGCCGCTTTTCTGTCAGGGCTTCATCGCCATTTTAATGCTGATGTGCTGTGCCTGTTCGTGAAAGTATTCTCCGGTCGGCACAAAGCCATAGGCGGTGTAAAAACGCCGACCGCGAGCATTCTCCTTGAAGACTTCAACGGTGAGCGGCCCCTTCTGTTTGACCGCGTGATCCACAAGGGCCCTTCCGAGGCCACGTCCATGATATTGCGGGTCCAGAAACAGGCCGCCGATGTAGTTGTCCAGCAGCGAGATGAAACCGACGGCAACACCATTGATCTCCGTGACGTAGGTTGCCGCCTTCGGCAGATAGATGTCGCGGATGGCGGTGGCGGCCATGTCGTGGAAGTCGTCACTCAGAAACGGGTGGGCGAATTCACTGGCCTTGCGCCAGATATGGATGATCCGTTCAGCGTCCTGGCTGACATAGGGTCTGATCATTTGGATAACATTGTCCTCGTCCGATCATGAGGTCACGACCGGGTGGTGTCTCTCTTCAGGTTTGGCAAACGCAGTCCGGAGCAGCCGGAGGCGATTTGCGGATGGGCACCGATGGGTGCCCGAGAGGTCAGGACATAAAATCTCCGAAGTGGACTGAGAGGCCCATACCACACCCGGTTGCCGGAGGAAAAGACATGTGCTTCTCGAAACTGACATCGGCCGTCTCAGATCGACTGCATCGGCGAGCGGCGTTTTTCCCGGTAGAGCTTGTCCAGTCGCAAGGTCACGATGGCAAACACCACCCAGCTGGTATGAAAGACAAGACCTGCAAGCATGACGGTCCATCCGGGGATCGGCCCTATCGCCGCCCGTTGGAACACGTCGGCAAGGCTGGTCAGTGGCACGGGGTGTATCGCCAGCTTGCCGTAGTAGGCGACAGCCTGGATCGCCAGGATCCAGGAATAGTTGCTGCGCAAGCGCCGTCCTGCCGCCCTGACCAGCGAAATATGATAATGCGGCATCTCATAGTCGTCGGAGAGCATCGTTGCCCAGCTTCCGCGCATGGGCACTTTGCCTCCGGCGAGGATGGGCGCGTAAAAGTCCGTCTCCATCAGCCGAGCCCGCGCCCGAAACATGTTGTAGTAGCGGTAGCGGCGAGCTTCGAAGATCAGGAAAACAGTTACCAGCAGCCCCACCAGCACCATGGGCAAGGGTGATGCTTCCTTGTTGGAGAATGTCGCGGACAGGGCGATGCCGGTGGTGACGACGGCCCAGTTGGTGGTGTTGTCGAGGCGGGTGCGCCAATGGGTGCTGCGAAACACCTCCGCGCGGTACAGGTGGGCAAGCGCGGTGAGCGTGCCGGACTCCATGTCCTGCTTGGGCCAGTCCTGTTCCTGATCCTTCTGAGACATATTCCGTTCCTAAACGGACTTCCTATTAAAACAGAGTAATGCAGTTTCCCGCTATTGCCAGAGGGGCAAAATTGACCATGGCGAAGCCGGGGAAGGGCGCGCGCTGCCTGTCTGACAAAGTGCCGCGCAAGCAGCCGCAAAACGAAGTTCCATTTCCTGTTCGTATGACCTAAAGTTCGTCGTTGAATACAGTAATTTTCTCCGAAGACGCTGCATTTCCTCTTAAGTAACTTCAATAGAACAGGCATTTTGATGAGCAGATTTTCGCTTTATGTCGTGCTGGCAACACTTGTTTTGCCAGCCAATTTCGCTTTCGCCTCACCGGACGTCGATTTCCCGCAAAACGGTGCATCCTACGGCGGCAAGGTTCGCAGTGGTCCTGGTATGCAATACGGGCAAAGCGGCAGTCTCCGTCAGGGGGATGCCATTTTGATCCTGTCCGGTACCGGGGTCATGATGAATGGATACGAGTGGTTCCAGGTCAGGTACCGCAACGGACAGACAGGCTATCACTGGGGCGGGCTGTTCTGTTCGGAGCGCCCATACCCGGGGATATACGAGGTCTGCGGTGGCCGGCCTCAGGTCCAGAACCCGGTTCCGCAGCAACCTGGCGGCCAACTGTCGGCAGCTCCTGGTGTGAATGGCCAGAATGTTGGTGTCGTCCGGCATTCTGGCGGCAGTTTCACAAACGTTGGAAACGGCCAGTGGCAGGAAGCGGATGTCTACGGCACCGTGAATTTCTATTTTCAGGAATTCGGCCGGGACGACTGGTCGGTGTATCTCCACGATGCTTCAAGAAATGTGACGCTGCAGCTGGATCTGCATCGGCGCATGATCCTTTATGCGCAGGGAAATGGTCCGCGGTCGGACCTTTACCAGATCACCGATGCCTTTCCGGCGCGCAACTATCAACCGGCGGCAGCTGGCAATGTGGCGCAGCCGGCCGCCGGTGACTCAGTTACGGTGCATTACACGTGCACCGAAGGATTGCCTTTGACGGCCACCTACGTGCAAAGCGGCAACGGCCACCTGATCTATACCATTGACGGTCACACGCCGAGACGGCTCGAGCAGGTCGTCTCAGGGTCAGGCGCGCGTTATACGGACGGTCAGTACACGGTTCACAGCAAGGGACGGCAGCTCTTGCTCCAGTCGCCTTCGGGCATCGATGACTGTTACGAAAACCAGTAGCAGGTTGATCCAGCGGCGCTCATAACGCCGCTGGATCAGTCCGTCATTTCTTCTTGTTCATCGCTGCGGCGAGTGCCGCGGCCAAGGCGTTGTTGCCGCTGTCTCCGCCGGAGGACTTCGGCGCGCCGCCACCACGGGGGCCATTTCCACGCGGGCCGTTACCGCCGCCGGGTCCCTTGCCGCTGGGGCCTCTGCCTCCCGGACCGTTCCGGTTCTGGCCACCCCTGTCCTGACCACCACGCTCACGCTGGCTCTGGTAATCTGCCTGGGACTTCATGGTCATGGAGATGCGCTTGCGTGGAACATCCACTTCCAGGACCGTCACCTTGACGATGTCACCGGCCTTCACGACCTTGTGCGGATCATCGACGAACCGATCAGCCAATTGGGAAACATGCACCAGCCCGTCCTGATGAACACCAACATCGACGAAGGCGCCGAAGTTGGTGACGTTGGTGACCGTGCCTTCCAGCTTCATGCCCGGTTTCAGGTCGGAAATTTCCTCGACGCCGTCCTGAAGGGTCGCGGTCTTGAATTCGGGGCGCGGGTCGCGGCCCGGCTTTTCCAGTTCCGACAGGATGTCCTTCACAGTCGGCAGGCCGAATTTCTCGTCGGTGAATTCTGACGGTTCGAGGCCTTTCAGCAGTGAGGCGTCGCCCATGATCTGGCGCACGTCGCGGCCGCAGGCCTTCACGATCCGTTTTGCCAACGGATAGGCTTCCGGGTGGACGGAGGAGGCGTCGAGCGGTTCCTTGCCTTCGTTGATGCGCAGAAAGCCTGCGCAGAGTTCAAAAGCCTTGGCGCCGAGGCGCGGGACTTCCTTGAGCTGGGTGCGACTGTCGAAGCGGCCGATGGCTTCACGGTGTTCGACGACCGCCTTTGCCAGACTGTCCGACAGGCCGGAAATGCGCGACAGCAGGGCGGGAGAGGCGGTGTTGAGATCAACGCCGACGGCGTTCACCGCGTCTTCGACAACCGCATCCAGCGCACGGGCCAGCTTGGTCTGGTTGACGTCGTGCTGGTACTGGCCGACGCCGATGGACTTCGGTTCGATCTTGACCAGTTCGGCAAGCGGGTCCTGCAGGCGGCGGGCGATGGAGGCCGCGCCGCGCAGGGAAACGTCGACATCCGGCATTTCCTTCGCCGCCAGTTCCGAGGCCGAATAGACCGAAGCGCCGGCCTCGTTGACGATGACCTTTACCGGGCGCTGGGCGGCGGGAATGTCGGCAAGAACGTCACCCGCCAGCTTGTCTGTTTCACGGCTGGCCGTGCCGTTGCCGATGGCGATCAGGCCGACCTTGTGTTTCGCGATCAAGGCGAGGAGAGCGGCACGGGAGCCGGAGACATCATTGCGCGGCTGGAACGGATAGATGGTCGCGGTTTCAACCAGCTTGCCGGTTGCATCGACAACGGCAACCTTCACGCCTGTCCGGATGCCGGGATCGAGGCCGAGTGTGGTTCTGGAACCGGCGGGCGCTGCCAGCAGCAGATCCTTGAGGTTGCGGGCAAAAACCTGGATGGCTTCTTCTTCCGCCTTGTCACGCAGGACACCCATCAGGTCGAGTTCCAGGTGCAGGGCAAGCTTCACCTTCCAGGCGAAACGCGCAGCTTCCATAAGCCACTTGTCGCCAGGGCGGCCCCGGTCGGCGATGCCATAGGTGTCAGCAACCATCTTTACGGCGGGCAGGACAGGGGAGACGTCGTCAGCATCAACCGTCAGGTCGACAGACAGGATGCCTTCGTTGCGACCACGGAACAGCGCAAGGGCGCGGTGACTCGGGATCTTGGACCATTGTTCGGAATAGTCGAAATAGTCGGCGAATTTCGCACCTTTTTCCGCCATGCCGTCGATGAGTTTCGATTGAACGACACCACGTTCCTCGACATGGCGGCGCAGGCGGCCGACCAGCTCGGCGTTTTCGGCAAAGCGTTCCATCAGGATCTGGCGAGCACCGTCAAGCGCCGCCTTGGTGTCGGCAACGCCCTTGCCTTCATCCACGTAAGCGGCCGCTTCGGCCTCGGGGTCTCGGGTGGGATCACCCAGAAGAGTGTCGGCCAGCGGTTCCAGGCCGGCTTCACGGGCAATCTGTGCCTTGGTGCGACGCTTCTTCTTGAACGGCAGATAGATGTCTTCAAGCTGGGACTTTGTATCGGCTGCCTGAATGCTGGCAACAAGATCGTCTGTGAGCTTGCCCTGCTCTTCGATGGATTTGGTTATGGCGACGCGGCGGTCTTCCATTTCACGCAGATAAATCAGCCGCTCTTCGAGCTTGCGCAGCTGGGTGTCGTCAAGCCCGCCGGTGGCTTCCTTCCGGTAGCGGGCGATGAACGGCACCGTCGAACCTTCGTCCAGCATCTGGACGGCCGAATTCACCTGGCCGGCCTTGCAGCCGATTTCATCCGCGATCCTCTGTGCGATGCGCAGGGCGGTCTGGGCGGACAGGTCGGCCTTGGGAGTGGACGTGGTCGGGTCGGTCATCGATACGCTTGCCATTTACGAAAGGTACTTTCCGTCGAGAAAAATCTGAGCCGCAGACGATAAGCCCCCTCAATCGGGCGGAAAAGGGACCGATGAGTTCCGTCCACTGTGAAATACCGAAAGATTGCCGGATCGGGCGCGCCGGATTGAAACGAGCTGAGCCCAATGGCGAACCAATTTCACCGCAGGCAGTGCAGTGAAATTGTTTTGGTATGCACTTTTAGGTTGAATGATGGGTAGTTCCTGTACGAATTGCAATAAATTGCGTATTCTGCGTTGAAAACGAGCAGCTATTCTTTCAACAAGATGTCGTGGTCGGTTGGTGGTGCGCATGGTGGGCAAGGGCGTACATCCTGCCGAGGTTTAAGGTTCCCGAGCTTTAATAACCGGATCACACGGTTTGTTATGAGGAGTGCAGACCGATGGCGCGCGGACGGCCAAGAAAAATCGATACCAAAGACGCTCTTCACTCCGTGATGATCGCCTTTTGGCAGAACGGCTATACCGGCACATCCATGAGCGATCTTGCCGATGCGTCAGGCATGGCCAAACCGGGCCTTTATGCCGCGTTCGGCGACAAGGAAGCACTGTTCGAAAAGGCGCTTCTGCATTATTTCGAAACCTATGGCGGGCCGGTCTTTGCCAGGTTGAAACGGGCTGAAAAACACGTTGTCCAGGACTTCCGGGATTTTCTCGGTGCCGTCGCGGACCTGACGCTGGACAAGGAAACGCCGGCTGGATGTTTTCTCGTCAATGCCCTTGTCGACTGCACATATGGCGCTCAGCGGCATCAGGAAGTCGTGCTGAACCTGAGGGCTGCACGGTTCAAGGCCATCAGGGATCGCCTTTTAAAGGCGGTTGCCGCGGGGGAGATGTCTGAAGATACCGACGTGGACCGGACGGCAACCTTTATCGACGGACAGTTTTCGGCAATTGCCCTGCTTGGGCGCAGCGGCAGCAGCGAGAACGACCTCAGAACCTTTATCGAGACCGGTCTCCAGGCACTTCCTGCCAGCAATGATCTGCAGGAGATTTCCGAAGCCGCGTTCAACTCGCCTATCTTACGACAGTGATCTGCTCGGCGGCGCGGGTGACTGCGGTATAAAGCCAGCGGCTCTTGTGCTCGCGGAATGCCCAGCTTTCATCGAACAGGACAACGTTGTCCCACTGCGAGCCCTGGGCCTTGTGGACGGTCAGCGCATAGCCGTAGTCGAATTCGTCCGCCTTGCGCCGGATGGCATAGGGAATGCTTTCCGCGCCATCCTCGAACATGGCCGGCAACACCTTCACCTTGACGGCGTTTCTCGAGAGCTCGTCCTCGGACACGACATCGAAGCGCAACGTGTTGCCACGTGGGGGCCGCAGGCGCTTGACCGTCCAAAGACCGCCGTTCAAAAGCCCCTTGGTCTTGTCGTTCCTGAGGCACACCAGCTTGTCGCCGACCGCTGGCATGGGAGTGGAGAAATCCTTCAACTCGCGAATGCGGGCGTTGTAAAGCCTGCGCGTCTTGTTGGTGCCGACCAGCACCTGATCGGCGGCAAGGATCTGGTCCTTGTCGATGTCGCGCCGGTGGATCACCCGGCTTTCGCCGAATGTGCCGTAGTCGAGCTGGCCACCGTCGCGAATGGTCATCGACATGCGCACGATCGGATTGTCCTGCGCCTGCCGGTGAACCTCGGTCAGCATCACGTCGGGCTCTGCTTCGGTGAAAAAGCCACCGCCCTTGACGGGAGGCAGCTGTGCCGGGTCACCCAGCACCAGAACAGGCGTGCCGAAGGACAGAAGGTCCTTGCCCAGGTCTTCGTCCACCATGGAGCATTCGTCGATGACGATCAGGCTCGCGGTCGAAGCCTGGCTGTCCCGCTTGATGGCAAACTGCGGGCCGCTGTCGTCATCATCGTCGTCAAGGTCGTCTTCTTCCTTGGCCGAACGGGGGCGGTAGATCAGCGAATGGATCGTGCCCGCATCCTCGCAGCCTTTCTGGCGCAGCACATGAGCAGCCTTGCCGGTGAAGGCGCCAAAACAGACGTCGCCGTCGATGCCTTCCGCCAGATGCCGGGCAAGCGTTGTCTTGCCCGTGCCCGCAAAGCCGAACAGGCGGAACACCTGCCTGTCGCCGCGCTTTAGCCAGGCAGCGGCTTCTTTCAGGGCTTCATCTTGTTGCGGGGACCAGGCCACGGAATGCTCCTTCAGGATCAGAACCGGTTGCTTACCCCGAAACGGGCGATTCGACCACGGCGGAATTGGGGGGGGCTTGAGGCCGTTATGTTCAGTCGCGCGCACCGGGCGTTCGTCCAGCGAAGCCAGACAGGAGCCGTTTCCAATCCAGACGCCAGCCTCAGACCTTGCCGTAGTTCCAACCCCAGCCGCAGCCGTAGACCCAGACTCAGCTCCAACCCAGCCCTAGCCCCAACCTCCCCCCCATCCTTCGAGACGCGCACTTTCGTGTGCTCCTCAGGATGAGGCAGAGGGTTGGAGATCGCTCCTACGATTTCGGCTCAGAAGAACAGAAGCTTGAGTGAAATTACCCGAGCACCGAAAACGAACTTTCCTTCGTCAGCTCGCGCTTGCGGGAGAACGTCGCCGTGTTGAGCGTGTGGGGGACATGCTCCAGCTTGAATTGCAATGGCGTGGCGTCATGGTCATTGCCAGCTTCGCAGTAACCGATCAGATCTGTCATCAGGCGCCCGGCAACGGTTGCGTTCTTGAACTGGTTGCCGCTGGTTCCGATGGCCAGGTAGTAGCCATCGACATCGGTGCGGTCGTAAATCGGGAGCCAGTCGTCCGTCGCGTCATAGAGCGCCGCAACCCCCACAGGGTGCTGGGATACGCCCAGTTCGGGTACTCGTTGAGAGTAGCGGTAGGCATAGGTGAGACCGCGGTCGGTGAGGTCCATTGCAAAATCGTCGGGATCTTCCACGAGATGCGGGTCGCAGGCAGGGTTCTGGCTGCCGATCATCAACTGGCCGCCGCCACCCGGCTTGACGTAGACGGAGATGTCGTTGTCGGAAACGACCAGACCTTCGCGGGAATAATTCAGACTTTGTGGCGGGGCGATCTGAACCACTTCCTGGCGCAGCGGGCGGTGGCCAATCTTCAGTCCGGTCTCACCTTCCAGGAGCGCGTTCACCTTGCCGGAATGCGGGCCGGCGACATTGATGACGATAGCTGCCGGGATATGTTCGCCGTTCTCAGTGAGAACACCGGTGACACGGTTGTTCTCTACCGGAATCTTGACGATCCTGGTCTTGAAGCGGAACTGCGCCCCAAGCCTGGCTGCCGCATCCTTCAGGTTGCGGGCGGCGATTTGCGGATCGTCGACGTAGCCACCTGCCGGGAAGAAGACACCGCCCTGAAGCGCGCCACCGGTCGGCATGCCGAAGTCGTCGTCATCCATGGTTTTCGCCGGGGCGAAACAGTCCAGGTTGTAGCCTGGGAGTTCCTGTGTGATGCGGTCGGCCGACCAGTGTTCATAAGGGATGCCGAGGGCGTCGGCATGTTCCAGAACATGCTTCTGGTAGTTGTCGGATGCGGTCTTCATCACCAGTGTGCCGGTCTCGATAAAATGCGCCAGTTCCCCGGCGTCTTCCGTTTCCAGATAGGCCTGCCAGTTCTTCCAGTCGTGATAGCCTTCAAGGGCCATCGCCGTGCCGTCGCGCGTGGAATAATAGGTGCGGATCACCGCCGCGGAACTGGAGGTGGAGCCATAGCCGGCTGCCGGCAGGGCGTCGACATTCAGTGTCTTGTAGCCATTGCGTGTCATGGACAATGCGATGGCGCAACCGATGATGCCGGCGCCGATGATAATCACGTCATGACGGTTCGGCGTTTCGTTTGATGTTGGCATGGCTGTCCTTCCTTCCGGCGTTTCGCCCAGAACAGAGGACAGCCCCTTTTTTGTCTAGCGGCAAAACCGCCACTTGATGTTCCGATCCAGTCATATCGTTTGTCGGAAAGGCTGCAGATGCAGCTAAAAATCATCATCTGTTTACAAATAAAACCATCATGCTGATTTTGCTAAATATCGTGGAATTTGTTCTCAAGTCTCAAATTGTCCTGAAGATGGCCTGCGCGCATAGTCAAACCAGTTCATGTCGGTTTACGCCGATTTTTCAAACATTTGGAGACTTCCTTGCCGCGCGCGAAATTCTGCGAGTGGCCGACATTGGCCCTGATTCTGGCCACCTCGTCGGCTTGGTTTTTGTTGATAGGGTTCTATTCCGAGCTTGGACCTTTCGTGGTCTGCCCCCTGGCGGCGATCCTGGTGACACTGCAATCCTCACTGCAACACGAGGTACTTCATGGTCACCCCACGCGCAGTCCCGCACTCAACGAAGCCCTGGTCTACTGCTCGTTCGGCCTGTGCGTGCCGTATCGCCGCTTCAAGTCTCTTCACCTGCGCCATCATAACAACGACCGGCTGACGGATCCTTACGACGATCCGGAAAGCTACTATCTCGCCTGGGCGGACTGGCAGAGCCTTCCTCGTCCGATACAAATGATCCTGACGATCAACAACACCCTATTGGGCCGGCTGCTGATCGGGCCGGTGGTCTCGATGGTCGGTTTCGTGGGAGCCGAAATCCGGATGATGCTTGCGGGGGACAAGGTCGTCATGCGCGCCTGGGCACATCATGTTGCCGGTGTGGTGCCGCTTGTCCTGTTTGTCACTCTGGTCGGCGGCATGCCGTTCTGGTTGTATGTTCTCGGCGTTGCCTATCCGGGCATGAGCCTGTTGATGCTGCGCACCTATGCGGAGCACCGTGCGCATGAACATGCGGAGGCGCGGTCGATCATCGTCGAGTTCTGCCCGGTGTTCTCGCTTCTGTTTCTGAACAATAATCTCCATGTCGTTCATCACGCCAATCCGCGTGCACCCTGGTATCATCTTCCGAAGATCTACCGCGCTGCCCGCTCGGAATGGCAGGAGCGGAACGGCGGCTATGTCTTTGCGAGCTATTTCCAGTTGGCCAGGCACTATTTTTTCAAGGTGAAGGAGCCCGTTGTGCACCCGATCAAATACAATGAGACCAGCGGATTTCCTGCCGCGGAAAAGGCGGTGTCTTGACCGGTGGATCTTTTCTAGCTGTCCGGCTGCCGATGTACGACTGGCCGGAGGTACGTCATGCCACGCGGGATCTTGAAAGCGCGCTCCAGGGCGCGCTTTGCCGCGTTCTGGGACTGAGTGAAGGCGATATCCGGCCATGGCAGGATGGGCAAGATCTGGTGGAGGCCTGGACGGACCCGGATCTCCTCTTGTCGCAAACCTGCGGTTACCCCCTGACCCATGCACTTGCGGACAAGGTCCGGCTCGTGGGGACGCCTCACTACGATGCGGAAGGGTGCGATGGTCCACGATATTGCAGTCAACTGATCGTCAAGCATGACAGCTCCCACCAAAACCTGGAGGGCCTGCGCGGTCACCGGGCGGTTTTCAACGGATCGGACAGCCAGTCAGGCATGAATACTTTCCGTCATGCGGTGGCACAGCTTGATACTGAGGGCGCTTTCTTTTCAGACGTCATTGTGAGCGGGAGCCACCTGGCGTCCTTGAAGGCCGTTGCGGAGGGCAAGGCCGACATCGCATCCATTGATTCAGTCTGCTGGGCACTGGTCTGCCGGGAAATACCGGAGCTGGCGGCGCAAGTTCGGCCGCTTGGCCGCACAGCATCTGCGCCCGGGTTGCCGCTGATCACTTCCCGCCGTTTCAGCGATGCGGAACACGCACTTATTAGCGATGCCGTTGCCGAGGTGCTTTCAGCGCCTGAAACGCAACAAAGCCGTGAACGCCTTGGCATTCACGGCTTTTCGAAACTGTCTTCCGACGATTACGCGGTCATCTTGAAGATGGAAGCCGAGGCGGCAGAGCGCGGGTATCCCGTGCTGGCCTGACGCTGGTTTCGCACTCTCTGGAAAATTGTCAGATTGCCGGCTTTAGGCCGGCAATCGGCAGTCATCCAGGTCGTCGGATCAGCGTGTCTTGGACTTCTGAGCTTCGCGCTGGCGCAGGGCCTGGTTCATACGAGCCAGCTCTGCCGTGGTGTGTCCGCTAACGACACCCATGAGGTTGGTGCCGAGGGCTTGTGCAAGATAGGTCATGGCGTTGCCAATCCTGAGCGTATTCGATTGTTACAAGAAAGTGCGGTCCACTGCTTAAACGCGAGGCCGCTTGCCTGCTATATGGGCAGAACTTGCAGTTCAATCAATCGAATAGTATTCATCTATTCGTTCAAAAAAATTGAACTGAACTTCCGGGAAATCTGGACCATGCAAAAGTTGCCCGGCACCGGCATGCCGCTGATCGATCTGGATCTTTACAGAACCTTTTTGGTGATCGCAGAAACCTCAAGTTTTTCAAAAGCTTCCGAGCTTGTTGGGCGAACGCCGTCAGCAGTTTCAATGCAGATCAAAAAACTTGAATCGATCCTCGGGGTTTCGGTGTTCGCCCGAGAAGGGCGCACTGTACGTATGACTACGGAAGGCGAAGCTTTGCTTGGATATGCGCGGCGTATCCTGATGCTGAACGAGGAAGCTGTTTCGCTGTTCCTGTCTCCTGAAGTGGAAGGCGAAGTCCGCTTCGGAGCGCCGTCCGACTTCGGCACAAGGTTCCTGCCCAACATTCTTTCACGCTTTGCACGCTCTCATCCTGGTGTGAACGTGGACGTGCATCTCGATGGCAGTCCGATGCTGGACGAGAAGGTGAAGAAGGGGGAGCTGGACCTTGCGCTCTTTACCGCCCGTCCGGGTACCGCACTGGCGCGGGGAGGCACAATCGTCTTCACCGAGCCGCTGGTGTGGGTAGGACTGGAAGGTGGTATTGCCTATGAGCGCGATCCGTTGCCGCTTGCCGTTTCCACGCCCGGGTGCCCCTGGCGCAGAGCTGCGCGGGTTGCGCTGGACGATGCCCAGAAGCCTTACCGCGTTTCCTACACCAGCTTTCACAGCGCCGGCCAGGAAGCCGCGCTGCTGGCGGACCTTGCCGTGGCTCCCTTTCCGGCGAGTGTTGTCGAGGCGCCCCTGATGGCCCTGGACGAACGGCATGGCCTGCCGGAAATCGGCGACTATCACATTCTCATGGCCGAGCGGGCCCATGCGGGCAAAGCCACTCATGCGTTCGCCAAGCATGTTGCCGAAAGCTTCAAGGACCTCAGCCACGGCGTCTCGGCCTGAAGTCAGTCTGTCGCGTTAACCATAATTTCCGTTTCACGGGACAAACCCGCAGGACCTCTGGCGCAAAAGTTAACGAGCGGTTACGATTCATGGTAAATGAAGCGTTAACAGCGAGACGTGTCATGAATTCCTTCTGCAAAACCCTGCTGGCCGCAGCCGGCATGAGCATGGCCCTTGGAGTAGCAGCGCAGGCCGAAAGCGGCACGACGCGCATTGTCCACGACGAACCTTATGGTGCCATCGTGACCAAGGAAGCCGGTGTTCTGGTGTTCCGCGGCCTGCCGCCGACCCGCAAGGTGATCGTCAATCCGGACGGCAAGACGCCGCTGGAACTGAAGCAGACCGAAGTGACCGAGACCAACGTGATGGTCTTTGCCGATCAAAGCGATTACGTGCGCGCCCTCGGGCCGAAGATCATCCGGTTGAAGTAAAGGCCGAGAACCGGTCTGCAGGCGTGTTCTGATATGCCGACTGGCGTCTGCCATCGGTTTGCTTAGGTCGCATTATTATCTGCCAGTCCTCACCAAACTCCTCATCCGGAGGAGGGCTGAAAGCCCGTCTCTAAGGATGGGTCACTTGTGTTGGCGTTTGCCGCCCATCCTTCGAGACGGCGCTTCGCACCTCCTCAGGATGAGGGGGGAGAAGTTCGGGATGAGGGGAGCGGAAGGCGGAGTTCAGCAAAGGCGAAGAATCGGGGTGTTCCGGATGGAGTGACTGCGCAGGTCTCTGAATCGATCTGTCGCTCTGCGCTCTTCGGAACTCGGCAGGTATCCTCAGTGCTGGGACGCTCTTGTCCGCTCAACAGTCCTCGTCTTCCCTGCCTTTTCGTGCCGACCCCCCACCTCCGGTAAATCCCAATCGTTCCCTACACCAACCCCTCATCCTGAGGAGGGCCGGAGGCCCGTCTCGAAGGATGGCCGCTTGTTCCCGAGTATGCTGCCCATCCTTCGAGACGGCGCTTTGCGCCTCCTCAGGATGAGGTTGAGGGGAGGGGAGCCCGGGAGGATAGGGGGAGGTGGAGTTCAGGCGGGGGAGGCGGTCGTCGGGGTGTTGGTCCGACGACCAGATGCATTCACATGCGCATGCGTTCGGCTTTCGGGTCGAACAGCGGTTCGCTGATGATGGTGGCCTTGCGGCGCTCGCCCAGGATTTCGATCTCGAAGGCGCCTTCCTGCGTGTTCGATGCCAAGTCCGAGGGAATATACCCTTGTGCGAGGGATTTCCGCAGGTAGTGGGCGTAGCCGCCGGAAGTCACCCAGCCGATCACCTTGCCGTCGTGCCATACGGGCTCATCGCCCATGACGTCGGCGTCCGACGCGTCGACCACGAAGCTGACACGCAGGCGCTTCGGTCCTTCATCGAATTCTTTCTGAGCCGCCTCCTTGCCGATGAAGGTGTCTTTGGACAGCTTCACGAACCGGCCAAGATCGGCTTCGAATGCGCCGTAGATCGGGCGGAATTCGCGGAACCAGGTGCCGAAGTTCTTTTCCAGTCGCAGGCAGAGCAGGGCGCGCATGCCGAAGTTGACGATGTTGAACTCGGCTCCGGCCTTCATCAGCGCATCATAGACCTGACGCTGGTACTCCGGCGCCATCCAGATCTCGTAGCCAAGGTCGCCCGTGTAGGTGATGCGGTTGACCTTGCAGGGGGCGTTGGCAACGTCCATTTCGCGGAAGTCCATGAACCGGAACGCTTCGCCCGAGACATCGTCTCCGGTGATCTTCTCCAGAACCTTGCGCGAATTGGGACCGGCGATGGAGAGGCCAACCCAGCCGAGGTTTATTGCGCGGATCGTCACCGAGCCGTCCTCTGGCAGGTGCTTCTCGAACCAGCGCATGTGATAGATCTCGGCCTGGGACGAGCCCCACATGTAGAACTTCTGGTCGCTGGCCCGGGCGATGGTGAAATCGCCGATCAGTTTGCCGTTCTCGTTCAGCATCGGCGTCAGGATGATGCGGCCGACCTTCGGCATTGTGTTGGTCATCAAAAGCGACAGGAAGCTTTCCGCGCCGGGCCCTGTGATCTCGTATTTGGCGAAGTTGGCCGTCTCCGTCACGCCCACGCTCTCGCGCACAGCCCGGCACTCGGCGCCGATGTGCTCAAAATCGTTGGAGCGGTGGTAGGAGACGATGTCCTTGGCTTCCACGCCTTCCGGAGCGAACCAGAGCGGTGTTTCCAGGCCCCAGCTGTCGCCCATGACGGCGCCTTGCGCCAGCATGCGGTCGTAAAGCGGGGTTGTCTGCTGCGGGCGGGCGGCCGGAAGTTCCTCGTTGGGGAAACGGATCCGGAACCGGCGGCGGTAATTTTCCTGAACCTTGGCATTGGTATAGGAGAGCGTTGCCCAGGTGCCGTAGCGGGCAACATCCATGCCCCAGATGTCGTAGCCGGGATCGCCGTTGATCATCCAGTTGGCGAGCGTCAGGCCGACACCGCCGCCCTGGCTGAACCCGGCCATGACGCCGCAGGCAACCCAGTAGTTGCGAAGACCGCGAACCGGGCCGACCAGCGGGTTGCCATCCGGCGCGAAGGTGAAAGGCCCGTTGATGATCTGCTTGATGCCGGCATTCTGCAGGGCGGGGAAATGCTCGAAGCCGACTTCCAGCTCCGGCGCGATCCGGTCGAGATCCGGCGCCAGCAGTTCGTGGCCGAAATCCCAGGGGGTCTGGCGCGGGCTCCACGGGCGGCAGTTCTGCTCGTAGGTGCCGAGCAGTACGCCCTTGCCTTCCTGGCGGGTGTAGATCTCACCACCGAAATCCAGAACGCCGATCAGTTCCTTGCCGGTGGCTTCGTTGTGTGAGGTCACTTCCTCCATCTCGTCGGTCAGGAGGTACATGTGCTCCATGGCGAGCACCGGCAGTTCGATGCCGACCATGCGCCCGCATTCGCGCGCCCAAAGGCCACCCGCGTTGACCACGTGTTCGGCGTGGATCGTGCCCTTGTTGGTGATGACATCCCAGGTGCCGTCGGGCGTTTGAACCAGTTCTTCCACCTTGGTGTGGCGCAGGACTGTCGCGCCGTTGACGCGGGCCGCCTTGGCATAGGCATGGGTGGTGCCGGAGGGGTCGAGATGGCCTTCAATCGGGTCCCAGAGCGCGCCGATGAAGTGTTTCTCGTCCAGAAGAGGGAACATCTTCTTGGCTTCGGAGACCGAGATCAGCTCCAGGTCCATGCCGAGATAGCGCCCCTTGGCCTGGGCAAGACGCAGGAAATCCATCCGCTCGGGCGTATCGGCCAGCATGACGCCGCCGGTCAGGTGCAGGCTGCAGGACTGGCCGGAGATTTCTTCCAGTTCCTTGTAGAGGTCGACGGTGTAACTTTGCAGCTGGGCTACGTTCGGATCGCCGTTCAGAGTGTGGAAGCCGCCTGCTGCGTGCCAGGAGGAGCCGGATGTCAGTTCGTCGCGCTCGATCAGCGTGACGTCTTTCCAGCCGAGCTTGGTCAGGTGATACAGAACGCTGCAGCCGACAACGCCACCGCCAATGACAACAACCTGAGTGTGGGTATTCATGCAATCTGCTCCGGAAGCGCCTGCTCTTGCGCGGCAGGCCGTGTTCGAACGTTAAACGTGAAATGATCAGAAGTCGGTCGGGGCGCCGCCCTCGGCCTTTCGCCTCTCGACAAAGGCGGTGATTTCCTCGTCGATGGCCGGATCAAGCGGGGGCTGCTCATAGGCTTCCAGAGCCTTCTTGTAGAGCATGTTCGCCTTGTCGTAGGCGGTCGGGCTGCCTGCTTCCGACCAGCTTTCGTAATTGCGCCAGTCGGAAACGATGGGCGCGTAGAAAGCGTCCTTGTAACGGTCCTGGGTGTGCTGGGTGCCGAAGAAGTGGCCCGCCGGACCGACCTCGCGGATCGCATCGACGGCAAGGGCTGCCTCTGACACATCAAGCGGCGTCAGGTATTCGGCGATCTTCTGGAGCAGATCGATGTCGGTGATGAATTTCTCGAAACCCGCACTCAGTCCGCCTTCCAGCCATCCGGCGGCATGCTTGATAATATGGGCCCCGCCGTTGATCGCGCCCCATTCCGACAAGGTGGTTTCCAGCGCGGCCTGATAGTCGACCGTGTTGGCCGCGCAAACGCCTGACGACCTGTAGGGAAGATGATAGCGCCGGGCGAGCTGGCCACCGACGATTGCTGCCTTCATGTATTCCGGCGTGCCGAAGGCTGGCGCGCCGGATTTCATGTCGACGTTGGACGTGAAGCCGCCATAAACCACCGGCACACCCGGGCGGACAAGCTGGGCGAAGGCGATCCCGGCAAGGGCTTCCGCGTTCTGCAGGGTCAGCGCGCCGGCAACGGTGACCGGAGCCATGGCACCGGCAAGAGTGAAAGGCGTGACAATGGAAACCTGTCCGGCCTTGGCCATTTCGATCAGGCCTTGCAGCATTGGCGTGTCGAGCCTCAGCGGCGAGGACGTGTTGATGACCGTTGCCACGCACGGCGTTTCGACGAATTCTTCCGGGGTAAGGCCGTAGCCGATCCGGGTCAGTTCCAGACCGTCTAGGTTGCGCTCCTTGCCGAGCGAATAGATGTGATAGACCTTGTCGGTGAGCCGGAGCATGTCTGCAACGCAGTCGAGATGGCGCACGGAAGCGTGGATATCGACCGGTTCGACCGGGTAGCCCATGACGCAGTGAATGATGTTGAAGAACTGCGACAGTTTCAGGAAGTTGCGATAGTCCTCCTGGTTGCCCGGGCGGCGACCGTGGTCGCGGTCGACGGCATTGGGCGCGCTGGCCACACAGGAAAAGGCAAGGGCATTGCCGCCCACCTGCAGATCATGCGCCCGGTTGCGCGCACGGATCGTGAATTCGGCCGGGGCCTTGGCGACAAGCTCTTCCACCATCGCCCGGTCCATGCGTACACGGTCTTCACCCGGCTTGATGTCGGCCCCGGCCTCCTTCAGGATCTGCTTTGCTTCCTCGTGCAGGAAGTCGATGCCGATCTCTTCCAGAACGCGCATGGATGCGTCGTGGATCGCTTCAAGTTCGTCAGCGGAAACGGCTTCCAACGGCTTGAAGATATGCCGCGGCTGCTTGAAGGGTTTTTGCGGAAAGAGATCCGGACCGGTCTTCTCGCCGCCCCTGCGCCGCCGTCCGCGCCGCGCGGGAGCCGTCTCGGCAAGCGAGGCCGTTTCGATGTCATGCGTCATGTCGTCCGCCACTATTCCTGAAAGCCGGACCTGATGCCCTGGAAAGGCTTGGGCGCGGCCCGGTCTGCGCCATTTCATCAGACGTTACTTGAGAGGGCACTTTCAGCGGGCAGTCTCAGAACGACGGCCAGTGCTTCAACTCCGACATCCGGCACCGTGTCCTCGATCCAGCCGTGATCTCGCCCATCGGGGGGCTTGACGGAAAGGGACTTCAAAGCGATCAGAACAAGGAGACTTTTCGTGGGGACCCCTGGTGCGCGTGTTGCTGTCGGATTCGGAACTGCTGGCTTTTCTGAAAACGCTCCTGCCGGTGAAGGACTGGTCAGTTGCGCGGCTGCGGCCGTTGCCGGTCGCCTATACCGCCCGGTTCTGGCGGCTGGACACGCCGGGCAGAAGCTTTGTCATCAAGGAGTTCTTCCCCGAAAATGAAGACAACCCTCTGTATCCGACCTTGCCGAGGCAGGAAGCGGACGCCCTTGCCGTACTAGCCCGCCATGGCCTGTCGCCGGAACTTGAAGCTTTCACCTACAGTCCGGCGAAAACACCGCTGTTGATCTATGGCTATCCGACCCCGGTCGACAACGAGATCGATGTCGGAGAAGCCGCCGAACTGATCGGTCGGTTTGCCGCCTTGAGTGAACCGGTGTCGGGGCACCAGACCGTTCCGGCCGGATATCACGAGGTGCTGGCGCGGGGCGATGCCATGCTGGCGCTCATTCCGCATAGTCGCAAGGCGGCGAACCTGAAGCGGTCGCGTCCGGCCGATGGCGCCGTCAAAAGACGCGAGATCAAGCGTTCACTCGTTCATCGCAGTTTCTGTCTCGGCACGATCCAGGCAACCGGCGATGGCGCCCGGCTGATCGATTGGCAATTCGCCGGGCTTGGTGACCCGGTCGAGGATATCGCCTGTTTCGTCTCGCCCGGTCTTGCAACGCTCTATGGCCTTCATCCGCTTGTCGCCCATGCGGAGGAAATGTTCCTGACGCGCTACCCTGACCAGGAGACGGTCGAGCATTTTCTGAAGGAGCGCGGCGCCTATCACTGGTGCCTTGCAGCCTATTGCCTGTTCCGCCACGAAACACTGATGCATTCCAACGCCCCGGCGGCCAGGGCCTATGGCCGCGCGCTGGAAGAGGAAGTCGACCTGCTGCTGCGTTTGCGGGGCCGATGAGGGGCGTTTGCAGCAGTTGTAATCAATCTGTCATGGGAGAAGGCTAACGGGAGGCATGTCCATCCAGCTTGCTTCCGTTTCCAAGTCCTTCGATGCCCATAAGGCGCTGAACAGCGTGTCCCTTTCGATTGAGGACGGCACGTTTTTCGTGGTGCTCGGCCCGTCCGGTTGCGGCAAGTCGACCTTGCTGCGCGCCATTGCCGGGTTGGAGCCGGTCGATGCGGGAGAGATCAAACTCAGTGGGCAGGCCGTTGCCGGCAAGGGCCTGCACCTGCCGCCCGAGCAGCGCCAGGTGGGAGTGGTGTTTCAGTCCTATGCGCTGTGGCCGCACATGAATGTTGCCGCTAATGTCGCCTTTCCGCTGGAGACGGCGGGTGAAACGCGGAGCGCGGTGTCGGCCCGTGTGGCGGAGTGCCTGGAAACGGTGGCCCTGACACCGTTCCGGCAGCGCAAGCCGGCCGAACTTTCCGGCGGTCAGCGCCAACGGGTGGCGCTGGCGCGATGCCTGGCGCAAGGCGCGCGCACCGTCCTGATGGACGAGCCTCTCGCCAATCTCGATCCGCATTTGCGCAGCACGATGGAAGAAGAGCTGGCGGCATTCCACAGGGCGAGCGGCGCGACGACGCTTTTCATTACCCACGACCAGCGCGAGGCGATGGCCCTTGCCGACAAGGTGGCGGTGATGTGGGATGGCAGCATCCTGCAGGCGGACGATCCCGACACGCTTTACCGCCGTCCGAATTCGAAGAAGGTCGCCGGTTTCATCGGCCGCAGCACCCTCGTTCCGGTGGATGTGCTGCGAGTTGAAAACGGCGAGGCGCAAGTGCGGTTCGGCAATGTCATCGCGGTCGTCGATTGTCCTGACCAAACAGTTTCGGGCCCAGCAACGTTGTTGCTCAGGCCGGAACATCTGGTGCTCGCAACGGGCATTTCCGGCTTCGAAGCAACGGTCGAACGGACGATCTACCGGGGTGGCTATTGGGAAGTCTTCGTCCGTCTCGAAGGCCTTTCGCAACCGCTTCTCATGGTGCTTCACCGAAAGGCGGAACCTGGCGAGCTCCTGCAGCTCGATATCCTGCGGGGATGGGTGTTGCCGGAGTGAGTTTTTTCCTTGTTGTCACCCAGGGTAAAGCGCAGCGCAGACCCGGGATGACAAGAGCTTCGACTATCCCTCAATCCTTCCAGGGGATCGTCCCGGCCGGAACCCTGCGGGCCAGTGCATTCATTGTCAGCATGATCAAAATCGTTGCGGCGACGACCACAACCGACATGGCGGCGGCAAGCGTAGTGTAGCCGCCGTCTTCGTAGTTGAAGATTGTCGTGCCGATGGTCTCGTTGCCGGTCGACCAGAGCAGGGCGGAGACCGTGACCTCGTTGTAAGCGGTCAGGAACACCAGGATTGCACCGGAGGCAGCCGCGGGAGCTGCGAGCGGGGTGAAGATCCTTGTCATGCGCCGGTAGAACCCGGCGCCAGCCACCCGAGCCGCATCTTCCAATGAACCATCCATTTGCAGGAAGGCGGCGGCAACCGGTTTCAGGCCCACCGCCAGGAAAACGGAGACATAGGCAATCAGGATTATCCAGAGGGTGCCGTAGAGCGAGATGTTCAATACCGGCAGAGGGCGGATGAATGCCAGGATGAAGGCGATCGACATCACCAGGCCGGGCACGGCAAAGGCGATTTCCGACTGTGTGAGCGCAAGGCTCGCCCAGGTTCTGTGAGCCGGCTTCCGATGGGCGAGGAAATAGGCCAGGAACAGGCTGATGACAGCAATGACAAGTGCGGCAACCCCGGCAACGAGAGTTGAGTTGGCGAAGGCCCTGAGCGTGACGGACTGGCGCCAGAGCACTTCGGTGAAGTTTTCGAGTGTCAGGGTTTCCGCAGACAGTGGTAGGCCGTAAGTGGGAACCAGCGAGGTCGCCAGCAACGAGGTTGCCGGCAGCAGCAGCACGAAGGCGACGAACAGCCAGAGAGTGGCTTCCACAAAGGGACGCTTGCGGCCAAGGGAGATCGCCAGAGGATCTTGCGGCAGACCGATGAGGCTGGTGCGCAGGTGCCGCTGCAGCACACCTTGCAGCAGGATCGCCGCAAGGGCGACAACAGCCAGGATAACGGAAATTACCGCCACGTTTGGCAGGACATCCGGACCGAAGCTTGCCAGCCTTCGCCACACCAGAACAGGCAAGGTGGTGTAGCGTGCCGGAATGCCGATCAGGGCATTGATGCCGAAATTGCCAAGTGCGGCAACGAAGGCGAGCGCAAAACCGGCCAGCAGGGATGGCGCGAGCAACGGCAAGGTGATCCTGCGCAACATCAAGAAGCTTCCGGAGCCGGAAACGCGGGCCGCGTCTGAGAGTTCGCGCGGAAACGATCTCAACGCGGCACGGACCAGCAGGAACACCAGCGGGCTGTGCTGCAGGGTCAGCAGCAGGACGAGGCCTTCGCGGGAGTAGAGAGGGTGGGTGGAGCCGAGTTCCGGAGCCAGCCCAAGCCAGCGCAACACCGGACTGCCCGGGCCGAGCGCCTGTATCCAGGCAATTGCCGTTACATGCGGCGGGATCATCATCGGCAGCAGGATCAGGAAGACCAGCAGGCCCTTGGCGCGAATATCGGTGAGGCCGATCAGGAGTGCGAGCAGGGTGCCGAGTGCGGTTGCTGCCAGTGCCGACAAGAAACTGCTCTCAACGGAATGCCACAGCGCGCTTCGGACCGACCGGCTCTGCACGGCTTCCATCAACGGGCCCAGGTCGAGACCGCCATCATCCGTCAGCCCGGTCTTGAACAAGAGCAGCAGCGGCAGGCCGCAGATCAGCGTTGCACCGAGAACAAGCGCGAGGAGGGAGGTCTTTTCGGAAAGCTTCGATAGCTGCACAGGGATTTGCCGTTGCTTCTCGCAGTCATTCCGGACAAGTGAGGCGTAGCCGAGCGATGATCCGGAATCCAGACATGTTTCGCGCCGGAGGCGCGGCCAAATTCCAAATTGAACAGTATTCGCTTTGCTCATGCTGATGTCTGGATTCCGGATCAGCATGAGCAACGCTGCATTTGTCCGGAATGACGGGGGAACGGAAAAAAGCAGCGAGGCTTCCGCCACGCTGCCCGTTGTCGAAAGGAGGCGTTGGCCTTACCCGCCGAAGATCTCGGAGAATTTCATCTTGTCGGCCTGGTCCTGTTCCAGGGCCTTGGCCGGATCGAAATCCATGAGCTTGATCTGGTCGCGCGCGGGAAAGCCTTCCGGAGCCGGGACGCCCGGGTGTGCCGGCAGGTAGCCCTGGGATGCGGCAAGCTTCTGACCGTCTTCGGAAATCAGGAAGTCGACAAATGCCTTGGCGGCATCCGGGTTCTGGGCAGTGGAGAGGATCGCAACCGGCTCGGTGACGGCGGAGACGCCTTCTTCCGGGAAGACGAACTCAACCGGTGCGCCTTTTACCTTTTCGCGGATCGGCAGGAAGTCGACGACGAAGCCGTAGAGTTTCTCGCCACCGGCAATCGCCTTGTAGACGCCGCCATTGCCGCCCTGCGGGTTGGCGCCCTGGTCTGCGAGGCCTTCGTAATAGGCCCAGCCAAGCTCCGGGTTGGAGGTCAGCGCAGTCATGTGGATGGTCGCGGCGCCGGAGGTCAGCGGCGACGGCATGGCTAGCTTGTCCTTTGCTTCCGGCTTCAGGAGATCCTTGTAGGACGTCGGCTTCATCGGCGCGTTGGTGTTGTACATGATGCCGGTGGTGATCAGCTTGGTGGAGAAGTAGCTCTTGTCCTTGTCCATGATCGCCGGATCGTAGGCGGAAACGTCGGCCGCCTCATGCGCCATAAGACGACCTTCCTGCTTCAGGCTCTCCATGGTCACCATGTCGGCGATCAGCAGTACGTCCGGCTTCGGCGCACCGGCTTCGAATTCTGCCAGCAGCTTCGCCATGATCTTGGTGGTGCCGTCACGGACCCACTCGACTTCAACGCCCGGATGCGCCGCGGTGAAGGCATCGACGGTTGCCTGGGCGTCGGCGTTCGGCTGGGAGGTGTAGAGCACGAGCTTGCCGGTAACATCGTCGGCGTAAGCGGAGGCGGATGCCGCGGCCAGGAGGCCGGCTGCGATCAGAAGCTTTTTCATGTGACAGATCCTTTGCACAGAGCAGCAAAAGGGTTGCGGATGAAAATCGCCTATCAGCTCTACATGACAGTTTTATTCAGGCGGCGGGTATTTTTACGGGTAATTTTGCCGGCTAAGTTTATATTATGGGAGGCGCTTGCGGCAGCCGGCATCTCCTTTGGAGACGCCGGTGCCCCGTTGTTTTCGTGGTCAGACGTAACTTACGCAGGTGCCTTCCGAAACAAGATCCAGTCCTTGCGTCTTGCCGGCAAGCGCAGTCGGCAGGCTGGTGACGGGTTCAAGATAAAGCGCGTAAGTGGAGTGATGGATCGGCAGCACCTTGCCAGGCCGGAGCTTATCCACGAAATCGGCGGCATGATTAGCGCCCATGCTGATCTGCCCGAGAGGTCCTGAAGTGCCGACGCCGCCAAGATGTGGAATGAACACGTCCGGCGATCCAAAACCCCTGAGCGCGTCGAGGACATTTGGCGTCGGGAAGGTATCACCGGTCCAATAGACAGACTTTGCCCAATCGCCCTGGCGGATCTCCAGCCAGTAGCCGTTACCTGGGCCAAGCAGCGAGGCAATCTCCGGGTTTTCCGAGTGTTCGGCAGGTAGTGCGGTCAGCGAGAGTGTGACGTCGCCCTTGGTGATCACGTGAGGTTTCATCCAGTCGGCCACCTGAACCTGCGTGAACCCCTTTGCGGTCAATCGCTCCCGGTCATGAGAGGGAACGAGGAACGGCATGTCCGGGGCAATTGCGCTTTCCGCCGTCTGGTCGAAATGATCTTCATGCAGGTGGGACAGCAGGACTTGATCCACCTTGGAAAGATCCATACTGCGAAACGGGGTCAGCCGTTTGTGGGTCACCACATCGGGTCCCTTGGCGAGATCGAACATCTGGTTGGGGTCACCCATGCGGAACGCTTCCTCACCTTCGCCGAAAGCCGGATCGGTCAGGAGGGTCAGGTCACCGCATTCGATCAGCATCGTTGCACCGCCGAGCCAGGTGATGTCGAGCCGGGGAGATCCTGTTGCGGTTCTTGCGGGAGCGGACGAAACACCGGTCAAGATTGCCGGAGCAGCCAGCGACATGGTGCCGGCTGACTTCAGAAAACTGCGCCGTTTCATGGGAATACCTCTTGGGACCGTTGATGGTGCGTTGTAGGTAGACAGCAGATATTGTTCGGTGTAGCTGTATAAAAATGAACAATCTGGCTGAAAATATCGCGCAATGACAACGTTGGCACATCTGGAAACCTTTGTTGAAGTTGCCGGTCTTGGCAGTTTCGCTGCTGCCGCCCGGCAGCTCGACTTGCCGAGGTCGACAGTGACGGCTCGTATCAAGGCACTGGAGGAAGAGCTTGGCGTTGCCCTGTTCCAGCGCACGACCAGGCAGGTGCGCCTCACGGTGGAGGGCGAGGCCTACCGGGAAAAAGTGCAGCCGGCCTTGCGGGATCTGGAGGAGGCCGGAGAACAGCTGAAATCGGCGCAGGCACCGCAGGGGATGGTGCGTATGTCCGTCCCGGTCGACCTGCCGCTGGATGTTCTGGCAGAGGCGATGGCCAGCTTCAATTTGCGATATCCGGAAGTCCGGGTCGAAGTGCATGTCAGCGATCGACCCGTTGATCTGACCGGCGAGCGGTTCGACTTCGCCCTCCGCGGCAACCGGGTTGCATCGGAAAGTGTCATCGTCCGGAAGATCGCCTCCAGTTTCCTTGTTCTTGTTGCCCGGCCGGAGCTCATGGAAGAGGCGTCGTTCGGGGAACTGTTGACGTCAGGACGGGTGATCGATCCCGCCGAAGTGCTAGAAGAGGCAGGGCAAGGAGGAGGCGCCCCTGTTTACAGGACGCGGAACCTGCAGCTTGCGCTGGCCCTGGTGCTGAATGGCGGTGTGGCGGGTATCTTGCCGAAATCGATGTGTGCCGAATTCCTGGCGGATGGACGCTTGGCCGAGGCTGCGTGTCCGGTCGATCTGCCGGAGCTGCCGCTCTTTGCGGTCCTGCCGTCACGACGGTTCATCCCCAAGCGCGTTCGCCTGCTGGTGGATCATCTGGCAAGTGCTTTCGGCTGATCGGATTTTACACGGTCTTGCCCCAACCAGACATTGCCGTTGGGCAGCTTGTCGGCTATCACCGCCCCACCAGACATTAATCGATTTATGAAAGGCATGTTCATGAGCTCAAACGGCGCGGCCGCGGAAATCGGCCTGATCGGTCTCGGTACCATGGGTGGCAACCTTGCGCTCAATATTGCCGAACATGGCTTTCAGATCGCGGTGTTCAACCGGACCACGGAGAAGACCGACCAATTCATGGCGAAGGCCGGGGAACTCGCGCCGAAACTGGTTCCGACCAAGACGCTGGAAGACTTCGTTGCATCCATCAAGACCCCGCGCGCGGTGATCCTGATGGTTCCGGCCGGTGAAGCGGTCGATGCACAGATCGAGGCTCTGCGGCCGCTGCTCGATGCAGGCGATCTCATCATCGATGCGGGCAATGCCAATTACCACGACACGAACCGCCGCGCGGCGGAAGCCGGCGAAAAAGGCCCTCGCTTCATGGGGATCGGTGTTTCCGGTGGCGAGGAAGGCGCGCGCTTCGGTCCGTCCATCATGGGCGGTGGTGCGAAGGACGCCTGGGATCAGGTCGGCCATATTCTGGAAGCGATTTCCGCCAAACACGAAGAAACGCCCTGCGCGGCCTTTCTGGGTGAAGCGGGCGCGGGTCATCTGGTCAAGACCGTCCACAACGGCATCGAGTATGCCGACATGCAGATGATTGCCGAGGTCTACGGCGTCATGCGCGACGGTTTCGGCATGTCGGCTTCAGAGATCGGGGATGTCTTCGAGAAGTGGAATGGCGGCATCCTGCAGTCCTACCTGATCGAGATTTCCGGCAAGGTTGCCAAGACGGCGGATCCGGACACCGGTAAACCGATGCTCGACATCATCCTGGACAAGGCCGGCCAGAAAGGCACTGGCCGCTGGACGGCCATCGAGGCGCTGATGCTGGGCACCCCGGCGAGCGCCATCGAGGCGGCCGTTGCCGTGCGCAACATGTCCGCGCGGTATGAGGAACGCAAGGAAGGCGAAGCCGAATTTGGCGCGGCTCCGAGCGGCATGGACCGCGAGGCCGTGACGATCGATGCGCTGGAAGCTGCTCTCGTTGCCGGCAAGATCATCTGTTATGCGCAAGGCTTCGGTCTGATCCTGGAAGCGGCCAAACAATATGGCTGGGCAATGCCCCTGCCGGAAATCGCCAAGATCTGGCGTAACGGCTGCATCATTCGCTCGTCCATGCTGAACGACATGTCGTCCGCACTGTCCGACGACGCCGAACGCAACCTGATGCTGGCGCCGTTCTTCTCGGCAAAGCTGAAGGAAACCGAAGCGATGCTTCGCCAGGTCGTTGCCCAGTCCGCGCTGCATGGTTTGCCGGTACCGGCCCTTTCGGCGGCGCTGTCCTATTTCGACATCATGCGCACAGGCCGTTCCACCGCAAACATGCTTCAGGGCCAGCGCGATTTCTTCGGCGCGCATGGCTTTGAACGCACCGACAAGGACGGCGGCGGCTACCACGGCCCCTGGGCGATGGGCTGAGGCCAAAAAATCAGACGCTCAGGCTTTCGCCTGGGCGTCATTGCGGCTCGGCGTGTGCCCTGCGAAGCACTTGTCCGCAATGACGGCGCACGGATATGCGCCGCCTCGCAGTGCCATCCTGCTGGTTACTGCGCCAGTCCAAGTGCCGCCATGTTGGCAATTGACGCCGGCAGGCCGGAATGGTCGCGCAGTTCGATGATCAGACGGGGATCACTCTCGAGTTTGGAAAGCGCGCCGAACACGGAGTGCCAGTTGATGGTGCCCTGCCCAAGCGTCCAGTGGCGGTCGGCGTATCCATCCGCGTCCTGCAGGTGGATATGGCGCAGACGATTGCCGGCGGCCCTGACGTAGTAATCGACCGGCGGGGCGCCAGTCGTGCCATGAGCATAGTGAGCGTGTCCGGTATCGATAGAGACTTTCACCGCCTGTGAACCGAAGCTCTCTGCAAGCTTTATCCGGGCATAAGGGTCCTTGTCCTCGATGTTCTCGATGACGAGTTCGCAGCCGATATCTTCTGCCCGCTTGACTGCGTCGCTCATGGTCAGGTGACAGAGCTCTATCTTGCGCTGCCGGGCATTTTCATAATTGTCGAGGTTGTTGAAGTCCCAGGTCGAATAGGGGCTGTGCACGACCATGTGGGTGCCGCCCAGTGCCTCGCAGACTTCCAGCCCCTGCAACAGGCGCTTGCGTACGATCTCGCGGACATCCACATCCATGCTGTCGACGGTGAAGCCGAAGAAGGGGCCGTGAATGCCGACACGGCCCTGATGGCCGTCCAGCAGTTTTTGGGCCTTCTCGACAATCGGTTTCCAGTCACCGTTCAGCACTTCGGCCGGCCAGAAGTCCTGAAGTTCCAGATCCCGCGGTTTGTCCAGCATCAGATTGCGATGGGTTTCCAGCGCGTCGACTGTCAGCGCGGCACCAAGAATTGGGAGATCGGTCATGAAACACCTTTGAAGGAGACGAAACGGTTGTCGCCTGATTAGAGGCTGATCCTTGACACTATTGCGACGGAGAGCGGATCAAATTTCAGTATCCACGGTCCCGGTCGACGGCTGGGGGAACCGTACCGTCTTCAAAATACCGGCCGATGTTGTCTGCCACGATCCTGGACGCTGTGCTGATGATGGTCGGGGCGGATATGTGCGGCAGCACCGTGACCTTGTCATGATCCCACAGCGGACTTGACGGTGGCAGTGGTTCTTCATCGAAGACGTCGAGAACTGCATGGCCGAGCGGGCCGTTGTCGAGTTTGTTGATGAGAGCGGCAGTGTCGATAATAGGGCCTCGGGCGAAATTGATGATCGAAGCGCCCTTCTTGCAGGCGCTCAGCTCGTCCTGGCCGATCAGCCCCCGTGTTTCATCCGTCAGCGGCATCAGCAGGACGATGAAATCGGACTGGCCGAGCACCTCCAGAAGCCCGGCGCGACCATGCCGGCAGGCTATGCCTTCAATTGATTTTTCGGTGCGGCTCCAGCCGAGCACGTTGAAGCCGTTGGCTTTCATCCGCAAGGCGGTCGCTGCGCCGAGCTTGCCAAGACCCAGAACACCAACCGTGCGTTCCTGTGGACGTTCGAGTACATGGTCCTGCCAGACCTTCTGCCGCTGCTGGGCAATGTAACGGGGCATGCCCCTGTGCAGGTAAAGCGTCCAGGCAAGAACCGCTTCCGACATGGTTTCCGCCATTTGCGGATCCGTCAGGCGGACGATCTTCGGACCGTTTGCGGGAAGCTCACCCATCAGGCGCTCCACCCCGGCCCACAGGCTTTGTACCCAGACCAGATTGGGAAGTGCCGCCACATTGGCGGGGTTCGGATTGGCGACGATGGCAACGCGCGCTTCAGATCGTTGGTCTTCCGTCAGGTCTTCGAACGGCTTGACGTCGGCGATGCCGTCGAGAGCCTTCGGCAGTGCTTCGCGCCAGCTCTGGCGCTCATCAGGGCTTGCGGAGGAAACAAAGGGAACGACGGGCCTCATGCGGCGAAAACCCCGGCTTCATCGGCAAAGCCCTTGATTTCGATTGGGTTGCCGGAAGGGTCCTTGAAAAACATGGTGCTCTGCTCGCCGGGTTGGCCCTCGAACCGGACGGTCGGGGCGATGACGAAGGCGAGGTTAGCGTCTGTCAGTTTTTGCGCAAGCGTCTTCCAGGTCTCCATGTCCAGCACCACGCCCAGGTGCGGCATCGGCACCATGTGATCACCGACCTTGCCGGTGTTGGTCGTCTCGAAAGGCTTGCCGAGATGGAGGGACACCTGATGGCCGAAGAAGTTGAAGTCGACCCAGGTCTGCGTGCTGCGACCTTCCTTGCAGCCAAGCAGGCCGCCGTAGAACGCGCGGGCTTCGTCCAGATCGGTTACGTGATAGGCAAGGTGAAAACAGGGTTGCATCGCTCGGCTCCTTTGAAAATGGATGTTGAGTAGCAGATCCGATTCAAAACATTTAAGATGTTTTTCTGCTTCTGAGCGAAGGGAAATGTTTTGGACACCCGATTTCTTGAAAGCCTGCTGGCCGTTGCCGAAACCGGATCCATTGCTGCGGCTGCGCGGCAGCAGGGGCTCACGGCCGCTGCCGTCAGCCAGCGTATTCGTGTGCTGGAAGCCGAATTGGGGGCAACGCTTCTCAACCGAACGGCACACGCAGCCCTGCCGACCGAAACCTGTTTCCGGCTGTTGCCCGCAGCACGTCGCCTTGTGCGGGACGCGGAGCAGCTGACAAACCGCATAGATGCTGATGGGTTAAGCGGTCCATTTCGGCTTGGGGCGGTATCGACGGCCCTTTCGGACAACGTGCCCGCGGTCATCCAGCAGTTCCGGCAAAAGGCGCCTCAGGCGGTGCTGACCGTTCGGCCCGGCACGTCGGCCGACCTTTACGAAGGATTGCGCAGCGGGGCGTTGGACGCGGCCATTACGGTTGCCGCCCCATTTGAATTGCCCAAGGACATCATCTGCAGAACACTGGAGGCTCAGGCTATCGTTCATGCCTTGCCGCCCGAACGCGATCTATCCAAAACCGAGGCCGGAAAACTGCCCTGGATTGTCTATGACAGGCAATCGTGGGGCGGCCGCAAACTCTGGGCGGATTTTGGCGTGTTGGTTGGCGAAGAACACATCCTTTGTGAGCTCGATGCTCCGGAAACGATCGCGCAGATGGTGTCTCAGGGAGCAGGACAGGCGATTTTGCCCGTATGGCGAGGGTTGCGGATGCATGGTCCGGAGATGACCTTGAAAGATCTTCAGGGCGGCGCCGGCCGCGAAATGGTTTTCTTGCGAAAGCACACTTGTTCCGCACCGGTACTTGCCGACCTCGTGCACAAGGTGTTACGCGATCAGGTCATCAGTACACATGGTTAAATTCGGCACTTACTGGTTGATCTTATTGAGTTTAAACACCTTTTAAGGGTGAAAAGAATCACTGTCATAGTAAGAAAATTATGTGTCATGACGAATACCGGCATTAAAATGTCGTTTGCAGGCATGTTCACGAAATTTGACGTATGAATGGTATGAGAATTGCGACTATACTGTTGTGCTAGGAGCCTCTTAATGCAATTGTATTGGTCGTTGGGCCTGAGCTCGGTACAAATACCGAGTATGACCTTCTTCTCAAGTAGAGACGGCGGTCAGGCTTATTTCGAGCAAGAACAACGTATATGCGTCAAATGAAGGCTGAATTAATAAGATTTAATCTAGAGGCCTTCACGGCTCAATTCTGTTCTCAACTCGTTATTCTTTTCCATTGGACGCGCAGGGAGGTGATTGCTTTCACGGAAGCTTTCGCGCGCCGCGCCCAATTCAATCTCAAGCAAACAGACTGCACAGGAGCATCCTCATGAAGAAGTTGTTTGTCTCGGTCGCCGCGACCGCTCTTATCGGCATGGCCTCGTCCGCCATGGCAGAAGAGTGCGGCACGGTCACCGTTGCGGAAATGAACTGGGCGTCGGCAGGCGCTATTTCGCAGATCGACAAGATCATTCTGGAAAACGGCTACGGCTGTACCGTTGAACTGGTGAGTGGCGATACCATGCCGACATTCACCTCCATGAATGAAAAAGGCGAACCGGACATGGCTCCGGAACTCTGGATCAACGCCGTGCGCGAGCCTCTCGACAAGGCAGTTGCCGAAGGTTCCCTGATCATCGGCGGTGAAATCCTGAACGAAGGCGGCGTCGAAGGCTTCTGGGTCCCGACCTATATCGCCGAAGAGCATGACATCTACACCGTCAAGGATGCCTTGGCACATCCGGAACTGTTCCCTGGCGCGGAAGACGAAAGCAAGGGTGCCTTCTTCACCTGCCCTGCAGGCTGGAACTGCCGCATCACCACCGGCAACCTGTTCCGCGCCTTCGGCTTCGACAAGGGCGGTTTCGAACTGGTCGATCCGGGTTCCGCTGCGGGCCTTGACGGTGCGTTGGCAAAAGCCAACGAGCGCAAGGAAGGCTGGCTCGGTTACTATTGGGCACCGACCGCGATCCTCGGCAAGTACGACATGACCCTGCTCGACTTCGAAGTCCCGCATGACAAGGAAGAGTGGGACACCTGCACCGTGATCGAGGACTGCCCGGAGCCGAAGCCGAACTCCTGGGTGAAGTCTGAAGTCTTTACCGTCGTCACCGACGACTTCGCCAACAAGGCAGGCCCGGCCATGGAGTACATCAAGGGCCGCACCTGGGATAACCGGACGGCCGGCAAGGTTCTTGCCTGGATGACCGACAACCAGGCTGCCAACGAAGATGGCGCATACTATTTCCTCGAAAACTTCGAAGATGTCTGGACCCAGTGGGTCAGCCCGGAAGTCGCTGAAAAAGTGAAAGCCGCGCTCTGACAGGCAAAAGAAACAACAGGGGCCGCTCCAATGGTGCGGCCCCAACCATTTGGGGCAAAAACTAAACCATCGGGACAACAAAGATGGATTGGATAGAATTTCCATCGCTGGGTCGAACAGACCTGCTGGCGATCAAGAAGACAATCGACGGTTCGTTCAGAGGTTTCACCAGAACCTACGGCGACTATATCGACAACTTTTTCAACCCCTTGCAAGATTTCCTGGTCTTCCTCGAAAACCTTCTGATCAACTCGCCCTGGCCGATCATTCTCGCGGTTTTCGCGCTGGCGGTTTACTTTTTGAGCCGAAAGATCAGTGTTACGGTCGGAACGGTACTGGCCCTGGTGTTCATCGGGGTGTTCGGGCTCTGGGAAGACACCATGCGCACCGTCGCCATGGTTACCGTATGCACCTTGCTGGCAATTGTTCTGGGAATTCCGATCGGCATCGTGATGGCGCGGTCCGATCGTGTTCAGGGTTTCGTCAATCCGATCCTGGACCTGATGCAGACGATGCCGAGCTTCGTCTACCTCATTCCCGTTGTGATGATTTTCGGTATCGGCAAGGTCCCGGGTCTGATAGCCGTCGTGATTTACGCCATTCCGCCGATGATCCGCCTGACAAATCTGGGTATCCGGCTTGTCGATACGGATGTGCTTGAAGCTGCTGATGCCTTTGGATCCAGCGCCCGTCAGAAGCTGATGAACGTTCAGCTTCCGTTGGCTTTGCCGACCATCATGGCCGGGATCAACCAGTGCATCATGATGTCGCTTTCCATGGTTGTTGTCGCTTCCATGATCGGCGTACGTGGACTTGGGCAGGAAGTGCTTGTTGCCATTAACAACCAGTACCTGACCGCAGGTATGCTCAGCGGCCTGTCCATCGTCGCGATCGCCATCATCTTCGACCGCGCAACCCAGGCTTTCGGCAAGCGCCTTCAGAAACACTCGGAGGTGGTTCATGGCTGAGGCAACGGGTATCGAGATCAAGAATCTCTACAAGATCTTCGGATCGAACGGCAAGGAGATGGTCAAGAAGGTCAAGGACGGCATGTCCAAGTCCGAGTTGAACGAGAAATTCAACCATGTGCTTGGCCTCAACGACATCAACATCTCCATGCCAGGTGGCAAGATCCAGGTGGTGATGGGCCTTTCCGGCTCGGGCAAATCCACCTTGATCCGCCATATCAACCGGTTGATCGACCCGACCGATGGCGAAGTGCTTTATGGCAACGATGATGTCTGCAAGATGTCTCAGGCAGAGCTTCGGGAATTCCGCCGCCACAAGACGGCGATGGTGTTCCAGAAGTTCGCGCTGCTGCCACACCGCACGGTGATGAAGAACGCCATCTATGGTCTGGAAATCCAGGGTGTGCCGGTCAAGCAAGCTGAAGAGCGTGCGGCCCGCTGGATTGCCCGCGTCGGGCTGGAAGGGTTCGAGAACCACTATCCCAACCAGCTGTCCGGCGGCATGCAGCAGCGTGTGGGGCTTGCGCGCGCACTCACCAACGATGCTGACATTCTGCTGATGGACGAGGCGTTCTCGGCGCTCGACCCGCTAATCCGCATGGACATGCAGACCGTGCTTCTCGACCTTCAGGAAGAGCTGCACAAGACCATCGTCTTCATCACCCACGATCTGGACGAGGCGCTGCGCCTTGGCGACAGGATCGCGATCCTGCGCGACGGGGCAGTTGTGCAGCAAGGGACCGGGCAGGAAATCGTTCTGAAGCCTGCGGACGCCTACATTGCCGACTTCGTCAAGGAAGTGAACCGTGGCCGGGTGATCCTGGTCGACACGGTCATGGATACGTCCCGGACGCTGGAAAACGGACCGACGATTTCCAGCGGCATCCTGCTGGAAGAAGCGGCCCGGACCTTTGCCGACACGGGCGAGGGCGAGGCAAACATCGTCAACAGCGATGGCCGTCCGATCGGCGTGCTCAACGTGCATGACACGATCTATGCGATGGTGACGCCGGCAACCCACTGAGCCAATGAAGTGTGAAAACGTCAAAACCCCGGAGTTCGCTCCGGGGTTTTTTGTATCCTGGGCGGCGACCTCCACTCTTTCTCGGAAGAAGCCCCGGTGTATCTGCAAGAAGAAAAAGCCCCGGAGTGTTTCCGGGGCTTCAGGATTTCCGGAAAACTCGACTTCAGCGCTCTGTGAAGATCGTTCGTGCCGCACGTGTTACAGGGTGCAGCAGGTAAAGGAGGATCGATTTCGATCCGGTGACCACTTGGGCGTTGACCTGCATGCCAGGGCGGATCGGCCGTTCGTGTGAACCGGCGCCGATGACCTGGCCGGGAAAGGCGAGGGTTGCCTTGAAGTAGTATTCGCCGAATTCGTCCTGGAAACTCGAGGCGGAAATGGTCTCCACTTCCGCGGCCACGGTGCCATAGATGTTCGGGTCGTAGCTGGTGATCGTGATGTCGGCCCTGTCGCCGATGTTGATATGGCCGACGTCCTTCGGATTGACCTTCACCTCGGCAACGAGGTTTTCGGACAGGGGGACGATCTCGGCAATCAGATCGCCGGGATTGACGACTGCACCACGACCGGTCGGGCCAAGGCTCTTGACGTAACCTGCCACCGGCGCCTTCACGAACAGGCGGTCCTGCCGGTCTTTCAGTTTGGCGATTTCCTGTTTCAGTTCGTCGCGCTCCTGGGCAATCCTGGCGCGCTCGTCGGCGACATCCCGGTTCACTTCGGCGCCGGCCTGACTGAGGCTGGCCTGGGCTTCGGTCAGCATTTCACGGGCCTGTGCGAGATTGCCGAACAGCTGTTCAAGTGTGACCTGCGACCGCTGAAAATCCCCCTTGGCCTCCAGGAAGCGGCGACGCGACGTGTAGCCGTCTTTCAGCAAACCTTCCTGGATCTGGAATTTTTCCTTTTCCAGTTCGACCTGAGATTTTTGAAGTTCGACCTGTGCTTCCAGGCTGACCACTTCGGCACGCCTCTGGGCGACACGTGCGGTGTAGGCTTCCTGTTCGTCGGCAACCGCCTTGCGGTTGGCGGTCAAGGCCGCCCGTTGCTGGGTGCTCAGGCCATCCACCGACGGATCCAGGCGCAGGCCAACGGTGTTGGCATCGCTGTATTCCTGTGCAAGCAGACGGCGTTCCTCAAGTTCCAGATAGCTGAGACGGCTTTGAATGCGGGCGAGTTCCGTGGTCGTATCCTGTTTTTCCAGGTGGGCGAGTGGGTCTCCGGCCTGTACCAGCTGGCCTTCCTCAACAAGGATCTCCGAGACGATGCCGCCTTCCAGGTGCTCCACTTTCAAAATCTGGCCGGCAGGCGCTATCTCCCCGATCGTGTTGGCCACTTCCCGGATCTGGCCGACGGCAGCCCACAGCAACAGGAAGCCGGTCGCGATGGTCAGTCCCATGAGGAGGCGTGAATAAAAGGCCGGGGGTACGCCGTCTTCCAATTCCAGCGGAAGGCCGACGCGGCCGTAGACCGCCTTGCGGAGAGTGTCGGGATCGTCTTTTGCTGCCATTGGAAAGTCCTCGGCGGTTGTCTTGCGGCGGGCCGGCGACGGCCCCGTACGTTATTTCGATTGCTGCTTGAGCACGTCTTCAAGGATGTCCTTCGGGGCTCCGGCTATCGCCACCATGCCGTTCTGCATGTAGACGAGGTTGTCTGCCATGCGCATGTGGCTGGGGCGGTAGGTCGTGATGACGACGGTCGACTTGCCGCGAACCTGGTCGATCTTCTTCATCAGGAACTTGTCGCCTTCGAAATCCAGATTTCCGGCAGGGTTATCGAGCAGATAGATCGGGGCAGGGCGCATGAAGGCTCTGGCCAGCAGCAGGCGTTGTTTGACGTTGTCCGGCAGCACTTCGATCAGCTGGCCGGTCAACCGGGTCTCCACACCCTGGGGCAGAAGCTCGCCATAGGCGTTGAGGCCGAATTCCTCGAAGGCCTTGCGAACCTGATCGTTGTCCGCCTGCGGATTGGCCATGCGGAAGTTCTGCGCAATCGTACCGTAGAAGAAATCGTGGTGTTCCGGTGCATAGCCGATGGAGTTGCGCCATTCGCCCGGGTCGAGCTGGCGGATGTCGAGATCGTCGACAAGGACAGCGCCCATCTGGGGTCGATAAAGCCCGAGTACGGCCCGCACCAGCGAGGTCTTGCCGCAGCCGCTCGGGCCGGTGATCGCGGTTACGGATCCCTGCTCCATCTGAAGCGAAAAATTGCGCAAGGCCGGTTCCTGGCGGGAAGGGTAGCGCAGCACGACGTTGGAAAAGCGGATCGTGCCCTGGAACTGGCGGTGCAGGCTCGGCAGCCTGCCGGGCTGGCGTTCCATTTCGATTTTCAGAAGGCTGTTGATCCGTTCGATCGTCTGCTGGGCCTGGCCCAGTTGCGATACGCTGAGAAAGGCCTGATGCATCGGGCTGAGCGCACGCCAGGAAAGGGCCATGACGGCAATGAGCGCGCCTTGAGAAAGGTCCTGGTTCATGACCAGAACGGCTCCGAAACCGAGGACACCGATGCCGCACAGGGTCATGAACATCTGCGAGACCACTTGCATGACCTGCGACAGTTGCCTCGTCTTCAGGTTCTTCAGCGCAAAGTCTGCGGAAATCGCCCGGTATTTCTCGACCCAGATGTCGTCGGCGGACAGTTCCCGGATGGCCTTTCGCTTCGACAGGATCTCCACGGTGATGTTCTGCATGCGCGATTTTGCATCGCCGGCCTGATTGATTGCCTGTTTCATGCGCGGAACGATGAGCATGGCCGACAGGACATAGAGCACCAGTAGCCCAGCCGGCAGCAGTGCCAGCGGCCCGCCAATGAAGCCGAGAACCATGACGAAAATCACCGAGAAGGGAAGGTCGATCAACGCATTGGCGAGATTTCCGTGAAAGACGTCCCGCACGCCGTCGAACTGCTTCAGACGGGTGATTTGCGCTCCGATGGGGGCAGACGAAATCAGGGGGAGCGGCAGATGCAGGAAATGGCGGAAGGTGGTGTTGGCGACCACCGCGTCGAGCCTGGCGCCCAGGTAAGCCTGGAGATGCGATTTGGTGCCTCTGACCATCCAGTCCATGATCAGCACAAGCGCAATGCCGATCAGCAGCGTGACCAGCACGGAAACGGATTTGGCGCCGATAGCCTTGTCGTAAACGCTCATGACAAAGAGCGGCAGACCGAGCGCCAGGATGTTCGACAGCAGGCCGACGGTCATGATCGACAGCACCGTGCCCCTGAACTGATGGAACAGGCGGGAGGACCAGTGCTGAAAACCGGCGCTTTCGGTGCTGTCATCCGGCTCGATCACGAAGATCTCGGCATCCTTGAGTTCGCTGAAGGCAATGGCGACCGTGCGATGAGCCTCGCCGCTGTAGGCCTGGAACCGGCCGTCGCTCGTGCGCCCCAGGCCGACCAGTAGATTGTCTCCGTGTTTCACCAGGCAGGGAAACTGTTCCGCGGTCAGCTGCTTTGCGGACCGTCCGGTCGGAGTGACCCGAAAGTTCAGCCGGGTCAGCACGGCGCGAAGGTCGAAGATGCCCTTTATGCCTTCAAGGTGAGGCAGGGCTTCGAAGAGATGGCGTTCCATGCCATCCCAACCGAGAGCTTCCAGCAGGGGCAGCAAACAGGCCTCTGCCGGAGACGCGCGGTCGATCGTACTGCCTGAATGCTGCTGGACACGGGTTTCCAGGTTCATCCGGCTTTCTGCCGGGTTCAGATTCTGAAAGATCGAGTCCGCGTTTTCAAAAGCCGCCAGGGACATGTTCAGCTCCTAAGCCTGCTTTTTGGTGTCGGCAGGCTCGCGCCGCCGCAATTTGTATCGAGGGGTGTTCGGCGTGTTCGGCAAGGCGCTAATCCGGCCGTGCTCCATCAGAAACTGCTTGTCGGCAATGGCGCGGAAAGAAGGGCGGTGGCTGACGATCAATGTCGTCAACTGGCCTTTGAGCCGCTTCAACGCTTCAACGAGCTGGGCTTCGCTCTTGTGGTCGAGAGCGCCATTGGCATCGTTGAGGATAAGGATCTTCGGTTCGCCTGCGAGCGCGCGCGCAATGGCAATGCGCTGTACCATGCTGTCGGTGAGATTTTCTTCAATCGCGTTGCCGAGCATTGTGTCGTAGCCCAGCGGCAGCAGGTGAATGTCCTTTTCAAGGCCGATCAGGTCAGCGGCCATGCGGGCTTTTTGCGGGCTCGCGCGAGATCCGAAGAGAGTCAGGTTCTGCAGGATCGTGCCGGCGAACATCTGGGCGTCGTTGCTGACGTAGGCGATGTGCCGGCACAGATACCGGTGGTCGACACCGTAAAGATCCTGTCCGTCTATCATGATCTTGCCGGAGGTCGGTTCGATATCACCGGAAATCAGGCGAGCAAGCGTCGTTCGGCCGCTGCCGTCGCTGCCCTCAAAGGCAACCGTTTCTCCTGCATTGATCGTCAGGCTCAGATTCTGGACAGGCACGATCGCATCGCTGCGCGCGGCGAAGCTGGCATTTTGCAGCTTGATGTTGCCGACAATTGTCAGGTTCCTGTTTCCTGATCGCTCTTCCTTTGGCAAATCGAACAGGGCGCGCGCTTCGCGGAAGTCATGTTTGACCCGCTGCATGTCCGTCCAGTGGTTGATGCCGCGCAGCAGGGGCTGCACGACCTGACCTGCCAGCAGGGTGCAGGCCGCAACCGCCCCGACACTGATGAACCCGGACATGACCATGAGGGCCCCGGCCGACACCACGCAGACCGTTGTGAGGACGGTGAAGAACCCGGAGGAATTCCGTGCCCGGTTGTTGAGATCGATATAGTCGTAGCCAAGGCGAGAATTTTGCGTCTGCAGGCGTTCAAACCTGCGCAGGATGACCGGCTCGAAGGCCATGGCCTTGATGGTGTTGAGGCCGGACAGGACCTCGAAGATGAAATCGTATTTTCGCTGATCCTGCTCCGCGCGTTTTTCAATCAGGCTGTCGATCCTTGTATTTAGAGCGGCGGTTCTCAGGGCAAACAAGGCCAGGAGAACAAGCGGCACGAAGCCGATCGGCCCCCCGATAAGAAACAGGACGGCAAGAAAGAGGAGGCTGGCGGGAAGGTCGATTGCCAGGAGGCGGGCCTGACCACCGTAATGGTCACCCATTGCTTGCAGCGAGCGCAGCGCGTCCAGGTGTTTGGTCACCGTCGCCTCAGAGTTGATGTCCGCTCTGGAGTGCAGAAGACGTCTGGCTGCTTCGACGTTGGCCTGGTGGGTGAAAGAGGCTGCAAGCCAGCCTGTCAGATACGACCGTGTCGTTTTCAGAACTGCATCGATCACCAGAACGAAACCCAGTCCTGCGATCAGGATGACGAGCGTGTCGGTCGATTTGTTCGGCAGAATCCGGTCATAGACCTGCAAGATGGTCAGTGGCATCGCCAGACCGAGGATATTGATCAGGATGGAAGCGGTTATCACCGAGCGCGGGAGTTTCGGTGTTGATACTTTTTCTCCGGTTTCGGAGGAAAAAAACTCCAGTTGCGGCAGTTTGATACTGGAAAAAGTATCAGTGATAAAAGATGCCATAGTAAGCGCCTCCTTGAATACATTAAGGCGCGTAATTGTTTCAAAACCGTTTACCAAAAATACCACAAATTCTAAATTTACATCAAGTTATACATGTAATTCGAAGATTGAAGTTGGTTTTTATTAAGGTAACCCTGCGTGTGATGACGTTTGGTTTTAACGGAGCACGTGCAAGTCATGGCCGACACCGATACTTCAGCGAATGCAGGCAAGCCCGGCGTTTCTTCTTCAACGGAGACCGCAGCAAAGTCCAACGGCGGATCAGAACCGTCGCCTGCACGCATGGAGGCTCAAGCAGGCGATCCCTACCGCCCGGCCGGTGGCAATGATTATTCCCTGTCCGTGGAACCGGAAGATACCGGTGAAGCAACCTTGGCGAACCTTTATCAGGCTGTGCCCCTCGAGGATCGAGGATCTGGTGCTTCAACCCAGGATGCCGAGGGACTTGGCGGCGACGGCGGCAGAGACGGCCAGGGTGCGCATGGGGGGCTGGGTCAGGGATTGGGCGGAGCTGGAGCCGGTGACACGCTACTACCGGACGGCGGTACCGAAGTGGCCGAAACCGCAGATGGTGGTCCAAACGATGACGGCGGCCTTGGCGACGGTGCCGTTCCGGAAGCGCGTGGTCTCGACCCGACGTTGTCTCAATTCGATCTGGGCGGCGATGGCATTCAGTCATCGGGCTCCCAGGTTGGTGACGGAACCAGCGGCGGAGGCGGAGGTGCTGGTGAAGGCGGCGATGGTGGGAACACCGGGGTCGGCCCTGTCGAGGACGTCGACAGCACCGACAATTTTGTAACGGAAAACGCCGCAGGGGGTACCGTTGTCGGCGTGGTCGCCTTTGCGAATGATCCGGATGCGACGGATACGGTCACCTACTCGATCATAGACAGCCGGTTCGAGATCGATCCGGATACGGGCGTTATTACCGTTGCCGATGGCGCGGTGATTGATCGCGAGACGACCCCCTATATCGATATTGAAGTCACTGCCACCTCAACGGATGGTTCGACTTCTACCGGAACCTTCCGGGTCACGGTGGGCGACGAGAACGAGTTCGGCATTGGACCGGTGACGGACGTTGATGGTGCCAACAACTTCGTCCAGGAGAACTCGGCCGGTGGCACGGTTGTCGGCGTGACGGCGTTTGCCGAAGATCCGGATGCGACGGACACGGTTTCCTATTCCATCACCGATGGTCGGTTCGAGATCGACCCGGATACGGGCGTGATTACCGTTGCCGATGGCGCAGTGATTGACCGAGAGACAACCCCCTATATCGACATCGAGGTGACGGCAACGTCAACGGATGGGTCAACCTCGACCGGGACCTTCCGGATTATTGTCGGAGACGCGAACGAATTCGACATTGGCCCGGTGACGGACGTGGACGGAGACGACAACTTCGTCCAGGAGAACTCCGTGGGCGGCACCGTTGTCGGCGTGACGGCGTTTGCTGAAGACCCGGATGCAACGGACACGGTCACCTATTCCATCACCGATAGTCGGTTCGAAATCGATCCGGATACGGGCGTGATTACCGTTGCCGATGGCGCGGTGATCGACCGCGAGACGACGCCTTTTATCGATATTGAAGTGACGGCGACGTCCACGGATGGATCGACTTCGACCGGTACCTTCCGGGTCGCGGTCGGAGACGCGAACGAATTCGACATCGGCCCAGTGACGGATGCGGACGGAGCCGACAACTTCGTTCAGGAGAACTCCGTCGGTGGCACGGTTGTCGGTGTGACGGCGTTTGCTGAAGACCCGGATGCGACGGACACGGTTTCCTATTCCATCACCGATAGTCGGTTCGATATCGACCCGGATACGGGCGTTATTACCGTTGCTGATGGCGCGGTGATTGATCGCGAGACGACCCCCTATATCGATATTGAAGTGACGGCGATGTCCACGGATGGATCGACTTCGACAGGAACCTTCCGGATCACGGTGGGCGACGAGAATGAGTTCGACATTGGCCCGGTGACGGACGTTGATGGTGCCGACAACTTCGTCCAGGAGAACTCCGCCGGTGGTACAGTCGTTGGTGTGACGGCGTTTGCCGAGGATCCGGATGCGACCGACACGGTCACCTATTCCATCACAGACAGCCGGTTCGAGATCGACCCGGACACGGGCGTGATTACCGTTGCCGTTGGCGCGGTGATCGACCGCGAGACGACGCCTTTTATCGATATTGAAGTGACGGCGACGTCCACGGATGGATCGACTTCGACCGGTACCTTCCGGGTCGCGGTCGGAGACGCGAACGAATTCGACATCGGCCCAGTGACGGATGCGGACGGAGCCGACAACTTCGTTCAGGAGAACTCCGTCGGTGGCACGGTTGTCGGTGTGACGGCGTTTGCTGAAGACCCGGATGCGACGGACACGGTTTCCTATTCCATCACCGATAGTCGGTTCGATATCGACCCGGATACGGGCGTTATTACCGTTGCTGATGGCGCGGTGATTGATCGCGAGACGACCCCCTATATCGATATTGAAGTGACGGCAACGTCAACGGATGGCTCGACTGCTACCGGCACCTTCCGGATCACGGTGGGCGACGAGAACGAGTTCGACATTGGCCCGGTGACGGACGTTGACGGTACCGACAACTTCGTCCAGGAGAACTCCGCCGGTGGCACGGTTGTCGGTGTGACGGCGTTCGCCGAAGATCCGGATGCAACGGACACGGTCACCTATTCCATCACGGACAGTTGGTTCGAGATCGACCCAGACACGGGCGTGATTACTGTCGCTGATGGCGCGGTGATTGACCGCGAAACGACCCCCTATATCGATATTGAAGTCACTGCCACGTCAACGGATGGGTCAACCTCTACTGGTACCTTCCGGATTATTGTGGGCGACGAAAACGAATTCGATATCGGGCCGGTGAGCGACATCGACCCGGAAGCCAACAGCATTTCAGAGACCGCCAATGGGGGCGAATTTGCCGGGATCACTGCCTTCGCCGAGGATCCTGATCCGGCGGACAGTGTCACCTACCAGCTGACTGGTGACGACAGGTTCGAGATCGATCCGGACACAGGTGTCATCACCGTAAAAGATGGCGCGACGTTCGATGCGGAAACAGAACCTTCCATCGAGATGACTGTCACCGCAACGTCAACGGATGGCTCTTCCTCAACGAAGACCTTCACCGTGACCGTGACAGACAGTAATGAAGCACCGGATCTGATCGTTCATCTGGAAAACGGCTCAGAACAGTTTGTCGTCAACGGCAGCTTCGAAATCCATGACGGGGTTCACGGCGGACCCGCCGGGTCCGGCTGGTACGAAAATCCAACTTCGATCGAGGGTTGGACCTACGACAACGTTGATGTGCATGAGGCGGGGCACAATAGTTACGGCGCGACAGACGGCGATCATCATCTGGACCTTGCAGCCATGAACAATGGCTGGGCTTCGCAGCAAATAGAGGGACAGCTTGATGGTCAGGTCTATCATCTGACATTCGACATGAAGTCGCGCGGCGGCGTGGGGGAAAGTGTCGCCGAGGTCTATTGGAACGGCGAGTTGATCGACACGATCGACCCGGCCACTACGGGAACGGGCTGGCAGGCCTATGCCTATGACATCGTTGGCGGATCCGGCGACGGCTCCAATACGCTGACATTCGTTGAGATCGGTTCCGATAATCTGGGTGGTGCGCTGATCGACAGTGTGTCCATCGTTTCCGATAACCGCACTGCGGTCGTCGAGGAATATTACGGCGCCGAGATTGCTCCCTTGTCAGTATTCGATCCGGATGTGGGCGATACGCATACATTCACGGTTTCGGACGACCGGTTTGAGGTGGTCGTATCCGGCGACAGATACCTGCTCAAATTGAAAGACGATCAGGCCTTCGATTACGAAACCGAGACTCAGGTGACCCTTGAGGTGACGGCAACCGACCAGGGGGGGCTTTCCGACACAGAGATCGTGGTGATCGACGTGATCGATATCGACGACACCAATTCTCCCATCGGTCCGCTCACCGACATTGATGCCAGCGCGAACCAGGTTCTTGAAAACGCCGCTGCAGGCGCCGTCGTGGGTCTGACTGCCTTTGCAAACGATCCGGATGCAGGCGACAGCGTGAGTTATCAGCTCAGCGGTGACGCGCGCTTCGAGATCGATCCGGTTTCAGGGGTGATCACCGTTGCCAGTGGGGCAAGCTTCGACAAGGAAACCGAACCGGAAATCGATGTTCTGGTGACAGCTACTTCGACTGACGGATCAGTCTCGACTGAAACTTTCACGATTGCGATTGCCGATGCCAATGAGGCGCCGGACCTCGACTTCGATCCGGAGCTTGGACCGGGTGTTTCCGTGACGCTGACCTTTGTCGAGGAATACGCCGGCCACAGCAATGTGCTTGGTGTCTTCTACGTGGATGGCAACGGCAATCCCATGGCCGGCGAAATCGTCTGGGTCAACCAGAACCAATTGACACCGGGCGATACGGCGACCCTCTATCTGGAAGGCGTCGAAGCGAGCGAAATCGGCTATTTCCTGATCCCGGATGGTGCAGACACGAACACTGGTCTTCTTGCCGGTGACAAGGTGACGTTCCAGAAGGACGGGCAGGGGAACTGGCAGGCCGTCGGACCTGACGGGACGCTGCTGGTCGGGGCCGAGGTCAATGTTCTTTTCTCCGGCAACGGGTCACTCAATCCGGATGGATACGACTACACGGTGGAAAGCGGCATCAGGATCGGCTTTGAGGACATTGCCGGCGGGGGTGACGAGGATTTCGACGACGTCGTCTTTGACCAGACAACTTTCGAAACCACTGCTCGTGCCGCGGTCTATGAAGAAGATCCGGGGGCGGAAATCGGTACCTTGTCGGTATTCGATCCCGATGTCGGCGATACGCACAGTTTCACGGTTTCCGATAGTCGCTTCGAGGTCATATCGATCAACGGTGAGAACATTCTCAAACTGAAGGACGGTGTGGCGCTCGATTATGAGACCGAGACCCAGGTGAGCGTTGAGGTTACCGTTACCGATAGCGGCGGGCTGTCGGACACGGAAACCATCGTGATCGACGTCATCGACGTGGAGCCGGAAGGGCCTGCCGACGACAATGAGCCGATCGGGCCTGTCAGGGATGTCGATACGGCCCAGAATCTGGTTGCGGCGACAGCTGCTGCCGGAATGGTGATCGGCCTGACGGCATTTGCGGTAGATGCCGACGCCGGAGACACGGTGACCTATTCCATCGACGACAGCCGGTTTGATATCGACGCAGACACCGGTGTGGTGACCCTCGCCAATGGTGCAGCACTGGTTGCAGGCGAGACCATCGACGTGACGATCACCGCCACATCAAGTGATGGATCCCAGTCGAGCGCGGTTTTTCCCGTGACGGTGACTTCGGGTGTGACTGAGAACGCGCCGCCTGATCTGATCGTCGGCAACGCGATCTACCGGCCGGACCAGGGCAACAAGCACTGGGACGATCATCATGATGGCCATTGGGGGCATATCCAGGACGGGGAAACGGGGCACTATCATGAAGATGACGGTGTCCACGGTCAGACCTATCACGGCCACGACGACGACTGTACGGGCAACGAATATCACGTTCCCGAAAACCAGACAGGTGTCGAACTTATCGAACTTTCGGTAGTGGACCCCGATATCGGCGACACGCACACCTTCACGGTGTCGGATGACCGGTTTGAAGTCGTCAGCAACGGCGACAGTTATCTGCTGAAGCTGAAGGATGATGCGGCAGTCGACTACGAAACGGAGCAAAGCATCACGATAGACGTTACCGCGACGGACAGCGGAGGCTTGTCGGATGCCGAGACAATTACTCTGGATGTGGTCGACTTTGATGATGTGCCCCTGTGCGAGGTCGGGACAAGTAATGCCGATACGATTGTTGGGGGCGATTTCGTGGACAGCATTTCCGGACTTGGCGGAAATGACATCCTGCTGGGCCAGGGGGGCAACGACCTCATCTATGGCGGGGCTGGTGACGATGTGATCCGGGGTGGCGCGGGCGACGACGTTCTTTCCGGCGGTGACGGGTCGGATCTGTTCGCCTACATGCTCGGCGACGGGCATGACAGCATTTACGGCGGTGCCGGCGGGAGCTGGATCGATATCGTCGATCTGAGCAAGGCCGCCGATGGCACCGATATCGGAACTTATGGTGTCGACTGGTCCATCACCATGACGGAAGGTTCCATCGAGAGCATCGATGCAGCGGCGGGCGAGATCACCCTTTCGCAGGATTCGGGGGGCTACATCGAGTTTGCCGATGGCGGACGCATCGACTTCACGGATCTGGAAGGCGTTCAGTACTGATCTGCAGGAATGAAAAAAGCGGGCTTGTTACGCCCGCTTTTTGTGTTGCCTGTTATTGAATCGGAGGCAGTGGTTCTGTCTCGATAAAGACGGTGTCGCTGGTCACGACCTCGACGACGGTCGACTGGAAGACATCGTTTTCCGACGGTCCAAGGCGAAGGTCCCAGGTATTGAACTCAGGCATGAGGCGCGGGATCGGTGCCGGCCGTTCCTCGATGATCCCGAAATGCTGCGGCGCCAGCCGGCCAATGTTGGCCAGCAGGAAGAAGTCCGCAATGCGGCTGTCATAGCGTGCCCGGACATGGTCGACCTTGCTGAGCAATAGTTCGCGCTCGCCGTCCAGAACATCGAGCAGGGACCGCTGACCGCTGTCGAATTCCACCTGCAGGCCCTTGACCGCGCGCTGATTGGCCTCAATCGCGCGCTTTACCGCCTTGACCTTCAGTCTTGAGGCAGCCCGCTGCTTCATCGCGCGGACAACGTTCTCGCGGATGATCTGTTGGGTGTCGTCCAGCTCGTATTCCTGTTGGGCTGCCGTGAAGTTTGCGCGTTTGACCGCGGCAATGTTGCGGCCACCGGTGAAGAAAGGGGCCGTGACGCGCACGCCAAAGCGGAAGTCTTCTTCGTCCTGATTGCCAAGGTTGCCCTGGTAACCTGTTTGCCATTCGCTCTCCAGCGAGACACGCGGCAGCATGTCGCCGACTGCGGCGCGTGCGGCGTAACGTGCGGCCCTTGCATCTGCCGTTGCGGCGCGGATGGACGGATTGTTCTGCAGCGCGACGTTGATCGCGTCATTCAGACCGGCGGGCTCGATTGTCTGTGGAATGCCAGGCCAGCCGAGCTTGCCCGGCTTTTGTCCGGTCAGGCGCTCATAAACAGCTTCGGAGGCTTCCAGGTCGCCGACCGCCTGGTCGGAGTTCCCCTGCGCTTCACCGAGACGGGCAAGCGCCTGTTCGATATCGGTGCGCGTTGCGTCTCCCGACTTGTAACGGGCGCGGGCGGCGTTCACTTCCCGTTGCACCACGTTGGTATAGGCCCGCAGGTGAGCGAGGATCGCCCGATCGCGAACAACGCGCAGATAGGCATCAGCTGTATTGAACAGCAGCGTCTGTTCGGCGCCAATGAGCTGGTTGCGACCGGAATTCGCTTCCTCATGAGCCTGGTTCAGCCGATTGACACCGGCAAAACCCTGAAACACCGTCTGGGACATGGAAATGCCCAGCTCGTGGAAGAACGACCTGTCGCTGTTGCCGCTGCGCTCGCTGCGGAAGGCGTTCTGTTCTCCCAGGTATGTGCCGGTAACCGTCGGCAGAAACTCGGACCTGGCGGTCCAGACGTCCTGGTTGGTCGCTTCGTAACGCGACCGTTCCGCCTTGAGGCCCGGGTTGATGGCGTAGGCCGACCCCATGGCTTCTTCGAGCGACTGGGCGGATACGGTTGCGCTGGCGAAGGACAGGCTGATCAGTGACGCGCCTGCCAGCAGACCGGCAAGGCGGGTTTTCAATCCGTGCATCAGTTTGGCGGGGGCAGGGAAGGTCGTCATTGCAGCACCGTGATCGTTGTCTGCCCTTAAGGTAAAATTTTATAGTTAATCAAAAGTAAGTTGAGATTAGAGAATATGGCCAAGAGTTTTCAGTAATTACCCTAGGGTAATCTTTGTTTGGCGTCACTTCTTTTAGGATATTGATATTAATATCAAGGTTTAATTTGATAATAATTTAAGTTGAATTCAGTGATAAGTCAGCTTCCCGTTCGGTCTAAACTCGGGTGAAACTTTTTGATCTGCGAAGGCAGTAGATGTTTCCCGAACAGAAAGCCCTGCACCTGCAGGCATCCGGCTTGTTGCAGGAATTGCAGCTGTCGTTCCGTTTCGACACCTTCGGCGATTACTGGGATCTTGAAACTATGGCCGAGCAGAACGGCAGAGCGCAGGATTGCCCGGGCATGAGGGTTGGTTTCCAGCGACTGGGTGAAGGCTCTGTCGACCTTGATCTTGTCGAAGGGAAAGGCTTGCAGCGTGTTGAGCGAGGAATAGCCCTTGCCGAAGTCGTCCATGGCAACGCGCACGCCCATTTTGCGCAGCGAGAGGATCGTCTCGTGAACCCGTTCGTGATCCTCGATCGGGGTGGATTCGGTGAGTTCTACTTCCAGGCGTTCCGCCGGCAGGCCTGTCTTCATAAGTACGGTGGAAACGAGACCGGCAAAATCGCAACGGGAGAACTGCAGCGGGGAAGCGTTGACCGACAGCGTTACCGGGTTTTCCCAGCAGGCAGCTTCCTTGCAGGCTGCTTCCAGAACCCAGTTGCCGATATCCAGGATGATGCCTGACCGTTCGGCAATCGGAATGAAGTCCTCCGGCGGAATCGGGCCTTTTTCCGCGTGGCGCCACCGGACAAGCGCTTCGTAGCCAATCAGCTCGCCGGTCTTTGTCAGATTCTGTTTCTGGAAGACCAGGTTGAGCTGGTTTTCGAGCGTTGCATTGCGCAAGTCAGCCGCCAGGCCCGCCTCCCAGCGATTGGTTTCCTCCATGCCCGTGACATAGGGCTGGATCAGGTTGCCGCCGATCGATTTTGCTTGCTTGGCAGCAAGGTTTGCCCTTTGCACCAGCTTGTTCAGGTCCTTGCCGTCGCGCGGAAACACGGCAAGGCCAATACTGGAGCGGATGGACAGGCGGTAGGATTTCCACTGAACCGGCCTTCGGGCAAGGGAGCGAACCAGACGGGCGAAGTCTACGGCGTCATCCAAAGTGTCGAGCGACGGATTGATGACCAGAAATTCGTCACCGTAAAAGCGGGAGATGAAGACACTGTCGCTCAGGTTGTTTTTCAGTGTGCTGGCCAGGGTGCACAGGACAGTGTCGCCGACTTCGTAGCCGTGAAGGTCGTTGATGGCCTTGAACTGGTCCAGGCTGATCAGCACGACGGCGCATGTCTTGCCCTCCAGTTCGGCCTTTTCCAGAAGGTCTGCCGCAGCCTTCTGCACAAAATGCCGGTTTGGAAGTCGTGTCAGAGAATCCTGCAGCGACAGGTGTTTATAGGCTCGCCTGGCCGCGTTTTTCCTGTACCGGTCGAGCAGCGCACCAGTTGCAGCCACAAAGGTGCATAGACCGAAAATGACCAGCGACATCACCATCATGTGCTTTTCGGACATGAGCATGATTTCGCGCGGGAAACTGACTTCGCGAAGGGGCGTGGCCGGGGAATGCACCGGCATGTGTATCGAAACTGCTGACAGGAAAAGGAAAAGCGTTGCACTTACAAATGCGCGTCTGGACTGCAGCTGCGGAACGAAACTCATTGCAATTGCCCCAAGGCACGTTCCGAACAGAAATGTCCAAAGTCCGAAGGCTTCGCTCGTATCAGGTAAACCGGCGATCTCCCTGGCCGTCGTCAGTGTCAGACCCATTCCTGCAATGGCAAGGCCAAACAGGATGCCGCCAAGTTCCGGTGCGAGCCGGATGTTTCGCCGCACAGCAAGCGCATAACCTGACAGGAGACCGGCAAAGACGACAAGCAGGGCAAGCAGAGCCGTTTGAAGTCGGTACCCTGATTCCGCGGGTAGCTTTACCGAAGAAAAGGCGATGATCTGGGCCGCCCAGATTGCCGAGGCGCCGACGAGTGCAGACCAGATGAGCCAGATGACCCGCGCAGGGCTTGCATCGCGGTCAACCTTCGCAAGGAGCAGGAAGGAAAAGGCGCATCCGAAGAGACACGTTGCGATCGCAAGTGTCAAAAGAGCATGGTCATGCTCAAAAGACAAAACTGTTGCGACGCGTTCCATAAAAGCTCCCACCGACGGTTGATTTCATGAAAGCTTAAAAAGCATAACAAACTGTGTTTTTTCGGAGTATTTCAAGTATTGCACTTTGTTTAATCTGGTATTGTTGTAATTGCGCATGAAGTATCCGGTCAATTGGTGGCTTTTATTGTCAGTATTGACCTGTTTTGCGAGCGGCTTTGGGGCGCGTGGGTGCCGCTGCCGGTTTGCCTGCGTGCAATTGGAGCGGAAGAGTTGCTTCTGAAGAGCGTGGCGAAACCCGCCCTTTGTCTGAGCCAGGCAATTCGTAAACATCTGCCGCCAAAAGCGCGGCATTTTCAGGTAGTGGCGCGTTCTGCAGCACTGACTTGACGCTTCGGTAACTGGAGCATGTCCTTAAGTCACCGTAATTTTTGACAATATTTTTTCAGCCTCAAGAAAGCCCGAAATTCGTGCAAAATCCAGCAAATGAGCGGATCCGGAAGGTCCCAACTCTACCCGGGTGCCCTGAGGGCATGGGGATGGATAAAATTCTATCGATATAATTAGCAATACGGCATTGATTTGCTTCCAAAACAGGGCGGCCGCGCCGGAGGGCAATGCCTTCAGCGATCAGAAATACCGCTCCGGCCTCGAGCGAGAGGTGCGGGACAATGCAAACTGTTTAAGACACGTCAGGAGAACGGGTGCATCCCGCAATGCCAACGAAAGCCAGATCCACTCGCGTCGACAACGCTTATGAACGCTTGAAAACCGAGATCCTGAACGGGCAATTGCCACCCGGATTTCAGGCGCCGGAACCGGACATCGCGACACGGCTGGGCATGAGCCGGACGCCGGTTCGCGAAGCGCTTATCCGGCTGGAGGCTGACGGTCTGGTGGACCTCGTGCCCCGCCGGGGAGCAAAGGTTCTGCCGATTTCGCTGCAGGACATCTGCGAGATCTACCAGATCCTTTCGGCGCTTGAAGCCCTTGCCGCAGGCACTGCTTGCCGCAAGGCGGGTGACGAGACGCTCGCGGAAATCGAAGAAGTGCTCAACGAGGCCGATGATGCGCTGGAACGCCAGGACATCGAGGCCTGGGCCGTACACGATGACAGGTTCCACAGGCTGATGGCCAAGGCGAGCGGCAATCTGCGTCTGGAAGCTGAAATCGAGGGGTTTCTCGATCAGGTCTACCGGGCCAACACCGTGTTGCTGCGCCTGAACAAGGCACCGGCCTCAAATGCTGCCGATCATCGCAAGATTGTGCAGGCGATCCGGGACGGCGACACCGACGGCGCCACGGAGACGGCGCGGTTACACCGTCTCAACGGAATGCTCAGGATGAAGGATCTGCTGCAGGACTGCGGTCTCAGCCACGTTTGATCATTTTGGCGCAGCGGGGGCCGGGCCGGTGGACTGTCCGATGATCAGCTCCGCGTCCAGATGCAGGGAAGCCGGTTTGCTGGCCGGATTGGAAATCATGTTCAGGAGCAGCTCGGCAGCCTTTTCCCCGGCGTAGCGAACCGAGGAGCGGGTGCAGGTGAAAATCGGCACTTCGCCGCTGTTGGGCAGGAAAGACAGGGCATCGTCATGGGTGATGATGGACACGTCCCTGCCTGTCTTCAATCCGCACTGGCCGACAGCGCGGGCGACTCCGATCGCCGATATCATGGACGAAATCAGGAAGGCGGTCGGCGGATTGTCGCTCTTCAGCATCTCCATCGCATTGTCGCAGCCGTAGGGTTCGGTCATGTCCGCACTGCGCATCAAGGCAGGGTCCGGTGTCAGGCCCCGTGCTGCCAGCGCTTCCTCGAAGCCGCGCCGGCGCCGGTTGGCAAAGTCCATGTGTTCCAGACCGTTCAACAGTGCGATCCGGGTGTGGCCGAGGTCCAGCAGCAGGTTCGTCGCCCGCTCGAAGGCTCGCCGGTTGTTCATGTCGATCCACGATGTTTCTTCCTCGGCACCCGGGATGCGTCCGTGAACGACGAAGGGCAGATTGAGTTCTTTCAGAAGCCTGTGCCTGCGTTCGTCATTTGCGGGGCCGTGAATGATCACGCCGTCGGCCTTCTTGCGTGAGGCGATCTGCCGGTAGGCGTCTTCTTCCTTGGCATCGTCGACGACGGAGATGATCATGTCGTAGCCGTGGCGCGAATAGGTCTCTCCGGCGCCGGCTATGAACTCCAGAAAGATCGGGTTCATCATCTCGTGAATTGAGCGCGGTATGACATGGCCGATGGCCATTGCGCGGCCGGTTGCAAGCCGCCGCGCCTGGCTGTTGGGCGCGTAGCCGAGCTTGTCGGCCATCTCGGTCACGCGTTTGCGCGTTTCTTCGCTGACTTCCGGATAGCCATTGAGTGCGCGGCTTACCGTGGTCTGAGACAGGTTCAGCCGTTGCGACAGTTCTTTCAGGTTTACGCCATTGCTCATTCTGGCCCAAAACGCTTTGAAAGCGCCCTCCCAACAGGCTGTTATTGAAATGCAACATTAATTCGCGAGTTGCGCGCTTGACAAGGCCGAAGCCTGAAGACATGGTTAGGGCCAAATCCAAAGCGGTTTGGATAAAGGGTTCTGGTAGAATTGCCGACCTGGAAAAACGGGTAGGTATTGCTGCAAGGTGGCGAGGTATGCCACCTTGGGTGGAGTGTTCCAGCATAGGGACAATCTGGGAGGACAGATATGAAACTACGTTTGAAAGCCTGCACGGCAGGTCTGGCGCTTGCCATCGGGCTTGGCGCGGGCTCTGCATCCGCGGCTGACCTGAAATTCGCTCCGGGCGAAGGCCCGTTCAACTGGGACAGCTACAACGCATGGGCTGAGAGCGCGCCTGACCTGAAGGGGCAGACCGTGACGATCGCCGGCCCGTGGCTGCAGCCGGAAGACGGCTATTTCCGCAACGTGCTAGCCTATTTCACCGAAGCTACCGGCGCTGAAGTCATTTACACCGGTTCGGATTCCTTCGAACAGCAGATCGTGATTGATGCAGAAGCCGGCGCCGCACCGAATATCGCTGTCTTCCCGCAGCCGGGCCTTGCCGCCGACATGGCTGCGCGCGGCCTGCTGAAGCCGCTTCCGGAAGGCATGGCCGACTGGGTCGCCAACAACTACGGGGCCGGTGAAAGCTGGGTGAACCTCGGCACCTACAAGGATGCCGACGGCCAGGATCAGCTGTTCGGCTTCTTCTATAACGTCAACGTCAAGAGCCTTGTCTGGTACGTGCCGGAAAACTTCGAGGACGCCGGCTATGAAGTGCCGACGACCATGGAAGAGCTGAAGGCGCTGACCGAGCAGATCGTTGCCGATGGCGAAACACCCTGGTGTATCGGTCTGGGTTCAGGTGCTGCCACGGGCTGGCCGGCAACCGACTGGGTCGAGGATCTGATGCTGCGCACGCAGCCGGCTGACGTCTACGACCAGTGGACCACCAACGAGATCCCCTTTGACGACGAGCGTGTCGTTGCCGCGATCGAGGAATTCGGCTGGTTCGCACGCGACGATGCCAAGGTCGCGGGCGGCGCGGGAGCCGTTGCTTCCACCGATTTCCGTGACAGCCCGAAGGGTCTCTTCTCCTCGCCGCCGCAGTGCTACCTGCACCGCCAGGCATCCTTCGTGCCGGCCTTCTTCCCGGATGGGGTCGAGTTCGGCACCGACGTCGACTTCTTCTACTTCCCGGCCTACGCGGAAAAGGATCTCGGCAGCCCGGTCCTCGGTGGTGGCACGCTGATGGCGATCACCAATCCGTCCGACGCGACCAACGAACTGATGAAGTTCTTCGAACTGCCGCTCTCGCATGAAGTGATGATGGCCCAGACCGGCTTCCTCACGCCTCACAAGGGTGCCAACCCGGCAGCCTACAAGGACGACACGCTGCGCGGTCAGGGCGAGATCCTGGTCAATGCCAGCACCTTCCGTTTCGATGGCTCCGACCTGATGCCGGGTGCCGTTGGCGCGGGCACGTTCTGGACCGGAATGGTCGACTATACCGGCGGCAAGGACGCAAAAGCCGTCGCCGAGGAAATCCAGAAAAGCTGGGACGCCCTCAAGTAATCCTTCAGGCGGCCGGTCTCCCCAGGGAGGCTGGCCGTTCTTCTGACGGATCGGCGAAAACGTCCAAGAAACAAAGTTCCTAAACGCAGGAAGCCCCCGGTCTTCCGGGTGCCTCCCCATAATCAATAATGGGAGGGAACGGCCATGCTATCGGACAATCCGGCACTGTTAGGGCTCTTTACCATCGTCGTTGGCGTTGGAGCCTGCCTTGCCTATTTCTTCTTTTCGAATGTCTTTCTCGACAAGGTCCTGTTTCCGGCGCGCGGCCCCAATGCAGGAAAGAACATCAACCGGGCCAACATGATCCGGCCCTGGCTGTTCCTGTTCCCGGCCTTGTTCGCTCTGACGCTGTATCTTGCCTATCCGGTCTTCGAGACCTTGCGACTGTCGCTGACAGACCGCTCCCAGGGAGGGGCTTTTGTCGGCCTTGCCAACTATCGCCAGATGATGAACGAGGCGAAGTTCTGGGAAGCGGTGCGCAACAACATGCTATGGCTGATTGTCGTGCCGGCTGCCTCGACGGCTTTCGGGCTGCTGGTCGCCCAGCTCACGGACCGGATCAGATGGGGCAACTTCGCCAAGTCGCTGATCTTCATGCCGATGGCGATCTCTTTCGTTGGCGCATCGGTTATCTTCAAGCTGATCTACGATACGCGCGCCGCCGATCAGAACCAGATCGGCGTTCTGAACGCGATCTGGCTGAAGTTTGACGGTGGCATTGGCTCCGTTGTCTTTCTTCAGCTTCTTCCGACCCTTCTCCTGCTGGCGTTCGCTGTTGTTGTTGCCTATGTGGCCTGGACCTTCGTGCGTGGCATTGTCGCCCGGGGGGAGGACAAGTCGATCTGGCTTCTGCCCCTGCGCCTTCTGGTCGCCGTTGGCGGGATCTGGCTGATCTGGATTTCGCTGAGTTCCGCGGTCGGTGTCTGGATTGCCGAAGTGCCCTACGGCGAACCGCAGACCTGGCTGACGTTGCCGCTGTGGAACAACTTCTTCCTGATGGTGGTGCTGATCTGGATCCAGACCGGCTTTGCCATGGTGATCCTGTCCGCGGCCCTGCGCGGCATTCCGGAGGAAACCGTGGAAGCTGCGATCGTTGACGGTGCCAATCCGTTCCAGATCTTCTTCAAGATCAAGGTGCCGCAGATCATGGGGACCATCGTAGTCGTCTGGACGACGATCACGCTTACCGTGCTCAAGGTGTTCGACATCGTCTTCGCGATGACCAACGGCCAGTGGGAGACCCAGGTTCTGGCCAACTACATGTACGACAAGCTTTTCCGTGCCAACGATTGGGGAGTGGGGTCGGCGAGTGCCATCATCATCATGCTGCTCGTCACGCCGATCCTCGTCTGGAACGTTTACAACGCCCGGAAGGAGATGAAGTGATGGCCAGTATTGCTGGGAAAAAATCCGGCCTGACCTGGGCCGTTCAGATTTCCGTCGCAGCGCTCGTTCTGTTGTGGCTGTTTCCGACTGTCGGGCTTTTCGTCTCGTCCTTCCGGACCGCGGACCAGATCTCCAGCTCAGGCTGGTGGGCGGCGCTGTTTCCGGCCGAACAGAACGAGGTCTACCGAACTTTGGATCCGGACGAGACCCGTGTTGCCGACGGAGACCTTTTCACCGTGTCCGGCAACATCTTCGAAGGTGAGCCGCGCGAGATCCGCTCGTGGGGCGTCTCGTCCAGAGACGTGTCTGCTTACCAGCCGGGCGAAACGGCGGATATGGGCGATGGCGAAAGCCTGACGCTCCTCGCCGACGGGTCCTATGTCTGGAAGGGCAATGACAAGCAGATCTCCGGCCGTGGCCAGCGTGTTTTCGTGACCGCGACCGTGCCGCCGGAATTCACGCTGGAAAACTACCAGACCATCCTCTTTTCCGGCACCGGACAGGACAACATGGGCAAGGCGTTCTTCAACACGCTGACGGTCACCATTCCGGCGACGATCATCCCGATCGTCATTGCGGCGTTCGCAGCCTATGCCCTTGCCTGGATGGAATTTCCCGGCCGCGCCCTCTTGATCGCCGCCGTTGTGGCGCTGCTCGTCGTGCCGTTGCAACTGGCGCTCATTCCGCTGCTGCGGCTCCATCTCGCCGTCGGTATCGGCAAGGGCTACATGGGGGTCTGGCTGGCCCATACGGCCTTCGGCATGCCGCTCGCGGTCTATCTGCTCAGGAACTACATGGTCGGATTGCCACGGGACATTATCGAGAATGCCAAGGTGGACGGGGCGACGGATTTCCAGATCTTCACCCGCATCATCCTGCCGCTCAGCTTTCCGGCCCTGGCGTCCTTCGCCATCTTCCAGTTCCTGTGGACCTGGAACGATCTGCTGGTGGCCAAGGTGTTCCTGATCGATGCCACAGGCTCGACCACGGTGATGACCAACCAGATCGTCGAACTCCTGGGAACGCGTGGCGGCAACTGGGAAATTCTCGCGACGGCGGCCTTTGTGTCCATCGCAGTGCCGCTCTTCGTGTTCTTCGCGATGCAGCGCTACCTCGTGCGCGGCCTGTTGGCCGGGTCGGTGAAATAACATGAACAAAATCAACAATCGGGAGCAGCCGGCATGACATCGTTGTCCTTGAAGAATGTCAGCAAGTCCTATGGATCGGTCGAAGTTCTGCGCAACATCAACATGGAGATCAACGCAGGCGAGCTGATCGTTTTCGTCGGCCCGTCCGGGTGCGGAAAGTCGACGTTGCTGCGGATGATCGCAGGACTTGAAAAGATCACCGGCGGAACGCTGGAGATCGATGGTGTGGTCGTCAACGACGTGCCGCCGGCACAGCGCGGCATTGCCATGGTGTTCCAGTCCTATGCGCTTTATCCGCACATGACGGTCTACGACAACATGGCCTTCGCCCTGAAGCTGGCGGGCAAGTCGCGCGACGAAATCGACAAGGCGGTGCGGGCGGCTGCGGACAGACTGCAGCTCACTGCCTATCTCGACCGTCTGCCGAAAGCACTGTCCGGCGGTCAACGCCAGCGCGTTGCCATCGGCCGCTCGATCGTGCGGGATCCCAAGGTATTCCTGTTCGACGAACCGCTGTCGAACCTCGATGCCGCCTTGCGTGTTGCCACCCGGATCGAGATCGCACAGCTGAAGGAGAGCATGCCGGAAAGCACCATGATCTACGTCACCCACGATCAGGTGGAAGCGATGACCCTCGCGACCCGGATTGTCGTGCTGCATGGTGGAGACGTGGAACAATTCGGTGCGCCGCTGGACCTTTACGAGCGTCCCGCAAACACGTTCGTTGCCCAGTTCATCGGCTCTCCGGCAATGAACCTTGTCGATGCCAAGGTGACGGCGACCGGCCAGATGACATCCGTCCAGATGTCCGATGGCGGTCATGCGGACGTACCGATTGCCTCGCTCGACAGCGACAAGGGTGCGCGCGTCAAGCTTGGCGTGCGTCCGGAAGATCTCAGCGTTACCGAAGGTGACGATTATCTGGTCGCGGCGAATGTCGAAATCGTGGAAGCCCTCGGCGAGACAACAGTGCTCTATTTCGCGCCGAGAGAAGGCCACGATGCTTTCATTGCCAAGATTCCGGGTATCTACAAGGTTGAGAAGGGCACGGAACTGCGCCTGACGGCCCCACCGGAAAAGCTGCATCTGTTCGATGGCGAGGGGCGGTCGTTCCTTTACAGGTGATATTCCCGGCAGGGTTGGGTGTTTTTGGTAACGCTGTTGACCCCCACCCCTAACCGCTCCCCACAAGGGGGAGGGGGACTAATGCTTTACCGCGCTAACATGTAGGTGCGCTGAAACCCGCTATCCCTTTTCAGGTATTCGGGCAGACAAGTGAGATCTTTTCAATCTGCACGGACTGATCTCCCTCCCCCTTGTGGGGAGGGGTTAGGGGTGGGGTATTCATCGACTGAAGCTTGGGATACCAACCCCACTTGATCCCTGCCTCTAATCCCGGCAGATCTAATGCTGATGCCCTGCATGGCTGTGCCGGGTTGCATTGATGGATTCGACCTGGGCCTGCATCTCGATATGGCCGAAATCGAATTCGATCTCGATTTCGAACTCCTCTCCTTCCCGGAAAGGGCGGGTAAGGCCGCCGAGGCGCAGGGCGAGAGCGTTGGGAGCAAGAACGAGGGACTTGCCCGGTTGGATCGGAACGGGCGGCAGGGGATCGTAGCCGGTTTCACCGTCCTTCAGGGCAAAGCCGACCAGTTCGACCTTCGAGGCGATCTCGGTGTGACCGCCAACCAGCTTTACCTGCCGTCCGGAGGTGTTCTCGATGTTGACGAAAAGCAGCGCGGAGTTGGCCGAAGTCTCGCGGATCCAGGCGTGGACAGCACGCACGCCTTCAGACGTGCCTTCGTGGCTGCCTTCATCCTCATCGTGATGATGTTCGGCTTCGTCATGCGTTTCGTGTGCTTCTGCATCGCCATGCCTTGTTTCGGAGGCAGTATGTGTGCCGGACGCCAAAGCAGAGTGAGGCAGGCAGAACAGCAGTAGCAACAGGACGGCAAGGGCGCGCATATCGGGAAGATCCTTCGGGCTTCAGGTCAGGCGCGCAAATCAGTAATGATATTACGTGACATTGCCATGAAGGCCGGCAGAAGCGCGAGCAGAACCGTCAGACTGACGAAACCGGCGATGAGGTGAAACTCCGGCCAGTCGAGCGTTGCCGTCACCAGAATGTCCGTTCGGGCGGTGACGATTGAGGAGATGACATCGACCGCGATCCAACCTACGCCCAGCCCGACGGCCGAGCCCAGGACAATCAGGGTGGCGGCATAGGACCAGACCACGGCAAAGACGAAGCGTCCCGGTGCCCCGAGAGCCCGCAAGAGTGCCAGACGCCTGGCGAACAACCGGGCAAGGGCTATCAGCCCCGTCAGGACACCGGCGGTCACCAGCACCTGGGTCAGCACCGCCATCACCGACATGATCTGACGGATGTCCCCCATGAGTGCATGAAGTTGCGCAAGCACCGCGCCGGGGAAGAACGCCATGGTGTCGTCGCGGGTGAACTCGGACCGCAGGGCGTAATTCGCCCAAAGCTCATTGGCATGAACGAGTATCGCCGGTGTTCCCGGGAAGTAATCGGCGTCAAACGGCGGGCCGATCTGTGTCTGTCGTTCCGGGCCATGGCCATTGGTCAGCCCGTGCACTTCCCAGACGCTTTCCACCGGAACGAGAATGGCCTTGTCCCACGGGCTGCCGGTGGGCGGCATCCTGCCGACGATGGTGAGCGCGTGGCCGGCGTGGGCATCTTCTTCCGCGCTGTCACCAATGCCGTGCGCGGGTTCGAATGTCTCGCCAAGCTTCAGGTTGACCCGCGAGCCGGCAACCGCTTCCCCGCTGCCGGCAAAGAGCCTGCCTTCGGCAAGGTTCCCTGCCAGATGCGTGACGAACTGAGGCGTGGTGCCGACAACGGGTGACGACAGGTAGCTGTCGCCGAAGGCTATCGGGGCGGCAAGGTCGACGTCGTCATGGAGGGCAATCTCGTTGTAGATCTCGCCTCCCAGAAGCGGCACGTCGCTTGGTTGCAGATAGACGGCGGCAAACATCATGGTGATTTCGCTGCCGGGGGCTGCGACGATCAGATCGAACTTTTCCGCTGCCCGTGCCGTTCCCTTTCTGAGGCCGCGTTCCTGGGCTATCAGGCCAACGCCGATGCCGATGGAAATGGCGATCAGGAAAACGAAGGTCAGATTGGTCCAGCGGAAGCGCCAGAGCAGTGCTCCGACCAGCGCCTGTGGCCGGAAGCCCCAGATCACGATCAGGCCGGTTATCACGACGGGTAACAGAAGCAGCACGAGCCACAGCGTGTCCTGGGCAAGCGGCGAAAGGTCCTGCCAGCGGTCTGCGAAAAAGTCAGGCACCGGCCGCCTCCGTCTGCAGGTGGCCGTCCGTCACTTCTATGATCCTATCCATCCGGTCCAGCAGATGCTGGTCGTGGCTGACGGCGATCAGCGTCTTGTTCCGCGCGCGGGTCAGGCTGATTAGGTCTTCGATCAGGGCATCGGCGGTCTTGCGGTCGAGGCTTGCCGTTGGTTCGTCCGCGAGAATGATCTCGGGGTCGTGGGCCAGCGCGCGGGCAATCGCAGTGCGTTGGCGTTCGCCTCCGGAAAAACTGTCTACGGTCCGCGCCTCTGCCGGCACCTTGAGGCTCTTGAGAAAATCCCGTGCGGTGTCGGTGATCGACCGGCGCTTTTCTGCCGGGTTGAACGCCGTTGCAAGGGAGGCGTTGCCAAGGGCGCTTAGTTCTTCAAACAGCAGGAAGTCCTGGAAGATCAGCCCGACATGGCTGCGGCGGAACGCGGCGCGGGCGGCGTCGTTCAGCTGCACCAGATCGGTTGCACCCCAGCGGATATGACCTGTCATAGCCGGGTGCAGTCCGGCGAGCGCGTAGAGAAAGGTCGATTTCCCGGCACCTGACGGGCCACGCAGGCCGATGGTCGCGCCTTGTGTTGCATCAAAGTGATCGCAGGACAGCAGTACCCGGCCACCGGGTGTCCTGACGCGGAGATCGTCGACTTGAAGAGCAAGATTCATGAGACGCTGTCAGCTGCGTTCATAGACAGCATCGACAAGTCTTGCCCGGCTGACGAACCCGGTCTCGGGATCCTTGAAGGTTCCCAGTTCGAGAACACCCCTTGTCACGATCTTGCTGTTGAAGGCGACCACGTCGACAATGCGCTTGGTGTAGATGGCGAGAATGTCCCGCGGCCATTCCGCCTCGGTTTCACAGAACGGGCAAACTGCCATCGGAATCTTGGTGAGCACGAAGAACTGGCTGTCGGCCTTCAGGGGTGGGGCCATGTAGCCACCGACCGATACCCTTGTGCCTTCCAGTGAATGGGCGAGGTCGGAAAAGCTCCGGTCCTTGTTGTAAAGCGTGCGCAACTTGAGGGGGGCGTCCGCCGCACCGGCCGTGTCCGGCAGCAGAATTCCGGCAAACGGAGCGAGGCCGAGCCCGACGATAAGCTGTCTGCGGTTCATGACATCCCTGGTTCTGGCCAATTCATGCTCCTAACTTATCCGGCTAATATGACAAACAGGCAAAGGCCTGCCGGGCGGCAGGCCTTCAGGATCCCTGGCAGGTATTCGGCCGGGGATCCCGCTGAGCGCTTGTTGGACGCTGACTGAGGGCTTATTGGGCGTTCACAGCGTGGTTCATGACGTGGAAGATCACGTTCTGCTCGATGGTGCCATCGACCAGATGTGCCCACGGGCCCTTTGCGTAAACCGCAACATCTTCACCCGAATGGGTTTCGGAGGACTTGGGGATCAGCGCCTGCTGGACGTAGTCCAGATCGGTGGCGGTTTCCTGGTCGAGGTCCGGGCGCGAGCCGGTGTAGTCGTTTTCGCCTTCGCCCTTCTTCAGAACCGAGCCGGTGCCGTTCAGGTAACCGATCACGGTGTACGGCTTGCCGTCGTCCGCGGTCAGAACCTTGTCGGAATGTTTGATGCCCACCTGGGCAACGTCGTAGCAAAGGCCGAGGATGGCCGAACCGCGGCCGCAATAACCGTTGAAGGCGATGGCATGTTCGTGGTCGGCGGTGACGATGATGAGCGTATCTTCATCGTTGGTCAGCTCGTCAGCCATGGCAACGGCTTCTGCAAAGGCAACACCGTCGCGCATGGCGCGGGCTGCATTGCCGTCATGGTTGGCGTGGTCGACGCGGCCGGCTTCGATTTCCAGGTAGTAGCCGCCTTCGTTCTTGGACAGATATTCGATGGCTGCCTTGGTCATGTCGGCCAGGGACGGCTCGTCATTGTCGGCGCGGTCGGCCTCATATTCCATGTGGCTGTTGTTGAACAGGGCCAGTACGGGGCTGGAGCCGTCAAGCTTCAGCGACTGGAAACCGGCGGTGTCGGATGCGAACTGAGCACCCAGTCCGGTTGCACGCTCAACCAGGTCGACATTGTCTTCGCGGCGGCCCTTCAGCCCACCCATTTCCTTGTCCTTCGGCAGGAAGTAACGGCCACCGCCGCCCATTGCGAAATCGACGGTGCCGGCTTCCATGGCGTCGATCAGCTGGGTCGCGATGTCCTTCTGTGCGGTGCAGCCTTCCGGCACCGCGTCTTCCCAGTTGCGGTTTGCGGTCTTGGCGTAGACGGCAGCCGGAGTTGCGTGGGTCAGGCGGGCAGTGGAAACCACGCCGACAGACTTGCCGGCTTCGGTCATCATTTCGGAGAACAGGGCAAGCTGGTTGCCTTCAACGGTGGAGCAATCGTCATGGATGGCTTCTTCACCGAGGTTGATCAGGTTGAAGCGCTGCTTCACGCCCGTGTTCATCGAACCGGCGGTCGGAGCGGAGTCCGGCGTCTGGGCGTTGATGTTGTAGGTCTTGACCAGGGCGCTGTAGAACTCCGGAGTTTCGTAAGGGAGAACGTTTTCCTCGCCCAGCATGCCTTTCTGCTGACCGTCGAAAAGGCGCGTGGCGTAGTTGGTGCCGACACCGTTGCCGTCTGCGATCAGCAGGATCACGTTCTTGGCGCGGTTGGTGTTCGGCTGACGGTCCAAAATGGCCTGAATGGCGGCTTCGCCATCCTTGTACCACTGGCTGGAGGCTTGCGGCAGGGCGTCCTGAGCAAAGGCGACGGAGCCGGTAAGGGCCAGCGCGAGCGAAGTGCAAACGATCGTTTTCATGATATCTCCCGGAGGTGAGGGTGCATCCCGGGAGCTACTTAAAAACGCTGCATGACATCTGATTGACAGTTGGATGACGAAACAGATTTGTTATTTTATTACATAACCTCCACGATTGAATTCAATTCTTCTACTTTTGCGCCGTCTTGTCTCTTCTTCGGTAGCGTCTTGTCATCGAACCGCAGGGTTGGTCCCCGGCCGGGTAATCGACCTGGCAGCCTCGTGAAAAGCCCGGGCAATTACAGATAGAAAAATGGTGTCCTGAAATCTGAGGACGCTGTCGCGTCCTGTGTTCCTGGGCTGCCCGCTATCCCCTATTGTCACATCATTTTCATATGAGCGTCGAATAAGGTTCATATGAAAATGTTTTAACGGGCTTCGAAGTCAGGCTTTTTCGAGTCAACATGATGCCTTTGGAGCAACTGGCCTTCTGCATTTGCAGGAGGAGAGGGGACGATGGCGGATCAGAAGAACATGCTTGGGCAAATAGACATTTCAAAGCGTCAGGCCGAAATCGCGGATCTGGTACAAAAGGCAGGGTTTGCGTCCGTCGAGGAACTGGCGGACCGGTTCGAGGTGACCACGCAGACAATTCGCAGGGACGTCAACGGTCTTTGCGAACTGGGGATCCTGCGCCGGACCCACGGCGGCGTCGAGCCTCCGGCACCGGCGTCCAACATCCATTATTCCACCCGGCAGATCCTCAATCTTCCGGAAAAGCAGCTGATTGCGAAACTGGTGGCCGGCCACGTCGGCAACAACCAGTCGATCGCGTTTTCCATCGGTACCACCCCGGAGATCGTGATGCAGGCCCTGGTTGGGCATGAGAAACTGGCGGTTTTCACGAACAATCTGAACGTGGCCTTCACGGCTTCGGTCAATCCGTCGTTTCAGGTGACCATCACCGGCGGGCGGTTGCGTCATGGCGACCGCGACGTGCTGGGGTCCGCAGCGCAGGCGTTCTTTTCCAACTACAAGGTCGATATCGGCATTTTTGGTGTTGCCGGTGTCGATGAAGACGGCACGCTGCTGGATTTCCATGAGGACGAAGTGGCGGCCCGCCAGTCGATACTCGCCAATTGCCGCCGGTCCTATCTGGTCCTCGATCACAGCAAGTTCGGCCGGAACGCCCATGTGCGCGGCGGTCAACTCAGCGATGTCGATGCGATCTTCACCGATTGCCCGGTGCCGGATGTTTTCCTGGCATCGCTGGAAGGCACAAAAACGGAAGTGTTCGTGGCCGACGACGGGGATGAGGCGTGACATCAGATCCGCATATCCCGGGTGCGAAACCCTCTGGCGCCGGCAAGCCGATCGTCCTTGAAACGGTGTCGCGTGCCTGGGGTGAGACGGTGGCCGTCGATGGCCTGTCGATCGATATTCCGGCAGGCTCCTTCACGGCACTTCTGGGTCCGTCCGGCTGTGGCAAGTCAACGACATTGCGCATGATTGCGGGTCTCGAGAATGTCAGCAGCGGACGCATCCTGATCGGCGGAGAGGATGTCACCGGCCGTCCGTCGGCCAAGCGTGACCTTGCCATGGTGTTCCAGTCCTATGCGCTGTTTCCGCATCTGAACGTTGGCGAGAACATCATTTTCGGCCTCAAGGTCCGCCGGGTCGGCAGGGCCGAGCGGGACCGGCGTCTTGCAAGGGTTGCCGATCTTCTGGGCCTTGGCCAGTTGCTGGAGCGCAAGCCGGGTCAGCTTTCGGGCGGTCAGCAGCAGCGTGTCGCGCTTGGACGGGCAATCATCGGCGAAAAGCCGATCTGCCTGATGGACGAGCCGCTGTCCAATCTCGACGCCAAGCTGCGCCATGAAATGCGGGTGGAGATCCGCGCGCTGCAGCAGCAGCTCGGCTTCACGATGGTCTATGTCACGCATGATCAGGTCGAGGCCATCACCATGGCCGATCAGGTGGTGCTTTTGAACGGTGGCCGGCTGGAGCAGGTGGCGAGCCCGCGGGATCTTTACGAAAAACCGGCAACGCCCTTTGCCGCCCGTTTCATCGGCACCCCGCCAATGAACCTCTTTCCGGCCAATGCCTTCAGGAAACTGTGCACCGCGCCGGACTTCAAGCTGGGCCTGCGCCCTGAGGCAATGCATCTGGAAGACGGCGGCCCGGTCAACGCGTCTGTTCGTGCCGTCGAGTATCTGGGGGCGGATGTGCTGGCCGATTGCGAAGTTGCCGGCACCGGTTTTCAGGTGCGCCTTCCGGCCAGCCGGGCCTTCACGCCCGGCCAGTCCGTGCAGCTCGGCTTTTCGCCGGACGATCTTCATGTTTTCGACGCCGATACCGGCCGCCGCCGAGACGATCTCATTTCCGAGTTCGGAGCCTTGTTGCGCTCCTGACCTGCTGCGCACGCCCGCGTAGACCGACCGCAGACCTGCGGATTTTCGAACCTTAGGAAGTAAACTGATGTTGAAGTCCACTTTCCTGAAAGCCGTTGCGGCAACGGCGCTTTCCTTCAGCACCTGGGCCTCCGCTCAGGCTGTTGATTTGCAATTCTATTTTCCGGTCGCCGTTGGCGGCAAGGCTGCTGACACCATCCAGGAACTGACCGACGCCTATGTTGCGCAGAACCCGGACGTTACAATCGACGCCGTTTATGCCGGCTCCTACCAGGACACCGTCGCCAAGGCGATCACCGCTTCGCGCGGCGGCAACCCGCCCCAGCTTTCGGTGATCCTGTCTGCCGACATGTTCACCCTGATCGATGAAGACCTGATCCAGCCCTTCGACGACTATCTGACCAGCGACGAAGACAAGAAATGGGTCGAAGGTTTTTATCCGGCATTCATGGAAAACAGCCAGACCGGCGGCAAGACCTACGGCATTCCGTTCCAGCGCTCCACGCCGGTGCTCTACTGGAACAAGGAAGCCTTCGAAGCGGCCGGGCTTGACCCGGAGGTCGCTCCGGCAACTTGGGACGAAATGGTCGAATTCGGCAAGAAGCTGACGAAGAAAGACGACAGCGGCAATGTCACCCAGTGGGGCGTGCGTATTCCGTCTTCCGGTTTCCCGTACTGGCTGTTCCAGGGCCTTGCCATCGAAAACGGCGCGATCCTGGCCAATGCCGACGGCAACAAGACCAACTTCGACGATCCCAAGGTGGTCGAGGCGCTGCAGTATCTTGTCGATCTCAGCACCAAGCACGAAGTGATGGCTCCGGGCATCATCGAGTGGGGCGCAACGCCGAAAGCCTTTTTCGAAGGCCAGACGGCCATGATGTGGACCTCCACCGGCAACCTCACCAACGTTCGTGACAATGCTCCGTTCAAGTTCGGCGTTGCCATGCTGCCGGAAAAGGCACAGCGCGGCGCACCGACCGGCGGTGGCAACTTCTACCTGTTCAAGGGAGCTTCCGACGAACAGAACAAGGCTGCCGTCAAGTTCGTTCAGTGGATCACGGCTCCGGAACAGTCCGCGAAGTGGACCATCGCAACAGGTTACGTCGCTCCGCGCGCCGAAACCTGGGAAACCGACACGATGAAAGCCTATGCGGCTGATTTCCCGGCTGTCCTGGTTGCCCGCGACCAGCTGGACTTCGCCAAGGCTGAACTGGCGACCTACCAGAACCAGCGCGTGACCGGCATCTTCAACGATGCGCTTGCTGCTGCCATCACCGGCCAGAAGGATGCCGAAACGGCTCTGAAGGAAGCTCAGGCGCAGGCCGACGAGATCCTGAGCGAATACCGCTAACGCCATTCGGGGCGGAGCGCCGGGTCCCACTCCGGTGTTCCGTCCCGTTCTCCAGACCTTTCGCCGTCCTAACCGCAATTTGCTTTAGGTCGGGTTTTTCTCCTTATCGGGGCCTAGACCATGAAGCGGGGCATTGCCTTGAAACGCGACTGGATCCACGGCTGGCTGCTGTTGCTGCCGGCAATGGTGTTCCTGTTTGCCTTTACCCACATCCCCGCGGTCACGACGTTCCTGAACAGCTTTTTTTCCACCCCGCGCGGACGCCGCCCGGCCAAGTTCATCGGCCTATCCAATTATGAGCGCATGCTGGATGACCCGGTGTTTTGGAAAGTACTCTGGAACAACGTCTGGTTCGCCTTTGGCACCATTCCGATCTCCGTTGGTCTGGCGATCGTCATGGCGCTCTGGGTCAACGACAGGCTGGTTGGCAGAAGCTTCGTGCGCATGGCCTATTTCACGCCAACCGTTCTGCCTCTGATCGCCGTCGCCAACATCTGGATGTTTTTCTACACGCCCGGCTTTGGCCTGGTCGACCAGATCACCGGTGCCCTGTTTGGCTGGCCTGCCAGCAACTATCTCGGCAACCCGGACACCGCGCTCAACGCCATCATCGTGGTCACCGTCTGGAAGGAAGCCGGCTTCTTCATGATTTTTTATCTTGCGGCGCTGCAGGCAATTCCGGTCACGCTGAAGGAGGCCGCGCAGATCGAAGGCGCCGGGCGCTGGACGATCTTCTGGCGGATCACCTTTCCACTCCTGATGCCGACGACCCTGTTCGTCTGTGTCAACGCGGTCATCAATTCCTTCCGCCTGGTGGACCATATCTTCATTCTGACGGACGGTGGGCCGGACAACGCCTCGGCACTGCTGCTGTTCTACATCTACGAGGTCGCATTCCGCTTCTGGGAAACCGCCTATGGCGCAACGCTCACCGTCGCTCTTCTGGTGCTTCTGTCGCTGCTTGCCATCGGCCAGTTCTTCTTCTTCGACCGCAAGGTGCATTACAAATGACCGGCGCCGGCTTTTCCTTCGACAGGGTGCTCAACACCTTCGCTGCCTGGGCATTGGCACTGTTGTGGGTGCTGCCGCTGGCCTATGCCATCTGGACCGCTTTTCATCCGGCGGCCTACGAGGCACGGTTCGAGCTTCTTGCACCGCTGACACTCGACAATTTCTCAAAGGCCTGGGATGCGGCGCCCTTCGCCCGTTACTTCCTGAACACCTTCCTGCTGGTGTCGATGATCCTTGCCGGGCAGTTTTTCCTCGGCACACTGGCCGCCTTTGCCTTCGCCCGGTTCCAGTTTCCCGGGCGCAATGTCTTCTTTACGCTTGTCTTGCTGCAGCTTCTGGTGATGCCGGACATCCTGATGGTGGAAAACTATCAGACCATGCGCATGCTCAATCTGGTGGACACCATCCCCGCCATCGCGCTGCCCTACATCGCGTCCGGCTTCGGCATCTTCCTGCTGCGGCAAACCTTCATGACCATCCCGAAGGAACTGGACGAGGCAGCGCGCATCGAGGGTGCTTCGGTTCTGGGCGTGTTGTGGCGGGTCTATATTCCGCTCGCAAAGCCGACCTATCTTGCCTATGGCCTCGTTTCCGTCAGTCACCACTGGAACAATTTCCTGTGGCCGCTGATCGTGACCAACTCGGTGGACACACGCCCGGTTACCGTCGGTCTCAGCATCTTCTCGGCCATCGACAGCGGGGTGGAATGGTCGGTCATCAATGCCGCGACGTTGATGACCTCCGGGCCGCTGCTGATCGCCTTTCTGCTGTTCCAGAGGCAGTTTGTCCAAAGCTTCATGCGCGCCGGCATCAAATAAAATTAATCCGAGAAACAGCAGAAACCGGGGATGAATGACCATCATCCGGACGGCCAAACCGCTTTGGCAAGGGGCATAGACCTTTGTGCCACTTTTTAAGGCATGGGCTTTCATGCTAATGGATTTAAATCCCGGTTTTCTGCGGGGTTTTCGCCTTTAGTTTTTCTGATCCCCGAGCATCGAGGAGCCCCGCCGTGTCACTCAAATTCCTTGCCATTGGCGAATGTATGGTCGAGATGGCACCAACGGGTGAGGGCACCTATGCCATGGGGTTTGCCGGCGATACGCTCAACACCGCCTGGTATGCGCGCAAATGCCTGCCTGCCGACTGGACCGTCGGCTATTACACTGCGGTTGGCCGCGATCAGGTGTCGGAGCAGATGCTTTCTTTCCTGAAAGAATCCGACCTGGAGACGGCTGCCATCCAGAAGCGGGACGACCGGACCGTCGGCCTCTACATGATCCAGCTGAAGGACGGCGAACGCAGCTTCGCATACTGGCGTTCGCAATCGGCAGCCCGGTGTCTTGCCGCGGACGGGACACATCTTGCATCTGCGCTTAGTGGTGCGGGGTTGATCTACTTCAGCGGGATTACCCTTGCGATCCTTCCACCGGAAGACCGGGTAAAATTTCTGGACGCACTCAGAACCGCGCGAAAAGCCGGTGCCAAAACGGCGTTCGACCCGAACCTGCGTCCGCGTCTTTGGGAAGATGCAGACACCATGCGGGCAAGTGTTACGGAAGCTGCCGGCTGCTGTGATTTCCTGATGCCGTCCTTCGAGGACGAGCTGGCCCATTTCGGTGATGCAACGCCAGACGTCAGTGCTGACCGCTATCTGGCAGCAGGGGCAGGCATGGTCGTGGTCAAGAACGGGCCGGAAGAGGTGATCTGCGCGGATGCCGTTTCCCGGCAGGCTTTCCAGCCAGCGCCGGTTTCCAGCATTGTCGATACGACTGCAGCCGGCGACAGCTTCAACGCGGCGTTTCTGGCGAAGTATCTTTCGGGGGGCGACGTCCCGGCAAGCGTTAATGCCGGTGCACGTCTCGCCGGCAAGGTGATCCAGCATCGTGGTGCCCTCGTTGCCTGCCTCGAAACTGCCTGAGGGTAAGTCCGTATGATTCGGCTGGTGATTGATTGCTTCAAGAAAAGGCGCTCAACCCAAAAGAGAATATATTGCGAATATTGACAGTATGATTTGAAGGTTGTTCCGAATTCTTTCGCCATTATTTGCCTGAAAATAACTTTATGCGATGAAATTAAGCTTTCGTTCGCTCCTTGTCCTTACCCTACGTTCGGTTTTGATCGTTGGCTGAATGGGCCATCTGAGGGGGGCACGAATGTTCTCAGGCATGCGTTTGTCGAAAAAGATTCCGGCGCTGGTTTTGGGCGCCGCTGCGGTGGTTGGCATCGGGATCGGTGTTTCAAGTTACATGACGTCCTCCATCAGCGTGAACAAACTGACAGTGGAACGTCTCAAGGCAGCTGCCGGCACCGGCAAGCAGGAAACGCTCGCTTACCTGCATTCGATTGAGCGCGAACTTGTTCTGACAGCAGAACATCCGGGCACAGCTGCTGCCGTTCAGGAGTTCGCCTCCGTCTGGGATTTCTGGAAAATGTCCGGCGGTAATCCGCAGGAAGAACTGCAAGCTGCCTATATCACCGGCAACCCGCATCCGACCGGCGAGAAATACAAGCTCGACCGGGCCGAGACCGGGTCGGCTTACGACGAGGTGCACGCCAAATATCACCCCTGGTTCCGGAAACTGCAGCAGGACCAGGGTTATTACGACGTGTTCCTGTTCGACGCCAAGGGCAACCTCGTCTACACGGTCTTCAAGGAACTGGATTACGCCACGAATTTCGAAAAGGGTGGTAGCCAGTGGGCCGATACTGATCTGGGCGAAGTCTATCGCAAGGCGATGGCGATCACCGCAGAGGACGAAGTCGCCTTTGAGGATTTTGCCGCCTATAAGCCGAGCTTCGACGCCCCCGCCAGCTTCATGGCGCACCCGATTCACGCGAATGGTGAAACGGTTGGTGTTCTGGCCTTCCAGATGCCGATCGACAAGATCAATTCCCTTATGGCCAGTAGTCTCGGGCTCGGAAAAAGCGGTGATTTGGCCTTGATCGGTGAAGATCGTCTGATGCGCAACGATACGCCGCTCACTGCCGACAAGAACGATATTCTGGCCACGGAACTGAGCGGTCCTGTCATCGACAAGGCCTTCGCGGAAGGCAGTGCCTTCGGCATGAATACCTATTTCGGCGACAAGCTGATGGACGTTGAAGCCGAGAAGTTCACCTACCAGGGCAAGAACTTCGCCATCGTCGCCATGCAGACCTACGCTGAAGCGATGGCGCCGGTGACAACGATGCGCAACCGGATGATCCTCGCCGGGCTCGCCTTGCTTGCGATTGCCGCTGCCCTTGGCTTTTTCGCCGCTCGTTCCATCACGAAGCCGATCGGAAAGGTGGTCTCCGCCATGAACCGGCTTGCTGATGGGGACACACGCGTAGAGACGGACGGGTCCGAGCGTGGCGACGAGATTGGCGACATGTTCAAGGCCGTGGCGATTTTCAAGGAAAACGCCATTCAGCGCCGTCATCTTGAAGACCAGGCCCGCAACGAACGTGACAGGGAACGCCAGCGCCAGGCTTTCCTGGAAGGGGTGATCACGGACTTCAAGTCGATCATGACTGATCGCCTGGCAACCGTGTCCGACCAGATGGAACGGATGCGCGGTGCTGCCACAACGCTGGAAGACCTGGCATCAAATGCGAAGTCTGAATCCGATCAGGCAGGCCACGCCTCCATCAGTGCTTCTGAAAACGTCGCCGCCGTTGCCGCCGCAACAGAAGAAATGACGGCCACGGTTCAGGAAATCGCCAACCAGACCGAAGCCACCACCCGCATCGTTCTGGAGACCGTGGAAGCGGCGGAACAGACCAACCGCAACGTTCAGACGCTGTCGGAAGCCGCCGAGCATATCGGCAGCGTGGTCAATCTCATTCGCGATATCGCAGAGCAGACAAACCTTCTGGCACTCAATGCCACCATTGAGGCAGCCCGTGCGGGGGAAGCCGGTCGCGGTTTTGCGGTCGTGGCATCGGAAGTCAAACAGCTTGCAGAGCAGACTTCCAAGGCGACGGACGAGATTTCCGGCCGGATTTCAGGCATCCAGTCCTCGGTCCGCGATGCAGCGGGTGCCATCGAGCACATTGCCGAGAAGGTGTCCGACATCAAGAACCTGACCAGTTCCGTGGCAGGTGCTATCGAGGAACAGCGGGCGGCAAACCAGGAAATCGCGCGCTCGGCCCGTTCGGCCAGCGACAGTACAGGCAATGCAGCCAGCAGCATGTCGTCTGTTTCCGGTGCAGTTGAACAAACGTCGACGGAAGCCGGATCGGTCAACACTGCGTCCGACCTGGTTTCGGAGGCAAGCGACAGCCTTGCCCGCGAGGTCGAGAAGTTCCTGGCGGACGTCACGAAGGACGTCGAGGACCGGAGACGTTCGGTGCGCAAGGCGATTTCCGAGGATGTTGCCATTACCTTCGCGGATGGCCGCAAGCGTGCCGCGCAGCTGATCGACGTCAGCGTCACCGGCGCGCAGATCCTGGATATGACCGATCTGCCGATCGGCGAACGGATGACGCTGGAATTCCTGGATGGCACCGTGCTGCAAGGCAAGGTCGTGCGCCAGACAGGAGCAGGCTGCGGCGTGGAATTCGCCGAACAGCTAGCAGAAAGCCACATTCTCATCGCCGCATAAGACGGCAATCTCAGGAAACGAAAAGGGCGCCTGTCGGCGCCCTTTTTTGTTGACGAAAGCCCTTGCGCCCCGATCCCGGAACTTCGCTTCGCTGCGTCCGGGATGACGGATGAGGGGGAAAGGAACGGTGCCGTTGGCGCCTTTTCCCTGTCCTTACCATGCACGATCCTCATCCTGAGGAGGGCCAAAGGCCCGTCTTGAAGGATGGGCCACTTGCTCAGTCTCAGCTGCTTGAGCCTACCCAGCGTCCCGTTGGGCAATCCAGTCGTGATCCGGATGG
>NZ_AXCE01000011.1:0-209225 GCF_000475395.1 Labrenzia sp. C1B70
TACGCATGGCTTCACCTTCACGCCGGACCCGGATTACAACGGCCCGGTCACGCTCAGCTACCAAGTCACCGACGGTCACGGTGGAAGCACCGCCCAGACCGCCTCTCTGACGCTGGCTGCGACTGATGATGCCGCCATCATCACCGGGACTGATACGGGTGATCTCACCGAGGACAAGAATGTCGGACGATCATCCGTGCATGAGCTCGGTGTAAGCGGCATCCTGACCGTCCACGATCCGGATGGCACGGCCTTCGACCACTTCCAGTCCAACAGCCTGGGCGAACACGCGGTCTCGGACCCCTTCGGCGGCAACTTGCACATCCTCCCCAGCGGATGGTGGGGATACGAGGTCGACAACACTCATCCGGCCGTCCAGGCGCTTGCCGCGGGCGAAGAGGGACATGCGATCTACGAAGTGCACTCGGCCGACGGCACTGCGCACCGGATCAATATCACCATCCATGGCACCAATGACGGGCCGGTCCTGAGAGCGGCGACGGCCTCGGCGACGGAGGACGGCAAGTCCATCACCGGCCAGATGGTGGCAACCGACGTCGATCACGGCGACACAAAGACCTTCGCGGCCGGTCAGGCGGTCGACGGCTTTACCATGAACCAGGATGGTTCCTGGAGCTTCGACCCCAGCCATGCGACCTATCAGCATCTCGCGGCGGGCCAGACCCAGCAGATCACCATTCCGGTCACCGTCACCGACCACGCCGGGGCGACCGACACCCAGAACCTCGTTATCACGGTGACCGGCAGCAACGACGGGCCCGTTGTGTCCAGCCCGGTCGATCTCGGCAGGGGAACGGAAGATCATTCTTTCCAGATCTCGGCGGCACAGCTGCTGGCCCATGCCACCGACATCGACACGGGCGACATTCTGTCGGTGACGGGGCTGAGTGCGGACCACGGAACCATCAGTGGCGATGCTACGCATGGCTTCACCTTCACGCCGGACCCGGATTACAACGGCCCGGTCACGCTGAGCTACCAGGTCACCGACGGCCACGGCGGAAGCACCGCCCAGTCCGCTTCGCTGACGCTGGCTGCGACCGATGATGCCGCCGTCATCACGGGAACCGACACGGGTGATCTCACCGAGGACAAGAATGTCGGACGATCGTCCGTGCATGAGCTCGGTGTAAGCGGCATCCTGACCGTCCACGATCCGGATGGCACGGCCTTCGACCACTTCCAGTCCAACAGCCTGGGCGAACACGCGGTCTCGGACCCCTTCGGCGGCAACTTGCACATTCTCCCCAGCGGATGGTGGGGATACGAGGTCGACAACACCCATCCGGCCGTGCAGGCCCTCGCGGCGGGCGAAGAGGGCCATGCGATCTACGAAGTGCACTCGGCCGACGGCACCGCGCACCGGATCGATATAACCGTCCATGGCACCAATGATGCTCCTGTTCTGAGCGCGGCGACGGCCTCGGCGACGGAGGACGGCAAGTCCGTCACCGGCCAGATGGTGGCAACCGACGTCGATCACGGCGACACAAAGACCTTCTCGGCCGGCCAGCCGGTGGACGGCTTTACCATGAACCAGGACGGGTCCTGGAGCTTCGACCCCAGCCATGCCGCCTATCAGCATCTTGCCGCCGGCCAGACCCAGCAGTTGACGATCCCGGTCACCGTCACCGACCACGCCGGGGCGACCGACACCCAGAACCTCGTCATCACGGTCACCGGCAGCAATGACGGTCCCGTTGTGTCCAGCCCGGTCGATCTCGGCAGAGGGACGGAGGACAAGGCTGTTCTGATCTCTGCGGCGCAGCTTCTCGCCCATGCCACGGACATTGACACGGGAGATGTCCTCTCCGTCTCGAACCTGACCGCGAGCCACGGTACCATCACGGGAGACGTGGCCCACGGCTTCACTTTCATTCCGGATGCCAACTACAACGGTCCGGTGAGCCTTAGCTACCAGGTCACCGATGGTCACGGCGGAAGTGTCTCGCAAACCGCAAGCCTGGTTCTGGGGGCGACACCGGACGCAGCAGTCATCACGGGAACCGACACGGGCTTGGTGACGGAAGACAAGCACGTCACTGGAGGCTTGCTGACGGTGGACGGCACCCTGATGATTGTTGATCCGGATGCAGGCGAGTCGGCGTTTGCGCCGGTCACGGGCGTGGCTGGTGCGGGGACATACGGCACATTCACGCTGGATGCCCAGGGCCACTGGACGTATACGGCCGACAACAGTCAGGCCGCCGTTCAGGCGCTCCAGGTAGGTGGCACGCCGCTCACGGACACGCTCACAGTCGCCAGTCTTGACGGGACCACCCATGACATCACCGTCACCATTACGGGGACCAACGATGCCCCGGTCCTGATGGCAGCGACAGCCTCGGCTACCGAAGACGGCAGTTCTGTCACAGGACAGATGGTGGCAACGGATATCGACGCCGGAGATACCAAGACCTTCTCCATCGGTCAGCCCATCGACGGCTTCACGATGAACACGGACGGTTCGTGGAATTTCGACCCAAGCCATGCGGCTTACCAGCATCTGGCAGCCGGTCAGACCCAGCAGGTCACCATCCCGGTCGCTGTCACCGACAGCGCCGGGGCAACTGACGCGCAAAGCCTTGTTATCACCGTAACCGGCACCAACGATGGTCCGGTCCTGACTGCTGCCACCGCATCGGCAGTGGAAGACGGCAAGGTCGTCACGGGACAGATGATCGCCACGGACGTGGATACAGGCGACACGAAGAGCTTCTCGATCAGTCATCCCGTCGATGGTTTCGCGATGAACACCGACGGCTCCTGGACTTTTGATCCGTCTCACGCCGCCTACCAGCATCTGGCGCAAGGCCAGGTCGAACAACTCACTATCCCGGTGACCGTGACCGACAGAGCCGGTGCCACCGATACGGAAAATCTCGTCATTACCGTGACCGGTACCTACGACGCACCCGCCGTGACGCCATCCGTTGCAGCAGTGCAGGGCGTGGGCTCACAACATCTTTCCGGAACGTTCAACAGCGGTGGCCAAGGTGGATGGGGCATCGACAATGGGCATGGCGGTGTCGTCCTTTCGCTTCAAGGCCTCTACGGGACTTTGGTCATTGATCAGCAAACCGGGCACTTCGAGTATCACTATCAACAGAACTCGGGTGTCATAAAACAGGGCGGAACTTCCGGTGCGTCTGGTCAGCACATCGACACCTTCCACATCGTTCAGCAGGGCGCCTCTGCCGGGACTGCGGATGTTCAGGTCCAGATCGATGTTCAAAGCGTTCACGGCAGCAGTGGCCACCATGTCGATCACACGGTGCTGCAAGGCATTACCTTCTCTCCTGTGCCAACCGTTCAGCATGACGCGCCCGATGAGCCAGATATTGACGACATCACCATCGATCTGATGAGTGCCGATCCAGCTCCGCCGCCAGACCACGACACGTCTTCCCAAGACGTTGCGGATGCTACAACCGGGCTTGGTCACGTCGAGAGCCTGACCGGTGACACCAATCCGGATGCGCCGCAGCAGCCGCCAATTGAACCTGCTGACGCCGGAGCCGGGAGACTGGCTTCCTATTTCGATGCAATCGGACAGGATCCGGAGGTGCCTCAGGCTCCACCGGTACATGCAGACCAATTGGGCGCCTATCTTGATGCAGTCGGTGTCGATCCTGCCAGCACCACGACTTTGAGCGATCTGCCAGACCCAGCGACGCTGCCGGGCGATGATGTGTCAGGCCTGGATGATGACGGACAACAGGGTGCGAGTACCGCCGCTCCGGATGACGTTTCTGTTGCCGATTTGCCAGATCCTCTCTTGCCCAATCCAAATGACGATACGAACCAGCACGGGTAGGCGTGTCAGGCCGCCTAAATTCCAATCGGGACTAAAAGATATGTTCAAATTCGGAATTTGCTTCACTGTCGCACTCACCTTTGCAGCGGTTCCCGCTACCGCCGGACAGTGGCGCGCTGTTTTTCCTGCCGGCGAAAGGATGCACAGCAGCTCATGGGCACTCGAAAGGGGATGCGGCCCGAACCAGTTGGCAGGTGCCTCGTGTTCCATCTTCAACGGGCGGTTCGTCCGGGTGTCGGCGCAGCCGTCCAAAGGTGTCGCCTATTGTGGCGAGGCGGCAGGAAAACAGAGAATTGAATACCACACACCGGAACAACCCGAAGGGGAATGGGATGCTGTCGTGACGGTGAACGGGACCGATATAAGAGCTATGACGGCCTATAGCTACTTCGGCAAAACACAACCGCCGCGCGGCTTTGTGGTTGCCCTCTTGGGGGAAGACCACTCCGAATACCTGGTGTTCGAAGACGACGGTCAGCGTTGGCTGGAATTCGGCGACAGCCGCTACGACGCGTGCGACTGACCAACAGCCACGTTGAAGACGTTTCGGCCAACGTGAGCAAGGCCACGCAAACTATATCCCTGACCGAGTGGCCGCCTCCTCCTCACGCAGCTTTTTACAAAGTGGAACAAGGCAGCCTGCCACGTATCCCTGAATACGCGACCTGTCAGTGGCTGATCATCCAGGGGCGTTTTGAGGGGAACGTCTTGCTGCCGTCGGCCTTGTAGACCGCACTTGAGCGAAAATTTCCTTTCGAGCCGGAACAGCACGAGCAGCCCGACGGGTGACGTCTTCGGTTTTCCCTCGCACTGTCGTCACGATCCGACTTGGTCGAGAATTTCGGGTTGTGCCGGGAAGTTTCATTGCGTTGATGGGCTGCCCGGTCGCTGGGAGACAGGCCCGACATATGCGGCGCCTGAAGGATCGCGCGCGGAGCTTCCGCCTTGCAGATCGGACATTCGATCGGATCCGCATGGGCGGACATCGGCCGGTTGGCCGAGATGGGACCGCAGGAAGCGCACAGATAATCGTAGGTCGGCATGATTGATCCTGAAAGACGGAAAGCCGGCTCGCCGGCGGAAGGGGTTCGAGACGGGCAGGGCCCGTCTCGTCGTCGCGTGCGGATCAGAGATCCGGGGCAAGCGGAACGTCGACCGATCCGTCAATGAAGGTCTTCGGTCCGTCCGCACCCGGCATCATGTCGAAGTCGAAGATGTCGGTCGGCAACCACAAGGTGGCACAGGCATTTGGAATATCGACCACGCCCGAAATATGTCCCTGCACAGGGGCCGTTCCCAGGATGGCGTAGGCCTGCGCACCGGAATAGCCGAACTTCTTCATGTACTCGATGGCGTTGAGGCAGGCCATGCGATAGGCAATGTGCACGTCAAGGTAATGCTGTGTGCCTGCCTCATCGACCGAGATGCCTTCGAAGATCAGGTAGTCGTCATATTTCGGCGTGATCGGTGAGGGTTTGAAGATCGGGTTCTTGATCCCGTATTTTGCGACCCCGCCCTTGATCAGGTTGACCCGGATGTGCAGCCAGCCGGCCATTTCGATCGCGCCGCAGAAGGTGATTTCACCGTCGCCCTGGCTGAAATGCAGGTCACCCATGGAGAGACCGGCACCGTCCACATAGACCGGGAAATAGATCTTCGAACCGCGCGACAGATCCTTGATATCGCAGTTGCCGCCATGCTCACGCGGGGGAACCGTCCGTGCGCCTTCGGCAGCTGCCTTGTCGCGCGCTTCGCCCTTGAGCTGTCCCATATGCGCAGACTGGGTGTTCGGCAGGGCGGCAAGTGCCGGAACGCGGTCGGGATCCGTATCGAACAATGATTTTTCGCGAGTGTTCCACAGGTCCAGCATCTTGCGGTCCGGCAGGCAGCCGATCAGACCCGGGTGGATCAGGCCGGCATAGCTGACGCCCGGCACATGGCGCGAGCGCGTGAACATGCCTTCGAAATCCCAGATGGATTTCTGGGCTTCCGGGAAGTGCTCCGTCAGGAACCCGCCGCCATTCTGCTTGGAGAAAAAGCCATTGAAGCCCCAGAGCATTTCTTCCTTGGCGCCGATGTCGAGAATATCGACGACCAGTAGATCGCCCGGCTCGGCCCCTTTGACGCCGATCGGACCGGAGAGGTAGTGCACCTGTTCCAGTTCGACATCGCGCACATCCGCCGCGTCGTCGTCGTTCTTGATCTGCCCGCCGGTCCAGTCATAGGTCTCGATCTTGAAGTCGTCGCCAGGCTCCACCCAGACCGCCATCGGAATATCCGGATGCCAGCGGTTATGGACCTTTTCATTGGTATGCGGCGACTCGCTCAAATCTACCGAAATCAGTGTATCTGCCATGGGGTTCTCCTCTGGATTTGCGCCTGAAAAGCGTGCGCTGTTGAACTGGATGAGCTGGTTAGACGGACAGGAACGCGGAGACTTTTTCCTCGTCGACGCTTGCCCGCGGTTCGTCGTGGACAAGGCGGCCGTTTTCCAGGACGAGCACCCGGTCGGCGACGTCGAGGGCGAAGGACAGAACCTGTTCCGACACAACGATGGAAAGTCCGCGCTCGTCGCGGATACGTTTCAGGACCCGGCCCATCTCGCGGATGATCGACGGCTGGATGCCTTCGGTCGGTTCGTCCAGCAGCAGCACCTTCGGGTTGGTCGCCAGCGCGCGGGCAATCGCCAGCTGCTGTTGCTGGCCGCCCGAGAGATTGCCGCCGCGACGGCCCTTCATGTCGAGCAGCACCGGAAACAGCTCGTAGATGTCGCCGGGAACCTTGATCTGGCCGCTGATGGTCAGGCCGGTTTCGATGTTTTCCTGGACCGTCATGGTCGGAAAGATCATCCGCCCCTGAGGCACGTAAGCGATGCCCCTGGCGACGCGCTCGTAGCTCTTCATGGTGGTGATGTCGACGCCGTCGACCGCGGCAGCGCCGTTGCTGGTGGGCACGATCCCCATCAGGGATTTCATCAGCGTGGTCTTGCCCATGCCGTTGCGACCCATGATGGCGATGATTTCTCCCGGCGCGACCGTGAAGTCGAGGCCGTGCAGGACTTCGCTCTGGCCGTAGGCAACGTGATACTGTGCAACATTGAGCATGGTCGCCTCCTAGTGGCCGAGATAGACGTCAATGACCTTGGGATCGGCCTGCACCTTTGCCATGGAGCCCTCGGAGAGGATCTTGCCCTGGTGCAGGACGGTGACGCGGTGGGCGATGTCCTCGACAAATTTCATGTCGTGTTCGACAACCATCACCGAACGTCCCTTGGTGATTTCGTTGAGAAGCTTCGCGGTCTGCTTGCGCTCCGAGACGCTCATGCCGGCAACAGGTTCGTCGAGCATCAGGAGTTCCGGGTCCTGGATCAGCAACATGCCGATCTCCAGCCATTGTTTCTGGCCGTGGCTGAGCAGGGCTGCCTGCATGTCCAGAAGCGTGTCGAGGAACACCATTTCGGCAATCTCGCGCACGCGGGTCGTCACCTCCGCATCGCGCTTGAAGGTGAGGGCACCGAAGACACTGCGGCCACGGGGAAAGGAAAGCTCCAGGTTCTCGAAAACCGTCAGGTCCTCATAGATGGACGGGTTCTGGAACTTGCGTCCGACCCCCTCAAGCACGATCTCGTGTTCGCGCAGCTGGGTCAGTTCTTTTTGGCGGAACTTGATCGAACCGGCGGTCGCCTTGGTGCGGCCGCAGATCAGATCGAGAACCGTTGTCTTGCCCGCGCCGTTCGGTCCGATGATGACGTGGATCTCATTTTCGTCGACGTAAAGGTTCAGGTCGTTCACCGCCTTGAAGCCATCAAAGGAAACAGACAGGTTTTCGATGGACAGCAGGAAGTCGGTGTTGTTGCTGATGGTGTTCATGTGTCTCTCCTACTCGGCTGGCTTTGCGGTTGCTTCGCCGTCAAGGTCGGGGGGAGGGCTGACTGGTTCTAACCTGTTGCCGCTATTGCCCCGTGAAATCAGCCGGTCGACATGCGGTGCCAGGTAGGTGCGATAGAGGCCGGACAGCCCGTTCGGGAACACCAGGACAACGGCGATGAAGAGCCCGCCCAGGCCAAAGAGCCACAATTCGGGGAAGGTTTCGGAAAAGGTGGTCTTGGCCCAGTTCACCAGCAGCGTTCCGTAGACCGCGCCGAAGATGGAAAGCCTGCCGCCGACCGCGCAGAAGATGACCATCTCGATGGAAGGAACGATGCCCACGAACGAGGGGGACATGAAGCCGACCTGCAAGGTGAACATGGCGCCGCCGATGGCTGACAGGACCGCGGCAAAACAGAAGACGAAGATCTTGATGTTGGAGACGTCGTAACCGGAAAACCGGACCCGGTCCTCCTTGTCCCTGACGGCGACCAAGAGACGGCCGAGCTTGCTTTTGAGAACGAACTGGCTCAGCAGCAGCACGGCGATCAGAAGACCTCCGTTGACGTAGTAGAGAACGTATTTGGCTTCGTCGGTGCGAATGTCCCATCCCTTCAGGGTCCTGAGATCCGTGATGCCGTTGACGCCGCCGGTGTAGCCCTGCTGTCCGATGATCAGGATCGTCAGGATGGCTGCAATTGCCTGAGTGATGATGGCGAAGTAGACACCGCCAACCCTTCGCTTGAACATCGCCGCACCGATAACAAAGGCGAACAGCGCGGGAAGGACGATGATGGCCAGCAGCGTGAAGGTCAGGCTGTTGAAGGGTTCCCAGAACCAGGGCAGGGACGTGATCTGGTTCCAGTCCATGAAGTCGGGAATGCCCGGGGTGGACTGGATCGCGGTCGCTTCCGGCGTGGAGGCTTCCAGCTTCAGGTACATGGCCATGCAATAGCCGCCCAGGCCGAAGAAGACGCCTTGCCCAAGGCTCAGGATGCCACCCTTGCCCCAACATAGCACCAGCCCGATAGCGACGAAGGCATAGGTCAGGTATTTGCCGAACAGGTTGAGACGGAAGATGTCCATCGACAGGGGCATCAAGACGAAGATCAGCGCGGCCACGACCAGCAGTCCGATCAGTTCCTGTCGAGACAGCAGGGATTTCACATGTGTCATCGGAACCTCCTCAGCGACGGATTTTCAGGGAGAAGAGACCTTCGGGGCGCAGCATCAGGATCCCGACGACGGTCAGCAGGGTGAGGACTTTCGCCATGGAGCCGGAAAGGAAGAACTCCATGGTGGACTGGGCCTGACTGATGGCGAAGGAAGACGCGATCGTTCCGAGCAGGCTTGCAGCGCCGCCGAAAACGACGATCAGGAAGGTATCGACGATATAAAGCTGCCCGGCGGTGGGGCCGGTTGAGCCGATCATGGTGAAGGCGCTGCCCGCAATGCCTGCAATACCGCAGCCAAGGGCAAAGGTGTGCCGGTCGACCTTTTCGGTGTTGATGCCGACGGCCCCGGCCATGACGCGGTTCTGGACCACAGCACGGGTCTGCATGCCCATGCGGGAGCGGAACAGGATGAAATAGACGCCGATGGCGATGACCAGGGTCAGTACCATGACGAAGATGCCGTTGATCGGGATTTCGATGATGTCCGTCAGCGGCACGGACCCGAGCAGCCAGTTCGGCAGGCTGACGCCGACTTCACGCGCGCCGAAGATCGACCGGTAGGCCTGCTGCAGGATGAGGCTCAGGCCCCAGGTAGCCAGCAGGGTATCCAGCGGACGCTTGTAGAGATGCCTTATGAGCGACCATTCGACGAGTGCCCCGAGGGCCCCCGCAGCGACGAAGGCCAATGCCATGGCGAAGAAGAAGTAGATGCCGAACAGGGACGGGACATAGGTCTCGACGAAATTGGAGCAAAGGTAGGTGACATAGGCGCCCAGGATCATGAACTCGCCATGAGCCATGTTGATGACGCCCATCTGGCCGAAAATGATTGCAAGACCCAGGGCCATGAGGACGAAAACGGAAAACAGGATCAGTCCGGCAAAACCCTGCATGGCGAATATGGACCCGAGTTCCGTCCATGAATAATCGGCGAACATTGCGCGCGTCTCCATGCTGCGGGGTCAAGGCGGAACGCCTGCTCCCCTGCTGCGAATAAGGGTTTGAAACGAAGGGGACGGGCGCTGCGCAGGCTGCCTCCACGCAGCGCCCCGGTTATGCCCGCTTTCTGGAAGGGCGTTTCCATCCCTGGGGGAACTGTCGGAGGCTTATTGGTAGCCTTCCGGGAACGGATCCGGCTCCATCAGGTCGGCCGTCTCGTAAACCAGCTCGTACTGGCCGTCCGGCTTGGCAAGGCCGATCCGGGTCTTGGACCACAGGTGGTGGTTTTCATGGACACGGACATAGCCTTCCGGCGCGGTGGTGAGCTCGATGCCCGGGGAGGCAAGGCGCACCTTGTCGATGTCGAAGCTGCCGGCTTTTTCAACCGCGGCCTTCCAGAGCCAGGGGCCGAGGTAGGCGGCCTGCGTCACGTCGCCGATAACGATGTCGTCGCCCCACATTTCCTTGAAGGACTTGACGAATTCGGCGTTGTTCTCATTGTCGAGAGACTGGAAGTACTTCATCGCGGCATAAGCGCCTTCGATGTTCTCGCCGCCGATGCCGCGGATTTCATCCTCGGTTACCGAGATGGTCAGAAGAACAGGCTTTTCCTTGGTCATGTCGATGCCGGCAGCCTTCAGCTGCTTGTAGAAGGCAACGTTGGAACCACCCACGACGATGGCGTAGATCACGTCCGGCTTCTTCAGCTTGATCTTGTTGATCACCGAGTTGAACTGGGTGTGGCCGAGCGGATAGTACTCTTCGCCGACGACCTCCAGGCCAAGCTTCTCGATGTGCTTGCGGGCGATCTTGTTGGACGTCCGCGGCCAGATATAGTCTGAACCAAGCAGATAGAAGCTCTTGGCGCCTTTTTCCTTGGCGACCCAGTCGATGCCGGCGATGATCTGCTGGGTGGCTTCCTGGCCGGTGTAGATAACGTTGGGGGACTGCTCCAGGCCTTCATAGAAGGTCGGATAGTAGAGCATGCCGTTATACTGCTCGAAGACCGGCAGAACGGCCTTGCGCGACGCGGATGTCCAGCATCCGAAAACAGCCGCGACCTTGTCGTTCACCAGCAACTTTTTCGCCTTTTCGGCAAAGGTCGGCCAGTCGGATGCGCCATCTTCCTGGATGTATTCGATCTTGCGTCCAAGCACGCCGCCCATGGCGTTGATCTGGTCGATCGCGAGCTTTTCCGCCTGCACCGACCCGGTCTCGGAAATCGCCATGGTTCCGGTGACTGAGTGCAGGATGCCGACCTTCACGGTGTCTTCGGTGACCGCAAGGCCAGTCGTGTTGGCGTCGTCGGCGATGGCAGGTGCAAATGTGCTGGCGGTGGCCAGCATTGCCGCGGCTGCCGTGCCTGACAGCACGGACCGGCGAGACAGCCGGTGGTCAATCAAGTCTTTCAGACGTTTCATTCTCTGGACCCCTCTGAGGTTGAGGTTGAAGCAGAGCGCCGTGAAGCTCCTCCGCATGCATCCAAGGCTCGTCTGGAATTGTGCACTGCCGCAATGCGTCAGTTGCTGTGGGTTATTTGACTTATTTCTCCGCACCGCCGCATGTGAAAGACTTCCATGTTTGGAATAAATTCATAGTCCAAAAATCTGAAATTCGATCTTAAGGTAAGTTGTCATTCGTATTTTTTGAATTCGAATGACTTGTATTGATGGGAATATTGAAATTTTTTAATATTTTTTGAATGAGGCATAGAAATTGCTAGGAAGTTCGTCGATCGACGGTTGTTGATCAATTCGAGGGGGAGGTCGCAAATCTTGAACAAAAATGTGCATGAAAAATAGATGCGATGCACAATGAGTGGGCTGGCGCGCCGGTTCCGGCGGGCGGGATGGTGATGGGCAATGGGTAGTCATCAGCGGGTTGTACGCCTGCGGAGAACATACAATCAGTGGGTCGCAAATCAGACCCTGGAGGACTTTGCGCTCCGTTTCACCGCCAAAAGCGCCCGCCGCTGGTCTCCGGTCTGGGTTGCCAACACCGCGCTGGGCGCAATTTCCTTCCTGGCCCTTGAGGCGATCGGGGCTGCCGTCACCTACAACTACGGTTTCACGAATGCGGTCTCGTCGATTGCCGTCGTCTGCCTGCTCATCTTCATTACCGGCCTTCCGATTGCCTATCACGCCGTGAAATACGGCGTGGATATCGACCTGCTCACCCGCGGAGCCGGGTTTGGTTATATCGGCTCGACAGTGACCTCGCTGATCTACGCAAGTTTCACTTTCATCTTCTTCGCCCTCGAGGCGGCCATTATGGCAACGGCGCTGGAGCTGTTCCTCGGTGTGCCGCTCAACATCGGTTACCTTCTGTGCACGCTTGTGGTCATTCCGCTGGTGATCTACGGCATCACCCTGATCAGCCGGCTGCAGATCTACACCCAGCCGCTCTGGATCGTGTTGCAGATCCTGCCGTTTGCTTTCCTGGCCTGGCAGGGCGTTGCCCCACTGGACGACTGGCAGAACTTCTCCGGCCGGCTGGGCGACGAGGGCGGCCAGTTCAGCCTCCTCCTTTTCGGTGCTTCAAGCGCCGTTCTGTTCTCGCTGATCGCACAAATCGGCGAACAGGTCGATTTCCTGCGCTTTTTGCCGCGTCAACGGCGCGGGCACAGGCTGAAATGGTGGTTCGCCCTTCTGGCGGCAGGTCCTGGCTGGATCCTTATCGGCGCGGTGAAATTGCTGCTGGGGTCGTTCCTGGTGGTTCTGGCCCTGCAGAGCGGCCTCAGCCCGGACAAGGCAATCGAGCCGACGCACATGTATCTGGTCGCCTTCACCAGGGCCACGACGCCGGAGGTGGCAGTCGCCCTGACAGGGCTCTTCGTGATTGTCTGCCAGGTCAAGATCAACGTGACCAACTCCTACGCCGGCTCCATTGCCTGGTCGAACTTCTTCTCCCGTCTCACCCACAGCCACCCGGGCCGGGTGGTGTGGCTGGTCTTCAATGTGTCAATTGCACTCGCGCTCATGGAGCTTGGTGTCTACAAAGCGCTGGAACGCACGCTCGGTCTTTATTCTGTGGTTGCCGTTGCCTGGATCGGCGCGATCTTTGCCGATCTTGTCATCAACAAGCCGCTTGGGCTCAGCCCGAAACATATCGAGTTCAAGCGTGCCCATCTGTACGACATCAATCCGGTTGGCCTTGGCTCTATGGGCGCGGCAAGCCTGATCGCCCTCATTGCCTATTCCGGGGTGTTCGGCCAGGCCGCTCATGCGCTGGCAAGCTACATTGCTCTGTTTACCGCCATTCTCCTTGCCCCGCTGATCGCCTACGCGACCGGCGGCAAATATTATATCGCCCGTGAACCGGTACGGGCTGTAACCCCCGACGGCGAACGTCCCCCTGACATTCAATGCTGTATTTGCGAGCATACGTTCGAGCATGAGGACATGGCGCATTGCCCGGTCTATTCGGGGCCGATCTGCTCGCTGTGCTGCTCTCTCGACGCGCGCTGCGAGGATGACTGCAAACAGGAAGCACGCATCGGCGACCAGGTCACTGTTCTGCTTCATTCGATCCTTCCGGACCGGATCGCCGGCTGGATGAGCTCCCGGATCGGGCTTTATTTCAGTGTCATGATCCTGATCACCGCTTCGCTCGGAGCGATCCTGTCGCTTGTCTATGTCGAGGCGGAAACCATTTCGCCGGGAGCGGGCAGCGAAGGGGTCGGCAGGGCGCTGACCCAGGTCTTCTTCATTCTGCTGGTCACCTCGGGTGTCATGGCCTGGCTGTTCGTTCTTGTCCACGAAAGCCGGAAATTCGCCAATGAGGAAACAAGGCGCCAGACCAGCCTTCTGATGAAGGAAATCCGCGCCCACAAACGCACCGACGCCAAGCTGCAGAAAGCCAAGGAAGCCGCGGAGGCCGCCAACGAAGCCAAGAGCCGTTATGTGGTCGGCATCAGCCACGAACTGCGCTCGCCGCTAAATGCGATCTCCGGCTACGCCCAGTTGATGCGCAAGGACCCGGCAATCCCCGCCCACAGACGAGACGCCGTGAAGGTGATCCAGCATTCGGCCGATCACCTGGCCGGGCTGATCGAGGGCCTGCTGGACATCTCCAAGATCGAGGCCGGGCATCTCACCATCTACCGGGAACGGTTCAACCTGCATGAATTCCTGGCGCAGACCGTCGACATGTTCCGCCTTCAGACCGACGCCAAGGAATTGCGCTTTCTGTTCGAGCCTGCGGAAAACCTTCCGGTGTTCGTGTTCGGTGACGAGAAGCGCTTGCGGCAGGTGCTGATCAACCTGTTGTCGAACGCCATCAAATGGACAGACACAGGCAGCGTCAAACTGAAGGTGTCCTATCACAGCCAGGTTGCCGAATTTGCAGTGGTCGATACCGGCATCGGCATCGCTCCTGAAAATCTCGAGCGGATCTTCAATCCGTTCGAACGCATAGAGGAAGACGGCAAGGAGGCCGTTCCGGGGACGGGGCTCGGTCTGACGATCACCAAACTCCTGAGTGAGGTGATGGGCGGCGACATCCAGGTTTCAAGCACGGTTGGTGCCGGCAGCACGTTCAAGGTCCGCATGCTGCTGAGCGCCGCGGAAGCGCCGATCCAGGCGGGGCGGGCGGAAAAACGCATTCGCGGGTATCACGGTCCGATCCAGACGATCATGGTGGTGGATGACGATCCCGCCCAAAGGGCCCTGGTCAGGGATTTCCTGTCGCCACTCGGTTTCAAGGTTCTTGCAGCTGCGAGCGGCCGCTCGTGTCTGGCGATGGTTCAGGACGAACGTCCCGATGCCTTTCTGCTCGACATAAGCATGCCGGGCATGAGTGGCTGGGACCTTGCCCGCAAGCTGCGGGAAAGCGGATTTGGCGATGCGGTCATCATTATGATTTCGGCCAATGCGGATGACAGTGGCCGGGACCCGGTGCACCGGATCTATCATGACGATTATCTGGTGAAGCCTGTGAGGCTGCAGGAATTGCAGGACAAGCTTCAGCTGGCATTGAAACTCGTCTGGCGCACGGACGACCCCGCGGCAGCGCCGCCGGCAGAGGGCCTGCGATCGTCGGGCAGGGCGATATTCGAGAAGGCCTGTCTGCCGTCGGAAGAGAGCCTCGGCATTTTGAAACAGCTGAGCGACATCGGCTATGTGCGTGGAATCAAGGCAAAACTCGACGACATCGAGGCGCATGAGCCGCATGCGGCGGACTTTGTCCACCACATGCGGCGTCTCATCAAGGAATTCGATCTCACCCAATACGACAAGCTTCTGGAAAGGCTCGGACATGATCATGAGTGCTCCTAGTCAGGCCGAGACGGTGCTGCTGGTCGACGACACGCCTTCTTCCCTGGGCATGCTTTCGGACGCCCTGGAGGAAGCCGGTTTCACAGTTCTGGTGGCCCAAAGCGGTCGAAAGGCGATAGAAATCGCAGCCCGCGTGATTCCCAATGCGATCCTCATGGACGCGATCATGCCGGAGCTCGACGGTTTCGAAACCAGCAAGCGCCTGAAGGCGCTGGAAGACCTTCGGGATGTACCGGTTCTCTTCATGACCGGACTGAGCGAGACGGAACATATTGTCAGGGGCCTGGAATCAGGTGGCGTCGACTATGTCACCAAGCCGGTCAACCCGGACGAACTGATCGCCCGTCTGCGCGTGCATATTTCCAACGCCCGAAATTCGCGCAGCGCCCATGTCGCACTTGATGCATCCGGTCGTTACTTGATGTCGGTCGACCTCTCGGGCGCCGTATGCTGGGCAACACCGCAGGCTTCTGCGCTGCTTGGTACGGGCACGGCCGAGGACGCAGCTGCTGCCGGGCAGTTGCCGGAAGCTGCCGTCGACTGGCTGCGCCACTACCTGCTGCCACAGGGAAAGGCTGCCCAGAAGGAAGAGGACATTGTTGCCCGCATCAAGGGACGGGAGTTGCGGTTCACTTATGCCGGCAACATCAGTGCGGGTGAGCATCTGTTGCGCGTGTCGGATGTCTCGGACAGCGTGCCTTCCGAAATCCTGAAGGATGCCTTCGACCTGACGGAACGCGAAGCCGAAGTCCTGATCTGGATTGCCAACGGCAAGTCCAACAAGGAAATCGCCTCCATTCTGGACATGAGCCCGCGCACGGTGAACAAGCATCTGGACCGGATCTTCGGCAAGCTGGGCGTTGAAAACCGGACCTCGGCCGCGGTTGTTTCACTGAGACGCATCCTGGAAGGCTGAACTCGGCTCGCAAGAAAGTCTTGCTGGAGGATGCATCGCGTCGATTTTCACCTGGTGTCTGGCGGTGGTTGGCAGAAACGGGTCAACTAGGTGAAGGCGCCTCATTTGTTCAGCAACTGGGGGAAGAGCTTCTTCCAGTTTCGATCGGACGGGAAAATGGGCGGGCCACTGTCTCCCTGGCTCAGGCCATGCCGCGCCATATTGGCGACGTCGGGGACTTGGAGGCGCTTGCCGAAGCACTGGGGCTCGACAAGACTGAGCCGGCCCTTGGGCCGCAGGAAGCGGTTGTGGTCTCCACGGGTGCGGCGCATATGCTCGTCAGGCTCGTTTCGCGCGACGAAGTTGATCGTGCGGAGCCTGACGCCTCCATGCTTCTTCCGTTGTTGGAGCGTGCCGGTGCGCAAGGATGTTATGTTTTCACGACATCCGGTGAACAGAGAGGGGAAGCCTATGCCCGCTTCTTCAATCCAACGGTAGGCATTCGGGAAGACCCGGCAACAGGAAGTGCCGCAGGCCCGCTGGGGTGGCTATTGGCCAACCGCAGCGGTGCTGGAGGACAAGAAACGTTCACGGTCGTACAGGGAGTTTCTATGGGTAGGGAAAGCCATATTCGGCTTCTCGTGCGCCCCGACGCTGTTGAGCTGACCGGTTCCGCTGTGCTCACTGCAACGGGCCAATTGCATCTCTAGCTTTTGGAGCGGGCTCAGACCCGACCTCTGCTGATCGGTGCTCAGTCCAGGATTTCCGTCGCGAGCCGGGTGCCGAGAAGCTCATTTTCAACCAGGATGTAGATTTCCTTGGGGGGCGTATTGAGAGAATGGACCATCAGGCCTGGATCGATACCCATCTCTATCAGGTATTCCATCGTTTCCCCCTGGCCGTACTGAATTTCTTCCACCGCCAGGAAAACAGGCATGTAGCCGGGGGTGTCATAGTAGTGCTGATGCATGCCTACGGCAGCATCCTTGGAGGCTGAACGATTGACACCGGCTGCAAAAATGTAAGGACACGACGAAAGGCACACCAGACCAGGCAGCATGGTGGTATCCAGCTCAGCTGCGCGCAGGCTACGACCAATTTCAAATGCCTCACTCACATTGCCACCGGGGCTATGGAGTGAAACCACTTTGGGGGCTTCTTCCAGGCTGGCCAGGAAGCTCGTAAAGCGTTCGGCGTCTCCAGATGAGATCCGGCCCTTCAGGAAAATCGCTTCCCCCAATTCACCTCTGTCGATCACTTCAAACTGAAGCCTGGGAGGCATGTCACCCGGAATTTTGACATTCGACGGGGCAGGTGTCCGCATGAAGTCGGGAAAGCTTCGAGATGGATCGTAGTGCCTCACCTGATCGCCGGGTGTCGTGGGTCCGGACGGCAGTGCATCGTTGCCGCTAGCTCCCGGGGTCCATTGAGCCTGCAGATGCGAGAGCACCAGCAAGGCTGCCAGGATCGCCTGAGCGACCAAAACCCACTTCAAGCTGCGCTGGATGGTTATCCGCGACGTATCAAGGCGCTCGGAAAACACGTCATGCTACTCCGCGGCATTCAGGTTTGCGGGCTCGGAAGTTTCCGCATTTGCGACACGGCGCAAGACTTCCTTGTCTGCCGCACCCATCGAAGCCTCGACATCCTTCATCGCATTGATTGCTGCCTTGAGGTCTGCGAGCGTCAGGGTTTCCTCGATGCTTAGCCCATCCCGGCCGCTACGGATCGATGCCTGGGTGATTGCGACCACAAAGACCAGAACGGCGGGCAGGAGGTCGATCGCGATAGCACCAGCCCATGAGGGGACAAAGTTGCCTGCGTACCTGATCACAGCGTCGGCGCTTGAGATCGGATTATAGGCCGTCTCCTGTGGTGGCTCCAACGCCAGCACTTCATCGGCTGCGCGCCGCAGGGTCTGGCTGCGTTGGTCGAGGGCGTTCAATACGGATGCGATGGTGCTTGATTGAGCGTCCCGAACGCTGCTGTTTCGGCCATCAAGTTCGGGAAGTACAACAGATGCGGGCAAGTCCTCGGCGGCTCGAGCGACGAGCGGTGCAACGGAGTACTGGTTCAGGTTTGCAATAACGCCGGCAAGACGCACGCTTTCCTCCGAAAACGCGACCGACCTTTGTTCAACCGGGCCGGGGGCAACCGTCAGAGCTCGCATGCGCCCAAGAATTTCGTTGCCCCGGGCAAAGGCAGAGTCGATCAGCGGCTTTTGTTCTGAAATCTGCTCCTCAAGGTTCTGGAGCTCTTCGGTTTTTTGCGTCAGAACTCGAAAGACTGCGCCTTCACCCGCTGTGCCTGAGAGCTCGCCGGAGCGTTCCTGTTGGGCGAGTGCTTCGAACGCTTCCATGGCACGTTGAACCTCGCGACCGAGAGCCTGGCCCGAAAGGGCGATCTCATGTGCCTGCTCCAAAGCCGCCTGGTAGTCGCGGACTGTCGTATCCAGGTGTTGTTCGACAGCCGCCGATCCCGCAAGCGCGGCAGCGTTGAGCCAGCTCGACATGGCAATGATTGCAGCCGACCCCACGAGCATTGAAACAGAAAGCCCGATGAAACCCGCCGCACTGCGCATCGCGGGCATGAGCCGAAGCATGTAGCTCCAGAATACGAAAATTCCGACTGATACGGCGACGGAATAGGCGACCGCCGCGAAGAAACTCATCGCGCCCGTATCCTCCAGCAGAGAGGACACACCTAGGTAGGTGTAGATACCGGAAGCGATTGCCAGAACGCCGAGCGCCGCAGGTGTGAAGGTTTCAAGCCAAGCAAGATGAGCTTCAAGCTCCTTGGCAGTGCGAAGGCCTTTTGCTTCCGCAGCAGTCAATTTCGTCTGGCTCTCATTCATCGCATTTCCTCACAAGCTCGCAAGCAGCTTAGCTAGGGCTTTACCCCATAAAACCAAGCATTGCGGCGTTATTCCGGCAATGGAGCGCGAGGAAAAGCCTTGAAGGCCCATGCGCCATCGCGTTGCAGAAAACAGTCTTCAGATTGGCTTTTGATGAGCGCTTGGAATACACCCGAATCGAGGACTGTAGAACGCCAGAAATTGTCTTACCATTCAGGGCGTTAGCGTCTTTTGCGGGAAGAAATGTGAAATGGTGCTGCCGGAGAGATTTGAACTCTCGACCTCTCCCTTACCAAGGGAGTGCTCTACCCCTGAGCTACGGCAGCATCTGGCTTGTCTTTGGGACAGGCGCGGCGTCGAACTTTTTTGCTTGAAAAGCTTGAGTTGCAAGACGCAAGTGCTGGTGCCGATCAGCGGTGCCGACCGGAATGAGGGGGCTTTTGCCATAAGACCTTCGGGGACGCAAGCAGTGTTTTGGGATTTTTTTCCGCAGTCATTTGCTCCCTCCCGTCAAAGCCGGGACGATTGAAGGGTTGGCGCGGCAAAGCTGGTGCTTTTGGCCCTGTTTCGCCTGTGGATATTAAGCAATCTTGCCGGTCGAGGCGCAGAGCAGATTGGCCTTTTCGGGAGAGGGGAGACAGGCCCTCGCCGAAAGGCGTGTGGAAGCAGCGTCCGGGGAAATCAGAAGTTTGGGAACAGGGAAGACTGAAGGCGAGGCTCAGCACCGTGTGCAGGCTACTTGGCGCGATGCTGCTTATCTTTGGTGGGGGGCGGCATGGCCGCGGACACGTTTTGGGCAGCGATTGGAAGACCGAATGCTGCTGAAGCTGGCAGGGTTAGCGGCAAACAAGGCGGAAGACACAAGACGCCTAGGCAAGCTGCGGGCAGCTTGCTAGACAAATGAATCACAGGATCATCACACAGGCGCGCCATGGGCGAAAAAGACCAGCAGCACAAGTCCGCTGAAAGCGGCGGCGGAAAATCCGGCAAGCAGTCAGGCGAAAAGGCCTCGGACAAAGCCGGGGCGAAATCCCGCGAAGACCGGCTGGCCGAAGCCTTGAGAGCCAATCTGCGCCGCCGCAAGTCTGCTGCCAAGACGCGGGACGCCGACTGAGGGCCACCAGCCGGACGTTCGGCAGGACTGTATCGCCCCAAAATTGCCCGGTCGCAGCCGGTTGCGCGCCTTGCATGGGCCATAACTTGCGTGTAGACCGCACGTTTGATGTGAGTTTCTTGACGTATGCAAAGGGATGGCCGTGCGGTGAGCACGGTCCTGTTCGGGGAAAAACATGGACAGTATCAAGGTCGTTGGCGGTGCGGAACTGAATGGTGTCATTCCGATTTCCGGCGCGAAGAATGCGGCACTGCCGCTGATGATCGCATCGCTCCTGACGGATGAGACCCTGACGCTGTCGAATGTGCCGCGCCTTCGCGACGTTGCCCAGCTTATGCAGATCCTGTCCAATCACGGGGTTGATTACTCGGTGAACGGCAAGCGCAGTGGCCAGGATGACCTTGCCGGACAGACGCTGAACCTGACCGCCCGTGAAATCGTCGACACCACCGCGCCTTATGAGCTGGTTTCCAAGATGCGTGCCAGCTTCTGGGTAATCGGCCCGCTGGTTGCCCGCAGCCATGAGGCGCGGGTCTCGCTGCCTGGCGGCTGTGCGATCGGCACGCGGCCGGTAGACTTCTTCATCGACGGTCTGGCAGCGCTCGGCGCCGAGATCGAGATCGACGGCGGCTATGTCATCGTCAAGGCCCCGGGCGGGTTGAAAGGTGCTCGCGTCGAGTTTCCGAAGGTTTCCGTCGGTGCAACCCACACCATCATGATGGCGGCGACGCTGGCCAGTGGCGAGACGGAAATCGTCAATGCCGCGCGTGAGCCGGAAGTCGTCGATCTTGCCAAATGTCTGAAGGCCATGGGCGCGAAGATCGAGGGTGAAGGCACATCGACCATCCGCATCCAGGGTGTGCCGCGCCTTCATGGTGCGCATCACGCGGTTGTTCCGGACCGGATCGAAACGGGCACCTATGCCATGGCTGTTGCCATGACCGGCGGTGACGTTCTGTTGCAAGGCGCCCGTTCGGACCTTCTGGAAACGGCGCTCGAGACACTTCGCCAGACCGGCGCGGACATTACGCAGACCGCCGACGGCATCAAGGTTTACCGCAATGGCAACGGCATCCAGCCGGTGGATATCACCACCGAACCGTTCCCGGGCTTTCCGACCGACCTGCAGGCCCAGTTCATGGCCCTGATGACGAAGGCCGGCGGCACGAGCCGGATTACCGAAACCATTTTTGAAAACCGGTTCATGCACGTGCAGGAACTGGCCCGCCTCGGTGCCCAGATCCATGTGGACGGCCGCACGGCAATGATCGAAGGCGTCTCGACCCTGCGCGGTGCTCCGGTCATGGCAACGGATCTGCGGGCGTCCGTCTCGCTGGTTATTGCCGGTCTGGCAGCAGAAGGCGAAACGACGGTCAGCCGTGTCTATCACCTCGACCGTGGGTTTGAGCGTCTGGAAGACAAACTGACCCGCTGCGGTGCGAAGATCGAGCGCATCTCGGCCTGATAAAGCCATCGGATTACGGTGTCAAAACATGGGCGGCGTGGACTGCGCCGCACCCCATGTAATGCATTTTTCGCGAAATCTACTCCGCCGTTTGCCGCTTGATCACCCGGCCTCGTGACGTGAAAGAGGGGCCGGGACCGCCGCTGCCACTGGTCATGATGGCTTCTGCGATGGGGCTGAGGGCACCGCTATCCGACGACCACACGAGCAGGAAGTTCGCCCCGACGCCGCCAGAGGTGTCGTTGATCGGGATCAGCACTGTTTTCGACTGTAGGGGCGCAAGGTCCACCGGCGCATCAAGCAGAGTGCGCAGCAAGGTGCCATCCTCGTTGTGATAATCGACCTGCTGCAACGTAATGGTGGCTTCAGGGTCGATATTGTGGATGGCAAGTGTTGCCGCCAGAAGGTCGGACCTGTTCGGGTGGGAAAAGACCCGCGAATAGGCCGGGACATATATGGTCTCACCCAGTACCTTCTCGGTAAAATCCTGTGACTGGACATCCATCGGCGTCTGGAAAAGAAGCAGGCTGCCTGCCAGCAGGCCGAGGCAGGTGGATCGTTTCAGCATTGCGTGCCCGTGCGTTCGTGTGATGGTAGGGTGTCGCCCTGATGTGCTGGCGTCACTTTCCAGAATGCGTGCCCTGATTGCAAGACGGAAGGCAGATGGCGGGTGATTACAAATCGACGCCGGGATAACCTGCGGGACGAAGTTGGAGCGACTGCATGAATGCACAGACAATCCGGTTTTTGGTCCAGCTGGCCTTTGCCTTTGCGGCACTGTTCGCTGTTGTCCTTGTTCCGGCGCCCTACGGGCCGTCTCTGGGCTTCTTCTTGCTTGTGTTCGGGCTCTGGCTGGGCCGTCGGATCTTCCGGCGGATTGCATCGCTGGACGAGGTCAAGGCGGATCTGCGCCAGCGGGTGGATGAAGGCCCTTGAGGGCTCCACGATGCCGCAAGGCATGTTTCAGGGCATTGGAGATTGCCAAAACCGTTATTCCCCATTAGGCAACAGCCTTGGGACCGGGCAGAACGTCGCTTATATGCGTCCTGCCAGACAACGCATGACCGGATCAGAACAAGAGCAAATGGACCAGCTGAAACTTGCCGCCCTTGACCAGGAAGACCTTCAGGTTCTTTCCGCCCATCTGCAGGACGCGGTGATCACCATCGCGGATATCCGCTATCTGCCGAAGGAGCAGAAGGCCGTGTTCGTGTTGAACCGGTTCGTGTGGGACAAGGAAGCCGACAAGCGATCGAAAGAGCATGAGCGCCGCCGCACGGCGCTGGCCTTCGCGCAGGTCAAGGCCATGAAGGCCCAGAACATCAACCAGAAGGCCAAGGGTGCCGTCCTGGAATTGCTCGCCGTGACCTTCGAGCCGGGCGAAGAGCCGGCCGGCACGATCCAGCTCGCCTTTGCAGGTGGTGGCAGCCTTGCGCTCGAGGTGGACTGCATCGAGGCGCAACTGTCGGACCTGGGCGCCGCATGGTCGACGCCGAACCTGCCGCAACACGACCTCAGCTGACCGCCCGCACGGAATGACAGACGGTGCACGGCACCGCACATGATGGAGAATTGCGTGGTTCTACGCCTTAACATCAACGACGCCCGCTTCGAAGACCAGTTCAAGGCTCTCCTTTCCGGCAAACGGGAAGTGTCGGAGGATGTCGACCAGATCGTCCGGGACATTCTCGAGCGTGTTCGCACGGAAGGCGACAAGGCAGTCCTCGACTATACGGCAAGGTTCGACCGGCTGCAGGCCGAGAGCATGGCCGAACTGACGGTGTCCGCCGCAGAAATTGATGCCGCGCTTGCAAAGGTGCCGCAGGAGACGCTGGACGCCCTGCAGCTTGCCCACGACCGCATTCACGCCCACCATGCCCGCCAGATGCCGAAGGACGACCGCTATACCGATCCCATCGGCGTGGAACTCGGTTCGCTCTGGACCGCTGTCGAGGCTGTCGGCATCTATGTGCCCGGTGGTACCGCAAGCTACCCGAGTTCGGTTCTGATGAATGCCGTGCCGGCCAAGGTCGCGGGCGTGGAACGCATCGTCATGGTGGTTCCGAGCCCGGACGGGGTGCTGAACCCGCTGGTGCTGGCTGCCGCCAGAATTGCCGGTGTCACGGAAATCTATCGTATTGGCGGTGCACAGGCCGTGGCTGCTCTCGCCTATGGAACGCAGACCATTGCCCCGGTCGCCAAGATCGTCGGTCCGGGCAATGCCTTTGTGGCGGCTGCCAAGCGCCGTGTCTTCGGAACGGTCGGCATCGACATGATCGCGGGCCCGTCCGAAGTGCTGATCCTGGCCGACAGTGGCAACAATGCCGACTGGCTTGCTGCCGATCTGCTGGCACAGGCCGAACACGATACCGCTGCGCAGTCGATCCTGATCACCGACAGCGAAGATCTTGCGAGCCAGGTGGAAGCTGCCGTCGAAGCGCAGTTGAAAACGTTGCCGCGAGAAGATGTTGCCCGTGCCAGCTGGCAGGATTACGGAGCAATCATCCTGGTGGACGATCTGGAGGCGGCAATGCCGCTAGCCAACCGAATTGCTCCCGAACACCTGGAACTTGCCGTTGCCGATCCGGAAGCGCTGCTGAAAAAGGTGCGCAACGCAGGTGCCGTGTTCCTGGGCCATTATACGCCTGAAGCCATTGGCGACTATGTCGGCGGGTCCAATCATGTGTTGCCGACCGCGCGGTCGGCTCGCTTTTCGTCGGGTCTGAGCGTGCTGGAATTCGTCAAACGCACCTCGATCCTGAAATGCAATGCGGATAATCTGCGTCAGCTCGGGCCGGCGGCAATCGCTCTTGGTGAATCAGAGGGGTTGTCGGCGCACGCGCGCTCTGTTTCCATCAGACTGAATTTATAGCTCCCGATTTGAAGAAGAGGCTTCGACCAGATGAGCGAACCGCACCCGGATCCCGAACCGCAGCAAACCGGCGGAAAGCTGGTTGATGTGGTTTTGGACGAAGCCTCTATCGCCCGGTCCACACCGGAAGTGGAGCATGACCGTGCTGTTGCGATCTACGACCTGATTGAGGAAAACGCGTTTCAGCCCGTCGGGCATCCGCCTGCGAGCTATGTTCTCAACCTGTCGGTAATCGAAAAGAAGCTGGTTTTCCGGATCAGGACCGATGACGACAAGGAAGTCGTCACTCATGTTTTGTCACTGTCTCCGCTGCGCAAGATCGTCAAGGACTACGACCTGATCTGCGAAAGCTATTACGAGGCCATCCGCCACGCGACACCGAGCCAGATCGAGGCGATCGACATGGGGCGGCGCGGGGTGCACAACGAAGGTTCTGCCATTTTGATGGAGCGGCTGGAAGGGAAGATAGAAGTCGACATGCAGACGGCACGACGGCTGTTTACCCTCGTTTACGCCTTGCACTGGAAGGGCTGACGGATATGGCCGGGCCGGGCATGCGTCCGACTGCGGTGCTTTTTGCCTGCGGAATGAATTCCGTACGCTCGCCCATGGCCGAGGCTCTGACGGCCAAACTCTTTCCCGGCCAGATTTATGTGCGTTCCGCCGGTGTCCGTTCCGGCAAGGTTGACCCGTTCGTGGACGCGGTCATGGCCGAAATAGGCGTCGACATGAGCCGGCACACGCCGAAGACATTCGAGGATCTGGACGAATCCGGGTTCGATCTTGTGGTCACTCTCGCTCCCGAGGCACACCACAAGGCGCTCGACATGACGAGAACGGAATCGGTCGAAGTCGAATACTGGCCGACACTCGATCCGACCCTTGCCACCGGCAGCCGGGAGCAGATCCTGGGCGAATACCGGGCAGTGCGCGATCAGCTCATGATGCGCATCAAGAAGCGCCTGGACTGGGCGCCGCCGCCAAGCGGCTGAACCTGAAGGAACAAGATGAAATTCGAGATCACGTCGCAGGTCCTGACGGACCGGCTGGTACTGCGTCCCATGGAGCCAGGCGATGCGGAGGCACTCCATGCCTACCAGTCTCTGCCGGAGGTTGCTCGTTTCCAGTTCTGGGAACCACGGAGCCTGGAGGAAATCCGGTCGAAACTGACCAAATGGGCGGACATGAAGTGCCTGGATGGTGAAGGGACACTGGCCTTAGCGGTAGAGAAACGGAAGGACGGTGGTGTCATCGGTGACGTTTCGCTGAGGGTGACGAACGTGGAGGCGCGCCAGGGCACGATCGGGTTCACATTGAACCCTCAATATCAGGGCAGGGGCTTTGCCACGGAGGCTGGCCGCGCGCTACTGCGCATGGGGTTCGAGGATCTCGGACTGCACCGCATCTTCGCCAGCTGCGACGCCCGCAACAATGCGTCCTGGGGAGTGATGGAACGCCTGGGCATGCGCAGGGAGGCCCATTTTCGCGAGCATGCCCTGTTCAAGGGTGGTTGGGACGAAGAGTTCTATTACGCAATTCTTGAAGATGAGTGGCGTGAACAGCAGGAAAATGCCGGGTTTTCCGGCGTAAATCCGGCAGGAAATGGCGATCGCAGGGGGTGATGCATAGGATCTGGCAGTTTCTTTGCATAGCGGTGGAAAGAAAGGTTCACTTTCTGCCGCTAATCCGTTAGTTTCCCCGGCACCCGCGGGCAGGGCCCGCTTTATTCAGGATATCAAATGGCCAAAGAAGAAGCTCTGGAGTTTCCGGGCGTCGTAACAGAACTGTTGCCGAACGCGACGTTCCGCGTAAAACTGGAAAATGATCACGAAATTATTGCCCACACGGCAGGGCGTATGCGCAAGAACCGTATCCGCGTACTGGCGGGCGACAAGGTTCTTGTCGAAATGACCCCGTATGATCTTACCAAGGGGCGGATCACCTACCGCTTCAAGTAAGCGGATCCTTCAAGGTGACCCCGGCTGCAAGGCTCGCTCTTAGATGACCAATGCCCCTCAGTTGATCCTGGCCTCCGCCTCGCCGCGCCGCCTCGCGCTGCTGCAGCAGATCGGACTGGAGCCGGATCACCTCCTGCCGGCCGATATCGACGAAACGCCGAAGAAGCATGAAACACCGCGCAGTCTTGCGCTGCGCCTTGCACGTGCAAAGGCTGAAGCCGTTCGTCAGATGGCCGATGCGTCCGAAGCGATGCAGGACAGTGTGGTGCTGGCTGCCGATACCGTGGTTGCGGTCGGCCGCCGGGCCTTGCCCAAGGCGGAGCTGACCGATCAGGCGCTCATGTGCCTGTCTCTCCTGTCGGGCCGTGGCCACCGGGTGTTCACCGGGGTGGCCGTTGCAGAGGCAAACGGCAAGGTCCGTTCCAAGCTTGTCGAAACCCGCGTGCGGTTCAAACGCCTGACGCGCAAGGACATGGACGACTATATTTCCTCCGGCGAGTGGCGTGGCAAGGCAGGCGGATATGCCATTCAGGGGCTCGCGGGAAGTTTTGTCGTCAAACTGGTCGGGTCCTACCCGGCGGTGGTCGGACTGCCCCTGGTGGAAACCGCGAACCTGCTGAGTTCAGCCGGATACCCTGTGCATCAGGGCTGGGCGACAGCGGCAGCCTGAAGCTGTCGAGATCGTATTCGGCAAGCCGATGATCCATCACCGGCTGCCTTTTCAGCAGTTGGCGCGAAGCAGAAATCCGGAGAGTGAAATGGCCGAAAGCCAGAAACCCGAACGGCGCATGCGCCCCTGTCCAATCTGCTCGAAATTGTCGACGCCGGACGATTATCCGTTCTGCTCGGATCGCTGCGCCAAGATCGATCTGAACCGCTGGTTCTCCGAGGGGTACACCATACCCGTGGTGGAAACCGACGATATCGACGAGAGCAATTTCCCGGACGAAGACCGCTCCTGACAGGTCCTGGTGCGCCATGTGATCCGCCGGTTCGTTTGCCGGCGAAGCAGGTGCGAAGGCCTTGCCGGTATTCCAGGCAGAACTCGGCGCCTCAGTGCTCCTTTCCTGAAAATCTTCACAAAAGTCCCTGAAAACCGCCCGTCACCGGAGTTTTCGGGAAGACTTGCCATTTGCCTGTTCAGCCGGCTGCCACGGAACTTGGCTCGGCAGAGTTGGCGGGATTGAGCTATTTTTAGGCAGCGCTGCAAAAATATTTATCCAGCAAAATTTTTTTCAGTTTCATGCCGCCAAACACTTGCAGCTGTCATAAAACTGCACCAAGATCTTTTTATACCGGCGATCCTGACGCCCTGAATTCCGGTTTTGTCCGGTAGGGTTGATGCCTTTTGTTGAGGGGCGTACGGGGTTTTTAAGAACACCGGGAAGCCGGCGTCAGGCGTCTCGTTCCTGATACGGCATAACCAACCTATCCAAGGGCGAGGGTCCGATGAAAAAACGTTTTCTGAGCGCCGCAGTGCTGTCCGTGACCACGGCACTGTCGACGGCAGCCTATGCCGATTATTCGCTGACGATCTTGCATACCAACGACTTCCACAGCCGTATCGAGCCGATCAACAAGTACGATTCGACCTGCGGTGAAGAGGACAATGCAGAAGGCAAATGCTTCGGTGGCACAGCGCGCCTCGACACGATCATCAAGGATCGCCGCGCGGCCAGCAACAACACGATCCTCGTCGACGGTGGTGACCAGTTCCAGGGCACGCTGTTCTATACCTATTACAAGGGAAAGGCTGCCGCCGAGTTCATGAACAAGCTCGGCTACGACGGAATGACCGTCGGCAACCATGAATTTGATGATGGACCTGAAGTCCTGCGCGGCTTCATGGATGCGGTGGAGTTTCCGGTTCTGATGTCCAACGCGGATGTGTCGAAGGAGCCTCAGCTTGCCGATGTGCTGAAGCCTTCGATCGTCATCGAACGCGGCGGTGAGAAGATCGGCCTGATCGGCCTGACGCCGGAAGATACCGACGAACTGGCCAGCCCCGGCGCGAATATTTCCTTCACCGATCCGGTTGCAGCCGTAACCCGCGAAGCGGAGAAACTTGCTGCCGAAGGCGTCAACAAGATCATCGTCCTCAGCCACTCCGGCTATAACGTCGACAAGGAAGTTGCTGCCAAGGCACCTGGCATCGACGTGATTGTCGGCGGCCACTCCAACACTTACCTGTCCAACACGTCGGACGATGCCGAAGGCCCGTATCCGACCATGATCGACGGTCCGGATGGAACGCCGACCGCCGTCGTTCAGGCCTACGCCTACGGCAAGTTCCTGGGCGAGCTGAACGTGACCTTTGACGACAATGGCGTCATCACGGAAGCTGCCGGTGAGCCGATCATCATCGACAACACCATCGTCGAAAATCCGGAACTTGTGTCCCGCATCAAGGAACTCGCCGAACCGCTCGACGAAATCCGCAAGGAAGTCGTTGCCCAGGCCGATGCTCCCATCGGCGCCGACCGGGAAGTTTGCCGGGCCCAGGCTTGCGAAATGGGGATCCTGGTCGCAGATGCCATGCTTGATCGCGTCAAGGGCCAGGGTGTCCAGATCGCCATCCAGAACGGCGGTGGTCTGCGTGCCTCCATCGACGCCGGTGAGATCACCAAGGGCGAAGTCCTGACGGTGCTGCCGTTCCAGAACACGCTGTCCACTTTCGAACTCAAGGGTTCCGATGTGATCGCGGCTCTGGAAAACGGTGTCAGCCAGGTGGAAGAGGGCGCGGGCCGTTTCCCGCAAGTCGCCGGTCTTAAGTATTCCTTCGACAAGACCAAACCTGCCGGGGAGCGGATCTCCGATGTCATGGTGATGGAAGGCGACAGCTACGTCCCGCTGGATCCGGAAAAGGTCTATGGCGTGGTGTCCAACAACTACATGCGCGGTGGCGGCGACGGCTACAAGATCTTCGCGACCAACGGCATGAACGCCTATGACTTCGGACCGGACCTGGCCGATGTGGTTTCCGACTATCTTGCGGGCAAGAACGGTTACTCAGCCTACACGGACGACCGGATCACCGTAAAATAAGATCTACAGGATCGTTGATGACTGTCAGAAGCGCGCCATTCGTGGCGCGCTTCTTTCGTTTGCACGTCAGTATTTGGGGGAGATCGGGTGCGTACCGCAGGATAGAGGTGATGACTTGACTGTGGGCCAGAGAGCCTCCGACCACGTGCCTTGTTGCGACAGAAGCCGAGATATATGTGACACAGTACGAAACGATTTTAGTCAGGCTCGGGAAAGATGTTGTTTTTCAGAAGGTTAGTGGGGCTGAAAGTTTTCAACAGGTGAGGTGAGGCCGTTCGGCAAAAAACTTTGCCGGGGTGCTGGACAAGGTTTCAGGGAGCCTCTATAAGGACCGGGCTTTCAGCGAACGGGGCTCGCCCCGGACCACTTGCAAGGCACGCCCAGATAGCTCAGTTGGTAGAGCAGCGGATTGAAAATCCGCGTGTCGCTGGTTCGATTCCGGCTCTGGGCACCATCTCCCTTTTCCATACCAGTCTTCAGCAATCTGCATCTGTCCTCAAGGGTCTAGTAACTCTTTGGGTTTATTGGCGTTTTTTCAGCGGTTCAAATCCGCGCCTGTCCATTCCCGTCCACACTAGACCACCCTCAACCAGTGTTTTTACAGTAGGAAAATACAGTAGATGGCCGCTAGACGCCAAATACCTACTGTATTTCGCCTAAGCTGAAAGGGTCGCAGAAATGCCTCTCACAGATACGGTTATCAAGCGCGCTCCGAAGAAGGACAAGCAATACCAACTTCGTGATCAGAAAGGGCTCTACATCCTGGTGATGCCGAATGGGTCAAAGCTATGGCGCTTCGATTTCAAGTTTGAAGACAAACGCCGCAGCATGAGCTTTGGCTCATACCCGACAGTCTCACTCGCAAAAGCTCGGGAGAAGCAGCAGGCGGCGCGCGTCGTGATTGAGGAAGGCCGCGATCCCGTTCGTGAGGCGCAGCGTGAAGCGGATCGGATTAGGAAGGACACCGAGACATTTAAAGACTTGGCTAGAGACTACCTCGACACGCTAAAGGAAGAGGGGAGGGCCGACGCCACCCTGAATAAGAATGAATGGTTGCTGATGGACTTGGCGAGGGATCTGCACCGTCTTCCAGTTCGTGAAATCTCGGCGGCAGACATTCTTCCGATTTTGCAAAGGTTGGAAAAGCTCGGGAAGGTAGAAAGTGCGACCCGGCTCAGGGGGACGATAGGTTCTGTTTTTCGCTTTGGCATACCGCGTCAACGGGCCGACGTAGATCCGACCTACGCCCTTCGGGGTGCGATCAGATCAAAGCAGACTGAGTCGCATCCGGCGATCATTGAGGAAGAGCCGTTCGGAGGTTTGCTGCGCTCAGTCTGGAATTACGACGGATGGCCGACCCTCGTAGCTGGACTAAAGATCCTCGCATACTGCTATCCGCGCCCCGTAGAGCTTCGCAAATGCGAGTGGTCGCATGTGGACCTGGAAAGACAGGTGTGGACGGTCCCGGACTATCTGGCGAAGATGCGGCGACCTCACGATATCCCGCTTCCTCGTCAAGCCGTCGAGATATTTGAGTATCTGAAAGAGGTCAGTGACGGCAGTCCTTATCCGTTCTTCGCCATCCGCTCCAATCAGCGATTTCTATCTGAGAACGCCTTCAACTCAGCCCTTCGGGCAATGGGCTACAAGCATGAAGATCATGTCAGCCATGGTTTCCGGTCGAGTGCGAGCACCATTCTCCGCAAGCATAAATTTGACAACGACGTTATCGAGAAGTCACTCGCTCACATTGAGCCGAACGAAAGCCGCAGAGCATACGACAGGTACAAGTATTGGGATGAGCGCGTTGAGTTGGCCCAGGCGTGGGCGGATATCTGCGACAGGCTCAGGACAACTCCGCCAGCGGGATTGCAGAGTAAACGTGCCTTTAAGCGAGCGCGCGACATTGAGAACTTAATATAGAGATGAAGTCTACACGTCGGTAGTATCGGACGTGAGCCAAATCGCGTGAGTGTTTTTTCTAAATCCGGGATGGTAAGTTGAGCGACGAAAACGATATCTACTTGGATGGACGGGCTTTTTACGATCTATCCATGATGTGGCAACACGCCTGTACCCTGTGTTTTGCAAATGATGATTTGTACCGTCGTAGCATTAAAAATGCCCACGCAATCGTTCGCCAGAAGATGCTCGAATGGTACGAGGATGAGGAAACTAAGATAACATATCTGCTCGCACCTGCCGAAAATGTACGGCGCAGGCTCCATTTACAAGGTTACACTGACGAGCGTTGCCGTGAACTATGGGATCGTGAATTTCGGAAGCACATTGCGAAGCTCGAAGAAATGAACTCCTACAAGGGGATCGACGTTACGCAGGATATTGCGTCGCAAAAGGGCCTGAATTTTGAAAGTTGGCTAGAACGTGCCGAATCCTTGGGCATTGATCATTGGATTCGAAATGACGTTGTCGAATTCGATCTGAATGACATGTTCGCTAGCTTAGCACTTGAACTACACTACTTTAAGCCCGAATACGTTTGGACTGACCTACAGTCATATGCTGACGAGTTCGACACCGAATTGACCGTCCACCAAAATCTAAGACGACTGCACCGGTTCGAAGACAACCTTCAAGAGTTCGTTCGAGAAACAGGCACAGTGCTAATATTGACGGAAGGTAAATCAGACACTGAGGTCTTATCGACAGCTATTAAGGCGATGTATCCAGAGTTTTCCGATCTTTTCCAGTTTGTCGATTTTCAGGAATTTAGCATCGAAGGTGGCGCCCCAATGCTTACTAAGCTGGTCAAGGCGTTTGCTGGTGCCAGGATGGAGCAGTCCATTCTAGCTTTGTTTGACAACGATGCAGCAGGCGTTGCGGAAAGCCGACACATTGACCGTATCAAAGCGCTACCTAACAATATCAAGACAATGGTGCTTCCAGATATTGAATTGGCCAAGGACTATCCAACGATTGGCCCTGAGGGGCGACGACGCATGAATGTCAACGGAGCGGCTTGTTCAATAGAATTGTTCTTAGGAAAGCAAGCGCTGACAGATCGCGATGGCGACCTTCATCCTATTCGATGGACCGGTTGGAACAATCAAATACAACGCTATCAAGGGGCATTGGAGCACAAAGACGATGTCACGAAGCGGTTTCTAACCAGAATGAAGAAGGGAGGTGAACCCGCTTCCCTTCGGATTGAATATGCCGAAATGGATCAGCTCTTAAATGCAATTTTTAGCGCATTCCATTAGAATGCCCCTCGCAGTCCGCAGTTGTCCACATCTCGCCCGCCGAAACCGGCATCGTCCACATTGGTCTTTACAGTCACTTTAAAATTGACTATTCAATTCGCAATTGACATGGGATTGCGAAATGACGGACCCGCTTGAACAGATCGAGATGATACCGATTGCCGAAGTCGCGAAGCGTGTCGGCTTTTCGAGATCCATGATTTATGTCCTCATCAAAGAGGATGGCTTCCCTGAGCCGATCAAGACCCGTTCCGCGTCTCGGTGGTGTCCGTTGGAAATCTACGAATGGAAGCAGCGGAAGAAGGCTGAGCGACCGGGGGCCAGCCGAGCCGCCGAGCAGTCCAAGCCAAAGCCGCGAAGAGAGCGTGACAATTCGGATCTCATCTGATGCCAGGAGCCGCACGACCGACTCGCCCCTCCGCGTATGTCGCCAAGAAGAAAGTTAGTTTACGGGCCGACGATATAGAGAATGTCGTCCAGGGTGTCTCGGTGCCTTACCTGATGCGCGCTTTCCGTATGGGGCGCACGACAATCGAAAAGAAGCTCCGGGATCTTGAACCCACACGGCGCGGCCAGCACAACACACCACTCTACGATCTCCGTGAGGCAGCAGCTCGCCTTGTGAACCCCAAGGCCGCGCTCCAAGACCTTCTCCTGACCATGAAGCCCGACGATATGCCCGAGAAACTCCGGGAGTCGTATTGGAACGCCAAACTGAAGCAACAGCGCTTCGAAGAGAAAGCCGCCGACCTCTGGCGAACGGACAAGGTTATCGAGGTCTTCTCGGAGGTCTTGCAGCTCATGCGCACCAAGCTTCAGCTCTTGCCCGAAGAAGTCGAGCGCGCGCTTGGTATCGACTACCAGCAAGTCACGAAAGTTCGTGAAATCGTGGATGATGTCCAAGACAGTATCTATCAGGAATTCATGACCTTCGCTCAGACAGGGCATACGCCTAACCAGCTTGGCGAGGACCAGTTTGCGGGGGCAGGAGACACCTTCGAAGAAGACGATTTCGAAGATGATGAGTTTTCGGACGATACCGACTTTGCCCCCAAGTTCCGGCGTGATCACGGTGACCTGATATGAAGCAGTTCACTCACCTTGAGCAAGTCCTACTCGCTACCGCAGAGGCTATCCGTCCGCCTGAGCGTTTGACGGTGTCACAAGCGGCGGAGAAGTATCGGTATTTGAACAATGCCGGTCACTATATCGGCCCGTGGAAGAACGACACAGCGCCGTATCTGGTCGAGATCATGGATGAAATGACCTCGCTCGAATACACGGCCATCGTCTTCGCTGGACCGGCGCGCTGCGGCAAGTCGGACATCTTCTTCAACCTTCTCACCCACACCGCAATTTGTGACCCGGCAGACATGATGTTGGTTCACATGACGCAGGGCACCGCCCGTGACTGGTCGCAGGGTGACCTTCGCCGGTTCTTCAGACACACCAAGCCTGCGGGGGCGAAGGTGGTCCCCGGTCGGCAGAATATGAACGTCCATGACATTCGCTTCCTGTCGGGAATGCGGCTGTTGGTGAAGTGGCCGACGATCTCTGAGCTGTCGGGTAAGACCATCCCCCGCCTATGGCTGATGGACTATGACCGCATGCCCCAGGACGTGGACAAGGAAGGTCCGCCTTTTGACCTCGCCCGCAAGCGTTCCCAGACCTTCGGTCGCCACGCTATGACGGTCGCAGAGTCGTCTCCTGGTTACGAGATCACGTCTTCAAACTACACCCTGAAGACCAAGCATGAGGCGCCACCCACGGACGGCATTCTGTCGGTCTATAATCGCGGTGATCGCCGCCGTCTCTATTGGCAGTGCGCGCATTGTAAGCAGCCGTTTGAGGGTGATTTCCATCTACTGAGCTACCCCGACAGCGCCGACCCCGTAGAAGCCGCTGAAATGGCTACGCTGGACTGCCCGCATTGCGGTTACAGCCATACCCATGAGGCGGGGCCGGGTCAGCCTGGAAAGCACGAGCTGAACTATACGGGTCGGTGGGTGAAGGATGGTCAGATTTGGGTGCCTGAGACGAACACCATGGTCGGTGACGCTGTGCGCTCAGACATCGCCTCGTTTTGGCTGAAAGGGACCGCCGCAGCATTTATCGACTGGAAGTCGCTTGTTCTGCGTTACCTCAAAGCGATGGAGCTATACGAAACCAGCGGTTTGACCGGCGCATTGAAAACGACCGTAAACGTTGATCAGGGACTACCTTTCCTGTCACCTTCGATGAAAGGCGAGCGTCTACCAGAAGACCTGAAAGAACGCGCCGTTGACCTCGGGGACCGGGTTGTCCCTGATGGTGTGCGCTTCCTGATGGCAACAATCGACGTTCAAAAACATGCCTTCATCGTCCAGGTCCAGGGTATCGGGGAAGGCGGGGATATTACCGTCATCGACCGCTTCAAGATCTTCAAGTCCGAAAGGTTGGATGAGGACGGAGAGCGTCATTGGGTGTCGCCCGCGACCTACCTTGAAGACTGGAAACTTCTTGTAAGCGAGGTCATCGAAAAGACCTACCCTCTGGACGACGACAGCGGGCGTCACATGGCAATCAAGGCGATTGGCTGCGACTCCGGTGGACGTGACGGCGTTACGACGATGGCCTACCGCTTCTGGCGCTATTTGCGAGACGAGCACCCCGGCAATCATCATATGCGTTTCCAGCTCATCAAAGGTGAGGCGAAACCTAACACCCCTCGGGCTCGTGTCAGCTACCCGGACTCAGAGCGCAAAGACCAGCGTGCCGGTGCGCGCGGCGAAATCCCTGTGCTCATCCTAAACACCAATATCCTCAAAGACGCGCTCAACGCGATGCTTGATCGGACGGAGCCGAAGGGCGGTCGGGTCAATTTCCCGGATTGGCTGGAAAGTTGGTTCTTCGCGGAACTCACCGCCGAGATCAAAACCAACAAAGGATGGGAGAACCCTAAGAAGCACCGCAACGAAGCTTGGGACTTGCTGGTCTATTGCCTCGGACTTTTGATCAGCCGTCATGCCAGGGCTGAGACGATCAATTGGGAAAGTCCGCCACAATGGGCGGAGATTTGGGATAAGAACGACCTCGTTTTCCTACCCCAGACAGAGCCCCGGCCTTTTGAACCAGAGACTGAAGAAAGCGCCATCGATCTCAGTGAGCTAGGCAAGAAACTTGCTTAAAAAGTCAAGTTAAACTTGTCAGGTAAAGTTTTGCGTGGTACATGCGAATTGAATAGGGGAGCTTGCCTTGGATACGGAAACTCTTAGAGCGCGGCTGGCGGAAGCAGAGAAGGCTTACCATGAACTCATGGTGAGCGGCGGCGTTCGCACGCTTGTCGATCAGTCCGGTGAGCGGATTGAGTTTTCACCTACCAACCTTTCCAGGCTTCGGGCTTACATCGCTGAGCTGAAGCTCGCCCTCGGTGAGCCCGTTGTCCCCCGTGGTCCGATGGGGGTCTTTTTCTGATGAGTTTTCTCGACAAAGACCTCCATACGCAACGGCTGATCGGCCTAGACGATCAGGCTCCGTCTCCCGCGTCTGTTGAAGTTCTCCCGGCAGACGCGGGGGACGACGGCATGATTGCAGGCGGAGCATACGATGGCGCCAGCCGACATGATCGTGAAGTCGCTTTGTGGCATCCGCCCGTCAACAGCGCGGACGGGGACATCCTCTTCGACAAAGAACTTATCGACTCCCGTGCCAAAGACGTTGTGCGGAATGACTCCTATGTGAGCGGCGCCAGCAAGACGCTTCAAGACAACATTGTCGGCGCGATGTTCTTCCTCAATTCCAAGCCGAATTGGAAGTATCTCGGCTTGGATGAAACGTGGGCTCAGGAGTTCCAAGAGGAAGTCGAAACTAAGTTTACGTTGACGGCGGAAAGCCCAAACAATTGGCTGGACGCTTCGCGCAAGAAGACCTTCTCAGAGTTCATTCGCATGGCTGTCGGCGTCCACCTTTTCACGGGCGAGACGCTTGTCACTGCTGAATGGATACGGCAGGCCGACCGCCCCTACAACACCGCTGTCCAGATGGTCGATACCGACCGGCTTTCGACACCCCCCGGCATGATCGAAAGTCGCTTCCTGCGTGCTGGTGTGTCGAAGGATCGATACGGAGCGCCGGTCGGCTACCACATCCAGCAAACACACCCCCAGGACTGGACCTCGCTTGAGCGCTACACCTGGAAGTACATCCCGACGCGCAAGCCTTGGGGTCGTATGCAGGTCATCCACATCTTCGAAGAGCTTCGCCCCGACCAGTCGCGCGGTGTATCAGCGATGGTGACAGCTTTGAGCGAAATGCGGATGACCAAGAGCTTCCGCAAGATCGTGCTGCAAAACGCAGTCGTCAACGCGACCTATGCCGCGTCGATTGAATCCGACATGCCGACCGAGACGATTTATCAGATCCTCGGCAGCAACAATCTGACTGGCGCCGAAGTGTCGAAGATGCTTGAGGCGTATGCGAGCGGATATCTCGGTTCCCTGGACAAGTACATCGGCTCGAAAGGGATGGCGATTGACGGTGTGAAGATACCTCATTTCTTCCCCGGAACCCGTCTGAACTTGCGCCCTGCTGGCCAGGGTGGCCCCCTCGGAACCGAATTCGAAAGCTCCCTTCTGCGATACATCGCTGCGAACCTCGGGCTCACCTACGAGCAGCTTTCAAAGGACTTCAGCGACACGAACTATTCCGGTCATCGGGCAGCTATGGCCGAGACGTGGAAATCCATGCAGTCGAAGAAGAAGTCCATCGCTGATCGGCTGGCAACACACATTTTTCACCTTTGGCTTGAGGAAGCGATTTCGCGGGGGGACATCGAGTCCCTACCGCGCCGCGCCCCTAACTTCTGGGAAGGCTTGAACCGGGAAGCCTACGGCAACTGTGAGTGGGTCGGAGCGAGCCGGGGGCAGGTTGATGAGCTGAAGGAAACACAGGCCGCAGCTCTGCGTATCCGCAACGGCCTTTCGACCTATGAGGATGAGCTTTCCCGCCTCGGCAAAGACTGGCGGCAGGTTTTCGAACAGCAAGAGCGCGAACGCCGCGTCATGTCTGATCGAGGACTCGTGCTTCAGGCCGACAACATGCTGAACGCCGCCTCGGGCGACCCTAGAGAGGTAAGTGAAGATGAATAAAGCGATCCTGTCGCGGTTTGCCGATCAACCGGCACTCGTCGCCTGTGAGCACGCGGCAACCTTTGAGGGTCTGCTTGAAGGGCTCATGAAATGCCCTGATTGGGAAAAGCTGACGAACGAAACGGCTGCGGCGAACGACGATGATTTTTGGGCGGACGACGATGACAGCTTTATGGCCCGCGTTCGTCCCTACAGCGTCCAGAATGGCATTCTGACAATTCCGGTTAAGGGTGTCCTCCTGAATGACTTCCCTTACCAGTTTTTCGGCTATGCGACCGGCTACGAGTACATCCGCAAAGCATTCGAACGCGGTATGGCAGACGATGCCGTGAAGGGGATCGCTCTTCACTTGAACACCCCTGGCGGAGCTGTCGCGGGCAACTTTGACCTTGTTGACCGCATGCACGCCTTCAAAGGCACGAAGCCGGTTCGGGCCTTCGCTCATGAGTTCGCTTATTCGGCGGGCTATTCCATCGCTTCCGTCGCTGACGAGATCGTCATGTCCAGGACTGGCGGTGTGGGTTCCATCGGCGTCGTCACCATGCACATTGACGCCAGCAAGGCACTCGACCGCATGGGATGGAAAGTAACTTTCATTCACTTCGGCAAGCACAAGGTTGACGGAAATTCGACACAGCCTTTGGACGACGACGCCAAGAAACGCATTCAGGCCCGCGTCGATCAGCTTGGCGAGATCTTTGTCAGCACGGTCGCCCGCAATCGGGGCATGGACGCCGAGGCGATCCGCAACACCGAAGCTCTCACCTATACCGCGCCTGAAGCGGTTTCACTCGGTCTGGCAGATAGCGTTGCTCCGCTGGACGAGGCAATGGCCGATTTCCAGGCCGACACAAACCAAGATGGAGTCACACAGATGTCTACCAATCCGGAAGGAACCTTCACTCAGGCTCAGGTCGATGAGTCTGCGAAGGCGAACTACGACAAGGGCCACGCTGAAGGCAAGACAGCCGGTCATGCAGAGGGCCTGAAGGAAGGCGCTACCGCTGAGCGTGCGCGCATTTCCACCATCCTGAGCAGTGAAGCTGGTCAGGCTCGCCCGAAGGCCGCAATGTCCACCTGCCTGAATACCGACATGTCGGCGGAAGCCGCTGAAAAGTTCCTTTCCGATCTGCCCGAGGAAAACGGTCAGAAGGCCGAGGGCAATGCGGATGAAAACGGGACGCAGTCCAACACCGCTTTCATGGACGCCATGAACAACGGCACCAACCCGGAAGTCGGTTCCAGCGACACGCCAAGCGATGACGAAGCCGAGGACTACAAAGCTGTCACCGGGCTCGCTTCTAGCTTCGGTCTTCCCGGCTTCAAGAAGAAGTAACCCTCCAACCCCCGCACCCCGAACAGAAACGACACAGGAGTTAAGGACATGGCCGACGTAACGGTCCCTTACATGGAAACAGGTCTTGCGGCCTTTGAAGAACTCGACAGCTACCAGCAGCAGTTTTTGCTTTCTGGCAGTCACCCGCCGTTTGCAACCGGCATTCCGATGACGATCAAGGCTTCTGAAGACATCAAGCAGTTCCACGTCGTCGGCCTCGACGCCAGTGACTTGATCGTCCCGGCAGTCGAGGGCGTTACCCAGGCAATCGGGATCGCGTCCCAGGCCGTCATCGGCAACGTTGGTGGAACGACCACCGCGCCGATCATCTATTCCGGTTGCTTCAACCCCGATGCGCTTGTCTGGGATGCGTCCTACGACACCGACGCAAAGAAGGAAGCTGCCTTCCGGGGGGCTCCGACGCCGACGCAGATCACGATCCGCCGTCGCACCAGCTAACCGTTCCGTCGCGACCCGATGCGACCGTAATTAGCAAGAAAGGAAAATTGGAATGTCTGCACCTTACAAGGTATGGGAAACGCGGCGGTCGCTCGGTGTTATGCGCGACATGGAGCCGTCTTTCACCTACTGGACCGACATGTTCACCCGTGAACTCACGTCCGTTGATGAATGGATCGACTTCGAGAAGCTGCCGAAGGAAGCCCGCAAGCTGGCCCCCTTTGTCCGTCCGCTCGGTTCCGGTCAGCCGATCTACACTGACTCGGCACGCGCTTTCCGCTTCAAGCCCGCCTACATCAAACTCAAGGACGCCATCGACCCGGCAATGCCGCTGATCAAGCGTCCTGGTATCGACCGTTCTATGCTCAATGACAATGAGCTGACCCCGAACCAGCGCCGCGATCTCATCCGTGCAGCTATGACCGTCCAGCATGTTCACTCCATCGAACGCCGCTGGGAGTGGATGGCCGCACGCGCTGTGATCGACGGCAAAGTCACCGTCGAAGGGCCGGAATACCCGGCTGTCGAACTCGACTTCCGCCGTGCCGCTGGTCACACCATTGTCAAGACGGCAGGCAACTTCTGGGGCGATACCGGCGTGTCCCTGTTTGACGACATTCAGCGGTATGCTGACATGATGTTCGACGCTGAGCACGGCGGTTTCCCGGTTCGGGCAACGTTCGGCTCCGATGTCTGGAAGGTCATCCGCAAGGATGAGGAATTCCTGAAGCACATGGACACCAACATCCGTGAGCCGCGTGCCACGGTCGAACGCGGTCTGATCGCGGCTGACAAGGTGATCAAGGTCGGTGAACTTCAGGTCGGCGGCGCTTCCGGGAGCCGCATCGAGCTGTACCTGTACCGCGACACCTACGAAGAAAACGGCGTCGAAGTTCCGTTCATGTCCCCGAAGGATTTCGTTCTTACGGCATCCTCTGATCGGATCATGGGCTTCCAGTGCTTCGGCGCTATCCAGGACCCGTATTCCAACTACCAGCCGTTGCCGATCTTCCCGCGCAACTGGATGGAGCAGGGTGATCCCGCAGTTGAATACCTTCTGCACCAGTCGGCTCCGCTGATGGTTCCGATCAACCCGAATGGCACCCTCAAGGCGACCGTCGTCGGCTGACCGTAGTGTCAAGTAAAAAGTGACGGGGCTCGTCGCCGTCACACCTTTTCTCAACAATGGGAGCATGACATGCCCGTCGATACCGAACTCAAGATTGCGGTCAATCAGATCGAATACAGCTACGGCAAGAAGCGCAAGATCGCGGAGCCGGGGGCGCCTTTTCAGTGCCCGGTATCTGAAGTCGATTACCTGGAAAGGGTCGGCGCTGTGCGCGATCTGACTGAAGCCGAACAGGCTCTTTGGGAACGCCAGAACAGCAAGAAGCCCGCGCCTGAAGCTGCCGAAGATGAAGATGAAAACGACGGCCAGGGCGGCGGCAACGGCGATGGCGACAGCGACACCAAGGATGGTGATGCCAAGACCGGTGAAGCTGCCAAGGATGAAACCGACAAAGAGACTGCGAAGTCCTCTGGTCGCACTCGTGGCCGCAGCACAGCCAAGATCTAACATGGGCCTTTTCCGAGACAAAATGGATCGGGCCAGGGGGACGCTTCATGAGATCATGAGCGTCCCCGCTCTTGTGTTCGATGCGCCGAGCGTGCCTATCGATCCGAGTGACCCCGCGACGATACCGGACACGACTCCGGTGACGGTACGGGTTCATGATCAATGGGGTATGGTCGGTGATTTGAAGGGCACAAACCTTTCCTATGCCGAGGTTTCAGACAACTCCCCTCACATCGTCTTCATGAAATCCGAGATCAGCCCGAGGCGCGGTCATATCGTTTCTGTGAAGCCCGGAGTCGCCTATGAGGTTGAGTACGTCGATCCTCCGAACGGCATCAGCATCACTGCAAACGTGTCACGCATGAAAGAGGCGAAGACGCTCAATTTTCCGGTGCCGTCATGAGCGACGATCTCGTCTTCGCCATCGAAGGCATTACCAGCCTTGCGGATGTCAAAAAGATCTCACCGGCCATCGAACGGAATATCCGTTTTACGGTGAACAAGGGGGCGGACAAGGCGCGCACCCTGTCTGCCGGTGAGATCCAAAACCAAGTCAATTTCCCCGCAAGTTACTTGCGCGGTGACAAACGCCTTGCAGTCACCAAGCGCGCTCAGGGAAACAATCTTGAGGCGGAGATTACGGGACGCAGGCGTCCGACTTCTTTGGCGAGGTTCATTGTAGGAGGAACTTCAAAGCGAGGCGGTGTCAGCGTTAGCGTGCAGCCGGGGTCGTCAGCGACGATCAAGCGCGGCTTCATCCTAAAGCTGAGATCAGGGACAGCGTCACTTGACCAAGCCTCAAACCGGGGACTGGCGATTAGGCTGAAGCCGGGGGAGAAACCGAGCAGAGCATACAAGCCGTTCAAGATTGGGGATGGCTTGTACCTGCTTTATGGCCCCTCGGTCGATCAGGTCTTCAAGACCGTTCGGCAGGATGTCCAGGGCGATGTTCTCGATTTCATGGAAAACGAGTTTCTACGACTGATGGAGTCAAGCCTATGACCGATGTATCGGGCCTCGTAGCCCCGTTCAGATTAGAGATCCAGAAGCGACTCACAACCCTATGCCAAGGGATCGTTCTAGTTGACCCTTTTGAGCCGAATGCACTCAGTGATGCGGTCTTTCGGGGGCGGCTGGTCTTCGATGACAATGACCCCTTGCCCATGATCTCCATCATTGAACCGCCTATCCCCGAGAAGAGCCCTGAAGAGCGGAATGATCGCGGAAAGCATATCAGCAACTATGATCTCGTCATTCAGGGTTTCGCTGATGACGACAAGCGGAATCCCTCGGACGCGCTTCACTACCTAATGGCGGAAGTCAAGAAAGCTCTGGTCGCGGAGAAGCTGAAGGACGCCGGTCGGAACATCCTGAGCTTCGGCGGCAACGTGGATCAAATGTTCATCGGGCCGGGGGCCGTCCGCAGTAGCGCAACACCTTCTGAGCTGGCCTTCTTCTGGCTCACCCTGAGTCTGCGGATCGTTGAGGATTTGCAGAACCCTTACGCCTATTAGGTCTGGTGAAAGGGTCAAGTTTATGTTAACAGGTCAATTATAAATTGACTATCGGTAAGAGAGAGGATGCACCATGCCGTCTACGGACTACCAGCCCAATTACACCCTCGGTCGTGGGGAACTCTGGTTTGCGGACTTCGTGTCAGGAACTCGTGAACCGGGCGGCTACCGCTATATCGGGAACACTCCCGAATTCAATGCCACCGTCGAGAACGAAGAGCTGCCGCACTACAACTCGGATCATGGTATCCGCGAAAAGGACGAGTCTATCTCTTTGCAGACGGACCGCTCGGCAACCTTCATCACCGATCACATCTCGCCGGAAAACATTGCGCTCTTCTTCCTCGGCTCTTCCGCGCTGACCACCATCGTTGCGGCCACCGTTGATGATGAAGAAATCGACGGTGTGATCCCCGGCCTGTCCTACTCCCTCGGCCAAACCCCGGCGAACCCGCTCGGCGCAGGTCTGTTGGAAGCTTACACCCCTGGCACGGCCAACATCATCGTGACCAACGAAGCCGGTGACACAACCTACGTCGAAGACACCGACTACAAGATCACCATGACCCTGGGCTTCCTGGAAGTCCTGAGCGGCGGAAGCATCGCCTCGGGCTCCAAGATCAAGGTTTCCTACAAGATCGCCAGCGGCAGTCAGACCCGCATCATCTCGGGCTCTCAGCCTATCGAAGGTTCGATGAAGTTCATCGCAGACAATCCGGCAGGCAAAAACCGGGATTGGCTGATGCCGTGGGTGAAGCTCACGCCGAACGGTGACTTCGCGCTCAAGGGCGACGAATGGCAGGAAATCCCGTTCAGCGTCGAAATCCTCAAGGGCGCGAACAAGCAGGCGATCTACATCACCGACCGGGTCACCGCCTCGTAACTAACCCTGCAAACAAAATAGGAGAACACCACCAATGTCCCTCAAAGACTATTTGGTTCGAAAAGAAGAGATCCCCCTCGGTGGCGGCAATAGCATGCAAGTCCGAGGGCTCTCCGCTATCGATATCGGCCTGATCGTCGCACGCCATCGTGACGCGATTACTCAACTCGTCGGCCAAGCTGCCGACGTTACCCAGGGCGGCAAAATCGGGAACATGGACGTTCTGATTGATGTCGCCATGACTCAGTTTCCCGAGCTTGTCGCGGAGGTCATTTGCACCGCAGCGGACGAACCGGAAGCCCACGCCGAGGCGATGAAGCTCACCCTGCCCATTCAGCTTGAGGCTGTCTACATGATCGGCAACCTAACCTTCGAGGCTGAGGGTGGGCCAAAAAAGACGGTGGAGACTCTAATCAAGGTTCTCAACGGCCTCTCCGGGACCATGAAAAGCTTGAAAAGCTAGACGACTGGATTCGGGATCTCAGGAGGCAAGTTAGTTACCTCATTTCCAAGGGGCACACTAACGCTCACATGTATCCCGTAGGTGTCGTCTGGGTTGAAGCTGGTTGGGCGGCAATTCATGACAATCGCGCCGAAGCGACCCGCGCCACTTTGCTTCAATTAGCAGTCTCTTCCGTTCTCAGTAAGAAGGCGCAAAAGCAGTTCAACAAACAAGTCAAAAAGCTGGCAGGCGACTAGATCGCCTGTCTACTTTTACGTATAGTATCACTAATTAATTGACTATTGAGGGCGCATCAGGATGGCCGATAAGGACGTAAGACTTATAATCCGCGCGAAGGATGCGGCCAGTAAAACCCTTGATCAGATCACGTCCAGCATAGACGAGTTCAACAAGTCCGCCTCTAAGGTGGACAGCACGGCAGGGAAGGCCGGTTCGGTCCTGTCGCAGTTGGGCGATGAGTTCGAAACGCTCAGCCGCGAAATCAAGAACATCTCCGGGCTTAACAAGGTCGCATCCGATCTGGGAAAGATGGAAGGCGCTATCGGTCGCCTGGAAGGATCGCTCGCTAAGTCGGCTGGTAAGTTCAAAGAGCTGACCGCAGATGTTGCGAAGGCCGACGCCGCCACGTCGAAACTCCGCACTCAAAGCGAAGAGCTGAGTAAGTCCCTCGAAGGCCAGAAGGAACGCACAGCGGCTCTCCGCAAGGAACGCGCCCAGGCTAATGCGGAGCTTCGAAAGGCCGAGTCTGCATACGCCAGTGTCCAGAAGCAAATTGCTCGACAGGGCGGGAACGGCGGTCGGGCGGCTCAGTCTGCCGACGCCATCTTCTCAGCCAATGTGGACGCCGCCCGTGCCGCTGCCCAAAAGGCATCGCAGGCATATGACGATCAGAAGAATTCCCAGGAGAGCGTTCGGGACAGCCTGAAGAAGCTCAACGCTGAGCTGAAGGAAGCCGAACGCGGTCAGGCGAACCTTACTAAGGAACTCGAAAGAACCTCTGCCGCGACCAAGGAGTCTGAGGCTGAACTTTCGAAGGCCCGAGCCGAGCTTGATCAGCTTCAGTCGTCCGCAAAGAAAGCCGGTGCGGCCATCGGTCAGACCAGCCTTGAGCAAGACAAGCTGTCGAAAGCGTCCGAGGAAGTCGCTGCCGATCTGAATCGAGTCCAGGACGAAATGAAGGCGATGGAGCGCTTTTCTACCGGCTTGGGTGGATTTGCCGATCCGAAGACAGCCGCAGCAATCCGTCAGCAGCGAGCGGAGGTTGAAAAGGCTCGGCAGGAATGGAAACTGCTTGAGGCTCAGACGAACCGCCTGAGAGCGGCCATGAATGGCACTCAGGGGCCAACACGGGCGGCGAGTGATGCACTACGGGATTCCGCATCGGCATCCCGTCAGGCACGTCTTGAGTATGAGCGGCAGCTTGCCACGCTTCAGAAATTCCCCGCAGCGGTCCAGAACACCACCGGCCTTCGCGGGATCTTCAAGCCGTTCTATGGAGAGTCCCGGCAAGCCCTATCCCTGGCGCAGCGTCTCAGGGGTGAAATCCTGTCCCTCGCCACGGCGTATGCGGGGCTCTACGGCACGATCCAGAACGTCGGCGGGGTGATCACCGCATACCAAACCCTTGAAGCCGCACAGAACCGCCTCGGGTCGATTTTCGGTCAGAACGAAGAGGCTGTCGGCAAGGAATTGGCTTTTCTTGAGAGACAGGCGAAACGCCTCGGGATCTCATTTCAGACTCTTGCCGGTGACTATTCGAAATTCGCTGTCGCTGCATCGTCCGCCAACCTGGAAACCGAAGCGACACGGAAAGTCTTTCTGTCGGTCGCTGAAGCCGGTCGAGTGAACAAACTCACGACCGACCAGATGAGCCGAACCTTCAAGGCTCTTGAGCAAATCCTCTCAAAAGGAAAGTTCACCGCAGAAGAAGTCAGACAGCAGCTCGGTGAAGCGCTTCCTGGTGCCTTCTTCATTCTGGCCGACGCCATCGGGGTCAGTGGTGCTGAGCTGGACAAGCTTCTTGCGGAAGGCAAGGTCTTTGCTACCCAGACCAACATGCTCAAGTTCGCGGACGCTCTCAATGCGCGTTTCGGTGACCAGCTTGCAAAGTCTCTAACCTCGACCACAACCAACCTCGGGCGTTTCCAGGACGCGCTTTATCAGGCTCAGTTACGGGTCGCTGAAGGCGGTTTTATCGAGGGACTGAACGAAGCTCTGGAAGAACTCGACAAGTGGTTCCGGTCGCGGGAAGGCCGTGACTTCTTCCTGTCGATTGGTGCCGCCCTCGGCAACTTCGCAAAGGCCCTGGCGCAGGTTCCGCCGTACATTGATGTGATCATCCTCGGCGTCAAAGCCCTGGTCGCTCTGAAGGTCGCAAGTTGGATCACGGAAAACGTAACTAAGTTTCGTGAACTCAGGGTGTCGGCGCGGGACGTTCAATTGGCATTCGACGGGGTCGGCTCACGGACTACCGGTCTTAGAACAGCTTTCACGAGCCTTCGCTCAAGCATCGTCGGTAGCCGAACATCGCTGACGGCTTATCGCGCCACGTTGATGTCTACCGTCAGCAGCCTATCCCTTGCGCAGGTTAGGGCTAGCGCGTTTCGCGGATCGCTCATTGCCCTTCGGGCTGGTCTTGCCGGTGCTGCCACTGTCGCGCGGGCCTTTTGGGTCGCCCTCGGTGGACCGATCGGACTCATCATCACGGGCCTGACGTTCATTACCGGTGAGCTGCTTGGCAGTTGGGCTGCGGGCGTGGATGACAGCACGCGGGCGCTCGATGAGCACAGCCGTATCCTTCAGAGCGTTGTCGGCGCCTATGAGGAATTGGGAGACAAGACTGAGGATTGGGCGGACTCAATCAAGGATGTCACCCTTGATCAGGCGAACGCCAATGTCCGTGAGTTGCGGAAAGAACTTGATAAGGCCGTCAACGCCGTTGCCGCGAAAAACATCGCAACTTTCGGCACACTCTTCGATGACGATGCGATTGCTATCCGACGTTTGCAAGACGAGCTAGGTCGCGGCGAAATCTCCGCCAAGAAGTTCGTTAAGGCAGTCGAAGAGATTTACGACGCCACGGACAATGATGCTGTGCGTGACGTTGCCGAAGAGGTTCTTGCTCTCGGGCGTAATGCCGAGCGTATGGCAACGCATCTTGGTGAGGGGGCACTCGCTGCCATCTCCAAGGGCAGCGCAATGGAGGGCCTTGAAGAAATTGTAGCCGAGACAGGAGTCACGCTTGAGGGGCTAACTAAAGCGAGTGACGAGGTCAGTGACAGCTTCAGCAAGGCCGAAACGTCGGCGCAGGACTACGGCGAAACTCTCAACAAAATCAAAGAATTCATCCCTGAGCTTGCGGATGAGATGAAGAAGCTCAAGGAACTCGGGAAGCTCGATGAGATCATTCAGGCCGGGGGTGTTCCGAAGACCGTCGCTGAGCTGAAAGAGGCGATGGAGCTGATCGGTCGGGCTCGTCAGGCCATCAACGATCAGTACACGAACTACGAGGCGGTCTACACGTCTCAGCGCGGCACGGATACCGGCAAGCGCAACGAAGAACTTGTCCGCAGCACCGTCAAGCTCGCTGAACAGCTCGGGGTCAGCGCAAAAGACCTTCTGACGGTTTTCTCCTACGAGACTGCCGGAACCTTTGATCCTGACAAACGGGGGCAGGTGACGCAGCACGGCTTGCACCAGGGACTAATTCAGTTCGGCCAGCCCCAGGCGGCACGGTTTGGCTACACCCCAGGTCAGCCTATCGAAGAGCAGATGAAGGCGGTTGGGAAATACCTGACCGATGCAGGCGTTCGGGCGGGCGACGGCCTCTTGCAGATCTACGCCGCTGTCAATGCCGGTGACGTGAATAAGGTCAACGCCAGCGATGCTAACAACGGCGGCGCCCCTGGTACGGTCCTCGACAAAGTCAATAATCAGATGGGCGGCCACCAAAAAAAGGCGGAGGGCCTTCTCGCCGCTTACGGTGGAACCGTAGAAGAAGCAAAGAAGCTCGTCGCTGAAGAGAAGAAGCTCAACGAAGAAAAGGAACGTGGGCGACAGGCGACCGCCGACACTATCGCGGACAAAGAATTCGAGATCGCCCAACAGGGACTCCTCGAAGCCGGAAAGGGGCGGCAGGCAGCGATTGAAGAAGCAATCCGCGCCGCTCGTGCCGAGAATAAGAATATCTCCGAAGAGGAAGTTCAGCGCATCGCTGAGCTGACAGGTAAGCTTTACGATCAGCAAAACCGCCTTGAGGGCGTGAAGGCCGCTGAAGCCGAGGTGAACCGGCTTTACGAGCTTCGGCGCAACCTCATGGAGCAAATTGAGTATTACACCGGTCAGGGTGACACCACTCGGGCAAACCAGCTCAAGGAACAGCTCAACGGCGTCAACACTGAACTCGATGGGGCGATCCAGAAAGCCATTGCCATGTGGCAGGCTATCGGCGGTCCTGAAGCCGATGCGGCCATTGCAAAGCTCAATTCCACCAAGATCCAGCTCGCAGACCTCGGCAACACGGCCTTCGTGACTGGCGAGCAAATGAACCAGTCGCTTGCCAGCGGTCTAACTAACGCACTCGACAGGTTTGCCCAGGCGGTTGCGAACGGCGAGAACGTCCTTGGATCTCTCCGGGATGCCTTCCTTCAGTTCGCCTCGGAATTCCTCATCGAGATTGGCAAGATGATCGTGCAGCAAGCCTTGCTGAATGCTCTTCAGGCCGGTGGTGGTGCCGGTGGTGGTGTTGGTGGTTTCCTGGCGACCGCAATCACATCGATCTTCCATGATGGAACGTCCTCGGTTGGATCTGGGCCGACCGTGACCCGATCTGCCCCCGTCTCCTGGTTCAACAACGCTAAGCGGTATCACGGTGGCGGTATTGCCGGTCTGAAGCCCGGTGAGGTTCCGGCCATCTTGGAAGAGGGGGAGGTTGTCGATCCAGGTGACGGCTCCATCGCCTCGAAGGTCTTCGGTGGCCTGGGCGGCGGCGACAAGCAGTCGAAGCAGCCGATGAATGTCAGGATCGTCAACGCCTTCGATAGCGGGTCGGTGGTCAGCGAGGGACTCGCAACCCCGTCAGGCGAACAAACCCTTCTCAACGTCGTCAAGGAAAACCCTTCCGGGTTCCGCTCAGCTTTGGGTATCGACTGATGATCATCAGCACAAAAAACGTTCGCGCGAGTGGGGACCAAATTCTACCGATGCGCATCAATTGGGATGACGGGTATCGGGATAGCTACGTCTTCAAAACTGACGTGATCACGTCACACACTGGCCGTGAGCAACGCCGAGCTGTCCGCAACCGCCCGCGCCGTGAAATCGAATTGTCGGCCACCTTTGACCGGGAGATTAAATGGCTTCTCGACAATCACATGGCGAAGTTCCAGCACGCCAGAACACTTGTCCCTGACATCTCGAAACCGCTGGTCACAGTCAGTGACCTTGGGATTGGGAACCAATCTTGCAGCTACATTGGCGATGCATTTTGGCTTTCTGCCGGTCGCCGGGTTTTGCTCGTAAATCGCGATCTCATCGAGACGCGGACGGTTAGCGGTTTCACGACCACCACAATCCTGTTTACGGAAGACGACGGCCTGTTTGAGTTTCCGGCAGGCACGCGCATTTTCCCGGCTTCGGCGGGGCGCCTGGACCTCGAATTTGATGCCAACCGGTTAGTGTCGAGCGTTGCCGCCAGTAAAGTTAGTTTCCAGGTGGAACCAGGAGGCGAAAGCTATGACCAGGGCACGCCTTATGAACTCCTGGGCGAGCGTGAATTCTTCACTCAGCGGCATAACTACGCTGACAGCCTCGGTGTGACTTATGCGCAGGCCCGTGATGACGTGGACATGGGCTTCGGTCGAATTCAGCACTATCTCCCGCAGGCGTTTTCGAGGCGAAATATTCGGATCCAACTCCTAGCCTCATCGTCCGCTGAAATCGGTGAGATTGTGAGCTTCTTCCATCGGATGAAAGGTCGTGTCGGGGAATTCTTCATGCCGACATGGGAGCAAGATGTTGTCTTCTCTTCCATGCCGGGGAACGGTCGCTTCATCGTCGTTGATGGGCAGAGCTTCGGACATTCATTCAAAGACAGCACGGTTTTTCGTCGCCTCATGGTGATCATGAAAGACGGAACGCGGATTCAGCTCGAAGTCGATTTCATCGAGATCCTGACGGACACGAACTCGACGGTCATTTGGCTCAAAGAGGATCTTCCGCCGCTGTTGTTCAATGACACGACCGTAGACCGGATCTGTTGGGTTCTCTTGTGCCGGTTCGCCAGTGATCGGATCGACGTTGATTATCAGGCGAACTCCGTCGCGAACATCGCCCCGACCATCACCACCTTGGAGAACTTCGATCTGTAGGCTTGCCTCGCCTAAAGTCAAGTGTTAATGGTCTAGTCAAGTAAAACTTGAAAAGGTTTCTGCCTATGCCATTCCAGCAGATCGAAGAGAGCCGCTTCCAAGGGGTTCCCGTCGAGCTTTACGAGTTCCGGTACGGGACCGGGGAAACTGCGGTCCTGAGATACACCAACGCTGACGAGGACATCAGCTTCGAAGGCGTTGAGTGGAAGGCTATCCCGATCAACCGGCAAGCCTACAAATCCTCTGGCAAGGTCGAGAAATCGTCTGTCACGATCACGGTTCCGGTAGACGAGGATCTTTCCTTGCTCTTCACCGACTTCCCGCCGACGCAGGAAGTTTCGGTGATCATCCGATCCGGTCATTTCCCGGTCGGCCCTGACAACGTTGTTGCGGTCTGGTCTGGCCGCGTCCTGTCCACTGCGAAGAAGGATCGCACCACCGAGTTGAGCTGCGACTCCACGCCGATCCGCCTCAATCGTCCTGGGCTGCGGCGCAATTTCCAGTTCGGTTGCCCCTTCGTGCTTTACGGCCACAAGTGCCTTGCCAGCAAAGCGAACGCCTCGGTCACGTCTTCGGTGGTGAGCATCGATGATGGGAAGCTTTCATTGCAGGCCAATTGGTGGGGGGCAATGCCGGTCGAGAAGTTCGTCAACGGTGTCCTCAGTTGGGACTCCGATAAGGGGCGGGAGCATCGGACGATCCGCGCCGTCGATGCGGGCGGGGCCATCACGTTCATCGGCCCATTGAGAGACATTGATGTCGGTACGGCAGTCTCTATCGCCCTTGGTTGCAATCACCAAATGAGCGACTGCGAAAACCTTCACAACAACATTCAGAACTTCGGCGGGCAACCTTGGATACCGACCAAGAACCCCTTCAAGTATCATCCTTTCTGGTGAGGTAATCTATGTGGGTACAGCTCATCCTCGGCCTTGCGCTGATGATCATCGGCTACATTTTGCAGCCGAAACCCAAAGCCCAAAAACCCGCCGCAGCGACCGACCTCGAAGGGCCGACAGCGGAAGCCGGTCGTCCGGTTCCGGTGCCTTTCGGGGACATAACAATGGTTGGCGGCAACTACCTCTGGCATGGCGACAAAGAGATGCGCAAGCGCACCGAACGTGTGGGCGGCAAGAAATGAGCAGGCGCAAGGTCACCATTCAGGACGTTCACGCATGCGGCTACTGCGTCGCCGGAATACGCGACTGGTTCAAAGCCCATGACAAAAGCTTCATGGACTTCTGCCGAAACGGTATGGATCAAGACGAGCTTGAGAAAATGAATGACGCCATGGGGAACAGCGTCTTGAAATACATGCGGGAGCAAGACAATGGGCATTAAGAAGAAGGGTCAAACAAAGAATTGGGTCGATTATCACTTGTCGCAGCATATCGGGTACTGCCATAGCCCGATTGATAGCCTCATGGCGATTTTCATGAAAAACAAGTTGGTATGGCGAGGTAACGTCACCGACAACGGCTATTTCGACATCGACCGGAAAGACCTCTTCGGGGGAAATGAGAGGGAGGGGGGAGTCGCCGGTCGGGTCCACGTCCTGACGGGCAAAAGCGATCAGGTCGTACCTGAGACTTTTGCGCAGCGCCTCGGTCGGACTGCGGCAACGATGCCCGGTTTCAGGGGTATCTTCTCGCTCTTGCTTCTGGGTGGCCCTACAAGCGGCAGAAAAGGCTTCCTGGTAAGCTCAAACTACCCTTCGGTGTCCAACGTCGATGTCCGCATCCGCCGAGGCTCAAGGACGCTCAGTTCCCCATATGCTGTCATCCGATATGAGCCCGCCCGAAAGGCCGGTGAAAGCGATGGTGATTATGATTTTCGGTGCCGCAACGATACCAACCCGGCTCATCTGATTCACGAGTGTCTTGTTAATGAGGATTGGGGGATGGGGGGATCTCCTAACCTCATCAACGCAAGCTCTTTCGTCGCCGCCGCTGAAACCCTCTACAATGAGAAATTCGGCCTATCCATGCTTTGGATGCGGCAGGAGACTATCAAGGCATTCATCCAAGAGATTTTGGATCACATTCAGGCTCTTTTGTATTTCAATCCGAAGAGCGGACTCCTCGAAATCAAACTGCTTCGGGACGACTACGAGAAAGACAATCTCGATGAAATCGGCCCGGATAACGCCCGCCTCGAAAACTTTCGGCGCCAGCTCTGGGGGGAGACTGTCAATGAGATTGTCGTTTCCTGGACGAACCCGGCGACTGAGGAAAGCGAGACTGTCACCTACCAGGATCTTGCAAACATCGCCATGCAAGGCGAAGTCGTCTCGGAGTCCAGGGACTACTACGGTATCAGAAATGCGAGCCTAGCGGCCTTCGTTGCTGCCCGTGATATTCGCTCTTCAGCAATCCCTCTTGCTTCCGCCGTCGTCTATCTCAATCGCCAGTTTTGGGACATTCTTCCAGGCGAAGTTTATTTTTTCACATGGCCCGAGCATGGCATCGAAAAGGTGATCATGCGCGTGATGGACGTTGATTACGGCAAGCCTGACAGCGCCGAGATGAAAGTAACTTTACTCGAAGATGTCTTCGGCATTTCTGTTGCTGAGTTTGTCCCCCCGGAAGAGCCGCCAATCACTGAATGGGAAGACCCTGAGCACGACCCTAACGGGTCCGACCCGGATTACACAGACCTCGACGCAATCTTCAGTTCAGCGCCGCCGACCGTCATTCAGCAGATCACGGGTGCCGATCAGGTCAGCGACGACCAATACCCGACCATCGTTCCGCTCTCCATCGTCAGTCGAAAGACCGCGCAGACGGATCTTCAGTCCTATGTGAAACACCGCCGCATGACGATCCAGACGGGCGCGCAAGAATTCCTTTCTGTTGGTGAGAAGGTGCTTGTTGCTTCAACTGTCCTCGAAGCCCCATTGCCGAGGGAAGTTACCAGCGACATTCTTGCCGGTGAGATCTTCGAATTCGGTGACGGTCCCGAGGTCGGCGGGCTCGGTGTGATCGGTGGTGGTGTCGAATATGATCACGAGATCATCATGGTGCTGGAAGACCTGGGCAACGGCCTTTTCCGGTGTGCCCGTGGCGTCTATGACACCGTGCCCCGTGCTTGGTCAGTCGGTCAGCGAATTCATTGGATGGGTGTCGGCTACAATGGCTATGACACAAGCGGCGCCATCGCTGACACCATCCTTCAATACAAGCTTCAGGCTCGCACTTCTGTCGGGCTCACTGACCTGGATTTGGTTCCTCAGAAGACCACGCAGCATCCGCCACGTCCGTACATGCCGTACCGACCGGCGAATGTGCAAATGGACGGGGTTCTGTTTGCGGATCGGGATCAAACTGAAAACTATGAACCGCGCGTCTGGACCATCGAATACACGTGGTCGCATCGGAACCGGTTGACCGAGGACTCGGTTTATCGCGCCTGGAATGAAGCGAGCGTTCCGATGGAGACAGGGCAGGCGGTTAACGCCTATGTCACGCTGGCGCCGGTCGATCTCAATCCGAATGAGGGCGAGGACAAGTACCCCCTCAATCCTGCTTTCGGTGACAACGTACTCGCTTCAAAGCTCAGTAGCTCGGACGTGTCGTTCACGCTCGACCTATTCCAGACCCGGCGTTACCTGGATCTCTATTTCAACGCGATCAGTGAACGTGACGGTTTCATTTCACTCCAAGCCGATCAGCTAACCGAGAAGATGTATCCGAAGGGCTTCGGCTCTGACTTCGGATATTTCTGGGGCGGCTGGCCTAGCGAATAAGGACAAATCAAATGGTGCAGCATTTAGGCCCGGTGCAGTTTTTCCAGGTGACTCCACATAGTCACAATTGGGGTGACTCGTACAACAAACACTTGATCCAAATGAGCGTGCTCGCCCATGGTGCGGCAGAGAGCCGAACGACCGCGATCCCGGCGACCGGCACGGATAAACAGATCCTCATCGATCCCGCGACTGACCGGGTCTACGCTTGGTATGATGGCGAGTGGTACACCTTGGACCCTGTTCCGGGGATGCAGCTTTTCATCCGAGACACGCAAGAGATAGCTCTGTTCGATGAAACGTCTCAATGGGTGACAGCGTTGTCTCTCCCGCTGCCTGACAAAGCGGTCCCTCGGGAGCTGTCGTTCCATGCCCCCGGCGATCTCAGGGATAACAGCGCGGTGTTCTTTCGCTACGCGGCGTCGATGGAATTCACCGTCCTTGCCGGTGCCCCGTCCTCAAGCGCCTTCCTGGATACCGCACCCTCGGCAGATGTCGTTTTCTCCATGAAGCGCAATGGGCAGGAAGTCGGCACGATTACATTCCTGTCGGGATCGACGGAAGGGACGTTCGCTGTACCGGGTGACTTCTCTGTGATGCCAACAGCAGTTGAAGGGGCATACGCCAGGGCTCAGGAGTTCCTTATCACCGGCCCGGTGAGCGTTGCCGGGGCGCAAGGGCTGACGGTTACCCTTGCTGGCGTTGAGAGGGCTTTGGTCTGATGGCTGAGCTTTTCGAAAACGTTCCGCGAGAATACGGGAGCATCGTCCGCCAGGATTCTAGCTTCGAGCTTAGATATCCTTATCGGGCAGGTTGGCAGGCCGGTGAGCATCTTTGGGATTGGGATTCCAATCGAATGTTCCTTTGGCTCGACATTATTTATCGTCAGGTCAAGCGTGTCGATTGGCGCGTTTTCCCTGCCGTCGATTTGCCGAGGGATGATGCCTATAGCGTGATCGATATGGACGACAGCGGGACGATCAAACTTTATTCGCCCGGTGAAACATACGTGTTCTACCCGTTCGTTGGTCAGATGGTCTATGTCGAGGCGTCCAGGACCATCGTCCTCTTCGACGGCACAAGTTGGTTGCTGGTCGCCCGGTTCCCGCCGCTTGATCCGAGCGTCGAGATTGCCTTCATGATTTCCGACCCCAGACCGACCGAGACGCTCGCCGCCCATGTCGTGACAAAGCCGTTCAGGCTCTTCGCGGATGTCAAATGGCATCGAACGCGCGGCATACCGGACCAGTCGCCTTTCCCAATCTTCAAGAACACCAGTCAAATCGGATGGGCAATGAACGACGCGGACGCACCTAGCGGTTTCGTTCAGTTGTCGGCGGACACTGATTTTGCCCAGGGTGACAAGCTAGTCATCAAAGGCCCTTTCCGTGTCGCCGGAGCCCGTTGTGTTTCCATCACGCTTATCGGACAGACCCTATGACCTATTACACAGTCGAACCGCTTCAGACCAAGCCGTACATCAACATCAATCTTCAATCCAACAACGGGACACCGGCACAGGCCGTGGATCTTGACCGACCGCTTATTTCACCGGTCGTTGAATTCGCCTTCTCGCCATCTCTGAATCAGGTCGCCATCGCCTATGACATGCGTGCCGGTCAGGTGGAAGGGTTGAGCGATCCGAATGATGTTCACCCCCAGGGCGGTATTCGGGTGTTCTCGGATGATGATCGCTATTTGCTTTTCGGCGGAACCGCGACCGAGCAATGTAAGCTCTACATCGGCGCCGGTCCAACCTACGTCCACGAGACGACAACGGTCCTGCCGACCGCGCCGGTATTCATCCCTCATGCGACGTTCTTCAATCAGAACCAGGCCCTAGCAACCGTTGAAACTGACGACGACACGAAGTTGCGCATTTACGTGCTCAGTGGGAATGGGTTCGCCCTCGCTCAGACTCTCACGCCTGATGGCAGTTCGATCACGAAGGTTCGGCGGCTGAGCGAAAGTAACTTGCTACAGGTCGTGACGAGCGCTTCAACCGTGCTGTACGCGGTCCCGGCAATGACTCCGGTTACTGTGCCGAGCGGGTCGATCCTGGATACATCGGAAGACGGGTCGCTGTTGCTGATCGATCCAGGTGCGGGGCAGAGTGTTGAACTCTATGAGGATCAAGCGGGAAGTTGGGTGTTCGCGCAGGCGATCCCAAACAGCGACTTCACGAAGACATACGGTTCAATCGCTCCCGACAATGCCGTCATCACAATCCACGGGGCCGATGCTTCCGCGACAGACAAAGTTACGCGGGTCTATGGTCACTACGGCGACTTCGTGTGGACGGAAATAACGTCTCACGGGGACACGTTGACCGGAGCTTTCACGATGCCAGCTCCCCAATATTCAGATGATGCATCGGTCATGGCGATTCAAACCATCGGCATCCCCGCCGAAACTACATTCGACCTGTTCGAACGTCGGCAGGTTGAAGCATCGCCAGCGGGACTTGAATACGGACATAACGTCAACAACACCAACGCGATGGCTCTTTCGGATGATGGTGAGTACATCGCGGCTGACCAGCTCGGCTTGCGGATCTATAGGCTTAGCGGCGGCGTCTGGTCGATTTCCCAGGACTTGACCACAATCGGTAACTTCCTTTCGCTCAAGTTCACAGATGACGGGGCATACCTGATCGGGGTCAAGTCTGCCGCGCCGCGACTGATCGTTTTCGAGAAGAACGGCAGCGGTGATTACGTGCAGATGACTAACGCCGTGGTGCAACCAGCAACCGCGTCTTTCCTCGCTGGAATTGTCCCCGGAGAACATCGATTTTTCACATTCACTTCGGGCGGGGCACCAATAGCTTACGAGATAGTCGGCGGGGTTGTTCAAGAAGATACTAGCGTCAACTTCAACGGCTTCAGCCTCGGCCCGAGGGCGGTGTTCTCACCCGATGGTCAAACCTATCTCAGCAGTCCCGCGATCTCGGGTACAGGGGTCAAGGGCATCGATCTCTACCATTTCTCAGGAACCCAATTCGTTGAGATCACGACCGTTGACGTTTATCCACCAAAGCCCGTCAGGAGTGTCGAATTTTCATCAGACGGCAATCACTTTTTCGTCCTCTATAACGACAGCACAAGCGGTAATGAATCCTACCTCTACATCTACAAGAAGGTCGCGCTGAACACGTATCAGAAGGTCGGTGAAGAGCTATTGCAGGGGTATTTGTCCGACTTCTTGGTTGGGAATTGGATGAGCTTCAACGGGCAGTCAAACCACCTTGTTGTTGGCGGTACGGCGTCCTCTGGTAGCACATTGATCACCTTCCGCATGGACAACGATACGCTCACACAGATAGCGGCATTTTCGTCAGTGAACACTTCCGCCGTCAACGTGGTCGATTTCTCGGCAACGGGCTCCCGCCTCGCAGTCTGCGGCAACGCTGGAATCGAGTCGTTCGAATGGGTGACTAAGCCGCTCGCAAGCACCTACATCAGGACACTCACGGTTGTCGGGGAATTGGATACCCTGGCACCAGACGGTGAGCTTGTCCACTACAGTAACCCAGGGAACGTCCATGCATATACCGACGACCTGACCCCATTGACGGGGCTCACTTTCGAGCCGGACTTCCCTGCATCTCAGGTGAGCGAAGTTCAATATAGCGGCAATCAAGTGACATGGTCCGTTGGTGGCGTCCTACAGTTTGCGACCATCGGCGCAGATGGCGGCTATTCGAAGCTTGAAAACCTGGAAGGGACATTCATCAGTCTCTATCGGCTGAACGGAACCACACTCGAAGAAAAGGGATACATCGCTCACGAGAAAGACGTTTCCATCGAGTACATGAAGTTTTCGAAAACGCCGGTCGCCTTCACCTATGTTGCCAAAGACGCGGTGAACGGGAATTCGCGCCGGGTCTACGATGTTTTTCAAGATCGCATTGTGCTGAAGGGGGTCGAGTTCTCGGACCAGATGGTAAATTCCTTCGCGGCGTTCTCTCCCGCCGAAACTTACTTTGTCGCCACCTATGACAAAGCCGTTCTTGACAGTGATATCAAGCTCTACAAGTTCGACGGAAATCTGAACTACACAGAAGTTGATAGCGCCCTGGTCGATTTCGGCCCGGTTGCGTTTTCCTCATGTGAAGACGTGATCGTTGGTCACGGCGGGGCGGTAAAACCATTCACAGCCTACAAACGCATCGGTGACGAGATCCAGGAGCGTTCCTACGGCGACGACATGACATGGGCGAACGGGGTCATCCTGGATATCGAATTCGGGTCAACCTGTGACAACCTGATTGTTCTTGTGCCTGACAACGTGATCCCGGTGAACGAAGACGTTGACGGCGAACCGACTGAAGGCGAGGGGATGCCGGTCGATGACATGCCCGTTGATCGCCCCGACATTCAGCCTGGGGACGATGATGACTTTGGAATCGGTGGTGGTGGCGGGTCCGGTACATCCCCCGGTGGAACTCATACTCCTGGCGGGGAAGTCTTCCCTAAAGAGTACATCCCATATGTGGCGATAAACGTCGCCTATCGAGGTCAACCGCGTTGAAAATGTCAAGTTTTTATTGTAAAGACAATCATAGATTGACCATATAGGAGCTGAGAATGGCACTTTCGATCACCAAAGCAATGGCAATTGCCGCTTGCGATTTCCTCAACGCATACCTCGACGCGGGTGCCGCAAATGGCACTCTCACGGTGTTCAACGGCACACGTCCCGCCGATCTGGAAACCGCGATCAGCGGGCAAACCCCGCTCGTAACCTTTGATTTCGCTGACCCGGCATTCCAGGCCGCAGTTGATGCGAGCGGCGGCGGTCACGCGACTGCGAACGCGATCACGTCTGTCACCGCTGCCAACACAGGTGAAGCAACGTTCTTCCGCGCGTTCGACAGCGACGGCAATCCGGTCATGGACGGATCGGTTTCCAACACTGGCGGCTCGGGCGACCTGAAGCTGTCGTCCACGTCCATTGTCTCGGGCATTGATGTGACGGTCGTATCTTTGACCATCACCATGCCCGCTTCGGCATAAATCGCGCCAGCCTAAAACAGCACAAAGACGGAGTCGGAAGTGGCAGAAGGTAACCCTCATCTTGTCGTTTGGTCACCGAGCACATTGCGCTCATTCGAGCTTGCCGGTTCCGCCTTTGTGCAAATCGGGGCTCAGGCCCTCAGCCCTTACATCAGTACGCCGCCTCATCTTGCATGGATGCGGGACGGCGAATTCTTTGCAGCTCAGTATCCGGGGACCGGTTCCAACACGTGGCGCCTACGAGCTTATTACCCGGACTCCACACCTTCGGATACCGAAGTTTCGATCACGAACGCGATCACGAATATCATCAACTTCAAGCCGGTCTTTTTCAAAAATCAGCCACCGTTGACGTTCACGCCGGTCGGTACGGGAGCCTTCAAGTACCATGAGCTGAGTGAGGTCGGCAGCTTCACTGGACACGCTGGAAGCGCGACCGTTGACACTTCGATCTCGAATGCCGGAACGGTCAACTGTATGGCGGTTTCCCCCGATCTGACTTTGATGTTCCGTGGTGTAGATGCGGTAAATACGAGCCGTGTAAACGTGCGCAATGGGAACGACGCAAACGGAGATCCGTCCTACGGGACTAGCTATGCGATCACGCACAGTGCGCCGATCAAGCTTTGCGCCTGGACGCCTGACAGCCGGTTCGTATTACTCGGAACGGATGCTGCGGACACATTGGTCTTCCGCAGAACGGGTGACAACATGGCCCAGGTTTCCACGATCAGCGAAGTTGGTCTTGTGCCGCGCAGGATCGTTGCCGCGTTTGACAATCGGACAATTGCGATCTCCTACACTGGTGGCGCAACAACCTACCTCACAAAGGTCTACCGGCGCACCGGAAACACCTATGACGAGGTTCAAGAGATCGCCAACCTCGGCAACCTCCTGGACTTCTCTGCGGACGGCAAGATGCTCGTGGATGCCGCTTCAAGGCTGGCCTATCAAATCGACGCTGGCGGGGTCTGGCAGGACGTTTCTGCTACCGTCATGGCGAATATCCCTACAGGTGTAACCTCTCAGGCAGTAAGCCCGCATTTCCTTGCGCCGAAAGGGACGACCTACCTGTATGATGTCGGCCTGCTATACCTCGTGAACAACGGTGTCGATCTCGGTGCCGTCAAATACATGCTTCTCGACAACACCGCGTCATTCGACTCGACGGACGCGACGGTCAACGATGTCACCAATGCCGGTGCTGCCGAGGTCTTCGGTAGCGGTTGGCCTCAAGGTGGTCTTGCCATCCAAAACATCATGCTCGTGTCGAAAGAAAACGGGGCCGCAGCGCTGACGTGTGACCCCTTCGCTCAGGTCATCGTCGGCGGGGATCTCAGCGTCCGCTATGGGCTCATTTATTCCGGCACGACCCCAATCATTTTTGTCGATTTCCAAACCGAACAAACCTTCCTGCAGAACACGGAAGTTAGTTTCGAAACGGGAAGCAATGGCTTCGTCCTCTACAGCGTCTAGGAAGGGTGATCCGTGGCCGAAACAGCAAGCGGAGATCTTCGCTATCCTAGATTAACGGCATCTGGATTTGGCGATTCCGACTTCGAACGTTTCCCGACATACCTCATCGAGCATGTCAGGGTTACGGTTGGGGAAGGGGACTCGACAATCGATTTCTACGAAGGCGTCACCGTCAGGGCTCGCCTCAATCTTCCGGCACTTGGGATGTCGGGAGAGCTATACCAGTTTGACCCCATTGACGCGGACAGGGGACTTCCCATTCGCTTTGACGGCGCGCTTATCTCATTGAGCGACGGCGAAATTGAGGTAACCAACACAGTACCCGATTATCAGTTTGCCTATGGCGATTTATGGTATCCGAAGCTGATCGCGGCGGGACAAGTAAACATCGCAGCACAAGTGTTTGGAGATCTGTCGTATGGTGCCGCGACAGCATCAGGCTCAGGCGGTCCAGACGCTACGCTGACCGGCGAATTGAGTTATGCGGCGCTTGCCCTGAATGGCGAGGCGATCTCACGTGAATACGATCTGGAAGCGGACCTTGCCTTTCCCGCGCTAACGCTTGCAGGGGAACTCAGCGCAGTGATCGGGACGCTCGGAGATCTCAGTTATCCATCGCTGGCCATGTCAGGGCAAGGTGAAATCCAGGTTGTGATTTCAGCGGATATGAGCTTCCCCTTGCTGAAACTCGCTGGCGTCATCGACTCAGGTGCGACCGATCCGATTGACGTGATCGGCGGGCTCCTATTTCCAGCCTTGCGGATGGATGGTGCTGCCAAAGCTCCGATCAGCCTTTCGGCAACCCTGGCCTATCCGTCGCCGGTCTTCGTGGGCTCAGGCCGCGTCCCTCTGAGACTTGACGCGAACATGCGTTACCCCAAGCTCAAGGCGCAAGGATTGGGCGGTACTGACACCGCGATGTACGGTGAGCTGAGTTACCCTGCGCTCGGTCTTATCGGTGAGCTTGGCAACCGGAATTCAGTGAACGCGGAGCTGAGCTATCCGGCCCTCGGCTTTGAAGGGTTTCTGGGAGGGATCGGGAACAACGCAATCGCGTCCCTTCAATATCCAGCGCTTCAGTTGACCGGGGAAGCGATCCTCATCCCGGTAGTCTCGGCTGACATGCTTTTTCCAGCTCTCACGGCTCGGATCATCATTCACCAACACTACAAGACGCGCGGGAGCATGAGCTATCCGGCGCTTCGAGCTTCCGGGCGGATCGACTTCTATCAAACGCTTCGGGGCAGCACGCATTATCCGGCTTTGGTCGTGAATGGAGAATTGGGAATGGCGAACGCGCTTAACGGAACTCTGTCCTATCCCCCGTTCAGGATCGACGGGGAGGCATCCAGCAGCTATCCGGTTCTCGGTGCCCTCGGCTTCCCCGCCATCGTCTTGGCAGGCGAAGCGCAACTAAGTTACCAGATCGAAGGGGGCATGAGGTATCCGTTCATCCAAGGTTCCTCATTCGATCCCAACAACCCCCCGTTCTCGCAGCCCGTGGATGCCAACCTAATCGGTATTGGGTTCGATACTTCTTTCTTCACGGTCGGTGCCGCTGGTGTGCGGTTCCGCATAGGATAAGGATTGGAATATGGCCGCTGAAACCATCGCATACGATCTGAGCAATGAAACTTGGACCAAGATTGCGGATAACAAGACCGTCGTGGCGATCCAACTCGGAGAAACCGGCTCGGCTCACATCCACGTCGGCACCAGTGAGCCGGGTTTGACCGATCCGGCGATCACGATCAGCCGTGGTGTCTCAAGCGGCGCCCCTGAGATGAGTCTCGCCGGTCTTCCTGGCAGCACGGGGGTTTGGGCGATGGGAGATGACGATGAGGGGACCAAAATCACAGTCCTCTCCTACTAGACTGGTACTTTTACCTATCCTTCCGCTGATCGATGGGGACGCAACCTTATATTTCCCTGGTTGAGGGTAGACCAAAAGTCAAGTTTATGGTGTCTTAGCAGCATAAACTTGACTTTAGGGGTTTCCAAATGTTCACCCACATTCAGATGCGGTCGGTCGAAGCGGAAGCGCTGAAACTGTCCGTCGATCCGAACGCCCTCCTTGCGGCGGTTAAGATCGAAAGCAATGGGAAAATCTTCGCTGACGTGGACGGGAAAAACCTTCCCCTCATTCGTTGGGAAGGTCACTACTTCGATCAGCTCGTAGATCCTTCGAAGCGCCAGGAAGCGCGCAAGGCCGGTCTTGCCAATCCGAAGGCCGGGGCAGTCAAAAATCCAAAGAGCCAATCGGCACGGTGGGCATTGCTCAAGCGGGCAATGAAAATTGACCCGGATGCCGCTCGCATGTCGATCTCGATTGGCTTCGGTCAGGTGATGGTCGCCCACTGGAAGAAGCTCGGCTATCAGTCACCGGCACACATGATCGAGATCGCTTGCCTCGGCTTTACCGGTCAGCTCGACCTCATGACCAACTACATCAAGTGGGCGGGTCTGGTCGATGAGCTTCAGCGTTTCGACTGGTCCGGTTTCGCCCGTGGTTACAACGGCCCGAAATACCGGAAGTACGGCTATCACACCAAGCTCAAGAATGCCTACGAGCGCTTTGCTGGAAAATCGTCCCCGGCGTCCGCATCGAGCGGAATGCTTCGCATGGGGTCGGAAGGCGCTCGGGTGCGGGAGCTGCAAAAGCTTCTTGTCAAGCACGGCCACGTCCTGAACATCGACGGCGATTTTGGCCCCGCGACCCGCGATGCCGTCAAGGCATTCCAGGCGGAGAATGGACTCGATTCCGATGGTGTTGTTGGTCCGCGCACTTCGGCGGAGCTGGCAAGCTTCGAAGGGGAGCCGGCGATTCAGTCGGCCGATGTGCCGGCGACGGAAAACCGCGATGTGAAAAGCGGCGTGTTCGGGATGGGGGGCGGTGCTGCTCTGACGGTCGGCGGCGACAAGATCAACGACATTGCCGACAAGCTCTCTGGCACAGGCGTAGGCTCGCTGGAATGGGTTTCCACCGGCATGTACGTCGTTGCCGGTCTTCTCATCCTGGGGGGTGCTTTCTGGGCGATCAGGGGGCACCTGAAGTCCAAGCAGACGTTTGAGGGGATCTGATGAATGAGATCTCCGATTTCCTCTCATACGATCTGCCTTGGTGGTCATGGTCGATCCCGTCTATCGGCGCTGCGGTCGGCCTGTACCTCCTGGCGGCTCGATATCTCGGTTTCCGTAATGCGGCTTATGCTGCGCTTACGGCAATCGCCGTCTTGGCGGTTGCTATCGCTCGCCAGCGGTGGAAGCAACAAGGCTGGTCGGATCGCGGTGAACGCGAAGTCCGCAACGCCGAGAAGCTTCGAAATCGCGCTGAAAGGGCTCGTGATCGCGTCAATGACGATCCTGACGAGCTGTTCCGCGACGACGGGTTCAGGCGTGACTAGCGTCTCCAAAGACGACAGGAAGCAGCTCGAAGCCCTGTGCGGCACGGACGAAAAGGACGGGCTCCTAAAGCCCGTCTCCTGGTCCACCAAAGACACCCCTGAAACCATCCTGGACGCTAAGCGCAACAACGCCGTCTACAAGGATCTCTGCGGCCATAGAAAGAACGCAAAATGAGCGAAGCACCCCTTGAGAACCCGCATCTGTTCATGGAACTCGGTCGCATCAAAACTTTGATCGAAGGTCTTGGAACCCGCCTCGACAATCACGAGCGGCGCACCATTGAGGACGACCGAATGGCCTCGGAGAACCGGGCTAAGGTCTATGAGAAGATCGAAGGCATCGGACAGCGGCAGCTCAAGTTCGAAAGCCTCGCGGAAACCTTGACTCACAAGGTCGAGGCAAATTCGACTGAGTTCAAGTCTTGGCGTGAGAGCATTGACGAAAGGCTCAAGCGTCTGGAAGACAACGATATCGAGCACGCTCGGAAACTTGACGACCATCATGAGCGGATTACTGAGGTCGAACCCGAGGCTGAAATGGTGCGCACGTGGCGCCAGCGCGGTATCGGAATGGGGATTATCGTGATTGCTGGCGGCATATTACTCGGTGGAGCCGCCAGCAATATCGTGAAGGACATTTGGTCCTTCTTGAAGTCTTTATGAGCCTATGTCGCTCCCGAGTGCGTCTAGGAAACCAATTTCCACACCCGTCTTGTCTGCCACGGCGAACAAGGCGGGTAGGATTGATCTTACAACCAGTGCGTCACTCGTCTCCCGAATGTACTCTTTCAGATCGTTATAGTAACGAGCCCCCATTTGTGTGTCGTTTGTCCAATCTCCCGTTGAACACACGTTCCAGTAGTTTACGGCACCAGCTTCCCTGCCGTTCACGAAGCTAAGTTTCTTGCGCCTTAGCAATTTAATATTGACACTCATTACAGACTCTCCAGGTCGAGTACGTGTTTATTGTATTTATTATTGCATTGTTGATATTAACAACCACCTGTGACCGATGGTTGCGGTATTACGTCAGCTTCGCGGGATCATCCTGTAGCAACAGCCGGTAAATGATTTCCACCAACGGGGACTTAAGATTTTCATCAAATCGCCCTCTAATGATATCCGCGTAGTCTTCTTCTCTTTCGATCAGAATTGCGTTCATTCCTTCTGCCCTTGCGGCAGCGCCCGTCGTTCCGCTACCGGCAAAAGGATCAATTACGGTGCTTCCTTTTGGCATAATTAGGCGGATTAACGTGCGTAATAGGGATACAGGCTTTACGGAAGGATGGTTCGAGCCTGCGCGATCCTCTTTAGTAGCTTTTTGCGAGTAAAGGGCGGGTGGAAACATTCCGAAATATTCAGATACGGCCTGACCGACTAGCGAAACGACAGGTTCGGAGCCGTCGTGCATGACGTTGGCAGGCCAGCGTCCAGAATCACCAATGCGACATTCGTCAATGTTGAATGCACCTACTCCGTGTGTAAGTACATTCCCGTATCCGGTCCCTTCGAAGGGCACTTGGCCGATGTAGATTGGCTCAAGTGCCGGTTTCTGAGTTTGTGTTCCGTAGTACCATCCACTCCATTTTGTAGCCTCTGGCACGAATTTAGTGACGGAATGAGCTTTCGGCCAGCCGGTGCCATACAACCAGCCGATAAGCGGATGCATGATGAACCCGGCGTCTTCCATTGCAACCGCTTGGCGATGACCCGTCTTCGGAGACGAGAAGGCGAAGCAGAAACCACCAGGGCGAATAAGCTGTTTCACCAAGCGCCAGAATTCGGGGTCGTGGGCGATCTTGTAGCCGTTCTGGTCGGTATCCCACTGCCGCCCGCGAAATCCGTCTGAGAGCCGTGTGAAACGCCCGTCCTGACCCTGTTTCGCCGCAGCCTGCTTCCGACCGAAGCGCTTGACGATGGACTCCAGATAGTAGGGCGGGTCCGTGAGACAGCCGTCCACCAGGACGCCGTCATCATTAAGGCGCCTGAGCGCGGCGAGTGCGTCGTCTTCAATGATCGTGATGTCAGTCATATCAAATCGTCGTCGTTGCGCCTGCTGCTGCGGCGTTGCTGTTGTTTGCCGGTGTCTCGGTCGCGGGGTGCGAGGCACAGCGCCAAGCCGTCTTCAATCGTGTCTGCGAAGTTCACGCCGTAGCTTTCTCGACCGGGCTTCTTGACGCTGACCATGAAGCGGCCCGCCTTCTTCGAGTCGCCGGAAGTGGGCCAGACAGTGAAGCCGGTGAGTTCACCGCGTTTGATCCGGCGTTCCAGCTCATCGAGAAGGCCGCTCATATCAAGTCATCGTCGTCGCGTGTGCGACGGCTCCGTTTCGCTGGCGCCTTCTTTGCTGCCGCCGAGGTAGGTTCCTTGATATTGACAGGTCCGCGATAGCGCTTGAGGGCCTTGCGGATCGCCTCGATAGGGTCGGGATCTTCGACGTAGACGACGTTCGCGTTGTCCGTGTTGCGATAGGTCGCCCGCCACTGGTCAGCCCCGAAATGCAGGTCAAGACTGAGATGGAGGAAGCCCCGCTTGATAGCGTCTCTGAGAGCTTCTTCCAGGGTCATCCGCTCATCCCCAATGCGCGCAGATATAGGTCAAGGACCGCCTCTTCTTCTTCGCGCTCGTGCGGCTGTTTCTTCCGCAGGCTGACCACCTTGCGCAGGATTTTCACGTCGTATCCGTTCCCCTTGGCTTCCCCGTAAACGTCTTTTATGTCGTCGGAGATCGCCTTTTTCTCTTCTTCCAGGCGTTCGATCCGTTCGACAAAGGCGCGTAGCTGGCCGTCATCAACCGAGTTGTCCCCGATCAAGTCATCATCATCACGCCGTCTGCTCATTATTCTTCACCTTCTTCTGAGAATGCTTCATCGGTCCTGACCTGAATGAGCCGGTCCATGAGCACCGTGAACATGCGATACTCAGCGCCGTTCGGGTCTTCGGACTTCACCCATATGTCCAAGGCCAGCAACGCGGCTTCTTCCAGGTGACCAAGCCCGTTTTTCTTGACAAACTCGCCAACCGAAATGTGTTCAGTCTGGTCATGCAGCTCAGCTCGAAGATCTGCAACGTGCCGAGCTTTCTTGAGATCGTTGAGTCCGCCTTTTTCCGGGTAGCGGACGACGTACTTCATGATGGTGTGGGCAAAGGCGTCCCAATCGCGTGCCGCGCTGAGCTGGAATGGTTGGACGGGGAGTTCGCAGTAATGCAACCCCCCGACCTGGACGCTCAACGAACCCTGCGACATCAGATCAGATCCTTCTCGGCATCACGTCCGCGAAGATCCAGAAGCTCGACCAGGGATTTCCAGTCGTCCTCGGAGAAGGTCACCGTCACGTCACCGGTTTCTTCGGCCTTTTCAGCCGATCCATAGCCCTTCTTGAGGATGCTCTGAACAAGTTCGACCTTGCTCGGCTTTTTGGGCTCTGCGGGGGCGGGAGCCGGGGTTTCTGCCGGTGATGCAGATGCGGTTTCGTTCGGTTCCCCGGAACCTTCGCCCTTCGCTTTCTTGACATGCTTCCGGGTCACCTTTTCGCTACCGGCGCGCTTGGCTTCCTTTAGGCCATCCTTCAGGTCTTTGAGCGCCTGTTTCGGATCGCCTTCGTTGTCCTTGAGCATCTGGATTGCCAGGGTCGCGGAAACCTTGCCTTCCCGCACAAGGCTGGTGAGTGGTTTCGGGCATTGGGCGAGGCGGACCAGATCATTGACGTAGACGCGGCTCACACCGGCTTGTTTGCCGATGTTGGTTGAGGTCATCCCCGCTTCGAGAAGGCGCTCATAGACCCGACCCTGTTCAAGCGGGCTGAGCTGTTTGCCGGAATTGAGGATGATCTGAGACAAGATGCGCTCGGCGTCGGTTGCCTTCGCGTTCGACATCTTGACCGGGACAGTCATGTCTTTGTCGGCGCCGAACTCTGCAATTGCCATGAGGGCGGCTGCGTGACGGCAGTGACCGTTCTCGATGAAGAAATCTTCACCCTCGCTATAGATCGTCAGAGCCTCTTTGACGCCCACTTCTGCGATGGATTCTGCGAGCTGGCGGATATGCGCCTTGTTTTCCGGGTCGTCCATGTCGCGACCATTCCAACCCTCTTTGACTGAGAGGTCAGAGGGGGAGACGCGGTAAACGTCGGAGCGCCCCTGCATGATCTTTTTGATGGAAGCCATGATGTGTTCTCCTGGGTACTGAAACTAACTTTCGCTTCGTTTTTGTCAGGAAAAAATTGACTGGTCAAGCGGAAAGAGTCACTTTTTACGTGCCTTTTAATTTGTCTCTATTTTCGAATGTGTTCGCTCACTTCCTCTGGCGCGGTCTTCGGATAATCGCGCTTCAGAAGCACCGGGAGCTTATCGACCATGGCGCCGTGAACGTCGAAACAATCGAACCCGGCACGATGCGCGGCATCGAGAAGCAGGAACATCATGTCGGCGTATTCCTCGACCTCATGAGGGTCGTTCAGCGCTTCATCAACTTCCTTCTTGAGATGCTTGAGCGAGCTGATCGGGCCGCGTTCGCTGCGCGGTCCAAAGGTTGCGTCTGACCATTTGCGATGCCGGGTGACAAGCTGCGGGCTGAGTTCAAAGAAGTCCATGATTTTACCTCGGGTAGAATGTGTATGCGTCTTTGGTGTCACGGCGAAGAAGGCCGTTTTCGTGAAGTCTCAACGTGACTTGCTGGTCCAAGGAAGTGTCGGCTTTGATGAAACCCTGCCTCTTGGCGAGGTCCATGATGAAGATTTGCCGCGTGCCAATCGGGCGGCGCGGTCTGGCGCGGTATCTCATTTCAAGTTCTCCTGATACTCAGTCTCATTGTCTGGCGACCGGCTTCGGTCGGAACCAGTTTCGGTGAGCCCGCGCCTCTCTTGATCGCGGCTAGACCCTTGGAGACGAGCCCGTCAGCAACTCGCAGAGAAAACTTCTTTGCTGATGTGTTGGAGATCCAACCAGCGTGAGTCCGAAAGTAAGTTGTCCTTATGATTTCGGTCAGAAGGAACCTTTCGGTATCCGTGAGCTTTCTTGACATGGCTCATCACCCTTTCAAGTAGCAGAGTCACTTAAAAGGTGACTCAGTGAGCAGACTCCAAGTGTTTGGTGTCGATCTGCACGTCCAGGGCAGCTTTGCAGCGGATCAATGCCCGACCGTATTCAGAGCGGCGGGCCTGAAGATCGCCAATGGCTTTATCGAGATCCTGGATCGCTTCTTCGAAGGTCGCCGCTTGGTTCCGCAGGCTGTCCACTAGGGCGGAGTCCACCGGCTGCGGAAGGGTGTTCGGAAGAGGCATTTCGCGGTTCGCCACCTTGACGGCGTTTCCGAGGGCGGTTTCCATTTCCTGCAATGCTTGTTCGCTCATTTCGATTTCCTTTTTTGGAGTATTTGGTTTCATTGAGGGCTTCGGAACCGGCGTTCACACAGATGACGCCAGCCTCACCGAACATCAGGCGGGATGAAGTGAATTCTTCATCCGGCATTGATGTTGTTCCAGGTCCGAAAACGACTTTCGAAATTCCGGCCTGAATGAGGGTCCGCGCGCATGACGAGCAAGGGCAGTGAGTGACGTAGACAGAGCAGCCCTTGGTCTTGATCCCTTCACGGGCGGCAAACGCGATAAGGTTCGCTTCGGCATGGCTCGCAAACAGGTATTTGGTCGGTCGCTCGAAGCGCTCGGGCGTGTCTTTCACACCCCTCGGCGGACCATTGAACGCGGTCAAACGGACTTCGCGCTCAGGCCCAACCAGGACGGCGCCAACCTGTGTTGAATCCTTGGACTTCATTGATGCGACATGCGCCATTTCCATGAAGTATTCGGTCCAGGAGATCGCTTGAACCGATTTCGGCTTACAGCACGGCGGATCGGGATCGTTCATATCCCACGCGATATCGCAGACCGTGCAGACCATCTGATCGGAATACTGGACGGCAGAGCAACACATATCAGCGGGCTCCCATTAGAGCGGCGGGGACGAACAGGGCTGAGTAAATCTGCCGGTCGATGGATGCCCGCATCTCTTCGACCATGGCGCTGATCTTCTGGGTGTAGAGGCTCATCGGCAGAGTTTCGACACGCTCGATGTCGGCAAGCATCACCTCCATATCGCCGGTCCTGGGGGTCAGCTTACGGTTGGTGTAGCTGTTCACAAAAGCCGCCTCGACAGCGACCCTCGGCACTACTTTAGGGCGGATCTCGGTGCCATTGGAAAGACGCGGGAACCTTACTTCACGACGGGGGGACGGTTCATGCCCGAGGCGGAACATGCGCTTCTCGCAACTCAGGCTGCGGAGCAGCGCTTCTTGATACGGGTAGAGCTTCGAAATCATGGCGATCTCCTGTTTCGTTGGCGGAAAATAAGCATTAGAAAAATGACGAGTCAAGAATTAATTGACTTTTTGGTTTCGTTGAAATGAATTAAATCGCCCTGTCCTCCCGACTTTAGAATAGCGTATTCTGAAGTGAGTGTTCCTAGGGAGGTGTGAATGTCAAAGGGTGTAACGGAAGAAGACCTAAAGATTTTGTCAACACCCGACGCCGAGATAATCGAACAAACTCAAGCACGGTGGAGCTTCGATCACGACGGGTTCGTGGTTAGGCTAAAGGAAGGCGGTCGATGGCAGCAACTAATGGTAACTCACGTCTATCTAGAGCATGTGATTGACGAATTACTCAGGGAAGCAATTGCGTTTCCGGACGAAATCTCATTTTCGAGAATGCCTTTCAGTCAGCGTGTCAGCTTAAGTCGGGCACTAGATCTGTTGCCCTCTGATCTGGTGGCCGCGATACGGCGTGTATCGAAGATGCGAAATGAGGTCGCGCATAACCTGATTTTTGAGATCGAAGATGACGCGGTAAAGGATCTTGAGAATTGCACTCCTGTTGAACTCCGTAAGGCAATAAAAGAAGATAGCAAAATAGATTACGATGGAAATAAATTTTTAGAATTACTGAATGGAATTTTAATTTACACTGAAATATTGCGTCAGAGGCATAATGCGGTGCGAATTTTGGATCGGAAAAGTAAAATCCGTCTGAGAACAGTCTTGGACAAGACGCCTGGGGCAAACTACGTCAAGTGATGGGACTGATAATTGTGAGTTATTGTAGCGAGATTGTCTGACGAGCCAGCCTAAGCGGTTGATTATGGTAATGCTTCTCACTATCTACGCTTGGTTGTGTAGGAAATGGGATTAAGTGCATGTCGAACGAGAATTTTTTGACCGTCACCGTTTATCGCATAAACGAGTCTTTGAATAAAAGTTCCACTGAGGTCGTCAGAGCTAATTCTGTAAGCGTTGACGAGGACGGCAATTTGAAGATTGGGGCATCCAGCGGTTCTCAGCAGTTTTCTTCAGGGACGTGGGGTCACATCGACATCGAACGTGTCAAAGGAAGACGTGCCGCTGAATACAAGTAGGTGGGGAGAATGCCTTCAATTTTTCCCGCTGATCGTTTTGACAAATGGAAAAAATGGGGTGGTCTATTGGCCGCTTTGTCCGGTTCTTATGGCGTGCTCTCGGTATTAAGCGGGGCTGCCGTTTGCGTTCATAATATTGATCCAGACCAGACACAGGAAGAATATATCAGTAGAATCGAATGCGTAAAGAAAGAGTCCATAGATTATGCAATGAGCCTAGGCACTCGGTGGTTCAAATAGGAACCAAAGCCTAGGAAAAATCCAGTTGTTAAACTTACTGTTGTTCCCTTGGCGCAGTGGTTGCCGGTTTGCCGTGGAAATAGGTTCGGTCACCGGTCAGCTTCTCGGCCAAATCGTCAATAGCTTCCGTGATATGGTTCGCACTTCGGTATTCAGCCGAACCAATTTTTGCCTGAGTGCAGACCTGAATTGCACCGGCACGGCCAACCTCAAGTTTTTTCAAAACTTCCTCGGCATTGATAAATCCCCGGCGTCTCGGCATTGACCCCCCTTAGTCGCTCAATAGTTGGGAATAGTCGCTCAGCGAATCCGTTTTTCAAAATTCGTTTTTCGTTTTTTGAAATTCGTTTTTCGGAATTCGTTTTCAAGATCCCCCAGGATCGACCGGCAAGACGATTTCTTGTATCTCTGAATTAGGTAGTGCGTCCATGGATTCAAATCTGACCGCAGTCAATTTTCGGAGCGGCGGTTGTTCGGGGCGGCTGGCAATTTCAGAGTCTTATCAGAAACTTAGTTTCGTTGTGTTAACTGATATCAGGTTAACGGTGCGATCTGAGTGAGTTAACTGAAATTTGGTTAACTTCGATCTCCTGGTGGCGTTGAACTCCCAAGAGGACTGCATTTGTCATCTGCCGAGGGTGGATCGACCGAGAACCGGCGCCCTTATTGTTACTAAAAATAAGTCAACTGATTTGTTGGCGTTTGGAGGGTCGTCACCGCATCGGTCCACTCGGTTGAGCGCTGCGTGACTTGCCTCATCAATCAATTAAAATGACTGCGGTCAATTTTTGGCAATTGTTTTCATCGACCGGGAGGTCCGAGCAACGCTTCGACTTCCAAGTAAGTTGCTGTTGGCAACCGCGACCGGTCTAAGGGGATGATCGCGGTTGCCTTTTAGGGAGTTGGGTCAGGATGGATAAACTCCCTAAAAAGCTCAGTTCGCAGACCTGGTGGGCTACCACGGACTGAGCGATGCATCTTTTAGTTGAGTGTTGCGTGTGTAGCAAGTTGTAATTTACAAGCAGTAGTTTCAATTTGTTGAGCGAACTTCTACCGATCTGGCGACGGCGCGGGCGTGCGGCCTGGGCAGCGGGCGAGGGTCTAAGTAAGGCCGCAAAAATTTTATATAGCGATGAAGTTCCAAAGTAAGGAAAGGTCTTCTCGGCGGCGGTGATCAGCCTCTCCGACGCGCGCAGACGGGTGCGCGTATGCATGCGGGCGCACGCGCGAGCGTGCGCGAGCGCGTGTGAGTGGTTTTCGGCAGAAATGCGCCATATTCGGCCAGAAATCGGGCCTGTAAGAGCGCCACGGGCGCGCGTGGTATGATTGCGTGTCGGAACCGGCAAACGCGCGCCTAGACCCCCTTAAAATCGCTTTGCGCGACTCGGGGGCGGAATGGATCGGGGCGCTATCGGGGGCAGGGTAGGCACCGCAATGAGGGAAGCCGGGGGACGGATCGGGGGGCGCTAAAACGGCACTAGGAAGGCGAAACGCGAGGCGCTGCGTATGATGACGCCAGCGGGGCGCAAACGCGCGCCTAACCCCCCTTAAAATCGCTTGTCGGGAAACAGGCAAAAAAAGCCCCGCACAAGGCGGGGCAGTTGGTCGGATTAGATCGGATTAGCGGGGCAACAAGGCTTTCAGAATGTACCAAGTCACGGCGGCAATGAGCAAAGCCGGAACTAGATGAAATCCCGCGTCGGGGGGCGCATTAAGCCAATACAGGAAAGCGCCACCGAACAGGATTAGGGCAAATGTAAAAGCGTAATTCATGCGGCTTCCAGTATCTCAGAATATTGCCCGAACAGGTCTAGGAAGGCGCGTTGCGCATTTTCGGACTCGTCCGCTAGGTCGAATTCGTCGCGAAAGTTAGTTGCGTCATCCCCTTGAAAGAACGCGCTAAGGGTTTCCCCGTCGTCTTGTGTGAAGCTTAGCAGGTAGCAAGCGCCGTTTGCATACGACTCCACCGTCCAGCCTTTATTATTGTGAATCGTCACCATAAACTTGACTCCCCGCTCAAAAATAAACTTTGCCGTCGTCACCTAGATAAACGTCACGGTTTCCGAAGGCGCCGCGCCAATCGCAAGCATTGCTTAGGGCGTCCCCGATTTCACCGAGTCCCCGGTCCCAAAAGCCCGCGCCGTGCCCGTTGCGGTTAAGCCAAAAATCCATCCCGGCTTGTTCTTCCGTGTAAGTGTCGCGGGTTTCATAGGCTTTCGCCAATAAAGGCGCGTGTCGTTTCTGGAATTCCGCGCAATCGCGTTTGATGGCGTCGAGGGTTTCGGCGGCAAAGTCATCAAAACCACAATCCCCCGGCAATGAGCTTTGCGACTCCGGATCATGGGAGTCCGCATCGGTTCCCGGTTCCGTTTCAGTGAAAAACAGCGCTTGGATATATCCTTGAGTGAAGGAGTCGAGCGATTGAAAATCAGGCTCTAGAATTCCTTCCATGACGAATTCAGGCATTAGACCGACTCCGCGTTAGAAATGAAATAAGGTTCCATGCCATCGGGGGAGTCCCAATAATGGCCGCGATTTTTGACTCTGGCGTCGTCCCCATATTCTGCCGGATCAATTCCGCGCGTCCGGTAATAGTCTGGCCGCTTGCTATGGGTGGAATAAAAGACGCCATCCAGGAAACCGCCGAAAACCAAGTTTTTGTAAACGTCGCGTTGCCGAGCTTCCCGGTATCCCTCAACTTGAGCAATTGCCCAACGGGGCGCCTTGCCCATATCGGAAATAAACTGCCGGAATTCGCGGTTCATTTCTTCAGACGTTTGCCGCGTGTACGGGGCAAGGCGGTAAAGTGACTCCACCTTTTCAATCGCCTCTTTCACGCGGCTAATTGTTAATTCCAGTTTCATTGCGTTGAACCTTTCAGGAAACGATTTATTCGGGGCGCGTCAATTAATTGTAGACGCGATAGGCGCGCGAATAGCGATTAGGACGGTTGCGACTCCGGTCCCGGATTCCTTGAAAGAGTTATCCGGCAACGCTTCGATTGTGCCGCCGACACTATCCAGCCAAGCCCGGAAAAATCCGGTTGCGTTATCCTGGCGGAAAGAGACTCCGTTTGAAGCGATGGCGACAAGAGTCCCGCCCTCATTTAGCCGCGTGTAAGCGTGCATAATGTGGCGCATATCCTGCCCCTTTTCGAACGGGGGATTCATAAACACAAAGTCGAAAGCCGGTTCCGCGTCGGTTTCCAGAAAATCGCCAGTGACGACGGAATGACCTTTCAACTTGAGAATCTGGGCAAGCGTCAAATGACGTTCAACGCAAATTAGTTTCGCGTCGGGGGCATGGTCGCGGATAACGTCCGCAATCCCCCCGGAACCGGCTTCCGGCTCTAGGATTGTCCCGGCAAAGTCCGAAGCGAGTCCCGCCTCTTCTATCATCCGTTCAACAAGCGCGCGGGGCGTCGGGAAATAGCCGGGAATGTTCGCAAACTGGACTCGGTTCTGAAGTTCCCGCAACTGTTCGGCCTTCGGATCGGGTTTAGACATGTTGAGAATTCCCCATAGTGCGCGCGCCTGTTCGGTATCCTTTGCCGGTTCCCCGGTTTCCCGCCCCGCGTCGTAATAGTTGCCGGAATGATTGATTTTTGAGCCGGTCAAATCGTGAATTGCCGCCTTTGTCTTGAGGCTTGCGAGAATAGCGGGGCAGTCCCCGGACTCGTGCAAATCAGCAAGCGCGCGCAACGCCTTTTGCGTCCGCTCCAAACGCCTGCCGTCCTGCCGAGCCGACTCCGCCATACGCTGGCGACGGGGCGTGTTTTCCAGCTTGTCGGCAAACTTGGAATCGATGGCGCTTTGCATTCCGTCCGCCATTTCGCGGAAACGATCGGCAACGCTTTGACGGTTTGCGACGGGGGCGGGGGAAGGGGAGTCCGTGTCGGTTGCCGCTTCCGTTTCTGCCGGATTGCCGCCGTGCGTCTTGACGAATTCTTGAGCGGCTTCAAGTGACTTGAACGCGAAACCGGCAGGCGTTGCGCCCCATTGCCGGGAATACCAGCCTTTCAGGTTCCGGGCTTCAAAGGTGAGTTGCTTAAAGTCTTCTGTCGATATGCGCCGCGACATGACGCAAACGAACATTTGGAAACCCTTTTTTGTGTGAGTGTGTTCCTCAATAGAAAAGAGTCCATCGGTTTCAACGTGTATCGGGGAAACGGTTGCTTTCGGCGCTTCCGTTTCGGTCGGCAAAGCGATTTCATCGCAGAACGGCAGATAGTCGACTCCCTTGCCGTAAAACTTGATTTTCTTAACCGTCCAGCCCGTGCGATAACGTCCGCCGTCTTTCAGGTAATAACCGGCGCCCATAGAATAATTTTCGGCATGCTCGGCAGTTTTCGGGGCGTCGAAAAGAAACTTAGTTTCGGCATGGTTCAACGCGGCTTTGCGCATTTCCGGGAAAAGATTTCGTTCGTGCCGCGACCATGCCAGCAAGATACGTTTGCCGGTTTTCGTGTTGTAATAGTCAGACATGGAGTCGCAGTCGTCTATTTGCATTTCTGCGACGATTGCAGCCTTTGCCCAATCCGGCGCCATGTCGCGGATTCGGTCTTTAAATTCGTTGTCGCGGTTCCGCCGTTCTTCCTGTTCGCGCCGCGCCCGATCATGAGAGTCGGCAACGTGACGTTTTGCAGCGTCTACCAGTTGCGCCCGTTCGGACTCGCAAGTGATCGGCTCAAGTTCTTGCCCTTCCGCCGTCGCAAACCAAGGCGCGGCGATTGTGTCGGGAACTTCTGAGATTCTGACCGAACCGTCATAAAAACAAATCACCAAATCGCAACCGGGCTTTTGAAGTCCCCCGGCTCCAATGGTCATAACGTTTGAGCGTGCCGCCTTAACTTCTGCGACAAAGCCCTTATTGCCGTACATATCGACAACCTGTTTTCCGACTTCGATATTCATTTTTGGGGTTTCCCTTGTTTTGATCCGATGGCGGTATTTATGCGCGTCAAACGTGGTGAGTCAATTAAAACTTGACTATACAGAAACGAAAAAAGGGGCGGTCGGTAAACAGCCCCTTAACGCGAAACTAACTTTCGTTCGGTCGGTTAATTGACGCCAGCGAACAAAAGGCCATAGTTCAAGAACAGTATGACAAGCACGAAAATAATCATATTCGTGAAGTGAGGAAGCATTTCTTTTATCCCCATTAGTTCTGAATCGTAAAAGTCAAATTGATCGGAAAAGAATGTCGCAAAAATAAACATAAAGTATACTAATAACTGGAGCGGCCAAAATGGAACAAGTAGTAATAAAGACATAGCTGTCCAGAAAAATAGTTCTAATCTACTGTAGTCTTTAATTTCCTCATTTTTTCCGCTAAATATAATCATCTTAACGAAGGCAATAGTAATAATAATTCCAATAGAGAGATATGTCTTAATAAATTGGCTTAGATCGATTTTAACAAGGCTGAATAAATATCCAAAAGTGTAATCAACTATTGGGTTTGTTATCTTTACGTAGGTGTTGACTAAATATAGAATGTCTTTTTGTAATTCGAGGCTTCCTTTGAAAAGGCTGATTAAGCCTAAAGCGCCAAGGAAGCCCCCGGGAATCGTCTTAATTTGGTCAATAAGCTTATCCATGCGAATTCCGACCTAAAAAAATTCCCGCCGAATTTCGGATTCCGTCAAGCTGGAAAGCGGAACGGATGCGGTGCCGTTGCGCTGAATCAGAATATAACGCTTGCCGTCAATCTTGCCTTTATAATCGGAATGCTTGGTTTTCCATATATGGTCAAGGCGTTCTGCGTGCGTCATTACATCAAAGCGCAACCGACCTTTGAACCTTAGCCAAGAGGTTTCCGTGAAAGGCTTGCGGTTTGGCTGAAACTTGCGGCTTTCGTCTCCAGTCGAGACAAAGGAGTCGCTTTCCACGTCATAGCGGCAAATGTGCATCGGGCTTTTGTTCTGGCCGTGTGATCTTTGCCAGCCTATGGCGCGTTTGCAATGCTCTTTCGTTTTAGGTTCCAGGTTAAGAACCATGGAGTCCCCGTCCGAAATTTCAACGATAACGAATAAACCGCACATTAGAAACGACTCCGTTCGGTAATGGTCGAGTGCTGCAAGTTGGCGGCGGTTGCCGGTTTAGGACAATCGGAGTCCAGGTAATTGGCGGATTGCGGGCGCGGGATATAATCGCGGCTCATGTCGCTAATTCCTTCCGGTTGCCCTGTCACCTTTTACTTGACGATTTGCGCGCACCTATGGCGACGGGGGGCAGGGTTTCGGATTGTTCGGGATTTATGCCGTGACTTTGATCAGGGCAAAAAGGATAGAAAGACCTGCAACAAGCATTCCGCCAATTTTGAGCGTCATACGCAATTCGGCCATTTCAAGCGCGGCTTTCAAATCGGACTTTGTCGCAAGTTCATTCATGATGAATTCTTTTGCAGCCTCGGCATGCGCTTTAGCCTGATCGGTCGGGACGCCCCCGGCTTCAAGCTTTCCAGCGTAACCCAATGTATCAAATGCGTTTGACATTGTCTTGTGTTCCTTCGGTTTCCCGGAATTCGATTAGACGCCAGTTTTCAGGGAACCGCGCCCCGTGCATAGCATCGGCGCAAGTGTCGCCATCCCCGGCAATGAATGACTCCCCGTCGAAAGTCTCGACATACAAGACGCAACGCGAGTCCGCTTCGGCAGGCTTGCCAGCGGGACCGATAAGCGCGGCCAGCACGGCAAACATGAGAATATAGGCTTTGCCCCTGATCGGCATTTTGACGCGCCCCCTATACCACTGCGAATAGTTCATAGGTGCGGCCATTGCTGCAACGGTAGGCGGACACGTTGCCATGATCGTTTACGAGAACCGCAAGCCCGGTTGCCCCTGTCGGCAATTCGGAACGGTCGGAAACCTGAAAGTCGGCGCTTTCGATGGCGGAGTCCGTATCCACCCAAAAGCCATAGGTTCCCGGATAATTCGGATGCGAGTCGAAATAGGCGAATTCGTTGTGCGTCTTTGCCCAATCGCTAAGAGCCTCACAAGACTCGTTTATCAATTCGTCAAAGCCTTCCGGCAAACCCGCGTTTACGTCCGACTCCTCGATTTCAACCGCCATCGCGCGGCAATCGTCAATCAAACGCTTGAAGCGGCGCGGGCCATAATAATCAAGCTCTTCTGCAAAGGCTTTCATGGTTTCCGCCGGTTCCCCTTGCACACTGGTAAAGGCGTCACCAATGAGCGGTTTTTTCATCTTGCGCGTTGCCATTGTCGAGACTCCTTAAACTTGACTTTTTAGCCGTTATTGACAACAAGGCGCGGCTTAGGAAAGGCCGTGGTTTTGGTCGAAATCGTCTTTGCGCCAACACTTGCCCAGAAAGAAAGAGCGGCGGCTGTCTGTACGGTTTCAATGTCTTTCTTGATACCGGCTGCAACGTGATAGTTCATTGTCTTAGTCCCTTGGTTTGCGCCATGGCGCGTCGTCTTCCGTTAAAGAGACATTGCCCTAAAACACGTGACTAGGCAAGCAAAACTTGACAAAAAAGCGGACTGAAAAGGCGGTAATGCGGAGTCCCTATGCGCTAGGTTAATCGGCAGTTAATAGGTGGAATCCGAAAGTTACTTTCTGCCCCGTTGCCGCGCCGACCATGTCAGACCATGCCCCGCCGATTGGGTTTCAATCCTGCCGTTGCCGTACCGATCAGTGATCATGTCCCCGTGTCGGGGCGCGGCGCTAATTGCCGAGTGTGTCGGTTGCCGATTGTGCCGATTGCTTTTCATCCCTTCCGATTGGTGCAAACCGATTGCCTGATTTGGAGCGGCAGGCGTTGCCGTTCGTAAGCGGGGCGCGTTGCCATGGGGAAAGCCTCGGCATTGCGAAACTAACTTTCGTTCTAGCCAAATCCGCAAAATCGAAAATCTGTAATTGCCTTTCCCCTCATTGGACGGGGACGGATAGGCGGGGGCAGTTATGCGCCGTTGCAGATAGGGGCGGACTAATGCGGACGGATTGCGCGTTGCAGTATCGGGGGCGGTATCAGTTAGACAGGTCTGGACGGATGCGGACGGGGACGGATGACGGGGGGCAGGGCTGGACGGATGCGGACGGGCGCGGACTTCCTGAAGCTGGACGGGGGCGGCGGCAGAGGGGGGCGGTCGCTCGGGGTCCTTGTTGACCTTTGGCTGCGTATGCGGGGGGCGCTGAGCCCGTTACGCGGGAGTTTTCAAATTTTTTTTCTAATTTTTTTAGGGGTTCGCTTTAAAAGCTGAGTTATTCCGGGAATTTGAGAATATGCGGAAACGTGATGACAAAACCTGGAAATGTCAGCGGGTTGTCAACGGGTTTGTCAACGGGTTTTCTAAAGAGATAAAAAAGAGAAAGATATATATTATCTTATTGAATCATATATAGATTCCTCTGTCGGAATTTATCGGAATATACCCTCGATACCGAAACCTGTTTACATGTTGACGCCCCCTAAACATCTGAGATTCCGACTTACTCACTCGGGGGATATCTGCCTGTCACCCCCTGTCAACACGTTTCCATGTCAACAGGTTTGCTAAAATGTTGGATTCATTGATAAAGAACCCGTTTTCATGCGGCGGAAACCTGTTTGCATCGTCAACGGGTTTTTTCGAAAACTAAATCATCGAGATCATGAAAAAAGCGCTCAAAATAATTTTGCAAATAGCTTTCCCGCCAACGGTTGTCGTGATGCTCGTTATGGTCGGTCCTGTTTTATCTTGCTTGTCGGGTGCTGATCCGAGCGGCCCTCCTGTCGATGATCTGCAAGAATGGGGTGAAGGTGAAAAATGGGCGGATCGAGTGGACGAAACTCACCTCTGCTCAATCGATAGGACTTCTTGCATAAAGAGGAAGGGCTACGCCCTTGTCGAATATGGGGTGCGCCGAGCTGGAAATTTCATTGAAGAATTCGGCTGGTCATCCCTGGATCTGGATGCGAACGAAAATCAGGAAGAATTCGACGGCTGCTGATCGAGGGAGCGGCAGATTAGGTTTTGCGTGTACCGCTTCGTAGGTTTCTTGATAAAGTAGAAAATGCATCACTGCACATAAATGGGAGGCCCTATTGTCAGAGCGAACAAAGAAATTTTCGGACGAATTAGATGAGCTAATTCAGCAGGGCGACTTTCTTACGATGGCGTTGGATTACGAGTGTAGCCCTGACAAGTTTAAGAGCGCATACAGTGAAGCACTAGACGGGAATGAGGAACGGCTGAAGTCTCTGATTAAGAACCTACCTAGCTTCAAGAAAGATTATCAGGCGTGGTACTCAAAAGCACAGGCAGTGATAAAGCAGGTGCTACCGGATAGACTGTCTGATTTCATATCGTATTTTGAGCCTCCCAAGGGTAGGAAAGACATCACCTATCAAAACTACATGATACGCGACTATCTACAGGGACTTGTTGTTACACGCGGTTGGGAGAAGGAGGTTGTCGTAGCCGGCTATGCGGCTATTCCCGAATTCGCCCAACAACTGAATATGTTGAAAGCAGCGCGGGGCGCACTCGAGTCTAAACTGCTAGATCTAAAGGCTGTTCTACAGGCTGATCTTTTTGATAGCGAGATTGAAACGGCTTCTGCTCTGGCAAAAGCCGGATACTTGCGTGCAGCGGGTGCCATATGCGGCGTTGTGATCGAAAAACATCTTCTGCATGTCTGCGGTGTACACGGCATAACCGTTCGAAAGAAGAATCCTGGCATATCCGACCTAAGTCAATTGCTCAGGGATGCTGATGTAACCACTGTGCCACAATGGCGTTTCATCCAACATCTAGCCGACCTTCGGAACATTTGCGATCACGCGAAGGGCCGCGAACCCACTAAAGAAGAGATCAATGATCTGATTAGCGGATCAGAGAAAGTTTTGAAGACCGTTTTCTGACCCGTCATCTGGTAAGCTTCACACAAGCTGGCGCCGCAATAGTCAACTCATCGACGGGGCACTGAGCACTCTTTCGGTGAAGACATGATGTCGTTACCCGTCGAGCCGGTGAAATCCGGCATGTCCCTAACATCGTTAAATTTCAAAATCGAAAAGGGGACAACCATGTCCAGCTTGATGACAAACGCATCTGCAATGACGGCGCTTCAGACTCTGCGTCACACCAGCGCTAACCTCGCTGAAACGCAGAACCGCATCTCTACCGGCTACCGCGTAGCTGGTGCGGAAGACAACGCTGCCTACTGGTCCATCGCTACCACCATGCGTTCGGACAACATGGCACTGAGCGCTGTCGAAGACTCCCTGGGTCTTGGCGCCGCCACCGTGGATGTGATGTACACGGCCATGGACTCCACCGTTGATGTCATGAACGAAATCAAAGCCAAACTGGTCGCTGCCCGTACTCCGGGTGTTGATCGCGGCAAGATCCAGTCCGATATCTCCGAGCTTCAGAATCAGCTTCGCAGCACGGCTGACTCGGCGGTCTTCAACGGTGAAAACTGGTTGGCAAGCGACGTGACGACCGTTGCTTCCAAGGACATCGTCAGCTCGTTCACTCGTGCTGCTGGTGTGATCCAGGTCCAGGTCACGGCGGTCGATATTACCGCTACTCAGCTCTATGATACGGCTGGTGGTACGACTGGTATTCTCGACCAGGACCGTGGCTTCGCTGCTGCCAACGTCACCGGCGTTGGTGTGGCTGACGTGGACATCTCGGCTGTGACCGACGACGCCGCAGATCTCACCGCACTGGAAGCCGTCATCAGTGGTGTTGATGACGCTCTTGCTGAGATCACCGATGCTGCAACCCTCCTGGGTTCCGTGAAAAAGCGCGTGGACCTTCAGAAGGACTTTGTGTCCGCTCTCACCGATGCGATTGACCGTGGTGTTGGTCAGCTCGTTGACGCCGACATGAACGAAGAGTCGACCCGCCTTCAGGCGCTTCAGACTCAGCAGCAGCTCGGCATCCAGGCGTTGTCGATTGCGAACCAGGGCAGCCAGAACATTCTGTCGCTGTTCCGGTAAGAATGGCCGGTAGGTGAGATAGCTAGTGGGTAGCTTCTCATCGGTTGGCTACAGTGAGGGATCTGCGAGGCGTCACTCGTGGACCCCTTACTGACAAGGCAGGGAATTGGCGAGGCGTCACTCGTTTCTTCCCCGCCTCGGAAGCGGGGTTCCGTGAACGGTCATTCGCGGAATTCCAAATCAAGCTAGAATGGGGAGATCTCGGGGTACTGGCCGGGATCTCCCTTTCTATTTTCTGGCCTGCTTGGCGACATATTTCAGGGTAGGGGGGCCGCGCGTGCCCTGGATCTTTCTCAGGGTCACGTCATAGTCAGATTTGATCCGGCTGAGCACGTCTTCTTTTTCACGCGGCTTCAGTTTTTGAAGCGACCGGCAACGCATGAGGATATGCCGGTAGGTCGCGCCCTGGTCGCCATAGGATTTGATGATCTCGAAGACCTTATCCGCGATGCGCTCGTCATCAGACTTTCCGAGATCCGTTTCGAGTTTGCCGACCATCTGCATTTGATAGAAGGTGACGTATTCCCGAGCCCATTCGAAGTCCGACAGCTCAACCTTTTTGTGATCGCAGCTCAGGGCGACGATCAGCGACAGGCGCATGGCGATTTCGCGGGTTCTGGATAGAACGGCTTCCATGCCGATCTCTTTCAACTTCTGCTGCTTCTTGACGATGTCCTTTTCCATCTCAAACGTCGCCTCGGCGGCTTCCGCTGTGAAGGGAATGACGACCGGCTCAAACGTTGTGTTGGTGCCTTCCATGAGCCCGAGGACATCCGCGTCATCGTCGGCGCAGTTGTAGGAGTGCATCTGCACCCATTTGCTCAGCCGCTCGGGTACGCGGATGCCGGGACGGTTCCGGCTGGATAGCTGTAGGCTGATCGGAGATTCGACCATCAGGAGACGGTTCAAGAAGCCGCTGGCGATGTCCTCACCGTTCAGGGAAGAATACAGGCTTTCCGGCGTTGTCATGCCGAGGATCGTCAGGGAAGGGTTCTTGACCTTCGCGTTTTTCAAAGCCTCTTTCTGTTCCGCCGTCATGCCCTTTGTGGAATAGCCTTTGCCGTAGTAGGTGCCGTCCACGCGGGAGAACATTTCCATAAACGCGGTTTGCACGTCTTCTGCATTGGAGTTGCCGGATCGCCGGTTAGACGACAGGTAGCGCCCGAATTCATCGATCACGGTGAGATGCTTCGGGCGATCCTTCAGGGTGAACAGCACGCCTGAGTCTGACGTATAGGAGCGGGGACCAACAAACTCTTCGCGGCCTGCGGCTTCAAGCACCCGTTCAATGACGCGGTAGCTGTGCTCTTTGCCCGATCCTGTTCCAGCGACGTTGATCAGATACAGGGAAGAGTAATTGTTGTAGTCCGTGCGATAGAAACGCCCGCAGACGACCGATCCGAGGGCCAGCGCGGTTTGCACAGCGAATTGGGGCTGCGGCTTCGTGGCGGTCTTGTTGTAGAGATCCACGACCATTTGAAGCTTACCGGGAACCTGAAGCAGGTTGGCGGGGATACCCTTCAGCTCTTTTCTGACCGGCAGCGTGTCGGGGTCCAGGTCGTCAAAATCCTTCAGGCACGATTCCCAAAGTTCGGAAGTGATGTCTTCCAGATCTTCAAAATCGTCCAGGCATTCGTTCCAATCGAATTCGGGCTCAAGGTCATCAAAGTCGTCGGCTATCGTCTCGTATTCAACCTCCCAATGAGCTTCGTTCGCTGCGTGCTTGACCGTCCGCATGGTGATCGGGTTGCCACGGTCGTTCTTGAACGCTTTCCATTGAACAAGGTTGTTGCGCCGGTCGTAGCCCGATCCGTTGCGGCTCCATTTGTCGAAGACCGGCCACCCCTCATCACCAAGCTCGTGCTTGAGGGCCATACCCACGTTTCGCCATGTGGTGTGATCGTCTGCCCAATGCTGGATCATCTCAAGGTCGGATTCGATCTCATCGATATCCAGGCCGAGCGGTTCCAGGTCTTCGGCGTCCCGGTGCTCATCGTAACCGTCGTCACGGAAAAAGAGGGACTCGATGTGATCTCGGTCGATCACACAATCATCGTGCCAGTCGATTGCCCATTTGTAGGTGTCGCCGGTATCGGGGTGGACAGACGGCGGGATGGCAACCTGTTTGCCGGTGCCGAAAAGCTCGATTTCCCACTCCCAATGATCTTTCCCGTCTTTACCTGTGAACTTCGAGTCACTATGTGATAGCTTCTTCGACGGAAAAGGTGACGATGTGATCAAATAGATATGGAAGGATTTGCCGCCCGAGCCGCTTTGGACTCTAGGAAACCCCCAGATGTCGACTCCGGCGAACAATGACTCCAGCTTGTCGAAAGCTTCGTCTGCTTTACCGTCGATGCGGATATCTAAATCCAGGACATGTAGATATCCGTTTTTAAACTGTGACCACTTGCCGAGACGAATGCCAAGATTTTGGCCGTCTCGGTATTTTTTTTCCAACTGTGAATAAGTGTACGACTCAAGACTTTGCCAGTTCTTGCCAATCGGTCGTTTTGACCTCTCATGCAAGGGAATCAATGAAGCACCGGCCTTAACTAGCCATTTGTTTTCTCTGAGCACGGCGGATATCTGCCTTATTCCTGGGCCGGGGACTTACTTGACGCAGTAGGGGAGAAGCTTTTCCACCGTCAGAGTAGAACCGGGCAGGGTCAGAAGCTCAGTAAAACGACCGGCAGGAACCTTGTTTCTTTCGATCCAGCCGTAAACGGATTGATGAGAGATATTCAGGTCTGCGGCGATAGCACGTGCATCGATAGATTGATGATGGGTTTTGCTTCTATGACTTGGCAAATTGTTATAGAAAAGTGAGTATAGCGTTTCTTCTTCTTTTGCATCGGCCATGCTGAGCCCTTCCGTTTTCATCAGAGGATGGCAAGGTAAACAGCACTCGAAAAATCGTCAATAGAGACTTGACACACGGCAATTAAATAGTGTCTTTTTGGCTCCGTTAGCGAACAACCACGATCCGCACCACCAACGGAGAACACTATGAGTATCGAAAAAGCCCTTGCTGATGTCACCGAAGCCCTCAACCGGAACAGCGACTTGATTGAGAAGCTGCTTTCGAGCGCAGGCAAAGGCGCGGCCACCGGTAGCACCACCAAGAAGGATGAGGGCGAGGAAAGCGCGAAGGCTGGCAAGGGCCGTGGCCGTCCCGCAGGCGCCAAGGCATCCACCACCAAGAAGCCTTCCGGTCGCGCGATCAGCGACAAGAAGATGCAGGACACGGCGAAGAAGTTCCTCGACGTTGACTCTGACGAAATCTACGACGAGCGCCGGGAAGTGATCGCGGCCATCGTTGATCATTTCGGCGCTGAAAAGTTCTCCGCCATCGAAAAGGACGACCGCCAGTCCGCGCTCGACTTGCTCGAACTCGCTGAAAAAGACTCGTTCGACTGTGACGACGTGCAGGGCATGATTGACAGCCTGGGCGGCGGCTCCGACGAGGAAGAAGAAGAAGCTCCCAAGGCGCGGCGTCGTTCCAACGACGACCTGTAGGCCCTGGTCGGCCCGGTCGAAAGGCCGGGTCTTCCGGTGAGGGCCGTCTTGATTGTCCAGCGCTCAATGAGGGGCGTCTGACAGTCTCGCCACCAAGGCGATCCTCTCCCGAAGACCCAGGCGGGAGCATCAAATGTCGAACCTAACTAGCGAAATCGAGCGGCTTCGAAACGAGGTCGCGGATCTGCGTAAGGTCACGCTTGCTGATCGACCGTCAACCTCCATGTCGGAGGAAGACTGCTTTCTCATTGAAGCCCTTCTCACCGTTGCCGAGCCCTGCAACGACGATGCCAGTGCGTTCGTCATCACTGACGAAAACGCGGTTCGTTTGATCCGCTGCGCGCTCAACCAGGACTTCACCCCTTTGTATCCGCAGGCAGGCAATTCCGCCGTCCAATCAACGTCAGCATAAAGGGAAAACTGCGATGGGAATGAACATCTCGAAGGCAATTGATCAGGCAAGACAGGGGAAGAAGATTGCTCACGGTTCTTGGAGTAACGGTCATCCGTCGTATTTGGTTTTTGTCCCCGGTCGCGAAGTTGAGGCGTCGTTTCCGCCGATGGTGAACCACCTTGGGGAGGGGACCAAATTCCTCGTCTCCGACCATGTGGATGCCGTTTACAAGGGTATGATCCAGACGCACTCGGTTCTCGGTTATCAGTTCAGCCAAATCGAAATTCTCGAAGATCGCTGGTTCCTGGTGGACTGATGGCCGTTCGCTGCGGGAATTGTCCGTCCAGGAAGAAGCAGCAACACAGCGAAAGGGCTCATGCGCGTCTGAGCCCTTCAAGCTCTTCCAGATGGCTCCGGTGCGCCGGTTCGGTCGGTCTGATCGAAAAGCACCAATATCCAGACGATCCCAATGAGGCGGCGCTTGGTGGCACCGTCCTTCATTCGTTTATGGAAGACATTCTCCGCAGCGACAATGACGCCTACCACTACATCGGTGAGACGCGCACGGAAGGTGAGTTCACGCTCACGCTGACAGAGGAACAAGCCGATATTCTGCAATCCGGCGTGGATGAGATCGACCTCATCCCAGGAAAGCTCTACGTTGAATATCGCGTCGATCTCAAGCGTTGGATGCCGGGTCAGTTTGGCACTCTGGACGTTGGGATCGTCAACAAAAACGAGATCCATATTTGGGATCACAAGTTTGGGCTGGTTCCGGTTTCGCCCGTCGAAAACGAACAGCTCATGATCTATGCGCTCGGCTTTTGGGATAACGTTGCGCGCCACATCTCGGATGCGACCAAGTTCGTCATTCACGTCTTCCAGCCGTATTCCACCAAAGGCGGCGGCACCTGGACAACGACGCTGGAAGATCTGCTTGAGTTCGGGAAGAAGGTGAAGCGCAAAGCGAGGCGGACCTACGATCCCAATGCCGAGCGCACCCCCGGCCCAAAGCAATGCATGTACTGCCCTGGTGCTATCAATCGCGATTGCCCCGAGTATGACGACTACAATCTCAAAATCATTGCAGACGATTTTGACGACCTCGACCGCAATGCGGAGCTTGGCATCCCGCCACGCCTGACCGCACCAGCGAAACTAACTTACGCTCGAAAAGCCTACCTCATCGAGCACAAGAGCATGTTTGAGAAGTGGTTGGCTCGGGTCGAGAACGAAACTCTTGACGACGCTCTCAAGGGAGCCGTGGTCCCTGGGTACAAGGCCGTTGAGGGCAAGGCCAAACCCCGTCGATGGAACGATCCAGACCGAGCAAAAAAGAAGCTGGATACGAAGCTCGGGGAAGAGGCTTACACCAAAAAACTGATCACCCCGACGATGGCGGAGAAAGCCCTGCCGCCGAAGCAATTCGCCAAGATCCAGAACTTGATCACGCGCGATCCACCTAACCCCGTGCTTGTTCCCGATCATGACGACCGACCGGCAATCAAATCAATTGTCGATGAGTTCGATGATTTGGATTGAGTGTCAAGAAAATAGTGACAAGTCAACAAAGGAGTCAGAAATTGGCTAGTGACGATCCCTGCAAAGTCCAACTGAGAAAAGTTCGGCTGTCGCATCCGCACCTTTTCAGTGCGAAGGCGTTCAACAATGACCCGGATGGAAAGAAAGCGTTCAGCGCGTCTTTTTTGATCCCGGATGACACGCGCGAAGGCGAGGACATGATTGCCGACATTGAGGACGCAATCGAAGCCGCGAAGGAAAAAGAGTTCGGGAAAAAGATCCCGAAAATCAAGGCCGACAATATCGCGTTCCGGGAAGGCGATGACGACCGCCCCGAAACGAAAAACCACATGGTCGTCGCGGCCAGAAACTATAAGCGCCCGCGCGTCCTCGACCGAGACAAGACCGATCTGCACGAGGAAGACGGTGTCATCTACGGCGGTTGCTATGTGGATGGCATCGTCCGTTTCTGGGCTCAGAAGTACAACGGCATCCCGCGCGTCAACTGTTCCTTGGAAGCCGTTCGCTTCCGTGAGGACGGCGAACCGTTCGGGGCGGCTCCTATCGATCCCGATGAGTTCGATGATCTGGACGACGACCGTCCTTCCCGCCGCAGTCGCCGCAACCGCGACGATGAGGATGAAGACGAGGACGACCGTTCCTCGCGTCGTTCCCGTCGCAGCCGTGACGATGAAGATGAGGATGACGACCGGTCTTCTCGCCGTTCCCGTCGCAGCCGTGATGACGAGGATGAGGACGGCGATGATCGCTCTTCCCGCCGCAGCCGCCGCAGCCGTGACGATGAGGATGAAGACGAGGATGACCGGTCTTCTCGCCGTAGCCGCCGTAGTCGGGACGACGATGAAGAAGAGGACGACCGCTCATCTCGCCGGTCCCGTCGCAGTCGCGATGACGATGATGAGGATGACGACCGCTCTTCCCGTCGCTCCCGTCGCAGCCGTGACGAGGAAGATGAAGACGACGACGTTGACCGGCCTTCGAGAAATAGCCGTTCGCGCCGTCGCCGCGACGACGATCTCTGATGGAGAAGGGCCGGGGATATCCCGGCCCACATCACATGAAAGTCGCGCTCGATTCAGAAGTCTACATCAACTACTTCCTGGCCGGTGGCAAAGATATGGCTACCGGCGAAGTCTACTATTGGGAGATGGCGGGTAACGAACGCCTGTCCCCGAAGAAGCGGCAACGCCTGAAGAGGTTCCTGGAATCGAACCTCATCGTTGGATTCAACTCCAAAGACTTCGACTTACCCGTTCTCTATGCGGCAATCGCTGGATGGAGCTGCGAGAAAATCAAGCAGCTCGCCAATGCGATCATCGAGCTAAATCTAAAGCCCTGGGATGTCGAAAAACAGTTCGGCATCCGAGTACCTGACAATCTCAATCATATCGATCTGATTGAGGTAGCCCCCGGAAAGGCCAGCCTGAAGATCTACAACGGTCGGATGCACGGTCGGCGGATGCAGGATCTCCCAATCGAGCCCGAGGCAGTTCTAACGCCTCGGCAGATGGATGAAACCTTCGACTATTGGGAAAACGACCTCGACGCCACTGAGCTGCTTTTCAAGACCCTTCAGAAGCAAATCGACCTCCGGGCCAAAATGTCCGTCGAATACAAGATGGATCTGCGCTCTAAGTCGGACGCTCAGGTGGCGGAAGCCGTCATCAAAAGCGAAGTCAGCGCGATCACGGGTCAGAAAGTCTATCGCCCCAAGATCACCCCTGGCGCCTTCTACTACTTCGACATTCCAAAATTCATCGAGTTCGATGGCCCTGAGCTTAACGCCGTCCTGGACATCGTTCACGAAAGTAAGTTTCGCCTCGACGGTTCCGGCAAGATGGTCCTGCCCAAAGGGCTCAAGGATCTAGATATCAGGATCGGGAAGGGGGTCTATCGCCTCGGCATCGGCGGACTGCACAGCTCTGAAAAGACGCAAGCGGTACACGCCGACGACGACCACATTTTGGTGGACCGCGACGTTACCTCTTACTACCCGGCGATCATTATCAATCAGGGGCTCATGCCGGAACATCTCGGCAAGCCTTTCCTCACCGTCTACAAAAAACTGGTTGCGCGCCGCCTCAAAGCAAAGAAGGACGGCGACAAGGTCGTAGCCGACAGCCTCAAAATTACGATCAACGGTTCGTTCGGGAAGTTCGGTTCCAAGTGGTCGGCCCTCTGCTCTCCCAAACTTCTCATTCAAACGACCATCACGGGTCAGCTCTCCCTTCTGATGCTCATCCAATGGCTTGAGCTTGAAGGCATCCCCGTCGTCAGTGCCAACACTGACGGCATCGTCATCCGTTGCCCCAAGCGCAAAACGAACATGATGGCTGCGATCATTGACGATTGGGAGAAGGCGACCGGCTTTTTCACCGAAGAAACGCGATACAGCGCCGTCTATTCGCGTGACGTGAACAACTACATCGCGGTCAAAGAGGACGGCGGGTGGAAGACCAAGGGCGCCTACGCCATTCCTGAGAAGGAAGGCGAGCCCATGATGATGAAGAACCCGACGAACGAAATTTGCGTTCGGGCCGTCATCGATCATATCACCAAGGGCGTCCCGCTGCGCGAAACGATCCTCGCATGTGATGACATCCGCCGCTTTGTCACCGTCCGCACGGTCAAGGGCGGGGCGATCTACCGTGGCAAGTACCTCGGCAAGGCTATCCGTTGGTATCACTCGACGGATTCCCAAGAAAGCATCCACTACAAAAACGCTAATGCTTCGGGAACACATAATAAAGTTCCTAAGAGTGATGGCGCGATGCCGATCATGGAACTTCCTGACGAGTTTCCGTCAGACATTAACTACCAGCATTATTTGAAAGAAGCGCGCTCGATACTTTCTGAGATCGGGTATCACAGGGGTTTGAGCTGATGCTCGAAAAGAAGATAGAGCGTCTAGTCTCTGCTTATGGAGAAAAACGAGGTTTCTTGGTTAGGAAACTTCAATGGGTTGGCCGTCATGGCGCCCCTGACCGCGTCTTCATGAAAGCCGGGGTCATCTACTTCATCGAGTTCAAGCAGAAGGGCAAGAAGCCAACCGCCAACCAGGAGGCCGAAATACAGCGCCTCAGAGACGCGGGTTTCGGCGTCTGGGTCATCGATTGCGTGGAAGAGGGGAAAGCCCTCCTGGACCGCCTTTCTGGCCGAAATAGCCGCGATCACGAGGGCCTTATCTGATGGGCATGCCAAAGGTGCTGCGTCGGGAGGATCTTCGGCGCTATCAGATTGTCTTTGTCAACAAGATCAAGCGAAAACGATACCTCATCCTGGCCCTGCCAATGGGCTCGGGGAAGAGCGCTACCACGCTAACCGCGATCCTGGATCTATTGGACGACAGAGAGATCCGCCGCGTCCTGGTGGTAGCTCCAATGCTGGTGGCAACGGCAACATGGCCTGACGAAATCGAAGATTGGGAACATCTGCGCGATCTGGAATATACGCTGATCAGGGCAGAGGATGACGATCCTGACATCAAAGCAGCTTACACCAAGGCGTATCGCTTCGCGCGCGATGTGATCGGGATGGACCCCCAGGATTCGACGCAGTTTGCAGGCAGGCGCAAAACGGTCGAGAAGGATTGGAAGCGCGCTCGCCTAGCGTCACAGGACACCGAAATCCACATCATCAATCGCGAAGCCTTGCCTTGGCTCTGGGAGTTCTTCAGGCGCGGCAAGGATTGGCCGTATGACATGATCGTCGTTGATGAAGCGAGCATGTTCAAAAATGGCAAGATGCGGACAGAGAACAAGGCACTAAGCCGCTTCGGAGTAATGGCGAAGGCACGCGCTCGTGCGAAGCGTTGCGTATTGTTGACAGGAACTCCCGCGCCAAAAGGACTCCCCAATCTCTGGGGACTGGCGTTCATCGCGGATCTCGGCAAGCGCCTGGGAAACAGCAAGTTCCTATTTGAGGAAAAGTTCTTCACTAAAGGATTCAAGGGCTGGTCCCTTGAGCCTAAGAAGGGTGCCGAAAAGAAGATCATGAACCGGCTGAGCGACATCATGTTCAGCTTGAGAGAAGAAGATTGTGTAAAGCTCCCTCCTAACGTTCCAGTTGAAGTCTTTGTCGATCTGCCGCCAAAGGTTTTAGATGAATACGAGCGGTTCCAAGAGTCACTTTATTCTTCGCGCTATGACGTGGAAGCAGTCAACCGAGGCGTGTTGCATAATAAGCTTCTGCAATTTGCTAACGGCAGCATGTACCAGGAAGATGGTAGAGACATCTTCATTCACAATAAAAAGCTTGAAGCATTAGAACGCATTATCGAGGATGCCAACGGTGACCCGGTACTGATCGCGTATAACTTTAAGTTTGATCTAGATAGGATCAAAAAAAGGTGGAAAAAAGCTGTCGTATTCGGTGAGGGCGATGTTCGCCAAACCAAGAAGAGATGGAATAACGGTGACATTGAAATCATGGTTGCCCATGGTAACTCAATCGGTCACGGTCAGAATATCCAGTACGGCGGATACATTTCGGTCTGGTATGGCCTGACCCCTGACCTAGAGATATACCAGCAGTTTAACAAGCGCCTTCATCGCCCCGGTCAAACGAAAGTAACTTTCACTCATCATATCCTTGCACGAGGGACTTACGATGAGAGACTTTTGCCATTATTGAGCGATAGGGATGCCACTCAAGAACGAATTATTGATTCAGTTCGTGTTGAATTAGCTTAGGGAATCCTTCATTCCTGTCCCTGAAAATTAATCTTGTTCATCAAATAAAAAGTGACTCGGCAGCTTTATTATTGACGTGACCAAAGTCAATAATTAATTGTATGTCTATAAACAGTTGTGGACGGGTGTGGACAAGTTGCCAGTCAGGGGAAAATCATGAGTGAAGAACCCAAGTTTCAGGAATTCGCGAACAGGCTAACAATCGCCTGTGACAACAATGATCTTGTGCCGGAATACAACAGAGGTCGGCTGACTTGGATCGTCAGAGAGCTAGAGCGATTCAACGTCACCGTAACTAAGGAAAGCGTTCGGCGTTGGTTTGCCGGGATTAGCATCCCCAGGCATGACAAGCTGCGAGTCCTTGCTGAGCTTCTGAAAGTCACGGAAGCATGGCTTGCTGTCGGGGATTCGTCCGCTGGTACGGTATCCGACCAGAAGCTCAAAAGGATTCACACTGACGGAGCGGTGAATTTCGCCCTTGGCGTTTTTGCGATGGAAGGATTCGCAACCGCTAACGTCGAGGACGATGATCCGAAGCGGAACGACATTCATTTCTATTCGATCATCAATGCCCGTCAGCTTGGGATTCGAGCTTCTTCCGGCGAGGAGTCCGCTGGTAAGATTAGCTTCCAGGCATCCAACATCTATGAGAAATCCATCTCACTCGGTGTCGTGAAGATAGCGCCGCTCGGCTATCGTCTTATCAGCATTCCTGCTCCCGTGATCTCCAAGAGTGGCGTTCGCAAGGGCTCACACATCGAAGTAAAGGGCGAACTCACCGAAAAAGGTGTCATGTTCAAGGATGAACTTGCTCCTTTTATCAGTGATCTCAACACCTTGGCTCAATAAATTGGACCGTTGCGGACAGTTCTAGACAGGTACGGACAACGCTGTAAAACAGTATATTTTACAGTATGCGGTGTAGGAGCGGAGTTGAAGTTTCAGTAAAATCAATAGCTTATGCTGACACTTCGATTCCGGCTCTGGGCACCACTCCCCCTCTACAGTTTGTCAAGTTTTTCAAGACGTTGCATCGCATCGGCTTACGATCTCCAATCACGCGAGTATCGTTTCGCCCGTGATTGCCCGCAGGACTTCACGTGCCACGATCCGGGCGACAGGCGTCAGAACCTGGCCTTTTCGGGTCAGGAAGGAATAGGTCTCAACCGACAAGGTGAGATCGCTTTCAAGGGCCGTGATCGTGCCCGGGCTTCCGTCTGCATTTTCAGCAAAGCTTGAGGCAACCGATTGGGCGACAGCGGCAATCGCGTTGGTACGCTGCACAGTCGTAACCGTGAACAGAAACGAAGACGTCGTCAGCACCTTGGTGGGCAGTCCAAGCCCCTTGTCGCGCAATGCCTGTTCCGTCGTGGTGCGGATCGGGGCGCCAACAGGAGGAAGCACCCAGTCAAAACCCAATAGGGCTTCTGCAGGCACAGGTGCTGCGAGACGGGTCAGCGGATGATCCGTCCGGGCGACCAGGCAGGCAGGTTCGCGCAGGAGAGGGCGTTCCTCGAACAGGTCCGGATCTTCATCCACCGGCACGCGGCTGAGGGAAAAGTCGAGCCGCCCGTCCTCCAGCATCGGTGCCAGATCGAGACTGGGACCGACTTCCACCGAAATGGAAATATCAGGGTAGCTGAGGCGCACGTGACGTATCGCGGGCAGGACATATTCGATTGCAGGGCCCGTCACCGACCCGATGCTGACGTGCCCGCTCTGGCCGGACTTGTGCTGTTCGATATCGCGCCCCGCATCGGCAAACTCCTGCAGGATGCGCACACAGCGTTCGGCCAGTTTGTGGCCGATGTCGGTCAACTCGATTCCACGGCCCGATCGCACGTAAATGTCGGCTTCCGCCACACGCTCAACCTCGGAGATCAGACGCGAAGCGGCCGGTTGCGACATGCCGAGAGCGCTTGCTGCGTCGGTGAGCCGAGTGTGTTTTGCAAGCTCCGCGAGCAATCGCAAGTGGGAGATTTTCATTCCCCGCCGCAGCAAGTCCAAGCTCATGGCCGATTTCCGTTATTTCATATCAATTAAGGTATGTAATGATAATGAATAATAATTTGACCGTCATGTTACTTTTCCATTTTGTACTCCCCGGCATCAACCCGTGAATGCCTGTGACTGAATTGGGCCGGCTGGGATCCGGTCCGGGAGGACGATATGAAATTTGTTTCCAAGGCGCTTGTCGCGGTAGCGGCAGCAGCAACCCTTATGTCCGGCGTGGCGCTGACTGGCGCGGCAATGGCCCAGGACAAAGGCTCCATCGGCATCGCCATGCCGACGAAATCCTCGGCACGCTGGATCTCCGACGGCAATTCCATGGTCGAGCAGTTCACTGAAGCCGGCTATGAAGCAGACCTGCAATACGCAGAAGATGATATTCCGAACCAGCTCGCCCAGATCGAGAACATGATCACCAAGGGTGTGGACGTTCTGGTGATCGCCGCCATCGACGGCACCACGCTTTCCAACGCTCTTGAAAATGCAGCAGCATCCGGCATCAAGGTCATCGCCTACGACCGCTTGATCCGTGACAGCGGCGACGTCGACTATTACGCGACTTTCGACAACTTCAAGGTCGGCGTACAGCAGGCAACGTCTCTCGTGAACGGCTTGAAAGAGCGGTTCGGCGACGGCCCTTACAATGTTGAACTCTTTGGCGGTTCTCCGGACGATAACAACGCCTACTTCTTCTACGACGGTGCGATGTCCGTTCTGCAGCCGCTGATCGACGATGGCACGATCGTCATCCAGTCCGGCCAGATGGGCATGGACACCGTCGGTACGCTGCGTTGGGACGGTGCAGTTGCACAGTCTCGTATGGATAACCTGTTGTCCGCTCACTACACCGACAAGCAGCTGCACGGCGCTCTCAGCCCGTATGACGGCCTGTCCATCGGCATCCTGTCTTCTCTCAAGGGTGTCGGCTACGGTTCCGGCGATCTGAAGATGCCGATCGTCACCGGTCAGGACGCCGAAGTCCCGTCCGTGAAGTCGATCCTGGCCGGCGAGCAGTACTCGACCGTTTTCAAGGATACTCGTGAACTTGCCCGCGTCACTGTCGGCATGGTTGATGCCCTGCTGGGTGGCGGCGAGCCGGAAATCAACGACACCACCACCTACGACAACGGTGTGAAGGTTGTTCCGTCCTACCTGCTGGAGCCGGTTTCCGTCGACGCCAGCAACTGGGAAGAGATCCTGATCGGCAGCGGTTACTACACTGCAGACCAGGTCAAATAAGAACGACAACACCCCGGAGCATCCTGCGTTCAACCGAGCGCACACCGGATGCTCCGCCACTTTGGACGTGATCAGCTTCAGGAGGATCGATCCCATCCGATTGATCTTCCGCTGGTCCGGCAGCACTTACCACCCATCGACACGGCAATTCCGCTCTTCCTCGCAGTCCTGGGAGAGCGGAATGGACCCGGACCCTGATTGTCCGGCTCGGTGGGTGGGTCTTTCCTCGGAATTCGGAGAACGGGGTCGATGGCACTCCTTTCCATGCAGAACATCAGCAAGACCTTTCCCGGCGTGAAGGCGCTGGACCGGGTCAATCTGGATGTCCAGAAGGGCGAAATTCACGCCGTCGTCGGCGAGAATGGCGCAGGCAAATCCACACTGATGAAGGTTCTGTCCGGCGTCTATCCGCACGGTCAATATGACGGCGAGATTGTTTTTGAAGGCGAACCGGCCCGGTTCTCCGGCATATCGGACAGTGAAAAGCAGGGCATCATCATCATTCACCAGGAACTTGCCCTGGTGCCGCAGCTTTCGATTGCCGAAAACATCTTCCTGGGCAACGAATGCGCCAGCAAGGGCGTGATCGACTGGCGGAAAACCAACCAGCGGACAGAAGAACTGCTCGCCAAGGTCGGTCTTTCGGAGGCCCCGACGACCAAGGTCGACTCCATCGGCGTCGGCAAGCAACAGCTTGTCGAAATCGCCAAGGCCCTGTCGAAGGACGTCAAGTTGTTGATCCTGGACGAGCCCACCGCGGCGCTGCAGGAAAACGACAGCCGCAAGCTGCTTGATCTCATGCTGGAACTCAAGGCGCAGGGCGTCACCAGCATCATCATCTCGCACAAGCTCAACGAAGTCCGATATGTCGCGGACAGCGTTACGGTGATCCGTGACGGCATGACCGTGTCGAACCTCGACGCCAAGGCAGGCCTGAGCGAGGACGATATCGTCCGCGACATGGTCGGCCGGGACATGACACATCGGTTCCCGGAGCACAGCCGAACCCCGGGCGATGTCCTGATGGAAGTCACAGACTGGTCCGTCTGGCATCCCGAGCATTCCGAACGGCGCGTGATCAAGAACGCTTCCTTCAATGTCCGGGCTGGTGAGGTCGTCGGCATTGCCGGGCTGATGGGATCGGGCCGGACCGAACTGGCCATGTCCATCTTCGGCCGGTCCTATGGCCGTAACATCAGCGGATCGGTGAAGCTCAAGGGCCAGCCGATTGATGTCAGCACCGTGGACCGGGCAATTGCAGCCGGCATCTCCTACGTCACCGAAGACCGCAAGGCCCTCGGGCTGGTTCTGGACGAGACGATCCGGTTCAACACGACGCTCGCCAACCTGAACGGCGTTTCCTCCGGGCCCATCCTCAAGCGCAACGAGGAAACCCGCGTTGCCGAGAGATACCGGGAAGCGCTGGCGATCCGTACGCCGTCGGTGTTCCAGAAAACGGTCAACCTTTCCGGAGGCAATCAGCAGAAGGTGGTGTTGGCCAAATGGCTGTTCACCGCGCCGGAAGTGCTGATCCTGGACGAGCCGACCCGCGGCATCGACGTCGGCGCCAAATATGAAATCTACACCATCATCAACGACCTCGCCGCGCAGGGCAAAGGCGTGGTCATGATCTCGTCGGAAATGCCGGAACTGCTCGGCATGTGCGACCGGGTCTACGTCATGAACGAAGGGGCTCTCGTCGGTGAACTTGCCGCCGGCGATGCGAGCCAGGAGCGCATCATGTCGCTCATTGTCAACGAGTGAGAGAAAAACCCATGGAACTGGCTGATAGCGACACCAATGCGACGCCGGTCGTGAAGACCAAGGGCATCGGCGAGTATATCTCCTCGCATTTGCGGCAATACGGACTGCTGTTCGCGCTGATTGCGGTGATGGCCTTCTTCGAGGTGGTTACCGACGGCACGCTGCTGCGTGCAGTAAACATCACCAACCTGCTGCTGCAGAACTCCTACATCATCATCATGGCGCTCGGTATGCTGATCGTCATCGTCTCGGGCAACATCGACCTGTCGGTCGGCTCGGTGATGGGCTTCATCGGGGCGCTCGCCGCGGTCATGATCGTCAACTACGGCCAATCGCCGTACATCACGATGATCGTCTGCCTGGCCATCGGCGGGCTTATCGGCGCGGCCCAGGGGTATTGGGTCGCCTATTGGAAAATACCATCCTTCATCGTGACGCTGGCAGGTATGCTTGTCTTCCGCGGCTTGTCGCTCTGGCTTCTCGAAGGTCAATCGGTGGGGCCGTTCCCGAAGGAATTCCAGATCATTGCCACCGGGTTCGTGCCGGACATGTTTCCGGCCGGCATGGGGGAAGCACTGGCGGATCTCTTCGGTGCTCGCAAGGTCAATGTTCTTGCGCTCGCAACCGGTGTCGTGGCCGCAGCCCTTGTGGTCTGGATCGGCATGCGCCAGCGGGCACAGAACAAGGCCTACGGCATCGAGGATGAGCCGACGAGCTTCTTCATCGCCCGCAACGTGATCATTGCTGCGGCACTGGTGTTCGTGATGTTCAAGCTGTCCCTGTTCCGCGGTCTGCCGAATGTGCTCATCACCATGGGCGTCCTGACGATCATCTATGCCTTCATCACCGAAACGACGACGGTCGGCCGCCGGATCTACGCACTCGGCGGCAACCAGAAGGCTGCCAAACTGTCCGGCATCAAGACCGAACGACTGACCTTCCTGGCCTTCACGAACATGGGCGTTCTGGCTGCTGCCGCGGGTCTCGTATTCGCTGCACGTCTCAACACCGCAACGCCCAAGGCCGGCTTCGCATTGGAACTGGACGTGATCGCGGCCGTCTTCATCGGCGGGGCGTCCATGTCCGGCGGGGTCGGCACCATCATTGGCGCGGTTGTCGGAGCCTTCCTCATGGGCGTGCTGAACAACGGCATGTCGATCATGGGCATCGGTATCGACTACCAGCAGATGATCAAGGGCCTCGTGCTGCTCGCAGCCGTAATTTTCGACGTCTACAACAAGAACAAGCAGGGGTAACGCTATGCTGATTTCCCAGATCCTGGATGATGCCGGCAAACGTGCCGTGGTCGTCCGCAATGGCAGCGAAGCTTCTGTCCTGAAGGGAGTTGCCTCCACCTACGAGCTGGTTCAGGAAGCCATCGCAAAGGGCCAGAGCCTGACCGAATGTATTCGTGGACATGAACTCGGCGCGGCGGTCGACCTGGAACAGCTGGCGTCGGAAGGCCGGTTGCTGCTGCCGATCGACCACCCGGACGCAGCCCATATGCATCTGACCGGCACGGGGCTGACGCACCTGGGGTCCGCGGCAACTCGTGATGCCATGCACGCCAAGGCGAAGAACGACGATGCCAACGTCACGGACAGCATGAAGATGTTCCAGCTTGGCCTTGAAGGCGGTCGTCCGCAGCCGGGCCATGTCGGCGTCCAGCCGGAATGGTTCTACAAGGGCAACGGGTCCTGCGCGGTGGCGCCGGGCGGTGATCTTGTCAGTCCCGGTTTTTGCGAGGATGGCGGCGAGGAACCGGAAATCGCCGGGGTATATGTTATTGCCGAAGACGGAACACCGTTCCGCGTCGGCTTCGCGCTCGCCAACGAGTTCTCCGATCACGTGATGGAACGCCAGAACTATCTGTACCTGGCACATTCCAAACTGCGTCCGGCCTCCTTTGGGCCGGAGTTGATGGTCGGTCCGCTTCCGGAGAAGGTTGAAGGCACCAGCCGGATCTACCGTGACGGCGCAGTGCTTTGGGAAAAGCCATTCCTGTCGGGCGAAGGCAACATGTCCCACACGCTGGCGAACCTGGAACACCATCATTTCAAGTATGACGTTTTCCGCCAGCCGGGCGATCTACACGTGCATATGTTCGGCACGGCAACGCTTTCCTTCGCCGATGGCATTGGCTGCCGGGAAGGGGACGAGGTCGAGATTTCCGCGCCGGGGTTCGGCGTTCCCCTGAAAAACCGCTTGGCTTTCAAGGCTGCGGAAGCCGGGGCGGCTCAAGTAAAGGTTCTTTAGATCATGGCATTCAAACCGGCGAAATGGCCGCGCAAATTGCGGTCGACCGAATGGTTCGGCGGCACCAGCCGTGACCACATCTATCACCGCAGCTGGATGAAGAACCAGGGTCTGCCGGACGACCTCTTTGATGGTCGCCCGGTTATTGGCATCTGCAACACCTGGTCCCAGCTCACGCCCTGCAACGCGCATCTGCGCGATCTGGCGGAGCGCGTCAAACACGGGATCTACGAGGCCGGCGGCTTTCCGGTGGAGTTCCCCGTGTTCTCGACCGGCGAGAGCACGCTGCGTCCAACCGCGATGATGTTCCGCAACCTTGCCAGCATGGATGTGGAAGAAGCGATCCGGGGCACGCCGCTGGATGGCGTCGTCTTGCTTGTCGGCTGCGACAAGACCACGCCCTCTTTGCTGATGGGCGCGGCTTCAGTCGATATTCCGGCAATTGTCGTCACCGGCGGTCCGATGCTGAATGGCTGGTTCCAGGGCGAACGGGTCGGCTCCGGCACGCACCTCTGGAAATTCTCCGAGGCGGTGAAGGCCGGGGAAATGACCCAGGAGGAGTTTCTGGAGGCGGAGGCCGCCATGAGCCGGTCCCCAGGCAGCTGCAACACCATGGGCACGGCATCCACCATGGCCTCTATGGCCGAGGCACTCGGCATGGCGCTGTCCGGCAATGCGGCGATCCCGGCTGTCGACAGCCGCCGCCGGGTGATCGCGCATCTCTCCGGCCGGCGGATCGTGCAGATGGTGAAGGACGATCTGAAACCGTCCGACATCCTGACCCGCGAAGCCTTCGAGAACGCCATCCGCACCAATGGTGCCATCGGCGGGTCGACGAATGCGGTCATCCATCTGCTGGCCATCGCCGGCCGTGTCGGCATAGACCTCTCGCTCGATGATTGGGACAAGGCAGGCCGGGATATTCCGACCATCGTCAACCTGATGCCGTCCGGCAAATACCTGATGGAAGAGTTCTTCTATGCCGGTGGTCTGCCGGTGGTGATCAAGCGCCTCGGCGAGGCGGGCATGCTCAACAAGGACGCCATCACCGTTTCCGGCGAGACCATGTGGGACCAGGTCAAGGATGTGAAGAACTGGAACGAGGATGTCATCCTGCCGGCGGAAAAGGCGCTGACCAACCAGGGTGGTATCGCGGTTCTGAAGGGCAACCTTGCACCCAATGGCGCTGTCCTGAAACCGTCTGCCGCGTCGCCGCATCTGATGCAGCACAAGGGCAGGGCAGTGGTCTTTGAGGATATCGACGACTACAAGGCCAAGATCAACGACGATGCCCTCGACATCGACGAGACCTGCGTCATGGTGCTGAAGAACTGCGGCCCCAAGGGGTACCCGGGCATGTCGGAAGTCGGCAACATGGGCTTGCCGCCCAAGGTGCTGAAGAAAGGCATTACCGACATGGTCCGCATTTCGGATGCGCGCATGTCCGGCACGGCTTATGGCACCGTTGTCCTGCACACCTCTCCGGAGGCGGCTGCCGGTGGACCGCTGGCGGTGGTGAAAGACGGCGACATGATCGAACTGGATGTTGCGAACCGGACAATCCATCTCGACATTTCCGAACAGGAATTGTCCGCACGGCTTGCAGCATGGAAGCCGTCGCACCATGTTCCGGACAGCGGCTACGCCCGCCTGTTCCATGACCACGTTCAGGGTGCCGACACCGGCGCCGATTTCGACTTCCTGAAAGGCTGCCGCGGTTCCGCCGTGCCGAAGGATTCACATTGATGGCAGAAAAACTGGCGCTGGTGGGCATCGGCAAGATTGCCCGCGATCAGCACATTCCGGCGGTTGCCGGTAATCCGGACTGGCAGCTGGAGGCGGCGGTCAGCCGTCACGCCGGCGTTGACGGGATCGATCATTTCCAAACGATCGACGAGCTTCTGGAAAAGCGGCCGGACATCACCACTGTCTCGCTCGCCATTCCACCGCAGCCTCGGTTCGAGTATGCGGCCAAGGCCTTGAAGGCCGGCAAGCATGTGATGCTGGAAAAGCCGCCGGGGCAGAGCCTTGCCGAATGCTATGCGCTGGAGGCACTTGCAAGGGAACACGGGGTGACGTTGTTCGCCACGTGGCACTCCCGCTATGCCGATAGCGTACCGGCGCTGAAGGCATTCCTTGCCGAACGCACGTTGAAACGGCTCAAGATCACCTGGAAGGAAGATGTTCGCCGTTGGCATCCCGGCCAGGAATGGATCTGGGAGCCGGGTGGCATGGGGGTCTTCGATCCAGGTATCAATGCGCTCTCGATCCTGACCGAGGTTCTTCCTTATCCGGTTCACCTCACCGGTGCGACGCTGGAGTTTCCGGAGAACCGGGCAACGCCGATTGCCGCCGGGCTGACCTTCGCAGATCCGGTTGGCGCGGAAATGTCCGCCGATTTCGACTGGCGTCAGGAAGGGCCCCAGACATGGGACATCGACGTTGAAACCGACCGAGGCGCCGCAAAGCTGTCACTTGGCGGTGAGAAGCTGGAAATCGACGGTGAGCCCGTTATACAGGGGGCGAACCATGAATATGCCAACCTCTACGTCCGTATGGCGGATCTGGTGAAATCGGGCACGAGCGACGTCGATCTCTCGCCGATGATCCATGTGTGCGACGCCTTTTCTCTTGGGCGGCGCGTCATCACTGATCCGTTCGAATTCTGATCCATCTTCAAAACCAGAAGGTTTGACATGACTTTTATGCCTCACGGAAAGCAGCTTGTTGCAGGGCAATGGGTTGCCGGCGATGCAACATTTACCTCCGAACCGGCGCATGGCGCGTCTCACGCTTTTTCCGTCGGTACCGCCGACCAGGTGGACGCGGCCTGCCGCGCAGCGGAAGAAGCCTTCTGGAGCTATGGCTATTCCAGCAGTGAAGAGCGGGCGAAATTCCTCAATGCCATTGCAGACGAGATTGAAGCCCGTGCGGACGCCATCACCGAGATCGGCACTTCCGAAACCGGTTTGCCGGAAGCGCGTCTTCAGGGCGAGCGTGGTCGCACCACCGGCCAGTTGCGCCTGTTTGCCTCTCATATTCTGAAAGGCGATTATCTCGACAAGCGTCACGACGAAGCCCTGCCGGACCGCCAGCCTCTGCCGCGCCCGGACCTGAAGCTGGTCCAGCGCCCGATCGGGCCGGTCGCGGTCTTCGGTGCTTCCAACTTCCCGCTGGCATTCTCGACCGCCGGCGGTGATACGGCATCGGCTCTGGCTGCGGGCTGCCCCGTGGTCGTCCGTGGCCACCCGGCCCATCCGGGCACCGGTGAGATTGTCGCCGAGGCGATCGCCGCAGCCATCAAGTCCTGCGGCCTCCATCCGGGTGTCTTCTCCTTCATCCAGGGCAATGGTTTCGAGGTTGGCCAGGCGCTTGTTCAGCACCCGCTGATTACCGCCGTCGGTTTCACTGGCTCCCTGCGTGGCGGCCGTGCCCTGTTCGACATGTGCGCACAGCGCCCGGTGCCGATCCCGTTCTTTGGTGAACTTGGTTCGGTCAACCCGATGTTCCTGCTGCCGGCGGCGCTCTCCGCTCGCGGCGAGGAAATTGCAAAGGGCTGGGCCGGATCGCTGACCATGGGTGCTGGCCAGTTCTGCACCAACCCCGGCGTTATCCTGGTGCTCGAAGGTCCGGATGCGGACGCTTTCGTTGCGACGGCAACAGAAGCCCTCGGCGGCATTGGCAAGCAGACCATGCTGACAGACGGAATCGCGGCCGCCTACCGGTCCGGTTCCAAGCGGGTTGCCGCTTCCAGCGGTGTCCGCGAACTGATCGGCACGTCCTGCGAGACCCGTGAAGCCGCGCCTTACGTCTTCGAGACCACCGGCGACAACTGGCTGGCCAACGAGGAACTGGGCGAGGAAGTCTTCGGTCCGCTCGGCATCGTGGTCCGCGTGAAGGATGAAGCACAGCTTCTGGAAATCGCCAAGAGCCTGGAAGGCCAGCTTACCTGCACGTTGCAGATGGATGCAGGCGACAAGGACCTTGCCCGCAAGCTGATGCCGGTGCTGGAGCGCAAGGCAGGCCGCGTGCTTGCCAACGGCTTCCCGACCGGTGTGGAAGTTGCCGACAGCATGGTTCACGGCGGGCCTTACCCGGCATCGACCAACTTCGGCGCCACCTCCGTCGGCACGATGGCTATCCGGCGCTTCCTGCGTCCGGTCTGCTACCAGAACCTGCCGGACGACCTGCTGCCGGCCAGCTGAGCCGGCAAGTAAAGTAACTAGATAAAGACCTCATCCTGAGGAGAGCACGCGTGCGCGTCTCGAAGGATGGGCCACTTGCTCGGAGCAAGGTGCCCATCCTTCGAGACAGGCCTGCGGCCTTCCTCAGGATGAGGTTTTTTTGTTTGTGTTGCTAAGAAGGTGGACCGGCGGCACCCGTGTCCGCAGACAGCCTCAGATATTCAGTTCGATCTTCCGGCCGGCCAGGATGACGGCGACCATGGCGTCATGGGCTCCCTTTGCGTCCCCGGCCTTGATGGCCGTGACGATGGCGCGGTGACGCTCGACGAACTCGTATGTTTCCTGGTCGTTGCGCTCGTTGGCCTCGGCAATGAAGAGGGAATAGAGCGCGGCCTGAACGAGATCTCCAAGTGACTGCAGGAAGCGATTGCCGGAGAGCTTCAGGATCATCTTGTGAAACTCCAGATCGGCCACGGCCACGGCAGCCCTGTCCTTGCCGGTGGCAAGGTTGTCGCAGAGTTTGGACAGGGTCACGCATTCCGCATCGGTTGCGCGCTTGGCGGCGCTGCCTGCCGCCGCCGGTTCGAAGATCAGGCGGATCTCGAACAGGTCTTCCAGAAACGGACGCTGGTTGTTGAGCGCGGCGTGCCAGCGCAGGACGTCCGGATCGAACATGTTCCATTCGGATGCGGGCCGGACATGGGTTCCAACCTTGGCTTTCGACTGGATCAGGCCTTTTGCGATCAGCGTCTTCTTCGCTTCCCGCACCACCGTGCGCGAGACGTCGAACATTTCCGAAATGTCCGGGTCCAGGGGGATCATCGTTTCCGGCGGATACTCACCTGCAACGATGGCTCTTCCCAGTTGCTCGACAACCTGATCGGTATGGTTTCCGATCTGGCTTCCCAACCCGCCGGTGGCGACGAAGGTCATGATTGCGCGGCGAACTCTGTCGCTGGTTTTCTGCGCAGTGTCGTTGCCCAAGTGAGTCCCTTCTGAAGCAAGATGAAGCCGAAGAGCAAACCGCCGATCACGATCTTTGTCCACCAGCTCGAAAGCGTTCCGTCGAACACGATAAAGGTTTGTATCAACCCCATGATCAAAATGCCAAAGAATGTGCCTGCGACAAAACCAGTGCCGCCGGTAAGCAATGTGCCGCCGATCACCACCGCCGCGATGGCGTCGAGTTCGACCCCTACCGTCGCCAGTGAATAGCCGGCGGACGTGTAGAGAGAGAAGATGATCCCGGCAAGTCCGGCAAGGCCGCCTGACGTTGCGTAGATGCCGATGGTGGTCCTTGCCAGGGGAACGCCCATCAGCCGGGCGGTCGACAGCCCGCCGCCAAGTGCATAGACATTCTGGCCGAAGCGGGTGCGGTGGGCGACGATGATGCCGATGAGGAAGGTCAGCAGCATGATCATGCCGGTGAGCCGGAAACGTCCGCCGCCCGGAGCCTTCCAGTAAAGGGACTGCAGTGTGTCGTAGAACTCGTGGGTGATCGGCACGCTGTCGGTCGATAGTACATAGGCCGCGCCGCGGGCCAGGAACATGCCTGCCAGCGTGACGATGAAGGGCGGCATCTCCAGATAGTGGATCATCGCCCCCATCGCCGCGCCGAAGGAAATGGTGATCGCCAGTACCAGGACAAAGGCGACCAGCGGATGGATCGAGGTATCCCTCAGGATCACAGCCAGAAAGACGCCGGTAAAGGCGATCACCGAGCCGACCGAAAGATCGATGCCCCCCGAAAGGATCACGAAGGTCATGCCGACGGCGGCTATTCCAAGAAAGGCGTTGTCTGTCAGAAGGTTCGCGACGACCCGTGTCGACAGCATCGCCGGGTATTGCGACGCGCACAGCGTATAGGCCAGCACGAAAGTCGCGATGGTGATCAGAAGCGGCAGATGAGTGGAGCGGATCATTGCGGGCTTTCTTTCGCTTCCTTGATGGGGTCGGACGGCTGGGGCTCCGCGGAAGCCCGCAAGATGTAAAGCGCGTGTTTCACGGTCGGAGACTGGATGACCAGGATCGCGATGATGATCAGTGCCTTGATGACCAGGTTGAATTCAGGCGGCATGCCGGACAGCAGGATCACCGAATTGACCGACTGGATGATCAGGGCTCCGAGCAGCGACGCCAAGATCGAGAAACGCCCGCCAAGCAGCGAGTTGCCACCAATCACCACCGCCAGGATGGCATCAAGTTCGAGCCAGAGACCGGCATTGTTGGCATCTGCCCCCTTGATATCCGCCGCGACGATAACGCCGGCCAGGGCCGCACAGACACCGGAAATCAGATAGACAGAGATGATCAGCACGCGGCTGTTGATGCCCGCAAGGCGCGAAGAGCTCTCGTTGATGCCGATTGCCTCGATCAGCATGCCAAGCGCTGTCTTGCGGACCACTGCCGCAACCGCGAGCCCGAGCCCGATCCAGATCAGGATCGGGGTCGGAATGCCCAGGATCGTGCCGGCGCCCAGGTGGATGAGGCCGGGATCCAGGAAGGTCAGGATTGTTCCCTCCGTCACCAGCTGCGCAATGCCCCGGCCGGCCACCATCAGCACAAGCGTTGCGACGATCGGCTGAATGCGCAGGACAGCAACCAGAACGCCGTTCCACAGGCCGCAGATCGCACCGACGGCAAGCGCACCGGTAAGGGCGACGTGCCAGCCATGCCCATCCACGGCAAGGGAAGCGGCAACCGCACCGGCAATTGCCATGACGGCGCCAACCGACAGATCGATGCCTCTGGTCGCTATGACCAGTGTCATGCCGATGCACAGAAGGGCGGTCGGTGCGCCACGATTGAGCACGTCAATCAGATTGCCGAAGAGGCGACCGTTCTGGAATTCTATCCGGAAGAAATCCGGGAATACCATGAAGTTCAACATCAGAACGGCAGCCAGGATGATCAGCTGCGGGGTGATCCGCCGGAGGGTGTTGTGAACATGTGCGGTCATCAAACGGCCTCCGCCATGGGTTCGTCGGCAATGGCCGCGACAATGTTGGAAGTCGTGATGTCGTCACCGGCAAGTTCGCATACCTGACGCCGGTCACGCAGCACGATCACTCGGGTGGAATAGGCGACGAGCTCTTCCAGCTCGGACGAGGCCACAAGAAGCGCCATGCCGTCTTCGCGCAGCTTCTCGATAAGGGCGATGATTTCCGCGTGGGCGCCGACATCGATGCCGCGTGTCGGTTCATCCAGGATCAGGAAGGCCGGATTTGTCGCCAGCCATCTTGCCAGCAGTGCCTTCTGCTGATTACCGCCAGAAAGCAGGCGGATCGGCATGTCCAGGCTGGCGAGGCGAATGTCGAGGGCCTTCACATAGGCTTCCGCCAGTTCATTGACCTTTGCCTTCGGTAGTGGCCGGAACCAGCCCTGTCGGGCCTGCAGAGCCAGAATGATATTCTCCCGCACGGAAAGATCGCCGACGATACCGTCGCTCTTCCGGTCTTCCGGACAGAGCGCAAACCGGTGTGCGACGGCCTCACGCGGGTTCTTGATGGTGACTTTCTTGCCTTCCAGCAGCGCTTCGCCCTGGTCAGCCTGCACGGCGCCAAAGATGATTTCGGCAGTTTCCGTACGTCCGGACCCCAGAAGCCCGGCAAGGCCGACGACTTCGCCCTTGCGCACGGTCAGGTCAAACGGCGTGATCATGCCGCGTTTGCCGAAGTTCGTCAGCTCTATCAATGTGTCGCCGGTTGCGGAAGGGGCGCGGTCGTGGATGCGATCTTCCAGCTGCCGGCCGAGCATCAGCGTCACGATCTCGGTCTGGGTTGCGTCTGCAAGCTGACGGGTGCCAACCACACGGCCGTTTCTCAGCACCGTTGCCCGGTCGGAGATCTCGAACACCTGGTCGAGGAAATGCGTGATGAAGACAATGGCAAGGCCACGCGCCTTCAGTTTTTCAATGACGGAAAAAACAAGGTCAACCTCATCCCGGTCGAGGCTGGCTGTCGGTTCGTCAAGGATCAGAACCTTGCCGGAAAGCTCGACGGCACGGGCAATCGCGACCACCTGTTGTACGGCGACGGAATAGGCCGACAGCGGTTCGGCCGGATTGACGGAAAGGCCGAATTCCGCAAGCAGGTCCCGCGCCATCTTCATCATCTTGCGCTGGGAAATGAACCCGTGCCACATCGGCTGGCGGCCGAGAAAAAGGTTCTCCGCAACAGTCAGGTTCGGCAGCAGGTTCACTTCCTGGTAGACGGTGCCGATACCCAGTTTCTGGCTGTCCTGAGTGCTGTTGGGCGAGATTTCCTGGCTGTTCAGGAGGATGGTGCCGGCATCGCGCCGATAGGCACCGGTCAGGCATTTGATCAGGGTGGATTTTCCGGCCCCGTTTTCGCCGAGCAGCGCATGCACTTCACCCGGATAAAGGGTCAGGTCCACTGCATCCAGCGCTATGGCCCCCGGAAAGAATTTGGATATGCCCCGGCATTCGAGCACAGGGTCGGTTACGCTCGCCATGTATCGGCTTCCCCCGAAGTCGGACTTCCTGAACCTTGAGATGCCGGGCGGCAGGCCGCCCGGCATCGGGATCGTTCTTAGTATCCCAGGTCTTTCTTCATCTCGTAGATGGCCATGTTATCATCTTTGAGCGTGTAGAGTTTGGACTCGGTCTGGATCCACTTCGGCGGCATCGTGCCATCCGCAAGGTAGGCTTCAAGCGCGTCCAGCGCCGGGCCTGCCATATTCGGGGTCAGTTCGATCGTGGCATTGGCTTCGCCGTTTGCCATCGCCAGGTGGATGTCCGGAACACTGTCGATCGAGACGATCTTGATGTCTTCACCCGGCTTCAGGCCGGCTTCCTTGATCGCCTGGATGGCGCCGACGGCCATGTCGTCGTTGTGGGCATAAAGGGCACAGATGTTGGCGCCGCCAACAGCCTTCAGGAAGCTTTCCATGACGACCTTTCCCTGGCTGCGGGTGAAGTCGCCGGTCTGGCTGCGGACAATGTTCAGATTGTCATGGCCGGAAATCGCCTGCTCGAAGCCCTTCTTGCGGTCGATGGCGGGGCTGGAACCGGTTGTTCCCTGAAGTTCGACGATGTCGCACTTCTCGCCGGCAGTTTCATCAACCAGCCACTGGCCGGCGACGCTGCCTTCATGAACCAGATCCGACGTGACGGCGGTCATGTAAAGATCTTCCGGTGCGTCGACAGTCCGGTCAAGCAGCACGACCGGGATCTCGGCATCCTTGGCTTCTTCCAGGACTTCGTCCCAACCGGTGGCTACAACAGGAGCGAGCAGGATCGCATCGACACCCTGCGCGATGAAGGACCGGATCGCCTTGATCTGGTTTTCCTGCTTCTGCTGGGCATCGGCAAATTTCAGATCAATGCCGCGCTTTTCAGCTTCCTGCTTGGTGACAGTTGTTTCAGCTGCACGCCAACCGGATTCAGATCCGATCTGCGAAAAACCGATGGTCAGATCGGCAGCCATGGCGGTCATCGGGACAAACGACATTGCCCCGGCAATAAGCATTGCCTTGAGTTTCATAGGGTCTCCTCCACAAGGTATATTCTCCTCACAAAAATCATTAAGTAATACTTTATTACTTTTGTAAAGCGAGTAGCGTTGTGCGGTGCGAACGGGATGATTAAGTATCTGTAATAATGAAAAAAATGACGATCTTGATTGCCTCTTTCCCTCATCGTTTCCGGGCCTGATCCGGCAATCCACGCCGATGCGGGGCCATTTCCAGGAGGCGTGACGAAGGTCAGGAAGGGGCCTGGAAACCACGGTTGAGCCATGGCGCGACGAGGAAAGGGTGAGGCCCGCCATTCGCCATCCCGGTCCAAGTCAAGATCCAGGGTCCAGCACACACCGCCGTGTGGAATCGCCGAGAGCGGCAAGGATGTTGTTCTGTGGCCCTGCTTTCTCAAGGGAACGTGCCCTGAAAACGACAAAAGCCCGGGCAGCAGAGCCCGGGCTTCGTAAAGTGCGACGATAGGCAAGACTATCCGTCCAGCTTCACCCAGGCAGCGTTTTTCGCCGAAGAGCGGACGCAGGCGTCTACAAAGCGCACGCCGGCAAGTCCGTCCGTGATTCCCGGAACCAGAGAGCTGGCGTCCTTGCCGGACTGGTGGGCACGGATGGCGTCGGCAGCGTCCTTGTAGAGGTTGGCGAAGCCTTCCAGATAGCCTTCCGGATGTCCTGGCGGCACACGGGTGGCCGAGGCGATGCTGTCGAGCATGCCGGCACCGCCCCGGGTCAGCAACTGCTTCGGCTTTCCGAAAGGCGTGTAGTGGAGATAGTTCGGGTCTTCCTGGTGCCACTCGAGCCCGGCCTTGTCGCCATAGATCCGGATCTTGAGATTGTTCTCGTTGCCCGGTGCCACCTGCGAACACCACAGCATGCCGCGCGCGCCGCTGGCGTAGCGCAGCATCACGTGGCCGTTGTCATCCACCTGACGGCCCGGAACGAAGGACTGCAGGTCGGCTGCAAGGCTTTCCGCCGACTGGCCTGTGATGAAGCAGGCAAGATTATAGGCATGAGTGCCGATATCGCCCGTGGAGCCGCCAAGGCCCGTGCGTGCCGGGTCGGTACGCCAATCAGCCTGCTTGTTGTGCTGTTCCACCGTCAGCCAGTCCTGGGGATACTCCACCTGAACGACGCGGATCGTGCCGAGGTCGCCACTGGCTACCATCTCGCGTGCCTGCCGAACCATCGGATAACCGGTGTAGTTGTGGGTCAGGAAGAAGAGAGCATCGGAGCTTTCCGCAGCCTTCACGAATTTCTTGGCATCGGCCAGGGTTGAAGTCAGAGGCTTGTCGCAGATGACATGGATCCCGCGTTTCAGGAATTCCTTCGCCGCCGGATAGTGCATGTGGTTCGGCGTGACGATGGCAACGGCTTCTATGCCGTCTTTCAGCCGGGCTTCACGCTTGGCCATTTCCTCGAAGGAGCCATAGATGCGATCTTCCTTGAGGCCGAGCGCGCGGCCAGATTCAAGCGCTTTCTCCGGGGTGGAAGACAGGGCGCCCGCCACCAGGTCGTAGGCGCCGTCGATGCGCGCGGCAATTCGGTGAACGGCGCCGATAAAGGCATCCTTGCCGCCGCCGACCATGCCGAGCCGGATCGGGCGCGTCTGCACGGTGTCTTTTCCTTCGATGGCCATATCGCTCCTCCTGAAACTGTTTCTGTTCTATCGCGCCGCGCGCTGTAATCGATTACACGCGTTGTTTACATACATAGAAACCTCATGCTGAGGAAGCGCGGATGCGCTTTTTCGAGGGAGGGGCCACTTGTTTTCAAGATTGCAGCCCACCCTTCGAAACGGACCGGGCGGTCCTCCTCATGACGAGAGTGAGAGGTGGCGAGCGTCGTCGCCGACCCGTCCAATTGTTGCCTCGTCGAAGTCAAAACTCTAGTTGATCCCGAGCATCTTCCGGTTGGCTGCCTCGTCACTGCCGCCGTCGGCGAAATCGTCAAAGGCCTTTTCGGTCACGCGGATGATGTGAGCCTTCACGAAGTCCGCGCCTTCCCGGGCCCCGTCTTCAGGGTGCTTCAGGCAGCATTCCCACTCAACCACGGCCCAGCCATCGAAATCATTCGCGGCCATCTTGGAAAAGACGGCTCCGAAATCAACCTGACCATCGCCAAGGGAGCGGAAGCGTCCGGCGCGGTCGACCCACGACTGGTAGCCGCCATAAACACCCTGACGTCCGGTCGGGTTGAACTCGGCATCCTTGACGTGGAACATGCCGATCCGGTCCTTGTAGATGTCGATATTGTCCAGATAATCCAGGCACTGCAGCACATAGTGGGACGGATCGTAGAGCATCTTGCAGCGGTCGTGACCGTTGACGCGCTCCAGGAACATCTCGAAGGTGATGCCGTCATGCAGGTCCTCACCCGGGTGAATTTCGTAACAGACATCAACCCCCATTTCCTCGGCATAGTCGAGGATCGGACGCCAGCGTCTGGCAAGTTCGTCAAATGCGGTTTCGATCAGTCCGGCAGGGCGCTGCGGCCACGGATAGACATAGGGCCAGGCAAGCGCGCCGGAAAAGGTGGCGTGGGCCGAAATGCCGAGATTGCGGCTTGCGGCCAGGGCCAGTTTGACCTGGTCGACCGCCCAGGCTTGACGGGCGGCAGGATTGCCATGGACATGCGGCGCGGCAAAGCCGTCGAAAGCCGTGTCATAGGCCGGGTGCACGGCAACGAGCTGGCCCTGCAAGTGGGTTGAAAGCTCGGTGATCTCGACACCGTTCTCGCGCGCCGTTCCAATGAATTCGTCGCAATAGGTCTTGGAACTGGCTGCCTTTTCAAGGTCGATCAGCCTGCTGTCCCAACTGGGTACCTGAACGCCAAGATAGCCGCAATCCGCGGCCCATTTCGTGATCGATGCCCAGGAATTGAACGGCGCTTCGTCCCCCGCGAACTGGGCGAGAAACAACGCCGGACCCTTTATGGTTTTCATGACATTCTCCAGAAATCGGGGAAGGTGAAGTGAGGTGAGGTGGAAAGGGCCGGGGTCCCATCGCGAAAGACCCCGGCCTGCTACGTCCCGAAGCCTTAGAAGGGCGAATCCGGGAAGTAGTAGTTTTCAGCATTTTCCGGCGTGATCAGCGTCGCACCGAGAATGTAGCGGCCGGCAACCGGACCATTGGACTTGAAGGCGGCAACCGTCTGGTCCATGGCGGTGGCGATCATCGCCGGCGGATAGAGAACGTCGACCGGAATAAGGGTGTCGCCATCCATGATTGCCTTGATGGTTTCCTTCATGCCGGCACCGCCAACGACGAACATGCCGTCGCCGTCACGGCCAGCCTGTTTCAGGGCGGCAACCACGCCAATGGCGATGTCGTCGTCCTGGGCCCAGACCGCGTCGATGTCCGGGAAGCGGGACAGGAAGTCCTGCATCACTTCAAAGCCGTCGTCGCGGTTCCAGTTGGCGTGCTTGTGGTCGAGCACGTTGATGCCGGAGCCTTCGATCTCGGCCATGAACGCGTCGAAGCGCTCATTGTCGATGACCGTCGGAATACCGCGCAGGATGACGATGTTGTCGCCGTCCTTCAGGCGGGTCTTCATGTATTGCGCGGAAACACGGCCCAGTTCCGGGTTGTTGCCGGCCACATAAAGGTCTTCGATGCCCGGCTGGCTGAGGCCGCGGTCGACGACCGTGATCCATGCACCGGATTTCTTGACGTTCAGCACCGGGTCGGTCAGCGGTTCGGATTCGAACGGCAGAACCACCAGGGCTTTGATCTGGTGAACGGAGACCAGGTCTTCCAGGGCACTTGCCTGTGCTTCCGGATCCGGCGAGTTCACCAGGATGAGATCGACATCCGGATAAAGCGCCTCAAGCCGCTTTTCCGCTTGTTCCGCGTGCCAGTTCATGCCGGCTGCCCAGGCATGGGTCGGGGTCGGATAGCTGACGCCGATCTTGATTTTTTCCTGTGCAACCGCAGCGCCCGCAAAGGCCAGCGCACCGGTTACCGCGATCACTCCCAAAGCTTTCTTCATGAGCATTGCTTCCTCCTTCAATGCTGCCATCTGGACGCACCTCTCCCGTCCGGTGCGATCCGGTATTTGAATTGGGGACGGGTCCCGGTTCGGTTGAAATCAGGTCAGGGGCTTACTTGCTCTTGCGGAGCTTCCAGTCACTGCGCTGAAGAAACACTGCGACGATGATGATCAGGCCCTGCATGGTTCCATTCAGGTAATTCGAGATCACATCGGTGAAGTTCAAAATGTTGCCGATGGTGGTGAGAATGAGCGCACCAAGGATGGTGCCGCCGATCCGGCCATACCCACCCTTCAACACCGTACCGCCGATGATGACCGCGGCGATCGCCTCAAGTTCCCACAACACGCCGGTGGACGCGGACGCCGAGCCAAGGCGGGGCACGTAAATGATGGTGGCAAAGGAAACGCACAGGCCCTGGATGACATAGGTAAGCGTCTTCACACGGTCCACGTTGATCGCCGAATATCTGGCGACAGCCTCGTTCGAGCCGATGGCCGTGCAATAGCGGCCGAACGCGGTGCGGTTCAGCAGCAGCCAGCCGCAGATGGCAACCGCGATGAACACCCAGACAGGGAAGGGCAGGCCCAAAAACGTGTCGTAATAGACAGGCCGGTAGGTTCCGCGAATATCGAAGTTGAGCGACAGGGTGCCACCATCGGCAAAGTAGGTCACCAGCGAGCGATAGATGCCCATTGTGCCGAGCGTCACGATGAAGGCTTCGATCTTGCCCTTGGTGGTCAGGGCACCGTTCACCCAACCGGCCCCGATGCCCAGCACGATGGCAAGGCCGCAGCCGAGCAGAACTGTCGGAACACCGCTGCCCATGGTCTCGACGGCGTTGTTCATGATGATGATCATGACACCGGAAATGGCTGCCGCCATGGACCCCACAGACAGATCGATGCCTCCGGCGGTGATGACGAAGGTCGCCCCGACAGCAATGATGCCGATAAAGGCAGAGCGGGTCAGAAGGTTGGTCAGATTGCCTTCGCTGACGAAGGCAGGGTTCAGCAGAAAGCCGATGATGCAAAGGATCAGAAGGGCAACTGCGGGGCCAATCGTCTTGAAGTCTATGGAAGACCTCTTGGCCGGCTTGGCCGCTGTATCGTCAGACGCGGTCATCATGGTCAATGGAGTTCCTCCCGTTTCAGCCCGGCGGCGTAGCGCATGATTTCGTTTTCGTTGATGTGATCGCCGGTCAGAACGCCGGTGATATGCCCTTCGCGCATCACCACCACCCGATGGCAAATACCGATGATTTCCGGCATTTCCGAAGAGATGACCACGACCGAAACCCCTTCGGCGGCAAGGGCAGCGATGAAGTGGTAGATCTGTTGTTTCGTGCCGACATCGATACCGCGGGTCGGTTCATCGATGATGACGATCTTCGGATCGCATTCCATGATCTTGGCGAGCAGCAGCTTCTGCTGGTTGCCGCCCGACAGCTTGCCGACCGTGATTTCCTTGTCGCGGGCCCGAACATCGAAGCGGCGGATGGCACGGTTGAGCGCGTCTTCTTCCGCCTTGCTGTCGAGGCCGAAATTGCGGACGAATTTCGGTAGGGCGAACAGGGTCAGGTTTGGCCGCATCTTCTTGTCGAGAAGCAGTCCTTTTTCTTTCCGGTCCTTGGTGAGATAGGCCAAACCAAGGTCCCGTGCCTGCGCGACGGTCATGGGGCCGGTGTCGCGTCCAAAAAGCTTGATGGTTCCTGCTTCAAACGGAGCGAGGCCGCAAATCGTCTCGAAGACTGCGGTCCTGCCGGAGCCGATCAGACCCGAAAAGCCCAATATCTCGCCCTTGCGCAGGCTGAAGCTGACGTTGTCGACGGACGGCGCACGCAGGTTCTGGACTTCCAGAACGAGCTCTGCATCGACGTCTGCCTCATGCATGGGCGGGTAGAGGTCGGAAAGCTCCCGGCCAACCATCATCTGGGCCATCATGTCCGGCGTCAGATCGCTGGAGGCACGCGTGTCGATCCACTGACCGTCACGCAGGATGGTGACGCGATCGGCAATTTCCTTGACCTCGTTGAGCTTGTGCGAAACGAACACGATGCCGACGCCGCTTTCTTTCAGCTTTTCCACCTGGCGGAAGAAAACCTGGGTTTCCTCTTCGGTCAGAACGGCGGTTGGTTCGTCCATGATCAGGATGCGGGCGTTCCGGCTGACAGCCTTGACGATCTCGACCATCTGCTTCTGGGCGATGGTAAGGTCGGAAATGCGGTCGGTCGGGGAAATGTCGAGGCCGATCTCGTCCAGATACTTCCGGACGGTTGCCTGCATGGCCTCCTTGTCCAGAAAGCCGTTGGATTTGATCTCGCGACCGAGGAACACGTTTTCCTCTACCGTCATCTGTTCGGCGAGGTTGAGCTCCTGGTGGATCAGCACGACGCCGAGTTTCTCTGCGCCGCCGTTCGCGGGCAGGTCGGTCTGCTTGCCGTCGAGACGGATCTGGCCGGAGGTCGGATCATGAAAACCGGAGAGGATTTTCATCAGCGTCGACTTGCCGGCGCCGTTCTCGCCGATCAGGGCATGAACCTCGCCAGGGCGGACGTCCATGCTGACACTGAACAGCACGGGAACCGGCCCAAAGGATTTGCTGATGTTCACGGCCTCGATGACCGCTGCCGGAGCAGTGGTGTCCACGCTCATTCTTGTTCCTCCCAAGGCGCCAAAGCCCTCTTCCTCAATGGCGCCGTGCGTTTGATGTAAACGTTTTCATGGGTCGTGTAAACCTTTACATTGGCCTCTGTAAACCTTTTCATTATGTGCAATGCGTTCTATACAGCGTAGATGGCGTTGCGATTCATGGACTTACCACGAGGCCGCACCGCAGCATGTCTGGAAATAGAAAATGAGCGAACCGGGCGAGCGGCCGGCGACCATTGAAGACGTTGCGAAACTGGCGGGCGTATCCATCGCGACCGTCAGCAGGGCCTTGCGCTCGCCGGAGAAGGTTGCCGAGAGCACGCGCAAGAAGGTTACGGCCGCCATTGCCCGGACCGGCTACACCGCCAACGCCATGGCGCAGAACCTGCGCATGCAGCGCTCGCAGATGGTGCTGGTGCTGGCGTCTTCCATTGCTGATCCAAACTTTGCCGGCATTCTGACAGGGCTGGAAAAGGCGGCAAACGACCGCGGTTATGGTGTCCTCATCGGTAACACCGAAGGTACCAGCGGACTGGAGCAGAACTACCTGCGTTTCCTGTCGACGGGCATGGCCGACGGGCTTGTCTTGCTGACAGGACATATTCCGGTTGCCGGGCAGCCACAAACACCGCTCACCAATCTGCCGCCGATCGTTGCGACCGAGCGTCCGGTCTCGAATCCCGAAATCAGCTACGTCGGCGTGGATGATGTCGCGGCCTCCAAGGTGGCGACCGAATATCTGATCTCCCTGGGGCACCGGCGGATCACCTATATTTCCGGCGGGCCCGCCGACATCCGCAGCGATCTTCGCCATTCCGGATATCTGCAAGGGTTGAAAGAATCACCCGAGGCACTGCGCGACTGGCGCGTGGAGGGCGACGGCTCCAGCGAGAGCGGGCGTGCCGCCGTCGAACGGCTGTTCATCAAGGACGATCTGCCGACCGCTTTCTTCTGTTTCAACGACAACACTGCGATCGGGGTCATCTCGGCGCTTCAACTGCGTGGCTACCGCGTCCCGGAAGATTTCTCCGTGCTTGGTTTCGACGACATTCCCTTTGCCAACAATTTCACACCCGGATTGACGACAATCCGCCAACCCCGGCAACATATCGGCGAAAAGGCCATGACAATCCTGCTTGATCGCCTTGCGAACCGGTCCCTGGAAACGCGCTCTCATCTGCTCCACGGGGATCTCATCGTGCGCGAGAGCTGTGGTGGCATTTCCCGCAAGCTGAAGTGACGTGCTGTCGGCGTAATGCCAGTGCGCACTAGGCGCTGGCAGACCTTCTGATCGCAGTCGATGATCCGATAAGCGTAAGCAGCTGGTTCGTGACCGCCCTGGTTCCCATGTCACCTCCGAATTCCATCGGTCGCAACACGTTTTCTTGAAAGCCGGTGTCGACTGCGCCGTTGATCAGGTCTGCGGCATCGGCAAGGGAGGGCTTGTCCAACTTCTCGGCGAGATAGTCCAGCATCAGCGCAGCACTCAAGATCGCGGCCAGCGGGTTGGCCTTGTCTTCTCCCATGATGTCGGGGGCGCTGCCGTGGGCAGGCTGAAACAATCCGGTGGTGTCGCCGATCTCCCCACAGGCGGCCATGCCCATGCCACCCACCAGGCCACCGGCAAGGTCCGAAAGAATGTCGCCGAACATGTTTTCCATCACCAGAACGTCGAACTCCCAGGGCTTGCGCACCAGGTCGAGCGCTTGTGCGTCGACGTAATTGTAGCCGACAGGCACGTCGGCAAATTCCGATTTCACTTCGTCAAAGATCTGGCGGAAGAAGGCCAGAGAGGTGAACACATTCGCCTTGTCGACACAGGTGAGCCTGCCCGGATGGCCGCGCTCGCGCCGTTTGCGGGCAAGGTTGAATGCAAAGCGATGCAGCTTGGTGGTGGTTTTGCGCGTGATGCGCAAAACGTCCTGCACTTCGTCATCATTGACTACGAGGCTGCGCTTGTGTGCTGCTGCAGAGTAGAACAGCCCTTCGGTTGATTCTCGCAGGATAACGAGATCGATACCGGCAGCGCGCGGATCGGCGAGCCTTTGCGGTGCGTTGGGATAGGCTTTGACCGGGCGAACACCCGCATAAAGCCCAAAGCGATCGCGCAGGCGCAAATGCGGCGAGATCTCCGTGCCGTTTGCATGTCGGATCGAGGGAAGGCCGATGGCCCCAAGGAAAATTGCATCGGCAAGCCCCGCGCGTTCCTCTCCGCCGTCTTCGATGTCGAGGCCAGTCTCCTTGAAGTAACCCGCCCCTGCCTGGATCTCGTCATAGCGGGGCGCGGGTTCTCCCGTGTGCTTCAAGGCTGTTTCCAGCACGGCAATGGCTGCTTCCGCCACATCGACGCCAATACCGTCACCTTTTATCAGGGCAATTTTCATGGGACTGTTCCTCAAATCCAATCAACGTCGTAGCGCTCGACGATCCGGGCGATCTGGTCCGGATTGAGCGCCGTTGCGGCAGTGCCGCGAAGCAGAAGGGCAAGCCTGGCTGTTGCTTCCAGCTCTTCCATGGCATGGACGGCGGCGGCCAGATCCCGGCCGGCAACAACGGGCCCGTGGTTGGCCAGCAGAACGGCAGAGCGACGGCCCGCAAGTCCTCGGACCGCGTCTCCCATTGCCGGATCTCCCGGCACGAAAAACGGCAGAAGCTTCACCTTGCCGAGCTGCATGATCCCGTACGCCGTCAGGGGTGGCAGAACGTTGTCCGGATCGATCTCCGGCAACAGGGAAAGTGCGACCGAGTGGCACGAATGCAGATGCACGACCGCACCTGCCGAATGGCGGGTCTCGTAAAAGGCCGTGTGAAGCGGGATTTCCTTCGTCGGCCTGTCACCCGAAAGCAGTTCGCCCTGGACAGAAAGATGGCTGATCCGGGCCGGGTCCAGAAACCCCATGGAGGAGCCGGTCGGGGTAACGAGCAATGTGCCATCCGACAGACGAACGGAGAGATTGCCGGTCGATCCATGTGTCAAACCACGGTCGAACATCGATTTTGCCATCAGGCAAATCTGTTCGCGGGTGGTTGCGCTTTCGCTCATCGGCTTGTCTCCAGAACGCTGAGCGCCTCGGAGAAGAAGTTCGGGCCACCGAAGTTGCCGGATTTCAGCGCCAGCGCCAGCGGCTGACCGCTCACCTTGAGCGCGGGAACACCCGGCGCAATCTTCGGACCGATATCCAGCGTGTTTGCCCCGAGACCGGAAACAACGGCCCCTGACGTTTCGCCGCCGGCGACCACCATTCGGCTGACACCGGCGCTGAACAGTGACGCCGCCAGATCGGAAAAAAACTCCTCAATCGCCGCCGCGCTTTTTTCCCTGCCGTATTTTTGTTGGGCAGCACCCACCACCTCCGGGTCGGCGGAGGAATAAAGCAGGGGCGATGCGTCCTGGCGAAGTACCCAGCCGGCGATTTCCTGCACCGACAGTGCCTTCGCCATGATGTCGTCGACAGTCAGTTCACGCGAGGGTGCAATGGCCTTGTAGCGCGCGACCTGGGCGCGAGTTGCCATTGAACATGAACCGGACAGAACCACGGCTTTGCCCGAATGTCCGGTCCAGTTGGCGACCGCAGGCGCGTGGCCAAAGTTCTTGGGCAAGCCGAGGGCTATGCCCGAGCCTCCGACAAGAAGCTTTCGTGCCGCGATTGCCAGCCCAATGGTGGCAAGATCATCGTTACGGATTGCATCCACAATCACCATCGACTTGCCGTCGGCAGGGCAGGCGAGGTTGATTGCGGCCGGACCATCTGCCACGTGATCGAGGGAGACATGACCGACTGTCCAGGACGTCTGACGAGCCAGCACGCGCCGGATGTCCGGGTCGCCCATTGGCGTCAACGGATGGTGGCGCATGCCGCTTTCGCTCAAAAGCCTGTCTGCGACGAAGAGATGTCCCTGGTAGACGGTTCGTCCGTTTTCCGGAAAGGCCGGGCAGACGATCACACATGTCTCGCCAAGCCTGTCGGCAAGGGCTTCCGCCACCGGGCCGATATTGCCTTCGTCGGTCGAATCGAACGTCGAACAGATCTTGAAGACAATCTGCTTGCATCCCTGATCGGTCAGCCAGTCGCAGGCTCGCAGGGACTGGGCAACGGCCTCTGCAGCTGGGATCGTTCGGGACTTCAGACTGATGATGCCGGTGTCTACCGACGCAAGTGCCGGAACATCGGGTACACCGACATATTGAGCCGCCGTCATGCCGCCTTCCGACAGCATCAATGCAATGTCGGAGGCTCCGGTAAAATCATCCGCGATCACGCCCAGCTTCATGAGCGGATCCCCTTGAGCGGACCACGGTCGAGACGGAAGATGTGGTCCGGGCCGTGTTGCGGAAAGAGCGTGCGCACCAGGGGATCATGTCCCGGCACAACAAGGTCTATCGAGCTGGCAAGGTGCTGAATGGTTCCAAAACCATCCAGCATGTCCTGCATGTCGACCACGATCGGGAACGGTTTGGCTTCCAGGAAATTCTCGTAGTAGTGGGCTGCGTCGGAAGCCAGGCACATCCAGCCGGCTTCTGTCAGTACACGAACCGCCTGCAATCCCTTGCTGTGCCCGCCAATGCGATGAACTGTAAGTCCTTCCCGGACTTCGCCATCTCCTTCATGAAAGATTACCCGGCCAGAGTAGAGCCTTTGCACGGCTTCACAGACATGTTCCGCGGTGTAGGGAGCCTTCATCGCGCCCTGGCACATGCAGGGACCTGTGGCGAAAGCCATTTCCGCTGCCTGCAGATGGATGGTGGCATTGGGAAAATGCTTCAAGCCGCCCGCGTGGTCATAATGCAGATGGGTGACGATGATGGTCGTCACAGCCTCAGGTGCAATGCCGAGAGGGGCCAAGGCCTCTACCGGATTGAGCCGGACAGGACGGCCGCGTCGCGCGCCTTCCTCGCCGTCGTAACCTGTGTCGACCAGGATGATCTCGTCCTGCCGCCGCAGCACCCAGATGAAGTAATCCATCTCGTGTGGCTGGTCGTGGTTGTCGTCGAACAGGAAACTGTCCTTGCGCGTGCGCGCATTCCTGTCGGCATATTTGAGCGCGAAAACCTGCCAGGGGCTCATGAGGCCACCTTCGCGTAGGTTCGGACCGTTTTCTGCGCGATCATTCCGGCAACCTTTGCATCGAACGACTTGAAGTGAGGGGTTTGCAGATGCGCCTGAAAGGCGTCGGCATCGTCATAAAGTTCATAGAGAAACACATCGCCGGGGCGATCAGGGTCGGTGCAGACGTCAAATTGTCTGCATCCGGGTTCGTCCTTCAGGGACGCTTCGGCGTTTGCGATCATGAGCGGCAGAAAATCCTCCACCGCCTCGGCCTTGATCTGAAACACCACCGTTACGGCATACATGCTCTTCTCCTCAGCGGAACAGGTTCACCATACCCATCGACAGGAAGGGTATGTAAGTCACGGCGAGCAGGGCGGCGATTGCGGCTATGTAGAGCGGTGCCATGTTGCGGGCGATCGACAAAACACCGACGCCGGATATCCGCGAGGCAACATAGAGTGTTGCGCCAACCGGAGGTGTGAACAGGCCGACGGCCACATTGCAGGTCATGATCACACCCAGATGGACCGGGTCGACGCCGAAGGCTTGCGCGGTCGGCAGGAACAGCGGTGCCGTCAGCAGGATTGCAGGAACCGGATCGAGAACGAGACCGAGGACCAGAAGCACGACATTGACCAGCAACAGGAACATCCAGGGTCCGGTTGAAAACGCCTGCACGAAACCGACCAGGATCTGGGGCATCTGTTCAAGCGTGATCAGCCAGCCAAGGACTGTCGTTGCACCGATCACGACCATCACCACCGCGCTGGTGACGAAGCTGTCGATAAGAAGACGCGGCAGATCGCGGAGTTTGAAGTCCCGGTAGACAACAGTTGTGACGAACAGGCCGTAGACGACGGCAAGGGCCGCGGCTTCCGTAGGGGTTACCCAGCCGGTGAATATGCCGCCGAGGATCACGATCGGCATGAACAGGGCAGGGGCGGTACCGATGAAGGAACTGGTCAATTCCTTGAAGGTCGTGGTGCGCCCACCGGGGTCGCACTTGGTGGTCTTGCCGACATAATAGCAAACCGCCATGAACAGGGCGCCAAACAGAATGCCGGGAACCATGCCACCGAGAAAGAGATCGGCAACCGAAACGTTGCCGACAAAGCCGTAGATCAGCATCGGAATGGATGGTGGGATGATGATGCCGATCGTCCCGGCTGCAGCCACCAGACCGGCGGCGAAGGCGGTGTTGTAACCCTCGCGGGACATGTTCTTGATCATGACCGAACCGATGGCTGCACTGTCGGCAATGGCCGAACCCGAAATGCCGCCGAAAATCATGGAGGCGCCGACGACGACCATGCCGAGCCCGCCTGCCATGAAGCCGAAGGCAGCCCTTGCAAAGCCGATGATGCGCAGGCCGACACCGCCGCGGCTCATCATTTCCCCGGCGACGATAAAGAGCGGGATCGCAAGGAAGTGGTTCGGCTCCACCCCGCCGATAAAATTCAGGAACAGCGCCTGCAAGGGGTAACCGAGGTCAAAGACGATGATCGGCAGGACAGCAGTGATCAGAATTGCCCAGACCAGCGGAATGCCGATGAAAACGGAGGTCAGGAAGACCGCAACAACGAAGATCAGGATCATGAGAGGGCCTCGCCGCCATCTGAGTGCGCTGCATGAGGAACGACAGGATTTTTGAGGTCGTAGACCATGTTGAAGAGATGGAAGATCAGGGTCAGTGTCATGCCGGCCGGCATGGACGCGTAGAGCAGACCGACAGGCCAGTAGAGAACGGTTGTCTTCTGTGCCCAGGTGTGGACCGAGATATTGACACCGGTGTAGATCAGGCTGAGCAGCAGGACGACGATGATCACGTCGATTGCGATCGACAAGACACGTTGACCCGTCAGCGGCACCAGTTTCTCGACAACTTCGGTAACGCGCATGTGCGCGCCCCGGGCAACCGCTGCCGCACAGCCGATGAAGGTGCTCCAGAGCAGCAGGAAGCTGGTCACTTCCAGCGACCAGGCAAGGTCGAAGCCGGCGAAGCCGCGAAGCCAGGCGTTGCAGAACACCAGGGTGACGATCGAAAAGCCGCCGAGCGCCAGGCATAAATCGACCAGGTGACTGAGCCAGCGAAGCGCAGCCGGATAGTGATCTCGGTAATCCAAGGGTCGTCTCTTCTTGAAAAGGGCCGGAACCGCCGCGTGACGTGCGGTTCCGGCAGTTGAGCCCCGGAGCACCCTGCGTTCTTTCGAACGCCGTTCGGTGCTCCGACCCACAAGAAACGATCAACTGTTGAACGGGCAACCGGCTCGATCACCCGTGCGTTGATCTCGTTGCCTATCAGTTCTGGGCCGGGAGTTTTTCGCGGATCGCTGCCGCATCTGACAGGATCTGGTCGACGGCTTCCTCGCCGTAGACATCCTTGGCCTTTGCGTAGACCGACTGCACCGCCTCGCGGAACGGCGCGATATCGGGAACGCTGACCGTGGCGCCGGATTCCTGCATTTCCGTGAGTTGGCTTTCGACCGAACTCTTGACGAGGTTCCGGCTGAAGGCTGCGGAATCGGCTGCAGCTTTCATCACGGCTTCCTTGTCTTCGTCGGAAAAGGACTGCCAGGTCTTTTCGGCCACCGTCAGGGGCAGAGGGCTGTAGACGTGGCGTGTCAGCGTGATGTAGGGCGCAACTTCATAGAACCGCAGTGACTTGATGGTGTCGACCGGGTTCTCCTGGCCGTTGACGATGCCCTGCTGAATGGAAATGTAGACGTCGGTAATCGGCATGACGACCGTCTGGAAACCAATGGCTTCCATCGACCAGCGGATCATGTCGTTCGGGAAGACGCGCATTTTCATGGACTTGGCGTCTTCTGGAGAATTCAGCGGTTCGTTGGTGGTGAAGCTGCGGAACCCGGCTTCCCACGTCGACAGTACCCGGAAACCCTTTTCCGGCAGCTTGGCGAATTCTCCCTGCAGCCATTCGGAATTGTCATAGAGTTCCCAACCCTGCTCGTAGGTGTCGACCAGGAAGGGCATGGCAGTGAGGTTCAGCGTCGGCATGTGCGTGGCGTAGCTGCCCGTGGCCGAGACCGTGAAGTCGATGCCACCAAGCTGCAGCAGTTCAATGGCTTTCGGATCGTTTGCGAGCGATCCGGACGGGAAGATCTGAACTTCGTAACGGCCGTCCGTATATTCCGCGACCTTCTCCGCAAACAGTTCCGCAGCCTGCTGACGGGATCCGCCAGGGTTGTCCGTATGGCTGAATCGCAAGGTTTCGACAGCCTGCGCGCCGCTCATGCCCATTGTGAGAATTGCCGCGCTCATCAGCAGGCGGCTCAAGGATTTCTTGTCAAGCATTTCAATCTCCTCCCACGGCCGCTCCAAGGCCGTATCAATTTACACATTCGATTGCGTATACGCTAACCAATCCCTTGTCAACGACGCTAATGTCGACTATCAAAAATCCAATGATGGAATTGCCGCTTCGAAACAGGGAAAGCCTTCGGGTCTTCTGCCGAATTCAGGAGTGTGCGGGAGGACGAAAAAAGATGAACGACGGCTCTGCAAAAGACCTGGGCGTCTCGGACACGTTACGCGTTGCCTGTCTTGGAGCGGGCTACTTTGCCCAGTTTCACTACGATGCCTGGCGCAGGGTTGAACGGGTTCGGCTGGTCGGTTCCTGTGATCAGGATCCCGCGAAGGCGAAGGCCACTGGACTGACTGCCTTCAGTGATCTGGAATGCATGCTGAAGATGGCGAAACCCGATCTGCTGGACATCATCACGCCGCCGCCGACGCATTTCAGCGCCATCGAGCTTGCCATTCGGAAGGGCGTCAAGACGATCATCTGTCAGAAACCGTTCTGTACCTCGCTCGAGGAAGCCCGGAAGGCAACGAAGCTGGCAGAAGAAGCCGGCGTGATCATCGTCATCCATGAAAACTTCCGATTCCAGCCCTGGTACCGGACAATCCGACAGGCTCTGGAACGGCAACTGCTTGGCGATTTGCTGCAGGTAACTTTCCGGCTACGCACAGGGGACGGGCAGGGGCCGAAGGCCTACCTGGACCGGCAGCCATATTTTCAGGAAATGCCCAGGTTGCTGATCCATGAAACCGGCGTTCACTGGATCGATACGTTTCGCTACCTGATCGGCGAGCCCGAGGCGGTCTATGCGGATCTTCGCAGGCTCAACCCGGCCATCAAGGGAGAGGACGCCGGCTATTTCATTTTCGACTATTCAAACGGGGTGAGAGCGCTCTTCGACGGCAACAGGCTTCTGGACCACGCCGCCGAAAATTGCAGAACCACACTTGGTGAAGCTTTGTTGGAGGGCACCCGGGGAACGCTGACATTGAAAGGCGACGGCTCGGTGCGCTTGCGCCATTTCGGCGACAAGGACGAAACTCTTCTGCTGGCGGCGCAGGATTGGCCTGGCTTTGGCGGCGATTGCGTCAAGAATCTGATAAGCCATGTTGTAGACGGTCTCCTGGATGGAAAGCCGCTGGAAAACGAGGCGCGGAGCTACCTGAAGGTGATTGCAATCGAACAGGCCATCTATGAGTCGGATCGCAAGGGGCAGAAAATCCGGGAGTTTGACTGTGCTTGAGGCTCCGAAACAAAAGACCATCACCACCCAGGCCATGGAACAGATCCGCCAGCTCATTTTCGACGGTGAACTGGCGGCAGGCTCCGATCATCTCGAAAGCGAACTTGCCGACCGGCTTGGCATGTCCCGCACACCGGTGCGCGAGGCAACCTTGATGCTGGCCCAGCAAGGCCTTCTGGAGGTGCGACCACGCAAGGGTGTTCGCATCGCCACCTTGTCGTTGAAGGACATGGAGGAAATCTATGCCATCCTGACCGAACTGGAGAGCCTTGCTGCCGAAGAAGCCGCTGAACAAGGCTATTCGGAAACGGATCTTGCGGATCTCAAGCAGGCGATCGAGGCTATGGAAGATGCATTGGAGCGTGAGGACCGGGAAGCCTGGGCGATAGCCGATGATGCCTTCCACACGGAGCTTGTCCGCCTCGGTGGCAACTCGCGTGTCCAGTCCATCGTCTCGATGATGTCCAATCAGGTACGCCGGGCACGCGCCATGACGCTTTACATTCGCCCGCTGCCGGTCAAGTCCAACGAAGATCACCGGGCTGTCTTCGACGCGATCCGCAAGGGCGACGCCCAGGCAGCACGCCAGCGCCATCATCTTCATCGCCAGGATGCCCGCGAAGTGCTGATCGAGCTTCTGAAAAAGCACAAGCTGTTTCAGCTCTGAGCTTCACTCGGATGTATTTCTCTCGCCAGGCTCAACGATAACGGCGTAGGAGGGGGGCAGCAGGTGGCAGTGCCTACCCGCCTTGCCAGACCTTGATCGCCTCGACCGGGTAGACCAGCATCAGAACGTTCAGCGTCAGATTGTCCTTTATCACCCAGAGCGCGAGCAGTTCGAAGGCAATCCCGACCAGGATCGTCACCCAGACCGGCATGCGCCAGGCAAAGAAGAAGCCGGCGAGCATCCAGAGAATATCGAAGACGGAATTCAGGACACTGTCACCGGTGTAACCAACGGCAATGGTCGCTTCGCGGTACCGGTCGATGATCCAGGGGCTGTTTTCGACGATTTCCCAGGCTGCTTCGATGAAGATCGCTCCGAGCGCGCGCTCACCGACGGAACTGTGTCTGAAAACCAGCCACAGGAACAGATAGAACAGGAAGCCGTGGATGATATGCGAGGGCGTGTACCAGTCGGCGATATGTTGCGAGGAACCGGCGACATCGCTGGCCGGTGTCCACAACAGGACATGGCCGCAATCACAGATCGGGATCCGCCCCATGGCCAGGAGAATGGCCGCTGTGGCGGCAATCATCACCAGGCCGACGATCAGACATTTGCTTCGGCTCATGGGGTCTCCTCGGACTGTCGGGGCAAATCGGCGATTCTCTACTGGAAATCTTCAAGAATTCTCTCTATGACCTTCCGCCAACGAAACATCAATCCGTCCGGCTCTGAGTGGAAGGTTGCGCCCCGGTTTTCCCGGCGTGTTTGCGCGGCCCCGCCGGATTTGGGATCAGGAGATCTTCATGACTGGCCTAAACGGCACGGCGCCTTATCAGTCCCGGCGCACCTTTGCGATTATTTCACACCCGGATGCCGGTAAGACGACCCTGACCGAAAAGCTGCTGCTTTCAGGCGGCGCGATCCGGGCGGCGGGCCAAGTGCGCGCCCGCGGCGAACGCCGCCGTGCAAGGTCCGACTGGATGAAGATCGAGCAGGAACGCGGCATTTCCGTCTCGTCTTCCGTCATGACCTTCGAGCGAAAAGGCATTGTCTACAATCTGCTCGACACGCCTGGCCATGAGGACTTCTCCGAGGATACCTATCGCACGCTGACCGCTGTCGATGCGGCCATCATGGTGATCGACGCTGCAAAGGGTATCGAAACCCAGACACGCAAGCTGTTCGAAGTCTGCCGCCTGCGCGACATCCCGATCATCACCTTCGTCAACAAGATCGACCGTGAAGGCCGGCATGCGCTGGAGATTCTGGACGAGGTACAGGAGGCACTGGCTCTCGACGTCTCTCCGCAGACATGGCCCGTCGGCATGGGCTCGGACTTCTTCGGCGTCTATGACTGGCAGAAGAAGAAATTCCACACGTCCGACGGCGAGCGCGGTGGTGCCTTTACCCAGACCAAGGACGTTTCCGGTCTTGATGACGAGGTCCTGACCGGCACCGTGTTCGACCGGATCATGGATGAACTGACCGAGAACGTCGAACTGGGTGCGGAAGGCTACGCCGAATTCGACAAGGAAAGCTTCCTGGAAGGTCACCTGACGCCGGTTTTCTTCGGCTCGGCGCTGCGCGACTACGGCATCGAGGAAGTGCTCGATTTCATCGCCGACTTCGCCCCGCCGCCGCATTCGCAGCCGGCGACCGGCGGGCGCACAATCATGCCGCAGGAAGACAAGGTCACCGGCTTCGTCTTCAAAGTGCAGGCAAACATGGACCCCAAGCACCGCGACCGCATTGCCTTCGTGCGCCTGTGCTCCGGCACCTTCAAGCGCGGCATGAAGCTGAAGCACGTTCGCGCCGACAAGCAGATTGCCGTCTCCGCACCGATCTTCTTCTTTGCCGAGGAACGGGAAATCGCCGACCTTGCCTATCCGGGCGACGTCATCGGTGTTCCCAACCATGGCCAGTTGCGTGTTGGCGACACCCTGACCGAAGGCGAGAACATCCACGTCACCGGCCTGCCGGCCTTCGCACCGGAAATCCTGCGCCGCGTACGCCTGTCCGACACCATGCGCGTCAAACAGATGCGCCAGGGCCTTCAGGACCTGGCAGAAGAAGGTCTGGTGCAGATCTTCAAACCGGATCTCGGCTCCAACTGGATCGTCGGCGTGGTCGGCGCACTGCAGCTTGATGTCGTGGTGGATCGGCTGAAGGCGGAATATGGCACTGAAATCGGCTTCGAAGCAGTGCCTTACACCACCGCCCGCTGGATCGAAACAGACAGCCAGACCCTGCAGAAGATGCTGGAAGGTCACCGCATGTCGATCGCCAACGACCGTGACGACAAGCCGGTGTTCCTGTTCAAGAACGCCTGGGAAATCGGTCACGTAACCGAAAAGTTCCCGGACGTGAAATTCCGCGAAACCCGCGAGATCGTCTACGAGGCGTAACCGGAAAATCCGGCTCCAGCTTTTCTCCGTTCACTGAGCCTCAGTGTCATTGAGCTGGGGCGACCTCAGGGGCTGAGAGGAATGAGCATGGGAGCCGGACCACCTGGTTGGCCTCAGCCTTCATCCGGCGCTTTGCCGCGCCCCACGAACCGTGCGCTGTCCACGGGGGGCTATGTTATCTCGCTTGGGTTTTTCACAAGAAACGATTTCGAGTTTGAGAAGTTGGCTCGTGACTAATACGGATTCATGAAAGTTGTTTTGAGGATAATTTATTGTAATTTTTAACGGTGATTGTCTTTCAGGTCGAGTATTTGTGAAATATTTGGCTAAGTATTGATTTTAAATAATATTTCTTGTGTTGATAGAGCTGAAAGGCTTCTCTAGGATACTTGCAGCTGCCGGAATATAGGTATTTCCAGCTGGAATGCAGCTAAGAGAGCGAATAAGCAAGTGCGATACGAGCCTGTCGGGCATGGTTCGCCGCCGCTTCAAAAGGCCAAGGGCGAAGCGCAAGCGGTAGAAATCCGCCGTCTGTCCAAGCCGTTCTGGATAACCGTGATCATCAGCGCGGTGAGCCTGATGGCGTTTGTGTCGTTCCTTTCCTGGACCCTTGACCGCAATTCCATCCGATCTTCAGAACATATTTTCACGGCCATGCTTGGCGATCGCTCCGATCATCTGGCGGACATCACGCTTGAGTACGGCTATTGGAACGACGCGGTCGAAAACCTTGTCGAATCCTTTGACATGACCTGGATACGGGAAACCTTTGTCGACTACATGCAGGAAGAACTGCAGATCGACGGGATCCACCTGCTGGATGGCAACAACCAGCCCAAGGTTCATGTGGTGGAAGGCAAGGTCGCCAATACGGACTTGCGGGTTCGCTATGGGCCTTCGATGAGCGTTCTGATTGCCGATGCCCGAAATACGCCGCAGGATGAGGCGCCGGTTCCGGCAACAGGTCTGGTTGGCAACCTTGAGACGCTTTACCTCGCCAGCGCTGTTTTGCTGACGTCCTACACAGAGGACAGCGACACCAGTACCGATCATGTGCTGGTCTTCGCACGGCCTATCAATGCCTCAGTCCTGGCGGATATGGCGGAGAAATATCACTTGCCCGGTCTTGGGTTGGCGCAAATACCCCCGGCCTTCTGGCAGGCTGGATACGACATTGAGACCGTGGACAGGCGGCACCTCGGGTTTTTCGTTTGGAACCCGGAATTGGCCGGATTTCGGATGTTGCCTCTTCTGGCCCTTGGGGTGCTGGCGGTCTATCTCGGCATGTACTTGTCCGCGCGCATGTTCTTCCACCGTGCAACAGATACGGTCCGGGCGCTTGCGGAAGCCAAACACCAGGCGGACAAGGTCAAGGAACTGCTGGCCAATCAGGTCAGGAGCGACCCTCTGACGGGGCTGGGCAACAGGCGATTGCTGGATGAAAAGCTGGCGCTCCTGCAAGACGTCAAGCCGTTGGCGGACGGTCACGCGCTGCTCTATGTCGACCTTGATCGGTTCAAGGAAATAAACGACACCTTCGGCCATGAAACAGGGGACCTGGTGCTTTTGCATGTCGCGGAAGCTTTGACCGGCCTTGTCAATGCGGACGACACGGTGGTTCGGCTGGGCGGGGATGAGTTCGTCATTGTGTTCGGCAGGGCACGGCGCGAGCGGGTGCTTTCGGCAAGCCGGGCGATCGTGGAACAGCTCAGCCGGCCGGTGAACCTGGACGGTGCTACCTATACCTTCGGAGCCAGTGTCGGCGTCGCTTTTTCGCACAAGCCTTCGGAACTGCTTCGCCAGGCGGATGTTGCACTTTATTCGGCGAAACGGCGGGGCAGGGCACAGGTCGCGGTTTATTCTTCCGACCTGCTGGATTTCCGGCATGTCCCCATTCAGTCGGCAGCTCAGCCGGGCTGATAGGAAAAGACCGGCCAGAAGGCCGGTCTTGAACGTCAGGAGGCTTTCGCTGGCGGCAATTCGATGTCGATGCCGAGCGTGGTGACGTCACCGGTCCTGTCCATTTCGAGACGGACGGAGTCCGGGTCGATCGCAACGCGCTTTGCCACGACGGCCAGGATGTCTTCCCGCAGACTTGAGATCAGGACCGCGTCGGAGCCGTCGTCGGCCCGTTCGTGCGCCAGCAGAATTTGCAGCCGGTTCTTGGCAACAGAGGCACTTTCACCTCTTTTGCCAAAGAGGCTCAGGATGTTCATGCGGCCCTCCCCTTGAAGAACTTGCCGAACAGGCCCTTCTTTTCCTCAGGGATTGTGACCGGGATGTTTTCACCCAGCAGACGGCGCACGGCCTCGGTATAGGCCTTTGCGGCTGGCGAATTTTCGTCCGACAGCGTGATCGGCAGACCGACGTTCGACGCTTTAAGCACGTCCTTGCTTTCCGGCACGACGCCGATGAGCGGCACGGAGAGAATGTCGACGACATCGTCGGTTGCCAGCATGTCACCGGTCTTGGCACGCTCGGTGTCGTAACGGGTGATCATCAGGTGCTTCGGCATCCGGCCGCCGTCTTCGGCAATCTTGGTCTTCGCGTCGAGCAGGCCGATGATCCGGTCGCAGTCGCGTACGGACGACACTTCCGGGTTGGACACGATGATGGCCTCATCCGCATGGCGCATGGCCAGCGTCGCGCCGCGTTCGATGCCCGCGGGGCTGTCGCAGATCACCCAGTCGAAATACATCCGCAATTCGCTGATGACGCTGGCAACGCCCTCTTCGGTCAATGCGTCCTTGTCCCGGGTCTGGGAAGCCGGAAGCAGGTAGAGGTTGTTCAGCTTCTTGTCGCGCACCAGCGCCTGTTTGATCGAAGCTTCGCCGCGCACCACGTTGACGAGGTCGAACACGACCCGCCGTTCCGCACCCATGATCAGGTCGAGGTTGCGCAGCCCGACGTCGAAGTCGATGGCGCAGACCTGGTAGCCTTCTTTGGCAAGCGCCGAGGCGATAGCTGCGGTGGTGGTGGTTTTGCCCACGCCGCCCTTGCCTGACGTGACCACAACGACAGTAGCGTTGCTCATGGTGTTCGTCCTGTTTTTGTTGTCAGTCCGGCGGCCTTCTGCAGCCGGCCCTGTGGTTAGTTCAGCTCTTCAAAGACGAGGGTCTCGTTTTCGAAGCGGATCTGCGCAGGTGCGTTGCGCAGGGCGCCATCGAAATCGTCCGCGACCTTGTAGAGCCCGTTGATGGAAACCAGCTCCGCATCCAGCTTGGAACAGAAGATACGGGCGCTGTCTTTCCCTGCGACACCGGCCAATGCACGTCCGCGCAGGGCGCCGTAAACGTGTATCGAGCCACCGGCGATTATTTCGGCGCCGGAACTAACGGAGCCGATGACAGTGACGTCGCCTTCCGGATGCAGGATGCTCTGGCCCGAGCGCACCGGTTCGGTAATCACGATGGAAGATCCGCTTGCGATGCTGGCCGGCGAGGTCTCCCACGCTTCCGGTTCGACATCGCTGTCACCGTTTGCCTTGCTCACCTTGGCTTTGGGCTCAGCGGCTGTCTTCTTGGACTTTGCAGTTGTGTTCCTGGCCGAGCCATCTGCGTCCTTGGCGTCCGGCTTTTCGGTTTCAGAACCGTTTCCAGCCACGGCCGAAGCGTTTGCAGGGGTCGGGACATCCACGTCGGACGCCAGACGGCCACCGGAAAAGCTCGGCGGCATGCCGGCTTTCAGGCGTGTTCCGGCGACACCGTCAATTCCCATCACCCGGATCGAGCGTTCGGCAAGTTCGGCAAGAAGCTGTTCCAGCTCTTCAATCGGAATCTTGGTTCCCCGAACGTCCAGAATGATCGGCCGGTCGATGAAAAATCCCGGCGAGCGTTCGATGATCCGGTCGATTTCACGGAACCAGTCCGCGAAGGGCGGCTCCGGGCTCAGAACGATGGCAATGAAGGATTTTCCCTTGAACTTCATCAAAGAGTCCGGCGGCACAATTGGTCAGGTTGATTTGGTCGGATAAACCTATCATTAACCGAACCGGACAATCGGGCAGGCGACCGTTTTCCACCGATATCAATTTTCATCAGATATTTCAGATAATTGGCTCTTCCACCTAGTGCGCTGGTCAATTGCAATGGACCACTCTTGCCAAAAATACCAAGAGAACCGCCAAGAATCGAAGCATTGCGTTGCTGCCCGTCTGCTTTGCCGGCGCATTGGTTAACTCAATTCCCGTAAAGAACTGGATTTTTGCCATATTGCAGTGCAAAATGTAGGCTCTGGTGTTTGGGGCGCAGAGCGTCTTGGGGAAAAGAATGAGTAACTTCAGTGATATGATGACATATCTCGGTCTCGATACGAGTGAGGCTGCGATGGTGCTCAATGTATCTGAAGATGAAATTCTTCGCTGGTGCAATACGAGCGAGGCTCCTCCTATCCATATCTGGCAGGGCCTTGTTCGCATGCTCGACGAAATCCGCCTGTCGGCCGAGGAAGCCGCCAAATCGGCCGATCTCGATCATCTGGATGCAACGGACCTCAACCGGATCAACCTGATGGTGCCTGGCGGAACCACGTCGGATCTTGCAGGCCCGAAGCGGGCCGCAACTGCGCTCGCGGTCGCGACACTGGCACGGGTCTTCGTTTGATCTGAACCGAGCCTTCGGTTCGGTTCGCGCCTGCTCAGGCAGGTGCGTTGAGCTGCATCCCGATCTTTTCGGCCAGTGCTTCCGCATCCACCGGCTTGGGCAGCTTCGAAAAACGTTCCGGAAATCTGTCTGAAAACTGGTCGTCCTGTGGCAGATGCCCCGAAACGGCAACGACCCGGCAATCGGGGTGCATATCAAGAGCTTTCGCCACAAGGTCCCAGCCCGAGTGACCATTGTCGAGCTGCAAGTCCGTCACCATGATCGAATAGGGCATGTCGCGGCCAATCCTGACCTTGGCATCCTCAAAACAATGCTCTGTCGTCACCTTGTACCCGAACCTTGTCATGAGGTCCGATATTGCAGCTGCCGACCTCCGGTCGTCATCAACTACAAGAGCGTGCCCGATCCCGATCCCGTTCCCGGCCACGGTCTCGACAGAATGGGAGGTTTGTCCACGAGGCTGCTGGGGAAAGGTCAACGTTACGCAGGTTCCGTGCCCCGGCTGCGATGCAATGTGGATGGTGCCGCCTGACTGGTGCGCGAACCCGTGCACCATGGACAGCCCTAGGCCCGTGCCTTCACCGTTCGCGCGGGCGCTGAAGAAAGGCTCTGCGGCCTGGCGCAACGTATCTGCATCCATACCGCAGCCATCATCCTTCACCGATAGCGAGATCGTCCCGTCTGTCTGCCGCGTCACGGCAATTTCGATATGTCCTTGGTCTTCGATGGCCTGACCTGCATTGACGCACAGGTTCAAGATGGCGCTTTCCAGCTGGCCGGGGTCGATCCGCGCATGCATCGGGCCTTCGTCGCACCTGATCGTCAGCGTTACGGTTTCGGGCAGGGCCATCGACAACAGGTCTTCCATGCCTTCCGCAATCACGGCGATATCGGTTTCGATGGGGGCGAGGTGTTGTTTGCGGGCGAAGGCCAGAAGCCTCTCGATCAGCGAAACACCGAGTTCGACGGCATCATTGATCCTTGCTTTCAGCACGGAGGCCTTGGGGCTAAGCTCGCCCTCCAGCATGTGAAGATTTCCGGAGATCGTGGACAGAATGTTGCCGAAGTCATGGGCAACTTCGCCTGTCACCTTGCCGAGGCTTTCCACTCGCCGGATTTCTTCCAGCCGTTCGTCGATCCTTTTGCGTTCCGTCGTTTCGGAAAACAGCCAAACCGAGCCGCCGTCGGGCAATGCCGACTGGCGCACTTCCAGCACGCGGCCGGTGGTGTCGGCGTATTCGCCAAATCCGGCGCGGTCGTTTTCATTGGCGCGGCGCTCGAACGGTGACTTTTCCAGAAGTTCCGGCAAAGTCATGCGTTTGCCGCGGCCAGCCCTTTCAAGGCGCAGCAACTCCCGGACACGATCATTTTCGGCCAGGATCTGCCCGGTTGGCGACAGGACCGCGACACCGTCGCTTATGTTCTGGAAAACGGTGATGAAAAGCTCGTTTCGGCGCCAGACTTCCCTGGTTTTCCGTTCCAGGCGCAGGGCGTTGGACCGGAACTTGCGGAAGGCTTCGGACAACTGCCCGATTTCGTCCGACGAGCTTGCCTTCTTGGGGAGCCGCGCCTTCAGGTCTCCAGCCGCCAGCCGCCGCATGACTGCGGTGATCTGGTGCAGGTTGCGAACCACGTAGCGGGAGACAAACAGGGCGGAGCCGATGGCAACAATCAGGCTGATGCCGGTCAGGACAAGAATGACGGCCTTTGCAAAGGTAATGCTGGTCGTTGTCTTGTCGCGTGAAACGCGAAGCCGCAGCTTTGTGTCCGTCACCTTCTGAAGGGCGTAGGCGTTCACCTGCGCGAGCTCCGTGCGAATGCGGAAGAGCGCGTTTTCGGCATCGAGCTTGGCGGCGAGGCTGGCATAACGCAGCGAGAACAGGTCGCCCCGCCGCATCACGGCGTCATCGACCTCGGCCAAGGCGGCGCGTACGGCGGCAGGGGCATTGGAAGCAATGTCCTGACGGATACGCCGGAAGCTGCTTTGCTGCTCGCCGACCTTGATCAGCTCCTGACTGCGCAACGCACCGATGGCCGCCATGACCAGTTGCTGCAGGGCTGACCAGTCCTGACGGTCCTCAGGCGATTGGTCCCGAGATTGTGCGAGCCTCCTGAAGCGTTTTTGAAGGCGCTCCAGATCCTGATCGATCAATGCGAGTTCTGCAGCGTTCCTGCCTTGCGGAACCATTGCGCGGGCCAGATCGGTGATCGCGACCCGGATGCGGGCAAGAGGCCTGATGAGGTCGGGATCGCCACCACCCAGTGTCTCGATGTGATCAAGCGTTGCGAGAATTCGTTCGGCCTCGCTTTCCAGTTGGAAGCTGGGGCTGAGTGTCATCAGAAAGGGAGCGGAGGCGGCCAGTTTCGAAGCGTTGCCGGAAAGTTCCAGGGCGTCGGAAACGTCGCTCAAGGTCTGGTCGTGAAATGTGCCGAGCTGCTCTTCGGCGCTGTTGAGAGTGATGAGGGCAATGGCCCCGACAACCATGACCACGACAAGAAGCAGGCCGATGGAGGAAAGCAGCAGCGAGCGGATACTGGGTTGGCGGAGCCGGGACGTGCTCATGGTCCGTCCGCCTGCAGGACGAAGATATATCCCTGTGCGCGGCGGGTTTGCAGATGAACGGGCTTGGACGGGACGTTCTCGATCTTGCGGCGCAACCTCAGGATCAGGACATCGATGGTCCGGTCGACATAGCGCTGCATGTCGCTGCCGATCTCGCGCATCAGGTCCGTGCGGGGAATGATCCGGTCCGGGTTCTTCACGAAATATTCCAGGAGGACATATTCCGCATTGGTCAGCGGAATCTCGTCGCCGTTGCCGTCAAGCAGTTCCCTGCGTTTCAGGTTCACCCTCTTGTCGCCGAAGATGATCTCCTGATCCTTGCCGGCTTTCGCAGCTGAAACGCCATGCCCGTAGCGTCGCAGAACCGCGCGGATGCGGGCGACGAGTTCGCGCGGATTGAACGGCTTCATCAGGTAGTCGTCAGCGCCTGTCTCAAGGCCGATGATCTTGTCGATCTCGTCGCCCACACCGGTCAGCATCACGATTGGAAGCTCGCTGGTTTCGCGAATGTGAATGGCAAGGGTCAGACCGGATTCGCCCTTGAGGCGCAGGTCAATCAGCGCGAGGTCGAAATCCTGGGGACTGCCGGCCGCCTTGAAGCCGTCGCTGTCCTGAAACGCAACCGGTTCAAACCCGCTTGCCTCCATGAGAGCAGACAGGGTTTCGCGCACATCCGCGTCATCATCGATGATGGCAATCACCGGTCTTGTCGCGCTTGCATCCATGCCGTCGCTCTCTTGCACCTTCATGAGCTGTCTAACACAAGGACCAGGTTGCGAGACCAGAATCTCGTTACAATTGTTTCACCCGCCCATGGGCGGTTGTAACACTGTTAACAAAATAGGGCTGTCCAACAGCTTCTGTTAACACTTCGCCGCTCGTTTTCCCTCGCCACATCCCGCTAGGCTGAAGTCGATCTTTCAAGAGCCTTGCGGTGCGATGCGCTGTGAGGCGCGAGTGATCTGTAATGGGAGGAAAATATGAGAAATATGCTGGCCCGGCTCGGTTCCGTGGCTTTTGTGACCGGTTTTGCCCTTTCGTCCGCTTATGCAGCTGAATGCGCGAACCAGGGTGCACTTGATAGCATCTATTGCGATGCCAATGGCGATCTTGTCGCCGATGCCCCGTCCGATCCGGCCAAACTGAGCAACCCGGACACGCTCGTCTTCGCCTACACTCCGGTTGAAGATCCGGCCGTTTACGCCGACATCTGGGCACCTTTCATCGAGCATCTGGAAACCGTTACCGGCAAGGACGTGCAGTTCTTCGCCGTGCAGTCGAATTCGGCTGAAGTGGAAGCCATGCGGTCCGGCCGTCTGCATATCGCGGGCTTCTCGACCGGCCCGACGCCTTTTGCCGTCAATCTCGCTGGTGCCGTGCCGTTTGCGATCATGGGCAGCGAAGACGGTCAGTTCGGCTACCGCCTTCAGATCTACACCCAAGCCGACAGCGATATCAAAACGCCTGCCGATATGAAGGGCAAGCGCATCGCACACACGTCTCCGACGTCCAACTCGGGCAACCAGGCGCCGCGGGCCCTGTTCCCGGACCTCGGTGTCGTGCCGGATCAGGACTATGAAGTCATCTATTCCGGATCCCATGACCAGTCGATGCTGGGTGTGGTTGCCGGCGACTATGACGCCGCACCGGTCGCTTCCGAAGTTGTTGACCGCATGGCGGAACGTGGCCTTTACGATCCGGAGGAAGTGCGCATTGTCTGGGAAAGCGATCCGTTCCCGACAACCTCCTTCAACTATGCCCACGACCTGGACCCGGCCCTCGTTGAAAAAATCAAGGAAGCGTTCTTCAGCTTCGATTTCAAGGGCAACAAACTGGGTGAGGAATTCGAGGGCGTAAGCAAGTTCGTCCCCATCACCTACAAGGATCAGTGGGCTGTCATCCGGCAGATCCAGGCCAGCAACGGTGTTGAATACACGCCGCAAGGTCTTGCCAAGTAAGACAACTGGCTTTGACGGCCCGCCGTGAGTTGAACTCCGGCGGGCCGGTTCAATCGAGGTAAAACATGCTAAAGATAACAAGCCTTGTGAAACGTTACGGGGCCGGGGATCCTGTGCTCAAAGACCTGGACCTCGAGGTTCCCGGTGAAGAGGTCGTCTCTGTGATCGGCTCTTCGGGGGCAGGCAAGAGTACTCTGCTTCGCTGCATCAACCGGCTGGTCGAGCCGACCTCCGGCAAGATCTTCCTGAATGGCACCGATTTCACCAGCCTGGGCAAGCGCGAGCTGCGCGTCGGCCGCCGCCGCATCGGCATGGTGTTCCAGAGCTTCAATCTGGTTGACCGCCTGACCGTGATGGAAAATGTCCAGAGCGGGCGCCTCGGTTACATCTCGACCTGGGCAGCGCTTTCGAGGCGTTACCCCAAGGAAGACATCCGCAGGGCCTATGAGCTCATGGAGCGGGTCGGGATCGCCCATTACGCCAACAAGCGTGCGGACGAACTTTCAGGCGGTGAACGCCAGCGTGTCGGCGTTATCCGGGCGCTGATGCAGCAACCTGAAATCCTTCTGGCCGACGAACCGACAGCCTCTCTCGACCCGAAGACCTCGGAACAGATCATGACGCTGCTGCGGGACCTCGCACGCGAACTGAAGCTTCCGGTGATCATCAACATTCACAACGTCAATGAAGCCAAGGAATTCAGCGACCGTATCGTCGGCATGCGCTATGGGCGGATCATTTTCGACGATCTGCCGGATGCCCTGACGAAGGATGCGATGCACGAGATCTATGCCGGTGTTCCCCACGAGGACCGGCAGATGGAAGGCGCTGCGGCATGAGTACGGCGAGGGATACCTGGCGCAAGCAGCCCTTCATCGCCAACCCGCTATTGCGCTACGGCCTTTATGTCGCAATAGCGGTCTATATCGTGACCACCTTTGCGACGTTGCCGATCGACTGGGACCGCATGATGCAAGGCTTGAGCCGTGCAGGGCGGATCTTCGGCGGGGCCTTCCCGCCCAGCTTCCAGCGCAGCGAGTTGCTCATCGACGGGTTTATGGAAAGCCTGAAGATCGCGATCCTTGCAACTGTCGGCGGCATCTTGCTGTCGATCCCGATCGCCTTCATGGCGGCCAGGAATATCGCACCGCTCCCGATCTATTATTTTGGCCGGGCGGTCATCATCATCGCACGCAGCTTCCATCCGGTAATTGTCGCCATCATCTTCGTGAAAGCGGTCGGTTTTGGTCCCTTCGCGGGTGTCCTGACGCTGATCGTCTACTCCATCGGCTTTGTTGCCAAGCTGTTGGCGGAAAAGATCGAGGAAATCGATCCAGGGCCCGTCGAAGCCATGAAGGCAGCGGGCGCACCGTTCCTGTCGACACTGGTTTACGCGGTGTTCCCGCAGATCATGCAGCGCCAGATCGGCCTCGGCATCTATCAGCTCGACAGTAACCTGAGAGCCTCGGCGGTCGTCGGTATCGTTGGCGCGGGCGGCATCGGCGCCACCCTGGCGAATGCCTTCGGGCGCTACGACTACGACTTCGCCCTGGCCATCACCATGGTCATCGTGGGTGCCATCCTGATTTCCGAAGCCGTCAGCGGTGCAATCAGAAAGCGGATCGCATAATGGAACAGGTACAGCTCCAAGACTGGGCGCGTTACACGCCGGCCCAACGGTTTCAGCGCTACGGCTACTTTGCCCTGACCGCACTCGTCGTTGCCTGGGCCCTCGGCAGCGTCAACATCATCTGGGCCTGGGTGTGGGACGCGCCGACCCAGATGGGCGATCTTTTCAGCCGCATGGTGCCTCCAGACCCGACCCACCTCGACCAGATTCTGAGTGCGTTGTGGGAGACGGTAAACCTTGCCACAATCGCCACGGCTATGGCGGTCGTGCTGGCTCTGCCGGTGGCCTATATCGCCGCGCAGAACACCACGCCGAACGCACTGACGCTCTGGCTCGGCCGGTTCATCCTGGTCTCGTCGCGTTCGGTGAACACCATCATCTGGGCCCTGTTGTTCGTGGCAATCTTCGGCCCGGGTGTGGTTGCCGGCATCGTTGCAATCATGTTCCGTTCCATCGGCTTCCTGGGCAAACTTCTGGGCGAAGCCATCGAGGAAATCGATCCGAAACCGGTCGAGGCGCTGAAGGCGTGCGGCGCAAGCCATTTCAAGGTGGTGCTCTATGCCATCGTCCCCCAGGTCATGCCGACCTTCTTTGCGGTGACTATCCTGCGCTGGGACATCAACCTGCGGGAATCCACGGTTCTCGGGCTGGTCGGGGCAGGGGGCATTGGTGTGATCCTGCAAGGGGCCATCGATACCTTCAACTGGCAGGAAGTCTCCATGGTGCTCCTGGCCATCATCGCCCTGGTGGTGGTGGGGGAGGTCGTATCGTCCTACCTGCGGCGCAAGATCCTCTGAAAAGAGCCGGAACCGGTTGCCAGGATTGAAAAGCCGTTTTGGCAAACTGCAAATGATGGCGCGGCAGCGGGAAACCTCTGCCGCGCCATTTGCTTTGTGGAAACTCTTGGTCATTTGGTCCGAAACCCGTCTGAAACGAAGCGGCCTTTCTTGAACTTTTCTTCGTTTCAGTGATGATCGAAACAAGACATTGCCACCAACCGCTGATTTGCCATCACCGCTCGGCTGACGAAACAAGACGTCACGTCCGGAACCAGCCCAGCAACCGTCCGGTTTCTGCGGGCGGCCATCACACCATTAAGGCCCGGCCTATGACTGAATCGCTCAAGGGACTTGCCGCCGCGCTTCTCGCATTTGCCCTGTTTTCCACGCATGACGCCATCATCAAGGAACTCGGTGGCAGCTATCCGGTCTTTCAGATCATCTTCTTCACGATGCTTTTTGCCTTCGTGCCGATGTCGATGATGATGCTGGCGGACAAGGCAGTCGACAATTTCCGTCCAAGACACCCCTGGCTGGTGCTGTCGCGGGCAGGCCTGGCCATTATCGCCATGTCTTGCGGGTTCTACGCCTTTACGGCGCTGCCGCTGGCCGAGGTCTATGCATTGCTGTTTGCCATGCCGCTTCTGATCACCGCCTTGTCCGTACCGCTGCTTGGTGAGACCGTGCGGGCGCAGCGCTGGGCTGCCGTGATCGTCGGTTTGATCGGCGTTCTAATCGTTTTACGTCCCGGCGTGACGGAGCTGACCCTCGGCCATGCAGCCGCCCTGACAGCGGCCTTCGCCAATTCGCTTTCCACCATTCTGGTGCGTAAACTCGGCGGCAAGGAACGTCCGGCCGTCCTGATCCTCTACCCGATGATCCTGTCCATGATGGCCATGTCGATGACGCTGCCGGTCTTCTATGTGCCGGTGGAGCTTCTCGACCTCGGACTTATGGCGGCGATCGGCTTTCTCTCGGTCATTGCCCAGTTCCTGACGATCTCGGCCTACAAGGCCGCACCGGCCGCGGTCGTGGCACCGCTGCAATACAGCCAGATCCTCTGGGCAAGCCTGTTCGGCATGCTGTTCTTTTCCGAAACACCGGATTTCTACGTCGGCCTCGGCTCTGCAGTCATCATTGCCTCGGGTATCTTCGTCGTGTGGCGTGAGAGCCGGGAGAATGTCTCTGTACAGACCCCGGTCCTGAAAACCGCCAACCCGCGTTTCGATACGGGCCCGCAGCCGAAGTAGGGGGCGAGGGAGACTGGCTCCCAACTGGCGGCTATCCGGACTTCCTACAATACGACAGCCTCATCCTGAGGAAGCGCTTCAGCGCTGTCTCGAAGGATGGGCCGCTTGCGCCTGAGTATGCCGCCCATCCTTCGAGACGCGCAGAAATGCGCTCCTCAGGATGAGGCCGGGAGGGAGGCGGGGGAAGGAAACCAGGTCACCACAGCAGTTGGCTAAGCAACCGGCCTCAGGCCAAACATTCCTCAGTCCAGCCGTTTCTTGAAGCGGAAAGCGGCGACGATCATGCCCAGAACGAAGAACCCGCACATCCAGAGCACGTCGCGGTGCAGCTCCAGCAGCCCGGCGTCCCGCAGGACGAACCCTCTGATCATGCGCATGAAATGGGTCGCCGGAAACGCCTCGGCAATATACTGCGCGATTACCGGCATGCCTTCGTAGGGAAACATGAAGCCGGACAGCAGGATGGACGGCAGCAGCACGAACACCGTCATCTGGGTTGCCTGCAACTGGCTCTGGGCAATGGTCGACAGCACCAGGCCCAGTGACAGACTGGCTCCGATGAAGAGCAATGTGCCGACAAAGAGATCGAATATCTTGTCGCCGAAAGGCACGTTGAACAGCAGGTGACCGAGCCCGAGGATGATCACCGTCTGCAATAGGCCGATGAAGATGTAGGGGATGATCTTGCCGATCATTAGCTCGATCGGCCGCACCGGTGTGTTGATCAGCATTTCCATGTTGCCGCGCTCGCGTTCGCGCACGATTGCCGCCGATGTGAACATGATCATGGTCATGGTCAGGATGATGCCGACCAGGCCGGGCACGATGTTGATGGCGGTACGCTGTTCCGGGTTGAAGAACAGGGCCACCTCGAAGGTCGGCGTCGACCGGTTCGGGGCCTGACGGTTCAATTCGGCCAGCGGCATGTTGCGCAACGACTTGATGGCGCCTGCGATCATGGTGTCGGAGCCGTCGACGATCCACTGGGCAACAGGGCGGCTGGTTTCCTCGTCGGTGGAAGGCGGCGTGCCCAGGTTGGCGGCGGGCGAGCGGGCGACCCTCTGGGAGAGGTCGTCCGGCAGAATGAAGGCGGCGCGCACGCGCGCGGCCTTGATCGCGGTTTCCGCTTCCTCGATGCTGGTCAGGCGTTCGGTCACCTTTACGACACGGGTCGCTTCCACCATCTGGATCAGGATCCGGCTCAGCCCGGTCTGGCTGTGATCGACGACAGCTACGGGAATATCGCGAATGTTGGTGTTGATGGCGTAGCCGAACAGGATCAGCTGGATCAACGGGATCATGATGACCATGCCGAAGGTCATCCGATCCCGGCGCAGCTGGCTGAGCTCCTTGAAGAAGATGGCCGATATCCGTGAAAGGGGTCTGATCATTGTCGGCCTTCTCCCGTTGCCGTCACGAAGACATCTTCCAGGTTCGGGCGCACCTTTTCTATCAACGTGGCACCGTTGGTCTCGTCCTTGTTTTTCAGGAATGCTTCGGGATCGGCAATGTCGTCCCGCACCAGAACACGCAGGCGTGCACCCAGCTGCGCGGCGGTGATGATGCCTTCGGTTCCCAGCAGCCGGCGGCGGATTTCGCGCAGGTTGGGGCCTTCGATTTCCACGACATTGGCACCCATTGCCGCCATCAGGTCCTTCGGTGCCCCGTCAGCACGTTTCTGGCCTGCTTCCATGATTGCAATCTTGTGGCAGCGTTCCGCCTCGTCCATGAAATGCGTGGTTACGACAATGGATGTTCCGCCATCGACCAGGTCGAACAGCTGTTCCCAGAAATGGCGACGCGACTCCGGATCCACGGCCGAGGTCGGTTCGTCCAGAAACAGAAGCTGCGGTTCGTGCAGAACGGCGGTAGCCAGCGCCAGGCGCTGGCGTTGCCCGCCGGACATCTTGCCTGCGAACCGGTCACCCAGCTCGCTCAATTCATATCGCTCCATGACCTCGGCAATGCGCTGCTTCTTCCGCTTCGATGGCAGGCCGTAGATCGTTGCCATGAAGTTGAGGTTCTCCAGAACCGTCAGATCGCCGTAAAGCGAAAAGGCCTGGGTCATGTAGCCGATCTTGTATTTCAGGGTCTCGGCATCCTTGGGGACGGAAAGCCCCAGCACTTCGACGGTGCCTTCGGTCGGTGTGAGAAGTCCCGTCAGCATGCGCATGGCCGTGGTCTTGCCGCAGCCGTTGGGGCCGAGAAAGCCATAGATCATGCCACGCTCGATGGTCAGATCCAGTCCGTCGACCGCCCGGAACCCCTTGAAGCTTTTCACCAGGCCCTCGGCCCGGATCACGATGTCGCCGTCGTTTGAACTCACGGCAGAACAACCTGGGCCGGAACGCCGTTTGGCAGGTCGTTGGCGCTGTCGGGCAACTGCACTTCGGCGACATACATCAATCGGGCGCGCTCGGATTGATTGAGCGCGTAATAGGGCGTGAAGGAAGCTTCGGAGCTGATCCAGCGCACAGTGCCTTCGATCGGCTTGTCGAGGCCGTCAATTCGCACCTCCAGCTTGTCGCCCTGCTTGACCTTTACCCGGTGCGGTTCGGGAACATAGACGCGGGCATAAGGTGCATCGCCGGCCAGCATCACAACGACCGGACTGCCAACCGTCACTCGTTCCCCAAGGTTCCAGGGAAGGTTGTCGAGCGTGCCATCACGCGAGGCGGTGATGGTCAGATCGGACAGGATCTTTTCCTGGGTGGCGAGGCTTGCCTGGGCGGCCTCCAGTTCGGCCTTGGCTATGTCGAGGTCTTCCGGTCTTGTGCCGGCGACAAGCTCCTTCAGTTGTTCCTGCGCACTTTTCAGGGTCGCGTCGGCTGCATCGCGCGCAGCCTTGGCACTGTCGAGCTGGGCCTGGCTTGTGGTGCCGCGTCCGGTCAGGTCGTCGTAGCGCCCGAACGAAGCCTGCGCATCTTCCAACTCCGCTTTCGCACCCGCTACGGCCGCGCGAGCCTTTGCTATCTCCTCGTCGCGGGCGCCGTTTTCAAGCTTCACGAGATTGGCCTTGGCCTTCTGCACCTCTGCCTTCGCCTGGGCAACGATGGCCTGCTGTTCGGCCGGGTCCAGTTGAGCCAGCACGGTGCCCTTCTTGACGAAGGTTCCTTGTGGCACAGGCAACTCGACCAGAACCTCATTTGCTGTTGCGGTCAGCGCGACCCTGTCTCGCTCGAGGTTTCCAAGGGCAACATTCCCGTCTTCACCGTAACAACCGGCAGCAAACAGGCACACGGTGGCTGCGAGGACACTGCGCAGACGGGGTGTAGACATGAATTCCTCCCTATGGATCAAGGGTATGCGGCAAGAAGGGTATCGCCTTGCCGCCACCATAGCCTGCTTCGCGGGCCTGTGCCATGGCTGGTTGAGGCCGGTTCGGATCTGCCGTCTTCGGGGCAACTCCGGGCGTCAACACCGGGCATGCCAAGCAGGAGGGCGCAGGTCCGGTCTTCTGCAAACGATACGAAAAAGGCCGCAGTTTGAGCCGCAGCCTTTCTTGCAAAAACGACAGGAACGAACGCCGTCAACTCGCCCGCTTGAACACGTTGTACCAGCGCTTCCTGGGAACGGTGATAGCCCGTTCGAGGATTTCCGCAGCATAAAGCGAAGCGTTTTCCCGGGCCTTGCCGACACCGGAGACCAGCGATGTGTCGAGGCCGGAGAGGCCGCCGCCGAATTCGAAGAGATCGCGGAACGCGGCGCGTTCCACAATCGGGGTCATAAGAACGTCGATATTCTGGGCGGAAAGGAAGTCCTGGACCGCCTTCATGGCACGCGTTGTCACCGCGGCATTGGTACGGGTCAGAACCACGCAATGCTTGATGTCGTGGCGGACGATCTTTTCCAGCTTCTTGATCAGGGTCAGGATCTTGGCGCCACCGCGCGCATCCATCGAAGACCCCTGGATCGGCACGACCACAAGGTCGGACACTGAAAGTGCGTTGGCGACGATGAGGTTTTCGGTTCCTTCAAGATCGACAATCACATAGTCGGACGTTTCGGCGGCGAGTGTGATCTGCTCTGTAATGGAGGCCGGCGAAATTTCGCTGACGACGTTGATGCCCGGGCTCTTGCGTGGCAGCTCGTACCACTTCGAGATCCATTTCTGCGGGTCCGCATCAAAGATGGTGACACGCTTTCCCCGTGCTGCGACTTCTGTCGCCAGCAGCAGAGCCGCCGTGGTTTTTCCGGCGCCGCCCTTTGCGTTTGCGAAGGAAATGACTGGCATCTGGCTTCTCCTGACCTTGCCGAGCATTGTCTGGAGCAACTTGCGTCTGCGAGCGCATGCCGAAAGCTGCCCCAACACCTTGAAGGCGATCTGTCAGCGGGTTCCCGAGTGTTCCGTTGCAAATCCGCTTGTGTCGCCGATGACCCATTGCAGGCCTATCTGTCTGGCAGTCTTGGATTTTTATGGTTACCAAATCCTTAAATTCGCAATTTGCAGCAGACTTATTCAACAAACGTTAGGATATGTGGATAAAGACCAGCAAAACGCCTTGGCACTATTTGCAAGGGTCTGGCGAAAAGCTGCGTTCAGCCGCAATGGGCAGCCTCGATGACGCGAATTTGGCAACAGCAACACCGCGTGCGTCTTCTGTCCGGGGTGGAGAGAAATCCTGCCGGATTTTGGATCGCCACCGATTGCATGCGCCTTGGGTGCCGCGTAGGTTGTCGGTGCGGAAGGGGTGCCTGAATCGGTGGTCTGCCGCTGTTGATCTGTCTCATGGTATTCGGGGCACTTGTCCGCGTTGATTTGAACGCCAGATGCTTTGGGGTCAGAATTATGTCTTTGATCCGCGCCTTGAAGGACGCCACATGCTGCACCGATTTCTCAACTCCCGCCCGGCCTGCTTGATCCGGAACCTTCTGCTTTGCGGGGTGTTGGCATTTGCGGGCACGGCAGGGTCAGCGTGGGCTGAGGCCCTGAAGCCTTACAAGGATGGGCTGTTCAGATACAAGAAGGTCTCCGAAACGCTCTATGATGGCGATTTTATCGTCGTTGAATATTCCAAACAGCGAGACCTGCGCGATCGCGACGAAGTCGACGAACGCAGGGTCTATGGAAACTATGTCTCCTACAAACCAAAACGAGGCCGTGGCAGCGGTGAACTGAAAGCCAACGGCCGGGTTGTCGAATTCATGGGCACCGGCAACTGGAAGGGCGGTGCCAATGCCATCGTGATCTACATTCACGGGCAGGGCGGCAACCGCTTTCAGGGCATGAACGACGTTTCGTTCGGTGGCAACTTCAACCGCGTTCAGAACCTGATGGTCAGGAACGGCGGCGCCTACCTGACCGTCGACATAAAGAACTTCGACAATCGCGGCACGGCGGATGTGGCAGCCCTGATCCAGTATCAGAAGCAGCTGTCGCCGCGTGCCAAGGTCGTGGTTGCCTGCGGTTCCATGGGCGGCATCATCTGCTGGAACCTGGTAAAGAACGCCAATTATGCCAGCATGCTTTCCGGTATCCTGCTGCTTGGCTCACCGAAGGATCCCAACTTCCTGTCTTCAGGTGCACTCGGGCGCAACGTGCCGATCTATATGGGGCAGGGGACGCTCGACCAGGTCTACAATTGGGAAGATCAGGCGAACTTCTTCAAACAGATCAAGACCAGGGCTCCGAACTATCCGATCAAGTTCACGCTGTTCGATACAGGCACCCACGGCACCCCCATCCGCATGACCGACTGGCGCCTGATACTCAACTGGATGCTGGGTTAGGCGAAGGTTCGGCACTGCTCAGGATCAAAACTGGCTCGTGTGAATTGGTCTGCACGGCGCCTGAGCAAACTTGAAGCGCTTTTGCGGTTGCCCTTACGTCACTTTTAATTTCAAATTACCCTCTGGGCACCAATGCCTATCATCTGGAAGACGGCTCGAAACCGCCGTTTTCGGCGTGCCAGCCTCGATCCTCGGGTTGGTGTCGCGTATCAGGGGGGATGTATCATGTCAGAGTATTTTGATCTCGGCCGCTATACGCGTGTCGTGACGTCAATACCGGAAGCGCAAATCTGGTTTGACCGCGGTCTGGTCTGGCTATTTGCCTATAATCACGAAGAGGCGATTGTCTGTTTCGAAAAGGCGGTGGCAGCCGACCCGGCCTGTGCGTTAGCTCATTGGGGCATCGCTTACGGTATCGGTCCGAATTACAACAAGGCCTGGGAAATCTTCACGCCTGAGGAAAAGGGGCCTGCGCTGGCACGCGCACATGCAGCGCTGGCCACCGCAAAGGCGCTGAAGGAGGCCAGGCCGGTGGAGCGTGCGCTGATCGAGGCCTTGGCGTCGCGTTATCCCACAGATCCGGAAATCGAAAACTATCAGCCCTTCAACGATGGCTTCGCGGAAGCGATGAAACCCGTTTACGAAGCCAACAGGGAAGATCTGGATGTCGCGTGCATCTATGCAGAGGCCTTGATGAACCGCACGCCCTGGCAATTGTGGGATTTCCACACGGGCGTGCCGAACCCTGAAGGTTCCACCACCGAGGCCGTGGCTGTTCTGGAACATGCATTTGAGAGGTTGCCGGGCGCCTGGGATCATCCTGGGCTCTTGCACATGTACATTCACCTGATGGAAATGTCGCCGCACCCGGAAAGGGCTTTGCGCCATGGCGACAGGCTGAAGGATCTGGTTCCGGATGCCGGGCATCTTGTACACATGGGAACGCATATCGATGTCTTGTGCGGCGACTATCAGAATGTGCTCTACCGCAATCTTGCGGCAGCCAAGGTCGACGACAAGTTCAAGGCTTACGCTGGCCCGGCGAATTTCTATGCGCTGTACCGGATCCACAATCTGCATTTCGCCTTCTACGGCGCCATGTTTCTTGGCAGGAAAGGCGCCGCGGTGGAGGCTGTCGAGCGATTGCGCGGCGAGGTGCCCGACGAAGTTGTTCGATCGTATCCGGACGTTTTCGAAACCTTCGTGGCCGCCGCACCGCATGTCTACATCCGGTTCGGAATGTGGTCTGAAATCCTTGAGCTCGATCAGCCAGTGGACAAGGAACTCTATGTCACCACCAACGCGTTGATATACTACGCGAAGGCCATCGCCCTGGCCAACCTCGGTCGTCATGACGAAGCCCAGTCCGCCATGGCGGATTTCACCGCGGCTTATGCGCAGGTGCCCGATAGCCGGATGCTCTTCAACAACACCGCAAGGGATGTCCTCGCCGTTGCAGAGGAAATGATGAAGGGGGAGGTGGCCTTCAAGGCTGGACGGAAGGAAGAAGGGCTTGCCCATCTTCGCACTGCCGTCGACCTGGACGACGGGCTTCAATACGAAGAGCCGTGGTCCTGGCCACAGCCAACGCGCCATGCCTTGGGCGCGCTCCTGATGGAAGCCGGCAAATATGAGGAAGCCGAGGCGGTCTACCGCGCGGATCTCGGATTGGACGGCAAGCTGCCGCGCCCGAGCCAGCATCCACGCAATGTCTGGGCATTGCACGGATTGCATGAATGTCTGGTAAGGCGCTCGGAGAAGGTGGAGCTGCCGCACGTCAAGCTTCTGCTCGACCAGGCCATCGCGCGTGCGGACATTCCGATCCGGGCAAGCTGCCTCTGCCGGGCGAAGGCCGCGTAAAGAAGAGTTCGGGCAGATCAACGACTGGTTTTGGATGCCGCTAAAAAATGACCGGATACCTGCGCCACATGGCTGGGACCGGAGCGGGCGTCTATATCTTGGTGAGCTTTGCCTTCAGCAAACCTTCCGCCAGATGATCGAACACTACGCGTATCCTCTGGCTGGTGTGAAGTTCGCGGTGGGTGACCAGCCAGATTGGAAACGAAACCGGTTCGATATCGGAAAAGGCGGGAACGATCTCGGGGAACCGTGCAGCGATTTCATCCGCCATGATGGCCAGACCGAGGCCCTGGCGGACGAATTCCCAGGCGACCACACCGCTGGGGGAGCCAAGGCGAATATTGGCCTCGGTCACCTTCAGACCGAAGGCGCGCAGGTAGCCGACCAGCTCTTCGTTGTTGTCGAAGCCGATAAAATCGAGATCTGGCGCATCGTCCCTCGTCAGGGGGCGGCCGAATTGTTCAACCAGTGATCTGGCGCCAAAGATGCGGGCCGGGGCCGCGCGCAGCTTGCGGGCATAAAGGTCTGGATGGTCCGGTTCGACATGTCGAATGGCAATATCGGCTTCGCGTCGGCGCAAGTCGCTCAGGCTGTTGGTACAAAGCACTTTCACTTCCACGCCCGGTGCCTTTTTGCGCAGCTCACGCAAAATATTGGGCAAGAGATGCGCTGCCATCAGATCCGTCGTGGAAACGGTGACCAGTCCTTCGACTTGCTGTGATTTGCCTGATGCCGCAAGGGATATCCGGCTGGCCGCGTCGCCCATGGCACGCACATGATCAGCCAGTTCGATCCCGGCTTCCGTGAGGATCAGGCTCTTCGACACACGCTCGAACAGGGTCACGCCAAGTGTCTGCTCAAGCGCTGCCACCTGCCGGCTGAGCGTGGGTTGGGTCAGTCCGAGTGCCCGGGCAGCTGCGGAGAGAGACCCTTCCTCTGCCGTTACGAGGAACGCACGAGCCTGGTTCCAGTCGAATGTGATGGTCTGCCAGTTCATGCAAATATGTATATCAACTAGCCAGAATTCGGCAATTCTCATTCATTTCTGAAGCAAGTAGATTTCTTGTCGAAAGGAGACGCCAATGAGCCCGTCATCTTTGATGATCCAATTGGCAAACATCGTTCTTTCGGTTCTGGAGTTCCTGGCTTCACCCACTGGCGGCCGCGATATCGGCCGCGACATTCTTCATCAGATCGGTCTGCGCGGCGGCCGCAAGAAGAAGAAATAGCGGGTACGGGAGTTTCAAGCAGCCTGTGCTTCGAAGCTGTTTCGAAGCACGGATAACTGTGTGCCGGCTGTCATATTTGCAGTCGGACCAGGTTCGACCGGTTACTGCCGTTCCCGCTTATCTGTTAGAAATGGACTATTCGCCATGGCGACAACATGGACCAATGAAATGCCGTCATCTGCCGGTTTCTGGAGCAAGGCTGCGCGCAAATATGCTGCGTCTCCAATCCGCAACCAGGAAGCTTACGAAAAGACGCTGGAGCGTACGACGGAACATCTGGGGCCGCAGGACAGTGTTCTGGAACTGGGCTGCGGCACAGGGTCGACGGCGCTTTTGTTGGCCGGCAATGTCAGGTCTTATCTTGCCACCGATTTCGCCAGCGGCATGATCGAGATTGCACAGGCGAAATTGAAGGGTGGGCCGGATACCGAAGCTCATCCGCAAGGGTTGAAGTTTGCCGTTGCCGATGTCTTCAGCGACAAGGTCGAGCCGGGGGAAACCGGGTACGATGCCATCCTTGCCTACAACTTCCTGCATCTGGTGGAAAACGCCGAGGATACCCTGTCCCGCATTCATCATCTCCTGAAACCGGGTGGGCTGTACATTTCCAAGACCGTTTGCCTGAAAAGGCGCGCGTGGCTGTTTGCTCCCCTCGTCAAGGTGATGCAACTGGTTGGCAAGGCACCTTTTGTCCGTTTCTTTTCCTTCGACACACTGGAAGACGGCATCCGGTCGGCAGGGTTCGAAATCATCGAGACAGGAACCTATCCTGCACCCTACAGCCGCTTTGTCGTGGCAAGGAAGCTCTGACGGGGGGCGCAGAAAAAGAAGCGTCCCGTATGTAAGTTAAATCGATTGAATTGGCCGGTTGCGGCGACTTGCAGATAAGGGGTGTTGAGTGCTAGGTGTGATCTGTCTCGCCACACTTGCTCCCTCGAAAGCTGCAAATGCTCGTCCGCGACCGCGCCTTTTTCGCGTCCATGTTCCTGACGGTTCTGGCCGACCAGATCCTCCTGTTTCTGGTGCCGCTCGTGATCTTCCAGATAACCGGCGATGTCGCCTGGTCCGGCCTTGCCTTCTTCTTCGAAACCTTGCCGCGCTATCTGACATTTCCAGTCGCAGGAATTCTGTGTGACCGGTTCTCGCCGATCCTGCTGCTGCGTATCAGCCGCATCCTGCGGGCTGTGGCCTGTATTGTCGGTATCGCCGGTCAGCTTGCATTTGGTGGGGTCTGGTGGCTGATCGGGCTTTCTGCCGTCGTCGGCATTTTCACGACGCAGGGAATGCTGGCGCTGGAAATGGTGCTTGTAAGTGCCTTCTCCGACCAGCGTTTCGAAAAAGTGGCGAGTTACGGACAGCTCGCCTCGCAAATGGGCGTCGTGCTCGGTCCGTTGGTCGCCGCCTACCTCATGGCGTTCTGGCCCTGGCAGGCAGTGGTCGTGCTGGCAACAGTCCTGTTTGTGTTGGCCGATCTAGCCTTTTACTTCTGGCCCGGTCAGGCGCGAATGGAAGACGCTCCTGGCAAGCGTGTTTCGCGCCATCCCGTGGCGGACCTCAATCACGCGCTCAAGCTGGTCTGGACATTGCCGGGCCTGACGCGGGCAATCCTGCAGGCCGCCGGCGTCAACCTGATCATTGGCGCGACGCTGGCAACGGCTGCCGCCATGATGACGGGCTTTTTCAGCCAAAGCGAACAGGTCTACGCCTGGCTTCAGGTCGGCGGAGCCCTGGCGACACTTGCCGTCCTGACGCTGACCGCACATGTCGCGCTCAGCCTGAAGACCCTCGGCGTTACGGCTTACGGGTTGATCTGCGCGGGGGCCGTGCTGACAGGCCTTGGAGCCCATCCGCTGATCTATGCGGCAGGTTTCCTGCTGATTGCCGGGTTCGACAAGATGTTCAACATCTATGTACGCACTCTGCGAAAGGAGATCATACCGCCGGAGGAATTCGGCAAGACAACCGGCGTGATCATCTGCCTCAACAATCTGTCGCAGCCGCTGGCTGGCCTCATCGTCGCCATCTTCGCAGCTGGAGACGACGCAAGGGCCGTCCTGCTTGGCCTTGCCGGCGCAATGGCAGTGCTGGGCGTCATGACATTCCGGCGCGCCGCCACGCAGTCGTAACACGTGGCATGGGGTGGCAGATCAGCTGATAGCCGGCTGTTCTCGCAAGGCCGTCAGTCCTTCTGCTGACCGTCTGACGATATCAGCGATCTCGGTGAGCTGGCCTGCCAGCGGGCTCCTTCTGCGCCAGACCATGCCGATTGTCCGGGTGGGTTCGGGGGCTTCAAAACGAGAGATTGCCACCGATGCGGATCGGGTCTCCACGGGAACGGCCATTTCCGGAATCAGGGTGACACCCATCCCCGCACTGACCATCTGGACCAGCGTTGAAAGGGAACTTGCGTCCAGCACTTCGCGCGGCGGGCCGGATTGCAGGTTGCAGAAGGACAGGGCCTGATCGCGAAAACAATGGCCTTCCTCCAACAAAAGCAACCGCATCTCGCGCAGGCTGTCGGCGCTCGGCATTGGTGCGTTGGCTTCCCGCGCCGAGCGCACCAGCACGAAGCGCTCGCTGAAAAGGGCCGTTTCGGCAAGCGTGCCTTCGGAAACCGGCAAGGCCACAATGGCCGTGTCGAGGCGGCCTTCGTCCAGCTCGTCGATCAGGTTCGGCGTCACTGTCTCGCGCACATGAATGTCCAGCTCCGGATAGCTCCTGGTCAATGCTCCGACAACGCTCGGCAGAAGATAGGGGGCGACAGTCGGAATGACGCCGATGCGCAGCCGCCCGACAAGCCTTTCGCGTGATGCCCTGGCAAGGTCACCAAGCTCCTCGGTGGCCCGCAGGATGTCGCGGGCACGCTCGGCGGCAACTTCACCAAAATGTGTCAGGCGGATTTGTCTGGCCCCGCGTTCGAACAAGCTCGCGCCAAGCACTTCCTCCATTTCCTTGATCTGCATGGACAGCGCCGGCTGCGAAATGGCGCAGGCCTCGGCTGCCTTGCCGAAATGACCGTGCCGGGCGAGGGCCTCGAAATAGCGCAACTGTTTGAGGGTGATATTGATCATAAGCATAACTTATCGAACTTATCAGAAAATTCAACTTCCTCTGATCGATTGCCTTTGCTAGCGTCAATCTGCACAGACGAGATCAGGTGGCATGTAAACACCCCTTGCGATGCCGGTTGATTTTTGTGCGCGGAGATTTTGGGAGATTTGAGGAAACCGATCTGTCCCGGGCTCATACGGGCCTTGCGGATATCACGGGCGTCTCACGCGGCCCGAATAATCGAACGTTTCAGATGACAGTGGAGAGAGTTATGGACGCTAAGGTGGAAAAGACAGGCGGTTGCCCTGTAATGCACGGCGGCAACACGGCGATGGACAAGCCGGTAACGAAATGGTGGCCGGATGCGTTGAACCTCGACATCCTGCACCAGCGCGGTGCACGCACCAATCCGATGGACCCCGACTTCGACTACCGTGAAGCCGTGAAGGGTCTCGATCACGAGGCAGTCAAGGCCGACGTCCGTGCGCTCATGACCGAAAGCCAGGATTGGTGGCCGGCTGACTGGGGTCACTACGGCGGTCTGATGATCCGCCTGGCATGGCATTCCGCCGGTTCCTACCGCATGCAGGACGGCCGCGGCGGCGCGGGCTCCGGCAACATCCGGTTCGCTCCGCTGAACTCCTGGCCCGACAACGCCAGCCTGGACAAGGCCCGCCGTCTGCTGTGGCCCGTCAAGAAGAAATACGGCAACGCGCTTTCCTGGGCCGACCTGATCATTCTGGCCGGTAACATGGCTTACGAATCCATGGGTTTCAAAACCTTCGGTTTCGGTTTCGGCCGCGAAGACATCTGGGGTCCGGAAACCGATGTCTACTGGGGCTCGGAAAAGGAATGGCTCGCACCGGTCGAGAACCGTTTTGAAAACGCCGATGATGCGACCTCCCTGGAGAACCCGCTTGCGGCGATCCACATGGGCCTGATCTACGTCAACCCGGAAGGCGTGAATGGCCAGCCGGACCCGGTCAGAACCGCAGCGCATGTTCGCGAAACCTTCAAGCGCATGGCGATGAACGACGAGGAAACCGCGGCATTGACTTGTGGCGGCCACACCGTCGGCAAGGCCCACGGCAACCGGTCTGCCGAAGGAATTGGTGTCGAGCCGGAAGCCGCCGGTGTTGAGTCTCAGGGCTTCGGCTGGGCGAACACCGAACAGGGTGGCAAGGCTTCCAATGCGTTCACCTCCGGTATCGAAGGTGCCTGGACGCAATTCCCGATCCAGTTTGACATGGGCTACTTCGACTACCTGTTCAACTACGACTGGGAACTGCGCAAGTCCCCGGCTGGTGCCTGGCAGTGGGAACCGGTCAACATGCCGGAAGACAAGAAGCCGGTTGATGCATCCGATCCGTCGATCCGCCGGAACCCGATGATGACCGATGCCGACATGGGCATGAAGATGGACCCGGTCTACAACGAGATCTGCCGGAAGTTCATGGCTGACGAAGCCTATTTCCGCGATTGCTTTGCCCGCGCCTGGTTCAAGCTGACCCACCGCGACATGGGCCCGAAGGTCAACTACCTTGGTCCGGACGTTCCTGCTGAAGACCTGATCTGGCAGGACCCGATCCCGGCTGGTTCCACCTCCTACGATGTGGACGCCGTGAAAGCGAAAATCGCCGCCAGTGGCTTGACCGCTGCAGAGATGATCGCAACCGCATGGGACAGCGCCCGGACTTTCCGTGGCTCCGACAAGCGTGGTGGTGCCAATGGGGCGCGCATCCGTCTCGCGCCGCAGAAGGACTGGGAAGGCAATGAACCGGCACGCCTCGCCAAGGTTCTGGCCAAGCTCGAGCCGATTGCTGCCGAAACCGGTGCTTCGGTTGCCGATGTAATCGTTCTGGCCGGCAATCTCGGTGTGGAACAGGCAATCAAGGCAGGTGGCTTCAACGTCTCTGTTCCGTTCGCTCCGGGCCGCGGTGACGCAACCGACGAACAGACGGATGCAGAGTCCTTTGAAGTTCTGGAGCCGCTCGCTGACGGCTTCCGCAACTGGCAGAAGAAGAAATACGTTGTCAGCCCGGAAGAGATGATGCTCGACCGTGCACAGCTCTTGGGCCTGACCGCGCGTGAAATGACTGTCCTGGTGGGCGGCCTGCGCGTGCTGGGGACCAACTACGGTGGTTCCAAGCATGGTGTCTTCACCGACCGTGAAGGTGCCCTGACCACGGACTTCTTCGTCAACCTGACCGACATGGCCAACAGCTGGCACCCGGTTGCCGACGGTACCTACGAAGTGCGCGACCGTCAGCTGGGCACGTTGAAGTGGACCGCGACCAGCGCAGACCTGGTCTTCGGCTCCAATTCCATCCTGCGAGCCTATGCGGAAGTCTACGCTCAGGACGACAACAACGAGAAGTTCGTGAAGGACTTCGTTGAAGCCTGGACCAAGGTCATGAACGCAGACCGGTTCGACCTGATCTAAGGACGGTATCTGCAATTTGAGACAGATGGCGGCGCGCCGGGGTTTCCCGGGGCGCCGTTTTCTTTGGGCGGGGTTTCCGTCCGGTGCTGATTTTGCGCTGCAGCAGATCATTTTCGTCAGCACTAACCCTTATCTCCTTGAAAAGGTCATTGTTCCGTCACAAGGTTTATGTTGCACTGCGAAGCAGTTTCAGGTTGCGCTTGAGACAGCAAAGTGTGGTGGTCGGCAGGTTTCCCTCCGTCCTGGCCGCCCAAGGTTTCGGGAGCTGTGCGCATATGTTTGATTTGACGGGCCACAAGGCCCTTGTTGTCGGGGTCGCCAACGATCAGTCCATCGCCTATGGCTGCGCGAAGGCCTTCCGTGCGCAGGGAGCAGATCTGGCGATCACTTATCTGAATGAGCGGGCCGAAGCCTACGTGCGGCCTCTGGCCGAACAGCTCGATGCGGAAATCATTGCCCCGCTCGACGTGCGTAATACCGAGCAGATGGACGCGCTGTTTTCCGAGATTGAGGCCAAATGGGGCCGTCTCGACACTTTGCTCCATTCCATCGCCTTCTCCAAAAAGGAAGACCTGCATGGTCGTGTGATCGACTGTTCCGCGGACGGCTTTTCGCTGGCCATGGACGTTTCCGTCCACTCCTTCCTGCGGCTTATCAAAAGGGCCGAGCCGCTCATGCCCCATGGCGGTACCTGCATGACAGTCTCTTTCATGGGCGCACAGAAGGTCGTCGAGAACTATGGCGTCATGGGCCCGGTCAAGGCCGCGCTGGAAGCGGCCACCCGCTACGCGGCAGCCGAGCTCGGATCGAAGGGGATCTCGGTCCATGCGCTGTCGCCAGGTCCGCTCAAGACCCGTGCCGCATCGGGCATTGCCGAATTCGACGCATTGCTGAACGACGCGGCTGAACGCGCGCCGACACACCAACTGGCCACGATCGATGATGTCGGAGCCTATGCCGCCTTTCTTGCCAGCCGGGAGGCGTTCAACGTCACCGGGGCAGTGCACCCGATCGACGGTGGCTACAGCATTCTTGGATAGGAGGTCCTGATGAAGGACATTTTTGACGCGCTTGAAAAAGGCCAGAACGAATTTCTGGAATCGCTGCATGATGCCACCGCCTGGGGCCCCTCGGAGCGTTTTACGGCACTGCAGGCCCAGGCGACGGAGCTGTCCAACCTGGCGGAACTGATGGGCAGGGGACTGACCAAGCACCTGACCCGGATCTCGGACGATCACAAGACCCGTTGGCAGTCGAATATTTCCGAGTTCGGCAAAGCCGTGGAAGCCATGGGCGGTGCGCAGGAAAAAGGGTCATTATACGAGGCCTGGGAAGACTATTGGAAGGATGCGGCCCAGCGCATGGTCCTCACAATGGACACGCTTCGTCAGCGCGGTGACATCTTCCTGGATCACGAAGAGGCCGGCTGTCCACCTGTCCTGATCTATGATTATGAAGTGGTTCTGGACGGTGCCGATCTGCCGCGCCCCAGCTGTTACATGTTGCTGAAAATCATTCCGCCCGCAGATCTGCCGTGCCGTGATCCGAAACCCTGGAAACGGCCCTATATCATCATCGATCCACGGGCCGGACACGGAGCCGGGATCGGCGGTTTCAAACCGGACAGTCAAGTGGGCGTTGCCCTGCATGACGGTCACCCGGTCTACTTCGTTGCCTTCAAGCGGATGCCGGAGAAAGGCCAGACACTGGCGGACGTGACCCATGCCGAGGCGGCCTTCGTGCGCAAGGTCATGGAGCTTCACCCCGAAGCTCCGAACCCGGTGGTGACGGGGAATTGCCAGGGCGGCTGGGCGACGCTGCTGCTGGCAGCCATGAACCCGGATCTGACCGGGCCGGTCATCCTCAATGGGGCGCCTGTGTCCACATGGTCCGGCCGGGTCGGTGAAAACCCGATGCGCTACAATGCCGGCGTCCTGGGTGGGACCTGGAACGCGATGTATTACTCCGACCTTGGTCACGGCATCTTCGATGGAGCCGACATCGTGCAGAACTTCGAACTGCTCAATCCGGCCCGGAACTACTTCGGCAAGTACTACGATCTCTATGCCAAGGTAGACACCGAGCCGAAGCGCTTCCTGGAGTTCGAACGCTGGTGGGGCGGGTATTTCCTGCTGAACGAAGCGGAGATGAAGTGGATCGTCGAGCAGCTCTTCGTCGGCAACCGTCTTTCCAAGAATGAGGCACAGCTTGAGCCCGGCCGAAACGTCGACATCAAGCATATTCGCGCGCCGATCATCGTTTTCGCCAGCTATGGCGACAACATCACACCGCCGCAGCAGGCCCTCAACTGGATCATCGACACCTACACGGATGAGCGGGAAATCGCCATTCGTGGCCAGCGGATCATCTATATGGTCCACGAACAGGTCGGCCATCTCGGCATTTTCGTGTCCTCCAAGATTGCGAAGAAGGAACACACGGAAGTCACCTCGACACTGAAGACAATCGAGGCGCTGGCGCCAGGCCTCTACGAAATGACCATCGACGACTATGAAGGCCCGCTGCTGGAGCGGGAATTCACGGTCAGCTTCCATGAGCGCAAGATGGAAGACCTGACGAAGATCGATGATGGCCGGGACGATGAAATACCCTTTGCCGCTGTTGCCCGTGCATCCGAGCAGCAGGCCGAATTCTACGATGTCTGCGTACGGCCTTTCGTCCAGGCTTTCGTCACCGAGCAGAGCGCGGATCTGCGTCGCAAGAGCCATCCGCTCAGAATGCAGCGTGCGCTGTTTTCCAGCCTAAATCCGGCTCTCGGCTGGTTGCCCGGCATTGCCGAGCGTGCAAGGAACGAAAGGTCGCCGGCCGCTGCAGGCAATCCGTTTGTCGAACTGGAAAAGGTCAGTGCGGCCCTGATCGAGCAGTCCATGGATCTTTTCCGGGATTTGCGCGACACAGCCTACGAGAACCTCTTCTATTCCATCTGGGGTACGCCCTACATGCGCTGGTTCGGCCGGACCAAGCAACCGGGCCGGACGCTGAAGCGCAAGGACGAGTTGCGCAGCCTGCCGCCGGTCCAGGCAGCCCTGATGCATATCGAGGAAGGTGGTTTCTGCGAAGCGGTGATCCGTATGCTGATCCTGCTTGCCGACAGCCGGGGCAATGTTCGCCGCGACCGTCTGGAACGCTCGGCCCGTGTTCTGACACAGGACGAACCATTCAAATCGTTGAATGCGGACGAACGCAGCTTCATTCTTCAGGAACAGACGCTGATCGTCGAATTTGCCCCCGAACTGGCAATCGAAACCTTGCCAAAGCTTCTGAAAACCCCGGAAGAGCGGGAACTTGCGGCCAAGGTTGTGCGGTTCATTCCCGGTGCAATAGACGAAATGACGCCGCATACACTGGAAACGCTGCAGCAGTTCCACAAGGTGCTGGACCTGCCGCCTGTTTCGGGAGACATCACGGAAGATCCCCTTGCCGTGACCGATGTAGTCGTCGAGCCGGGCAAGGAAGACGCCCGAGCGGCACAGGAAGAGGCGGCGAGCAAGGCCCCCGCGAAGTCGGCGCCAACGCGGACAGCTCCCGTTAGGGCGGCTTCGGCTGCGGCAGTGCCGAGCAAATCGTCTCCTCGCATGACTGCAACGCGAAAGGCAGCGGCGCGTAAGACGACGGCTCCACGCAAATCACGCAGCAGTGCCAAAAAACCGCAGGAACCGGCTGAATAATAATAGGGGGCGTCCGGGCCTCTCGGACGCCCCCACAGAGCCCCCCTGGAATTATTTTTGGAGTTTGGCTCTGATCTGAAACGGTGTTTCGCTTAGCAGGCTAAGACATGTTTCCGGCAATCCGGCACAGGTGGCGCCGATGTCCAGCCGCCGGATTTGTCCGTTAAGCATAGCAAGATCGGTGCTGCTCACAAGTGCCGGAACGCGGCTTCCGGCAGGAATTTGAGCTGCCGAATTTCGAACTCTGTTTTTATTGCATTTTTCGCTACGCTCCAGCGTGATGGCGAAAGACAAACTTCCTATTCGCCACCCGAGTGCCTACTTCTTGTCCGAAGCAGAGCCGCTCGCGGTTCGGAATCCCGTGTACCTGGGTGAGGGAAAACCCTGCTGCGAGAGAAAAATGAAGACAAAACTGGCGGAGCTGCATGTTCGACTGGGCCTATAAGAAACGCTTGAAGGACGACCTGGAACTTTGGGTCGAGAAGGGCTGGGTGAGTTCTGCCGGTGCAACGGCCATATTGAAGGAGCAGGATCAGGACGACGGTCGTTCACGCCTGCCCATGGCCCTTGCTGGAATTGGAATGGTCTGCGTGGCTTTGGCGCTGCTGGCGTTCATTGCGGCAAACTGGGGAGCTATCCCGAAGTCCGTGAAGCTCGTCGGCATTGCATTGCTTGTCGTTGCGAGCAACGGTCTTGCGGCCTTTGCCGCTACAAGAGGGCGCAAGGGTATCGCGGATCTTGCCACTGGCTTTGCAACGCTGGTTTTTCTCGGTGGCATGGCGCTGGTCGGACAGATCTTCCACTTGCCCGCCGACTGGCCCGGTGGTGCTTTCCTTGTCTGTCTCGGTGCATTGGCTGCCGCGTGGCTCACCGGTTCGAAAACATCCCTGATCGTCGCTGCCGGTGCTGCCATAACCTGGCAGATCATGCGGTCCGAATTCGGTTCGGCACCGCTGATGGAAGATCTGATCGGGCTTCTCCTTCTTGTCGCGGTGTTTGCACATCCAGTCGTTCATCCCGCACGGCTTTCGCGCTGGGCCGCGATTTCGCTGCTCTGGGTAACCTATGGCCGCTGGTTTGGCGAAACAGCGGAACTGATGAGCTCCAGCGATGATTTCATCACTGCAATGTTCCTAGCCGGAACCGGTGGTATGGCGGCCGCGATGATGTTGCTCGATCCCGTTGCCGATCTTTTTGTGAAGTGGTCAAGCGACCGGCCGACGCGCAGTCATGGGCATTGGCTGATGGCAAGGTCCCTTCAGGATGTCGGTATTCTGGTCTTGTCGGTGCTGGTCGTCCTGGCGCTCGTGTTTGTTCCCGAGGTTGCGGATGAACCGACCTTGGGCGGCCTTGCAACACTCCCTGCCATGGTGCCGTTGGCCGTCGCTCTGGCTCTCCTGGTGACAGGCCTGCTGCTATCCTACAAGACCGTGAAGTCGGGGGCGCTCTTCGGGGCAACCGGCCTGGCGCTCGTGGCCGTGCTGATGCCGGTTCTGACGGCCAACGTTCTCGTGCTGGCAGCCTTTGTTCTGGCCGCACTGATTGGTCTGTGCGCACTGGGGACATGGTATAACAACAGGTTCTGGATGCTTTGTGCCTATTTCGGCCTGACTGCGGTCGCGCTCTGGCTGCTTCAGGTCACCATCGGCAGTTTGCTGGGGCAGTCGCTGTTCTTCCTGGTGGCAGGAGTTCTGCTGCTGGGAATGGCCCTTTGGCTGGCGCGTCTGATGAGGCGCGGTGGCCGGACGCCGGAACAAGGTGACGTCACCGGGGAGGTTCTGGAATGACCACGGCAACTGCAACTCCCGTTTCAAAACCGCAGTCCCGCGCCCAATGGCTGCTTTGGGGACTTCTGGCCCTGATCCAGCTTGGCCTCATCTCAATCCCGTTGTTCGACCGGCTGGACGTGCAACACAGCGGAACCGCTGTTTCGCTTGCCGTGGTGCCGGTTGACCCGAGAGACCTGCTCCGTGGCGACTATGTAGTGATCAATCTTGCGATCGGCAGCATTTCCAGGACGGTGCCCGGAGCTGACAAGGTCCAGTCGGGAGACAGTATCTTCGTCGGTCTGAAGTCAGAAGGAACGGGTGCTGCGGTGCCGGTCTTGATCGCGAAGGAAAGAGCTGACGCCGGTGATCTGGCGATCGCCGGTACCGTTCGCTCCGTTCTTGGTGACGAAATACGGGTGGACTACGGTATCGATGCCTTCTTCCTGCCCGAGGGCGAGGGACTTGAAATCGAACGCATGGACACATCGCGCATTCTTCTTGAAATCTCGTTGACCGAAGACGGCCGGTCGCTGCCCGTAAACCTGCTGGTGGATGGAAAAGCTTTCCGGTCTGATGCGATCTTTTGACCTTCGGCCATTCTGGCGGTATGAGCGCGTCAGCTGAAACCCGTCTGAAAGACCGCCATGTCCGATCCCGCGCTCGATACACTCGTCTTGCCTCTTGAAACCGGGGCTGTCGAGCTCGCCGACAAGAGCCGCGTCCTGTTCCTGCGCGCAAGGACAGGGCGTCCGCTTGCAGCGCTTGCGGACGCAGATCTTGTTTGCGAACAGAGTTTCGCACCAGACCGGGATGCGCTGCAAAAGGCAGGGCTGAAGGTAGACGCGGAGACGGAAGACAAAAGCTTCGACGCAGTTCTCGTTCTTCCCGGTCGTCAACGGCAGGAAGCAAGGGCACAGCTTGCCCGTGCGGTTTCAAAGACACGGCCGGGCGGAACCGTGATTGCCTGCGCGCCCAACACCGAAGGTGCCAAGACGCTGGAAAGCGATCTTCAGGAGCTTCTGGGCAGCGCCGAGAAAATGACCAAGAACAAGTGCCGGGTCGTCTGGAGTGAACTTTCCGATGACAGCCTGAACACCGAGCTTCTCGCCGAATGGCTGGTACTCGATGCGCCGCGGACCGTGCTTGACGGCGCATTCGTCAGCCGGCCGGGCATCTTCGCCTGGGACAGGATCGACCCGGCCTCCAGACTTCTGGCAGACCTTGTGCCGGCAACTCTAAAGGGCAGAGGCGCTGATCTTGGAGCGGGCTTCGGTTATCTGACACGTGCCGTTTTCGAGAAGGCTCCGAAGGTCACTTCGATGGATCTCTACGAGGCGGAAAAGCGTGCGCTGGATCTGGCCGAACAGAACCTGGCTGCCTTCAAGGGCCTCAGAACGATGAACGGCATCTGGTCGGATGTGACCCAGGGCATCGAAGGACCTTACGACTTCATCGTCTCCAACCCGCCGTTCCACCAGGCCGGCAAGGCTGACCGCGCCGACGTCGGTCAGGGCTTCATTCGCGCCGCTGCCCGCGGACTGCGGCCGGGTGGCGAATTCTTCATGGTCGCGAACCGGCATCTTCCCTACGAGCACACGCTGGGCGAAGTCTTCGCCGATGTGAAACAGCTCGCCGACGAAGGTGGCTACAAGGTAATCCGGGCTGTCAAAGGCAAGGGAGGTCGGTAAGATGCGTCTTGTAAAACTCCTTGCCAATCTCGGCTATGGCAGCCGGAAGGAAATGCAGGTCGCCATCCGCAACGGGTGGCTCACAGACCGCGAGGGCAGCCGTTTGAAGGCGGATGCCAAGACCGCTCACGAGGACATCCTCTTCGACGATGAACCGCTCGACCCCGCACACGGGGTGGTGATCCTGATGAACAAGCCGCTTGGCTACACTTGCTCCATCAAGGATCAGGGCCGGCTGGTCTATGACCTGTTGCCGGACAGGTTCCGCATGCGCAAGCCGGTTCTGTCCACCATCGGTCGGCTGGACAAGGAAACGTCCGGTGCCTTGCTGTTTACCGACGACGGCACATTCCTGCATCGCGTCATCTCGCCGAAGTCCGAAGTTCCCAAGATTTACGAAGTGACGCTCGACCGCCCGATGAAGGGCGACGAAGGCGCGCTGTTTGCCTCCGGCGACATGATGCTGGAAAGTGAAGACAAGCCGCTGAAGCCGGCGGAGCTTCAGGTTCTGGACGAAACCCATGCCCGGCTGACCCTGCATGAAGGCCGGTATCACCAGGTACGCCGCATGTTTGCGGCAACGGGCAATCACGTCACCGACTTGACCCGCAGTCACATCGGCGGCCTCGGTCTGGAAGGTCTCGAAGAGGGCAAATGGAAAGTGCTGTCCGAAGAAGAAAAGACACGCGTTTTCGAAGGCGGATGAGGTCACGGTTTCCTGTTTCTGCTGCGAACCAGGATTTTTTTGTGATGAGAGGTTTCTCTCTTAAGTTCAATAATTTCAGGCACTTATATTTCATCTGATCGCCAATTTCTGAAAAATTCCAAAAAAAATCTCCCCCTGCTGCATCCAAAATTCGATCTGCCGTGTTTCCGGGAAGTGAGGCCAATCCGATGCCTCCTGCCTTTGAAAGACGGAGATCTGAAATGCCCCTTATTGCACGTAGCCTTCTGACAGCATCCGCCCTTGTTCTTGCCGCTGGCGCTGCTCACGCGACCCCTGCGATCGGTCTTGCCGGTGAAAAGACCCTGGTGGTCATCGACAGCAATTCCGGAAAGGTCACCGACACGATGGAAGTTTCCGGTGTCGACAGCCTGCTCGGCATTGACCTGCGACCGGCGACAGGGCAGCTGATCGGCGTCAGTGGCGCTCATGAAATCGTCGAGATTGATCCGAAGACCGGTGCGGCAACGGTGATTTCCAAGATGGACAAGATGCTGCCGCTGAAAGACGGGCAGCCTGTCATCGTCGACTTCAACCCCAAGGCCAACAAGTTGCGCTTCATGACCGGTGTGACCAACCACCGGGTTGATATCGAAAGCGGCAAGGTGACCGTCGACGGCAGCCTGGCCTTTGAGGAAAAGGACATGCATGCGGGTGAGGCGCCGAACATCGTTGCTGCCGCCTACATCAACTCCTACGGCCAGCCGGAAACGACTGCGATGTATGACATCGACGCGACCATTGGTGCCGTCATCCGTCAGACTTCGCCGAACGACGGCACCCTTGCGGCCGTTGGCAAGCTGGGTGTGGACGCTGCCGAAACCTACGCCTTTGATGTCGCCACCGACGCGGAAGGCAACAACAAGGCCTGGCTGGCAACCGGCACGTGGCTGCACACCGTTTCGCTGGAAACCGGCAAGGTGACCGACAGCTGGGAACTGGGTGGCCTGGAATGGCCGCTGCGCGACATCACGTTCATGACCGCGATGTGAGCCCCATCCAAAACACATACTGACAGAGCATCTTCAGCCCGCTGAATGAACAAGGATGCTCTGGGCTTTGCGGCCCCGTCCCACCTGGTTCGCAAAGCCGATTGCCGGAGCAGCCTGGACCACCCACCCCAGGCTGCTCCGGTCCCTTACCGGTACGACTGGTCCGGCAACGCTTCTGATGCGTAGCACTCAGGAGCCCTGGTGAGATTGAACAAGTGAGACCAACGTGCTGGATATGCCGGAAAGCGTAAGCGAAGTGGATCACGCGGCCCTACTGGCCGCCTGTGCACGCAAGGACCGGCAGGCTTTGCGACAGATCCTGGAACTGGAAGGCCCCAAGATGCTGGGCATTGCCAAGCGCATGTTGCGCCGGCAGGACCTTGCTGAAGATGCACTCCAGGATGCGTTGGTCCTGATCTGGCGCAAGGCCTCCCAATTTGATCCTGCGAAAGGATCCGGGCGCGCGTGGATCTTCGCGGTCCTGCGGAACAGGACCTTGAACATGCTTCGTGACGGGGCCCGGGAATCGGCAACCGATGACGACAAGCTGGAACGCCAGATCGACGGCAGCGAACTGAACGAGGCGTGGGAAATGCTGGGCCATGACAGCGAGTTGCGCCGTTGTCTCGGACGACTGGAAACGGAAAAGCGCAGTGCCGTGCTGATGTCCTATATCTGGGGCTACACCCATGGCGAAATTGCCGGCCGTCTGTCGGCCCCCCTTGGAACGGTAAAGGCGTGGGTGCGCCGTGGCCTGACTTCCTTGCGGGAGTGCATGTCATGAGAACGGCTCGCCGAAATCTTGCTGAACTTGCCGACGAATTCGTCATTGGCCTGTGCGACCCAGAAGAACAGCGCGAAGTGGAAGATCGCCTGATGAAGGAGCCGGAATTGGCCGTTCTCGTGGAACTTGCCCGTCAGCGGTTCGCCGCTCTGGACGCCGCGACGCCCCGTGAAGCCGTGCCGGAGAGCCTTTGGCATCGCGTTGAAAGGCGTCTGGACGCGGTGGAAGAGAGTATGGTCGCTCCCGAGACGAAAGACAGTCGTGTTGAAGCGCCGGTGGATCTCAAGTCCGAGAGAGAAAAGCGCAGCAGGCCAATGATGTGGACGGCGGCAGCCAGCCTGGCAGCGAGCCTCGTACTTGCCATCGCGCTTGTCTGGAACCTCATGACGACAGTTGAACCGCAGGTGATTGCCGTGCTTGTCAACGATGCCGGGCAGCCTGTTGCGATGATCGAAGGGGCTGAGAACAACGCGACCCAGGTCACGCTTCTGGGGCAGACCGATGTCCCGGCAGGCACGATCCTTCAGCTCTGGACCAAACCGGATCCGGATGGGCCGCCGGTTTCCCTGGGCATCTTCGATGAGCCTAAACAAACGATCCTGCAAGCTGCCGGGTTGCCGGTTCCCAAGCCTGACCAGCTTTATGAGATCACCTTCGAACAGCCGGGAGGCTCTCCAACCGGGTTGCCGACCGGCCCCATCCTCGGCAAGGGTCTTGCGAGGGAGCCTCGCTGATCATCGGTGTGAAAAGCACCGGAAGGTGTAAAGAACTGGAGAGCGCCCGGACATGTTCGGGCGCTCTTGACTATGAGACCCTTAATTTCTTTTTCGGCTGAGGACTCGTATGCGGCTGTCGAATTCGCCGCGGTCGACATAACAGCCGCGCAGATGGCGGAACCCGGTGCCAGGGTCGAAAGCGGCTCGGCCATGCAGGACCCGCCGATTGTCAAAGATCACCATCTCTCCGCCTTTCAGCCGTGTGGTGATGACGTAATTCCTTGATCGGGTCATCTGCATCAAGGTGCGATACGCCCCGTAATAAGCTTCCATTCGATCGGCCGGCAGATCGAAGATCCCGGCGAGATGGGCGTTGAAATGGAGTTCCTGCACGCGTGCGAACAGATCGAGTTCGATCACCGTGTGATGGCGGCGGATGTCGTAGTCCTCGTCGTGAAAGCGAAAGGGCACCGGCGTCTCGGCAAGGAGCCGGAAGGCCTCCGGATCAAGCCGGGCGAGATCGTCCGCAATCGCGAAGCCGTCACAAAAGGTCGAGCCGCCACCTTCTGCTTCATTGGCAAGACAATGCAGGAACTGGAAGCCTGGTGGCAATTCCTGATTGGCCAGGTCCGTATGCAAAGGAAGGGCATGGGACGTATAGGCCAGGTTGTTCGGGTTCGGCTTGGAAATGACCTCAAATGTAGTGCCGAAATTGGTCTCCCGAAGAAAACCGATCCTGCGGGCGACATCGACACCTGCCTCCACGTCGTCAGCCATGCCGTCGACAAGAGCAAGGCCGGTTTTCTTGGCTTCGATCAGGAAAGCGAGAAGGAGATCGTCGTTGACCATCAAGTCGGCGGCCGCCGCGCGCGGAAGGGCTTCCGGGACAAGATCACCGCGCCACAGCGCAGGCTCGATCTCGGCTGGATCGGCAAGTCCGACCCCTGGCCGGTGATCTAACAGCCAGTCGGCCCTGTAGCGGCTGACATGGCCGTCGCCGGACCAGGTTAGAATAATTTCATCCGCATCCTGTTCGGCCTTCACGATGGAAATATCCATCGCAATGCCGGTCAGGTCGAACTGGCGTTCCTGCGTTTGCGGATGAAACCCGCTCGGGCAGTTGTCGCGAAGCCAGATGAAGGGAAAGTCGGCGCTGGTGCCATCGGTCCAGGCGACAGAAAGCATGCGGTCTTCACCGCGCAAGGTCACGTTCGTCATTTCTAAAATCCGTTGATGTTTTGGAGAGTAGGGACACCGGCAAGAGCCGGCAAACATCAACGGTCGGCGGGGGGCGGCCACCACCAATAGGCCTTGTTATGCGGATTGCCGCCATTGCGGCCGAGAACAGAAACCATCCACGGAACAGCCTGAACGCAGGCGATGCCTGCTGTTGAACCTGAAAAACGCTACATCAAAAAAAGCACCCGGCAAATTAAATTCTGCCGGGTGCCAGTCATCTCAAATAAATTCAGTTTCAGTTCTTGGATGCCTTGGCTGCAAGCGCTATGGCGATGTAGCTCCAGCCGTTGATCAGCACCGAAATGCCGGCCAGAAGGCCAAGCGCCCAGGCGGCCGAACTCGGCAGTTCCAGCCAGATCATGGCGCCAGCCACAAGGGATACGAGCCCTGCGATCAGAACCCAGACCCAGCCGTCATGCGGCTTCAGTTTGAAGGCCAGCAGGATCTGGCTGATGCCCTGCGCCACGAAGATGGCTGCAATCACCAGTGTCAGCGCGATGGTTCCCGCGAGCGGGTTCACATAAATCACGATCCCGCCGATGACGGCGATAATGCCGGTGATCAGGTTCCAGAGGAAACTGGCGGTACCATGGGTCTTGAAGGAATTGTAGATCTGAACCAGGCCGCCGACGAATAGCACGGCCGCGATCAGGATCGTCACGGCAATCGACGTTGCCAGGGGAGCGGCGATCAGGATGATGCCACCTATGACCAGCGCAATGCCGAGCGCCAGAAACCAGCCCCAGTTATCCTGGATCTTTCTTCTCATATTCTCTACGGCCTGAACAGCATCTGTCATTTTGACCTCCTCACGCTCCGGTTGCCGTTGTTGACCGTAACCCCTTTGCAAATAAACGCAATATCCTGATGACAAATTGCCCGGGAACGGGATCGTTCGACTGTGACTTGACTTTTGATGTGTATATGCACACAAAGCCCGCATGGAAGAAGACGATTTCTCGCTCTGCGTTCTCGACAACGCGCGCAAGGCCGCACGTGCCGTCAGCCGGCACTATGACAAGCTGGCGCGGCAGGTTGGCATGACGGCCGGTCAGTTCTCCGTGCTTGTCTCGATCCGGAAATACGAAGGCGTGACGACGGCAGCACTGGCCAAGCGGCTGTCCATGGAACGAACGACACTGGTGCGCAATGTCGCTCTTCTGGAGCGCAAGGGGCTGGTCGCATCGCAACCCGTCCGGGACGGCCGCAGCAAACAGTATCGGCTGACCCCGAAGGGCGCGGAGCTTCTTGATACTGCCGTCCCGTTGTGGCGGCAGGCCCAGGCAGACGTGAAGGGACATCTCGGCAGCGATGAATTTCTGCGTGCCATCGACACCCTGAAACGGCTCTCGGAGCTATAGCCGGGCAAAAAGGATTTCCATCTCGGGCGGACTGGCAAACCGCCTCGACACATCTTAACTGCCGGGGCGGGGGGCGCTGGCAAACCAATGTGAGGTAAGACATGCGACGTGTGGTCGTGACGGGACTGGGGATCGTTTCCCCGCTGGGCACCGGGGTAGATGCCTTCTGGAACCGGGTGAAAGACGGGAGCAACGGCATCCGCCAGATCACCCACTTCGATGCAGGTGAGCTGGCTTGCCAGATTGCAGGCGAGGTTCCTTCGAAAGCAGAAGACGAGCATGGCTTTGATGTCGATGCAGTGATGGATCCGCGCGAACAGCGCCGCTCTGACCGGTTCATCCATTTTGCCATGGGAGCGGTTCAGGAAGCGCTGGCCCATGCGGGTTGGGAGCCGAAGTCCGACAGGGACAAGGAACGTACAGGCACGATCATCGCGACCGGGGTTGGCGGGTTTCCGGCCATGACCGCCGGTACGCGGCTGGTGGACGAAAAAGGCCCCCGCCGCGCGTCGCCTTTTCTGGTGCCGTCGTTCCTGGCCAACCTGGCTGCCGGTCAAGTTTCCATCCGACATGGCCTCAAGGGGCCGATTGGCGCGCCGGTGACTGCCTGTGCCGCCAGCCTTCAGGCCCTTGGCGATGCCGCCCGTATTATCCGTTCGGGAGAAGCCGACGTGATGGTGGCAGGCGGGTCAGAAGCCTGTATCGACAAGGTTTCCTACGCCGGGTTCTGTGCCGCGAAGGCCATGTCCTCCAAACGCAATGGCGATCCGGCCCATGCGTCCCGGCCATTTGACCAGGACCGTGACGGCTTCATCATGGGCGAAGGCGCTGGCATCCTGATCCTGGAAGATCATGACCATGCCACCGCCCGCGGTGCGACGATCCTGGCCGAGTTGGCCGGTTACGGCACCAGCGCCGACGCCTATCACGTTACCGCGTCTTCGCCGGACGGTGAGGGTGGTCTGCGGGCAATGCGGCAGGCCTTGTCGACGGCCAATCTCTCGCCCGGTGAAATCGGTTACGTCAATGCGCACTCCACATCGACGCCAGTCGGGGATGCTGCCGAAATTGCTGCATTGACAACGCTTTTCGAAAACCGTGGCAAGGACCTTGCGGTGTCGTCGTCAAAGTCGATGTTCGGCCACCTGCTGGGGGCCGCGGGAGCCGTGGAGGCAATCGCCTGCGTCAAGGCCCTGATGAGCGGTCTGCTGCCGCCTTCCCGCAATCTGGAAGCGGCCGACGAGGCCATGAGCCGGTTCGAAATGATCCCCGGCAAGGCCATTGCTCGTGACGTCAACCACATCCTCACCAATGGCTTTGGTTTCGGCGGTGTGAACGCCAGCGCGGTGTTCTCGAAGGTGTGAAACTAAACGACCGTCAGACACTGCTCATTCTTTGAGCTTTGTAAAATGAAAAATCCCATATATGAGAAAATTCTCATTTATGGGATTTTTTGATGTCGAACCTTGATCAAGATCTTGCCCGACGGCTGACCGAGCTGCGACGGGCCAGAAACTGGCCACTGGAAGATCTGGCCGAACGCACCGGTATCAGCCGGGCCACCCTGTCGCGGATCGAGCGCGGCGACACCAGCCCGACCGCAAGCGTTCTTGGAAAACTTGCCGCGGCATTCGGCCTCTCAATGGCCGAACTATTCGGAGCAGCCTCCGCAACGATCGAGCGCCTTGTTCCTCGGGACGTGCAGGCCGTCTGGACGGACCCGGAGACAGGTTATGTCCGCCGCACATTAACGCCGGCAGCAAGCGGGTATCGCGGGGCCATGATCGAAGGTTGTATTCCCCCAGGTGCCACCGTTGCCTATGCCGCTCCGCCGGTTCCGGATCTGGAGCATCAACTTGTGCTTCTGGAGGGGAACCTGCGGATGGTCATCGGCCCGGACGCCTACGACCTGGAGCCTGGTGATGCCCTGCGGTTCCGTCTCAACGCCCCCAACAGTTACCACGCGTCTGGAACGGTTCCGGCACGCTATTTCCTGACGGTGATCACGCCATGACACTTCCTGTTACCGAGACCGGACCTCTGCAAGTCCAGCCGTTCACGCCTGACGCCCCCGTCGGTCTGATGTCAGCAGATGAGGTGCGCAGGTCGCTTCCCGCCCTGGGGCAGCTTCTGAAAGCATGTGTCGAAGATGGTGCCGGGATCGGCTTCCTTTTGCCGATGCCACAGGCCAAGGCGGAAACCTTCTGGGCGAGCAAGCTGCCCGCCATCGAAAGTGGGGAGGCATTTCTGCTTGCCGCGCGTCAAGGGGCGGACATTGCGGGCGTGGTGATGCTTGTGAAGGCAGGAGCCGACAACCAGCCCCATCGAGCGGACGTTGCCAAGTTGATGGTTCATCCGGCACATCGGCGCAAGGGACTTGCCAGAAAGCTCATGTCGGCCATCGATGGCCTTGCCCGTTCCGAGAACCGCTGGATGCTGGTGCTGGATACGGTCACCGGAGATCGGGCGGAAAAGCTCTACCCGACTTGCGGATACCAGAAGGTCGGCGTCATTCCGGACTACGCCTATAACAGCCACGGCCATCTGGATGCGACAACCGTGTTCTTCAAGGATTTACGGTGAGGGGAAGCGATTTGCTCCGCAGTACAGGCGGCGGAGGCCCGAGGCCCGGGTCTCCGCTGGGCTTTGCCTGGTTTGCCAGTCGCCAGGGTGGCTCAGCTGAGGAAGCAGACCCACCCCGCCTGCGTTAGTCGCTGAATTCCACAGAGTCCGCCTTGACGCCAAGTTCCTCGAGCACTTCCTGAACCGCCTCCATCATGGGCGGCGGTCCGCAAAGGTAGAAGCGGCGGTCCAGATCAGGCACGAATTCCTTGATCATGTCCGCGTCGATCATGCCGTGGTGGCTGCCGGCCGTGTCTTCGTCTGACAGAACGTGATCGATCTTCAGGCCGTCCATAGCCTCAAGTTCCTTGCGGTAGATAATGTCCTCCGAGGTCTTGTTGGCAAAGATCAGCTGGTTGCCGTTCAGCTTTCCCTTCTTCTCCAGGTCCCGGAATATCGCAAGGAACGGCGTGATGCCGGCGCCGCCGGCAATGAACACGCCCGGCTCGTCATAGCGGAAGGTCTTGAACGGATCGGCGATCAGCACGTGGTCGCCTTCCTTCAGCTTGTGAAGGCGCTCCGTAACCCCGTCATGATCGGGGTATCCCTTGATGGTGAATTCGAGAGTTCGCTCTTCGGGCAAGGACGTCATGGTGAAGGGGCGAGTCTCGTCCCGCCAGCCGTCTTCATCGAGCGCAATCTCTGTCGCGTCACCGACCTTGAAGTCGAACCCTTCAGGCTCGACAAGTCGGAAGCGTTTCACATCGTGAGTAACCTGGTCGATCTTGAGAATGGTCGCCTTGTGCATCTGTGCGTCTCCTTCTTGCTCGAAAAGGAAACGCGACAGGTGGCGGCAGGTTCCGCCAGAACACGGTGTCCCGGCTGGGTGCCATAGGGCCTGATTTGGTGCAATGAGCCTGGCGGGCGCCCAGTGCTCGTGGACCACTTAATCGCGGTGCCGGAGTGCAGAGCAGGGCGGTCCCAGAGTTGAATCAATTTCTGAAGTTGATGTGCCGAACGGCTTGCCTAACCCGCCTCGTTCAGCATTTCCAGCTCCAGCCACTGCTCTTCCGCAGCATCCTTTTCATTCGTGAGATCAGTTATTTGCTGGGATATCTTGGCAAATTTGTCAGGGTTCTTCACATAGAGCTGCGGGTCGTTCATTTCCGCCTGAAGCGTTTCAAGGCGTGCTTCAAGTTTCTCGATCGTGTCCGGCAGGGTTTTCAGAAGATGCTGCTGGGTGAAGCTCAGTTTTGATTTTGCCTGAGGCTTTTGCGGCGAAGCCTCTGGAGCGGAAGGCTTTTCCTTCTTCACGGGCGCTGCCTTGTCGGCCTTGCGGGCGGTCACGCCTTCGCCGCGCTGTGCCAGCATGTCGGTGTAGCCACCGGCATATTCACGCCACAGGCCGTCGCCCTCCGAGACGATCACGGAGGTTGCCACCCGGTCGAGAAAATCGCGGTCGTGCGAGACGATCAGGGCCGTGCCGGGATAGTCGGCCAGCAGTTCCTGCAGCAGGTCGAGCGTTTCAAGGTCGAGGTCGTTGGTCGGTTCGTCGAGCACCATCAGGTTCGACTTGTTGGCCAGTGCCCGGGCGAGCATGGCGCGGGCGCGTTCACCGCCCGACAGCACCCCCACCGGCGTACGGGCCTGTTCCGGCGAGAACAGGAAGTCCTTCATGTAGGACATGACATGCTTGGTCTCGTCGCCGATCACCACCGTATCGCCGCGCCCGCCGGTCAGGACCGAGGACAGCGTGTCGTTGAGGTTCAGGTTCTCGCGCTTCTGGTCGAGTGTGACCATTTCCAGGTTGGTGCCGAGCCGTGTCGTGCCCGTGTCCGGTTCCAGTTCGCCGGTCAGCATCTTCAGAAGCGTCGTCTTGCCGGCGCCGTTCGGGCCGACAAAACCGATCCTGTCACCGCGCTGGATGCGGGTCGAGAAGTCCTTGACGATGGCACGGTCGCCATAGGTCTTGGAAATGCCTTTGGCTTCGATCACCAGCTTGCCCGAAACTTCGGCATCCGTGGCAGCAAGCTTGGCGGTGCCTTGAGGCCCGCGGTGTTCCCGCTTCTGTTTGCGAAGGTCGGCAAGCTCGCGCACGCGCCGCATATTGCGCTTGCGCCGGGCGGTGACACCGTAGGTCATCCAGTGCTCTTCGCGCTTGATCTTCTGCGCCAGTTTCTGCTGGTCGACCTCTTCCTGCTCGAACACCTCGTCGCGCCAGGCTTCGAAGTGGGCAAAGCCCTTGTCGAGCCGGCGGGCGACACCGCGGTCGATCCAGACAGTGGTGCGCGACAGGTTTTCCAGGAAGCGACGGTCATGGGAAATCAGCACCAGGGCGGACTTCAGGCTCTTGAGCTCCTGTTCCAGCCATTCGATGGCGGGAAGGTCCAGGTGGTTGGTTGGCTCGTCGAGCAGCAGAATATCCGGCTCGGGGGCGAGCGTCCGGGCGAGGGCAGCTCGGCGGGCTTCGCCGCCGGAAAGGGACTTCGGGTCTTCCGTGCCGCTAAGGCCCAGGACTTCCAGAAGATAAGCGCCGCGATAGGGATCGTCGCCCTCGGTCAGGCCTTCATTGACATACTCCAGTGTGGAGGCATAGGCGGAAAGGTCCGGATCCTGCGGGAGATAGCGCACCGTGCGGCCGGGCTGGAAGAAGCGTTCGCCCTTGTCCATCTCCACCATGCCGGCAGCAATCTTCAAAAGGGTCGACTTGCCGGAGCCGTTGCGGCCGACAAGGCACATGCGCTCACCTTCGGAAACGGAAAGCTCGGCACCGGTAAGAAGTGGCGTGCCGCCAAAGGTCAGATGAACGTCGCGAAGTGTCAGCAGCGGTGGAGCCATGAGGGTCTTGTTTTCCCGGTCGGAATGTCGGATCGGCGCCCGGTTTACTGGCCGCGCGTGAACCGCGCAAGCGGCCCGGAAAGAACGCCCAGCATTTTTGATCTTGATCTGAGAGATTTTGGTGCCCGAATGCGTTATTCTGGGCAGCGTGTGGACAGGGGCGACCAACAGGCGCGGGGCGTGCGCCGACAGGAGAGAGCATCATGTCTGACCTGAACCTGGCGAAACGCGAAAGGGGCTCTCTTGCCCGCAAGCGGTTTCGGATCTGTCTTGCCGCTGTCGCCGTGTGTCTGGCCGGGGCAGTCGCCGGCTTGACCGGCACATCGCCCGCACGTGCCGACGGGATCTATTTCAATGGTGTCGGTATCGGCTTCGGTTTCGGCAATCGTGGGTATCGCGGCGGTGCCTTCTACGCACCTTATGGTCTTTACGGCCCGCCTTACCGTCCCTATGGCGCACCTTACTATTACCACCCCTACGACATGCGGGCCTATCCCTACCGGTCGCGGGTCTATGTGAACCCGCCGCGCTATCGTGGACAACCGCAGCGTGTCCCCTATACCAAGACTGGACTGGCTCCTTTTACCCCTCAGTGGACGGCCTATTGCGCGCGGAAATTCAAGTCTTTCAACCCTGATACGGGCATGTATCTGGCTCATAGTGGAAAATATCGATTTTGCCGCTAGGATTGAAACATAATTGCGCGTGTTGAGGTCAAATTATTTGACCGCCGAGTAAAACAACGGAAAAATTTTCCGGTTTCGTTTAAAAACAAGCAAAAACATCGCCTTTTTGCGACTAAGGTCGAAATGTGCCGTTGGGGGATGCTTGATTGCTCGCAAAGAGCGTGGAATCTTGTGACCCATCGTTCCATTTGCTTCAACTATAACCCAAGAGGGGAGAGCGATATGTTCAAGTCCATGCGTGTGACAGCGCTTGCGGCTGCCTTGATGGCTGCTACATCTATTACTGCGGTTGCAGAGGTGGTCTACCACCGCGGCAACACTGCCGACCCGGAAACCCTGGATCAGCACAAGACCTCCACAACCTATGAAGCGCATATCCTGCGTGATCTTTACGAGGGCCTGGTTGCCTATGGCGCCGATGGCCAGATCATTCCGGGCGTTGCTTCGGAGTGGAAGGTTTCCGACGACGGTAAGACCTATACCTTCATGCTGCGCGATGATGCCAAGTGGTCCAATGGGGATCCGGTTGTTGCCGGCGATTTCGTCTTTTCGCTTCAGCGCATCATGAACCCGGAAACAGGCGCGAAATACGCCAACGTTCTGTATCCGATCCTGAACGCCGAAAAGGTCAACAAGGGCGAAGCCAAGCCGGAAGAACTCGGCGTGAAGGCGCTTGACGATCATACGCTCGAGATCGCTCTGGAGTCCCCGACGCCTTATTTCATCGACCTTCTGGGCCACCAGACCGGCCTTCCGGTCCATCCGGCTTCCGTTGAAAAATTCGGCTCCGATTTCGTGAAAGCCGAAAACATCGTCACCAACGGTGCCTTCACCCTCGCAGAGTTCGTGCCGAACGCACATGTGAAAGCGGTCAAGAACCCGCATTTCCATGATGCAGATCAGGTGAAGATCGACACTGTCTTCTTCTATCCGACCGAAGACCGTGGCGCGGCTCTGCGCCGGTTCCAGGCCGGTGAGCTGCACACCAACAACGATGCGCCGACCGAGCAGGTCGCCTTCATGCGTGAGAACCTGGGCGACCAGTTCCACGTGGCGCCGTATCTGGGCACCTACTATTACGCCCTGAATCACGAAGACGAAGTCCTGAAGAACCCGGACGTCCGCCAGGCTCTGTCCATGGCGATTGACCGTGAGTTCCTGGCCGACGAAATCTGGGGCTCCACCATGGTGGCCGGCTATTCCTTCGTGCCGCCGGGCATCGGCAACTACGGTGAACCGGCCTATGCCGACTACAAGGACATGTCCCAGATCGACCGCGAAGAAAAAGCGATCGAACTTCTGACCAATGCCGGTTTCGGCCCGGACAATCCTGTCGAACTGACGATCAACTACAACACGTCCGAAAACCACAAGAATACGGCAGTTGCGATTGCCGACATGTGGAAACCTCTCGGCGTCAACGTCAAGCTGATCAACACCGACACCAAGACGCATTACGCCATGCTGCGTGACCGTCAGGACTTCGACGTCGCCCGCGCCGGCTGGATCGGCGACTACTCCGACCCGCAGAACTTCCTGTTCATGGTCGAGAGCGACAACGACGGCTTCAACTACGCCCGCTACAACAATCCTGAGTATGATGCACTCATGGACGAAGCGGCCGTCACGGTGGATCTGGAGAAGCGTGCGGAAATCCTGAAGAAGGCTGAAGAGCTCTTCATGCGGGACCTGCCGTTCATTCCGATGATGTACTACGGTTCCATGAACCTGGTCTCCGACAAGATGGCAGGATTTGAGGACAACCTCCTCAACATCCATCCGTCCCGCTGGATGAGCATCTCCGAATAACCTGACAACATCGAGACCGGCAGGGCTTCCCTGCCGGTTCTTGCAAGGCGGCATCAATCAATCAAGATTGACCGAAAGACCGCCGTTTAACAAACAGAGGCAAAGCCTATGCTCCGATATGTCCTCGGACGATTGCTCGGCGCAATCCCGACGCTTTTTCTGATTGTCACGATTTCCTTTTTCCTCATCCGCATCGCGCCGGGTGGACCGTTCGATCTGGAACGTCCCCTGGAAGCAAAGGTGATGGAAAACCTGAACAAGATCTACCATCTCAACGAGCCCCTGTGGAACCAGTACCTGCTGTACCTGCAGAGCGTGGCCCGTCTGGATTTCGGTCCGAGTTTCTACTTCCGCGACTTCTCGATCAATGAACTGTTTGCGGAAAGTCTTCCCATCTCCATCCAGCTGGGCTTGTCCGCGCTCTGCCTGGCTCTGGTGGTCGGCGGTTTCCTGGGCGTGGCAGCGGCGCTGCGCCAGAACAAACCGGCAGACTATTCGATCATGGCTGCGGCAACGCTCGGTGTCACGATCCCCAACTTCGTCGTTGCGCCGATCCTGACCCTGATCCTCGGGGTGTGGCTCGGCTGGCTGCCCGTGGGGGGCTGGAATGGCGGGGCGTTCGTCAACCGGGTGCTGCCGGTCGTGACTCTCGCGCTGCCTCAGATCGCGGTCGTGGCACGTCTGACGCGCGGCTCGATGATCGAGGCGCTCAGGTCCAACCATGTTCGCACTGCAAGGGCCTATGGGCTGACCTCCTACATGATCGTGGTGGTGCATGCGCTCAGAGGGGCGATCCTGCCGGTCGTTTCCTATCTCGGCCCGGCTGCGGCAGCGCTGCTCACCGGTTCCGTCGTGATCGAAACCATCTTCGGTATCCCGGGCATCGGCCGCTACTTCGTGCAGGGCGCTCTCAACCGTGACTACACCCTGGTCATGGGGACGGTTGTTGTCGTTGCCTGCTTTGTTATCCTGTTCAACCTCGTCGTGGATCTGCTTTATGCGCTGCTCGATCCGCGTGTGCGCTACGACTGAGGAGGAGACGACTGTGACCCTCACTGCAACATCATCCACCGGGGCGCCTGCGAAGGGGCGTTCCCTGTGGGACGACGCGCGCGACCGGTTGCTCGCCAACCGTGCGGCGGTCGCCTCCATCATCGTGCTTCTGACAATCGGCCTGATCTCGATCCTTGGTCCGATCCTGTCGCCTCATCACTACGACACCGTCTATCGTGACTACGTGAAGGTACCGGCCAGCCTGGAGGCCTATCCGAAGCCTGAGCAGGTCGAGCCCGGCTTCATGTCTTCCGCCAAACGGGCGCGTCTGACCGTGGAAGCGTTCGAGCGCGAAGGCGACACGATTGTCGCCAAGGTCACCTCCAGTCGGGATATCGATCCCCGATCCGTGCTGTATTTTGACCGCAGCGACCTGTTCAGGAATACCGAGCTGACAGACATGTCCGCAGACAACAAGTCTGCAACGGTCAGGGCCGACATCAACTTCATGCATTTCTATTTCGGCACCGACGCCAATGGTCGTGACATGATGACCCGAACCTTCATCGCCGGCCGCGTGTCGCTGACCATCGGCCTGTTGGCGACCATCGTTGCGATATCGATCGGTGTTCTCTACGGGGCGACTTCAGGATATCTCGGTGGCCGGGTCGACCAGATGATGATGCGCGTCGTGGATATCCTCTATTCGCTGCCGTTCATCTTCTTCGTGATCATGCTCGTCGTCTTCTTCGGCCGGAACTTCATCCTGATGTTCATCGCCGTCGGTGCCGTGGAATGGCTCGACATGGCGCGCATCGTGCGCGGGCAGACGCTGACCATCAAACGCCAGGAATATGTGCAGGCGGCGGAAGCGCTCGGTGTGGCCGATGGCGGTATCGTGCGCCGGCACATCATCCCGAATACGCTTGGTCCGGTCGTGGTCTACATGACCCTTCTGGTGCCGAAGGTGATCCTGCTGGAAAGTTTCCTGTCCTTCCTTGGCCTCGGCATTCAGGAGCCGATGACCAGCTGGGGCGTGTTGATTTCCGAAGGCGCGCGAAATCTGCAAGGGGCTCCCTGGATGCTGATTTTCCCGTCCATCTTCCTGACATCGACCCTGTTTGCGCTGAACTTCATCGGCGACGGCCTGCGCGATGCCCTGGACCCGAAGGACCGGTGAGGAGAAGACCATGACCAGCGAAACCAAGAAAACGGTCCTCTCAATCAAGGATTTGAAGGTCGACTTTGAAACCGCGACGGGTACCGTCAATGCGGTTCAAGGCGTCGACATTCACGTCCAGGCGGGTGAAACCGTCGCGATCGTCGGGGAAAGCGGCTCGGGCAAGAGCCAGACCATGATGGCGGCTATGGGCCTTCTGGCGTCCAACGGGCGCACACGCGGCGAGGTGATCTACGAAGGCCGGAATATTCTCGGCTTGCCGGTGGGCAAGCTCAACAAGATCCGCGGTGCGAAGATCACCATGATCTTCCAGGAGCCGATGACCTCGCTCGACCCGCTTTACACCATCGGGCGGCAGCTGGCCGAGCCCATGGTCGTTCATGGCGGATTGTCGTGGAAAGCGGCCAAGGCAAAGGCCCTCGAGCTTCTGAAACTCGTCAACATTCCCGAGCCGGAACGCAAGATCAACGCCTATCCGTACGAGATGTCAGGCGGCCAGCGCCAGCGTGTGATGATCGCAATGTCGCTTGCCAACGATCCAGACGTGCTGATTGCCGACGAGCCGACCACTGCGCTCGATGTCACCACACAGGCGCAGATCCTGGACCTTCTGGCGGATCTGCAAAAGCGGCTCGGCATGGCGGTGATCTTCATCACCCATGATCTGGGTATCGTTCGCCGTATCGCGGACCGGGTCTATGTCATGAAGACCGGTGAAGTGGTGGAAAGCGGCGAGACCGGGCAGATCTTCACCCGGCCTGCACATCCCTACACAAAGATGCTTCTGGATGCGGAGCCGACAGGCCACAAGCTGCCGGTGCCGGACAGCGCGCCTGTTCTGCTGGAAGCGCAGAAGGTCGAAGTGGAATTCGAGCTCGATTCCGGTTTCCTGAAGCCCAAGCATGTGTTGCGTGCGGTTGACGACATCAGTTTCTCGCTGCGCAAGGGCCAGACACTGGGCATTGTCGGCGAAAGTGGCTCTGGCAAGTCCACCCTCGGTCGTGCAGTGCTGAACCTGTTGCCGGCCGGTGGCCGGGTAGTGTTCCACGGACAGCAGATCACCGGCAAGAACCGCTCCGAAATGCGCGCGCTTCGCAAGGATATGCAACTTATCTTCCAGGACCCTTTCGGGTCTCTGTCCCCGCGTATGACGGTTGGCCAGATCATTTCAGAAGGGTTGATGGTGCACGAACCCTCACTCAACGCCCGCCAGCGGGATGAGCGTGCCTGCAAGGCACTTGAGGAAGTGTCACTCGACCCGGTCATGCGCAATCGCTATCCGCACGAGTTTTCGGGCGGACAACGTCAGCGTATCGCGATTGCCCGCACCATGGTTCTGAAGCCGGAACTGGTCGTGCTCGACGAGCCGACCTCGGCTCTCGACCGGACGATCCAGAAGCAGGTGGTGGAACTGCTGCGTGACCTGCAGAAGGCTCATGACCTGACCTATCTGTTCATCAGTCATGACCTTGCCGTCGTGCGCGCGCTGTCCGACACGGTGATGGTGATGCAACGTGGCAAGGTTGTTGAGGCGGGGTCCGCCGACGCGATCTTCGAGGCGCCCAAGTGCGATTACACCAAGGAGCTGATCGGGGCCGCAATGCTGACCCAGCAGCAAATGATGGAAAGCGCCTGAGTTGAACCCTCAATAAGCATCTCGGGTGCGCGGGCGGTCAATCTAAAGCTGTTGGCCGCCCGCACCCTGTGGGCTCCCGGCCTGTGTGAGCGGGAAGGTCGGTTGAACTTACCCTAGCGCCAATTGAAACCAGCTGCCTGAACAGGCAACGCGTCGAACTGGTCCTGCAATTCCACGATATCCGTACCGTAAAAGTGTGGAGCCAGCAAAACGGCGCTCGACAGGATATGAGCTCGAAGAGCCGTCAGCGTCGCATCGACATCATGAGCTTCCAGCGCTTCGATGACGGACCGGTGCGGGGTCACATTCGGCCTGGTCCATGACTGTTCGGAACGCGGTCTCGAAAGCATGACCCGTTGCAGGATCATGAAGGTCCTGACCAGCATAGGATCCAGAACGGGCATCCGGGCAATTCTGAAGAGTTTCAGATGCAGGGCACGGTCGATCTCGGCACAGCCGAACACGTCCCGCTTGTCGCGGCAGGCTTCGAACTGGTCTTCAAGGTCATAGAGTTCGTTCACCTGGTCCTTGGTGACATGTTTGACCGCTTCCACGACGCCGGTCGATTCAATGTCGATGCGCAGTTTCAGCATCAGACGGGCTTCTAGCGGGCTCGGATCTGTGACGTAGGTGCCTTGATAGCCGCGGCGAACAACGAGGCCGCATTCCTGAAGCAGCATGAGCGCTTCACGGATGGTACTCTGCGAGCAGCCATAGTCCTGGGCAAGGGATTGTTCTGTAATCGGGCTTTCCGAGGTCATTTCCCCGGTCAGGATCTGGCGTTTGAGGTCCTGATAGACTGCATCGGACTTGCGCGCGCGCTTGCCCCTGTTTTCCGCTTGAACCGGCGAACGTCTGTCCGCGGTAAGTAATACATTCACGTCGCTGCCCCCCACTGGCATCGCGTCTGAATGGCAACGCAAAGAAAGACCACAGCCGACAAATATCGCCGTCTGCAATCTCGCGTTTTTTTCTCCATCCGGCCATCCGCTGGTGCGAAGGAACGGTCAATGGGACGTGCCAACCACGCACAACCGCCTGAATACTGCAACCTGCCTGCATCTTGTGCCACCGATGAGGGTGGGTCTTGAACGTGCAGTTCAGGTGGAATTCCGGATCTAATATTTAGACGGCTGCCAAAAAATAACAATAAATGCATTGTTTCTCCGCCCGTCCACAAATGCAATCGCTAACTGTTTACGCATGGTAACAAGTTTGCGAGGCGGGCGGAGTGATCTTGATCAAAGGCGAGAAAGGCCCGTTCAGTCGGCAGCTTTCTCCAGTGCGGAGATCCAGTTTTTCCAGGCGATCTTCTCCAGTACCGGTGTATTGAAGCCGCGGCCGTCGAGCTCTTCCATCAGACGGGACAGACCGGTGACGTCGCCGATGTCGCGCGGCAGGACACAGCCGTCGAAATCCGAGCCGAGAGCCACGCTGTCTTCGCCGAGGCGGTCAACCAGATAGGCTGCATGGTCGGCAATGACCGAAAGCGGCGTGTCACGCGAATGACCGCCGTCCTTGCGCAGGAAGGCAACATGGAAATTGATGCCGACGAGACCTCCGCTTTCCTTGATGGCATCAAGCTGCTTGTCCGTCAGATTGCGGCTGCTTTCGCAAATCTTGTGAACATTGGAGTGGCTGGCAACGATCGGCCGTTCTGTTATGCGCGCCAGGTCCCAGAACCCCTTTTCGTTCAGATGGGACACATCAAGCAGCACCCCGAGCTGGTTGCAGGCGCGAACCAGGTCGCGTCCCGCGCCGGTCAGGCCGGGGCCGATATCCGGTGAAGCCGGGTGCGCCATCGGCACACCGTATCCGAAATCATTCTCTCGGCTCCACACCAGGCCAAGTGAGCGCAGACCGCGGCCGTAGAGCTCCTCCAGCGCATAGAGGTTGGTATCGATGGCTTCGGCACCTTCAATGTGAAGGCTTATGGCAATCTGGCCGGATTCGATCGCTGTACGGTTCTCGTCCGGCGTTCTGCAAATGACGACATTGCCTTCCGACTGGGCTTCGATCTGCTCGGCCCGTTCCAGCATACGTTTTGTGAAATCAAACGCGCTCTTCTGCGGTACGGGCTGATAGTTGGCAGGGTCCTTCGGGTTGAAGGGGCGGGTGAAGTCCTGTTCCGGGTTGGACGGTACGAACATGGCGAAAAGCCCACCGGCAAATCCGGCTTCCTGCGCCCGCACCATGTCGATGTGGCCTGTGGTCGAGCGGTCAAAGAAACTGCGCTCGGTGCCTTTCATGGCCTCGATTTCAAGTTTCAGGAGTGTGTCGTTGTGACCGTCGAAGACGGGAAAAGGCGACTTTGAAACGTTTGTCTGCACGGAAGGACCTTGAGTGTGGGGTGGGCCGGAGAAGGTCGGCTGGGAATAATCTAAGGATTCATCTGAAGAATGTAAGGCAGTTCGGCGAATGTGACTTGCAACTGTTGAAAACCTGTCTCAAGAAGGAGCCAGAATTTGTGGAGGTCTCATGAAGCGTTCCAATTCGCCGCTCGATGTTGACAGTTCGCCAGCAGGTGGCGCGATGAACAGGCGTGGTTTCCTGGCCGCCGGCCTGGTGCTTACGGCAGCCGGCCTTGCAGGATGTCAGTCCGCCGGGCTGGTTGGTCTGCCGGATCAGGCCGATCTGCCGGACGAGCAGTTCGACTATGCGGCTGCCTATGCGGCATGGCCCGATGGCGATTACACCTGGCCGGCAATCAACTACAAGAATTTCGACCAGAAGTACTGGCGGCAGATCGTGGAGTACAAAACCCGCGAGCGGCCCGGAACCATCATCGTCGATCCTTATAACAACTTCCTGTACTGGACGCTCGGCAACGGCAAGGCGCTGCGCTATGGCATCGGTGTGGGCAAGGCCGGGTTCGCCTGGTCAGGCGAGGCGAAGATCCGCGTCAAGCGGCCTCATCCGATCTGGCGCCCTCCACGCGAAATGATTGCCCGCAAGCCGTCTCTGGAGCGTTATTGGGAAAAGGGCTACCCGCCCGGTCTGAAGAACCCGCTGGGCGCGCGCGCCATGGATCTGTGGCAAGGCGCCACTGACACGCTTTACCGTATCCACGGCACCAACCAGCCGAACTCCATCGGCAAGAGTGTGTCTTCGGGCTGTATCCGCATGTGGCAGCAGGACGTGATCGACCTGTACAGCCGCGTGCCGCTGCAGACAAAGGTGGTCGTGCTCAGCAAGGACCCCAACGCGGACGCCTAAGCAGTCACGCTGATGGAAATGGAAAAGGGCGGTACCTGTCGGTGCCGCTTTTTTGTCGAGTGGTTTCAGGCGGCTCTGATCAGGGCCACGTCGTGGAACACGGCAGAGAAATGACAGACCGCGGCGGCCAGTACGAAGGCGTGCCAGATCGCATTCTGGAATGGCAGGCGTTTCCAGGCATAGAAGGCTGTTCCAACCGTATAAAGCAGCCCGCCCGCCAGGATCATGTAGAACCCGAATGCGGATGCTTTTTCGATCAGCGGATTGACGGCAAAAACGACCACCCAGCCTAGCGCGAGGTAGATGGGGACAGTGAGGCGATCAAGCCCGGTCAGATGTGCCAGCTTGACGATGGCCCCGGCCAGCGCACCGGTCCACACGACAGCCAGCAGCACGCCGCCCGTCCATCCGCCGATGATCATTGCCGCCAGGGGGGTGTAAGTGCCCGCGATCATCAGGAAGATGGCCGCGTGGTCGAGCCGTCTCAAGATCCCTGTCTTGTGGTCTTTCGCCAGCATGTTGTAGAGCGCGGAACAGATCAGCATCGCCATCAGGCAGGCAGCATAGATCATGACAGTGACCTGCCGGGCAGGGTCACCCGCGTTCCAGAGCGTGGCTGCCAGGACAATGGTTGCCGTCAGCCCCAGGCAGATGCCGATCACATGAACGGCACCGTCGGCGACGAATTCTGCAAAGGTCTGCGGTCTGATTGTCGGCATCAAGTATCCCTCGGTCGTTCGGAGTGCGATTGCGTGGTCCAACCCCTCTCAGCTGAACGTGCGGATAATTTGACGAAGCAAATTCGCAATGCCCAGGAGGGCCAATAGGTCTCAAACCATTTCAGCACCATTTATGGCTTCACACCCTAAAGCATGGCGTGAAAGTTTTATGAAAGCTTGATGGTGGCAGGCCGCATTTCCCCGGGCTTGCCCAAAATTCGCAGACTTGCTTTAAAATTGGGCACTACTGGTATCAAATACATCCTTCCTGATTGCCCGCCATTTCGGAACGCTGCGATGATGAACCATCTCTTTGACGCCCTGACCGCCTTCATACCGGATCGGTCCAAGGTCTTTCTCGAAACACTGGACGGCGGGAAAATAACCTACGCGGACATGTTCGCGCGGTCTGCGCAATATGCCGGTGCCCTCCAGAAACTGGGTGTCAAAGCGGGAGACCGGGTTGCTGTCCAGGTGGAAAAGACGCCCGATACCCTGATGCTCTATCTCGGCACGATCCGTGCCGGTGGCGTGTTTCTGCCTCTGAACACTGCCTATACCCCTGCCGAAATCGGTTATTTCGTTGGTGATGCGGAACCGGCTGTCTTTGTCTGCGACCCGGCCAGGGCCGACGTGCTGGCCGGGACGGCGCAAAAGGCCGGCGCGCGTTTGCACACGCTCGATCAGAACGGGGAGGGCAGTCTCAGTCTACTCGCAGACCAGATGCCGATGGACTACGATAACCGTCCGCGTGAAGACGACGATCTGGCGGCCATCCTCTATACGTCCGGTACTACGGGACGTTCCAAGGGAGCGATGCTCACGCATGGAAATCTGGCGTCGAATTCGCAGACCATGGTGAAATATTGGCAGTTCACCGAAGACGATGTGCTGTTGCACGCCCTGCCGATCTTCCACACTCACGGGCTGTTCGTTGCCACCAACTGTCTGATGATGGCAGGCGGTTCCATGCTGTTCCTGCCGAAGTTCGACCTGGATCAGGTTCTTGCCGCTCTGCCGAAAGCAACAGCCATGATGGGCGTTCCGACATTCTATACGCGCCTGCTGGCATCGGACCGGTTCACGCGGGATGTGGCGGCCCACATGCGCCTGTTCATTTCAGGGTCAGCCCCGCTCTCGGCAGAGGTGCACAAGGAGTTTCGAGAGCGCACCGGACACGCAATCCTGGAGCGTTACGGCATGACTGAAACCAACATGAACACTTCCAATCCCTATGACGGTGCACGTCGGCCGGGAACGGTTGGATTTCCTCTGCCCGGTGTGGGGCTCCGTGTCGTCGATGCCAGAACCGGGCGAGAGCTGCCGGACGGAGAGGTCGGCATCATCGAGATCAAGGGGCCCAACGTTTTTCTGGGATACTGGCGAATGCCGGAAAAGACGGCACAGGAATTTCGGGCAGACGGCTATTTCATCACCGGCGACATGGGGCGCGTCGATGAAGACGGTTATGTTTCCATCGTCGGCAGGTCCAAGGATCTGATCATCAGCGGTGGTTTCAACGTTTATCCGGCCGAGGTTGAAGCGCTGCTGGACGAACTGCCGGGCGTCGCCGAAAGCGCGGTGATCGGCGTGCCGCATCCCGACTTTGGCGAGGCGGTGGTCGCCGTGCTGGCACCGAAACCGGGAGCCGAACTGGGCCAGGACGCCGTTCAGTCCTCCTTGAACGATCGTCTGGCGAAGTTCAAGCAACCCAAGAAGGTCCACATTCTGGAGGCCTTGCCGCGGAACACCATGGGCAAGATCCAGAAAAACGTGCTGCGTGAACGGTTCAGCGGCGATTTCGGCTGATCACGTCATCTTGCACTCACTCGCCTGTCCGCTTTTTTCGAGAAGGTAGAGACCTTTCAGCGTTGCCTCGCATGCAAGCCACAAGGATTTCTCTGAATGAACAACCTTGCTCAGCGTGTTGATGCCGATCATCAGCGTCTGAACCGCAAGTGCATTGCTGCGAATGTCATAGTCCTTCGGTAGTTCGCCGGTTTCGACACCCAGCTTGAGCAGTCTTTCCAACCGTTCCAGACTTCCGAAGATAACTTCTGCCAACACCGGCCCCAGTTCGGGATGGCTGCTGCAGAGTTCGCTAATTGCGTTGACAGCCATGCAGCCGCGCCATTCCGGGTCGCGGGCCCGCAGGCGGCATATGTCCTGAAAGAATTCAGTGATTACGCCACGCACCAGCTTGTTGGAATTGTCGTGAGCCAGAACCCTGTCCGGCGAGACCCGGGTGTAGCGGGCAAGCACTTCCTTGAACAGCTGCTCCTGGGAGCCGAAGGCGTTGTAGAAGCTCGATCGGGTTATCCCGAGCACCTCCGCGAGCGATTTGACGGAATTGTTGCGATAGCCTGTCTGCCAGATCTGGTTCATCACCACATCGAGCGCGTCTTCCCTGTCGAATTTGGACGGTCGTGCCATCGCCCTCGTCTCACGAACTTGTTATGCGGATAGTTTTGTTCATATGTGGACAAAACGCTTGTTCTAGTTTTATACACAAGTGACCAAAACGTAGCAAGTTCAAGTGCTGTCACGGACTGACGGGACGCACGGTCCGGTTCCCTCCAGTCGCGTCGGCGCCCCTGAAGACCACCTCGTTTCTTTTCCTCAGCCCAAGCTTTGAAGGAGCATAAGGCATGTTTGAGTACCACACCCCTGAAACTGCACCGCAAGGATCTCTGGACCTGCTCGAGAGATCGAAGAAGGATTACGGCTTCTATCCGAAACTGCACCAGGTGATGGCCGAAGCCCCTTCTGTCTATGAAGCCTATCTGGAAACGTTCCGGCTTTTCACTCAAGCCACGGATCTGTCGCCGACCGAGCAGCAGGTCGTGATGATGACAGTGAACTACCTCAACGAATGTCACTACTGCATGGCAGGACACACCATGCTGATGAAGATGGTGAAGGTGCCGGATGATGCGATTGCCGCCTTGCGCGTTGGAGGACGCCTGAACGACCCGAAACTGGAAGCGCTTCGCGTCTATACGCGAACCCTCGTCGAGCAGCGTGGACATATCGGTGACGATGCGTTGAAGGCATTTCTTGCTGCGGGTTATTCCAAACGGCAGGCACTTGAAGTTCTTGTCGGCATCGCCGCCAAGACCTTGTCGAACTTCACCAACGCGTTGGCTCACACTGAGCTGGATGAGCCAGTCAAGCAATTTGCCTGGAAGAAGGAACCGGAAATGGCGTGACCTTCCAGGTCACTTGTTCCGGCACCCGGGAGCACTCAGCTCCCGGGTGCTGAATGGTAAGCTGGTGCATCATTGGCGAATGACCTGAAGCCATAGGCGCAGCACAGGGCGATCAGTACACCCATCACCCAGAAGATGGAGCCGAACCCTGCCTCCATGGCCAGCAGCACGCTGCCCATTGTGACACCGAGTGTTCCTCCAACCAGACGCGCCGTGATGACCAGGCCACTGACTTCTCCCTGCTTTTCCGAAGGGACCGCGTTGGCGGTGATCCGCCCGGTCGGGATCATCGCAAAGGGAAGGGCAATTCCCCAGACCAGAAGAGCCGGAGCTAGCACCAAATAGTTTTCTGCAAGGGTGAGGGTGCCGATAGCAATGTTGGCCAGAGCCAGAACCGCGAGGGCTACCAGAACCGGCTTGCGCGAACCGTGCCTGTCTCCCAACTTGCCGGCGGGTGCTGACAGGAAGGGAAACGGAAAGACGGCGACGACAGTTGCGAGACCTGCCGCCAGCGCCGTGAATTTCATGTCGAGCTGCAGGAAATGGGGCACGAAGATCGCAACGACGATCTTGTTCATCTGTGTCAGAAGGATCACGAGAACACTGGCGTGAAACGCCTTCAGTCGAAACAGGTGCACATCGATCAGCGGCATCCGTTGCCTGGCTTCAAAGGCTACGAAAAACACGATCCCGGCAATTCCGGCCAGCAAGCTGCCAAGGATGAGTGGCGTCGTCCAGCCAAAGTCAGGACCTTCCATCAGGCCGAAAATGATCCCCGTCATGCCAACAAGCAACAGGAACAGACCTATCCGGTCTATGAGTGGGCGCGCAGGCGTTTGCTGCGGCGGTTGCCAGAACAGGCAGGCAAGCACAGTTCCAACAGCGACAATGGGAATGTTGACCCAAAAGACCCAACGCCAGGAAAGAAAATCAGTCAGGACACCGCCCAGCAGCGGTCCCGCGGCCAGGAATATCGTTGCCATCCCCGCCAGAATGCCGATTGCACGGCCCCGTTCTGCCTTGTCGAAGGTGAGGGTCGCGGCTGCGAGCGTCATCGGGAACATCACTGCTGCGCAAAGGCCCTGGACGATGCGCATGCCGATCAGCAGTTCAGGTCCGTTTGAAAATCCGGCCAGAAGACTGGCGAGCGCAAACACACTGGCGCTGACAATTAGGGCAGGGCGCAACCCGAAAAGGTCGATCGCCTTGCCGCCGATAGCGGCGAAGCAGGTGAACGTCAGCATGTAGGCGTTGATGATCCAGTGGGTAAGCGTTGGCGAAAGCCCCATCTCGGACCGGATTGCCGGGAGTGAAACGCCAAGGATTGTCTCGTCCAGCATCACCAGGCCGCCAAGCGTACCCATGGCCAGAACAAGCCCGCGTTTGCGATCCTTTTCGGAGAGTGAAGCCACTGCCTGTCTCCCCCGTTCGCCGGAAATTACCGGCTTTTCCCCTTCTCCCCTTGAAAAGCTTACGAAGGTTACTGCTTCGCGCCTAGGTTTTTTTCAGTTCCAACCCTGCAGTTTGACCCGTTCCGCCGAAGGCAAGCGTCGACAAGGCCCTGTCGGACTGGTGGCTCCAGGCGGTCAAGGCAGATGAGAGGCGTGCCGCCGGACTGTCCAGCGGGTCCGAGGCGCGGCGAACACACCACCAGTCCAGCGAAACGCCACCTTCGGCAATCGGGCGGGAAACCAGCGTTCCATCAGCCAGCTCCGGCTCGATGGCCCACTTGCTGAAGATGGCAACGCCGAACTTGGCGCGCACCAGATCGATCACGGCTTCCGGTGTCGGCATCGGGGTCAACCGCCGGAACGGCTGGGTGGGGGCGCCAAGCAGGGTTGTCCAGTCAAATCCGGGTTCTGCGGTCAGCGGATAAACGAAGAAACGCTCATCGCCCATGTTCTCGCTGTTGACGACAGGCTCTGCGGCAAGCGGGTGATTATGCGCCAGCACCGCGACAATCGGGTCCGTGCCCAGCTTCACCGCGCGCAGCGAGGCAAGTGCCGGTTTGCGGCCGAAAACCAGCGAAACATCCACGGAACCGTCGAGGAGCGAGGCCAGGGGATGCGCCGTCGCTCGCGATGACAGATCGACCGACAGTTTCGGGTCGGCCGTGTCCAGATATTCCAGAAACGCTGGAAACCAGTGATAGCGACTGTAGGTTGCCTGGCCGAGACGAACAAGGATCCTGGCGTCCCTTGCAGAGGCTTCAAGATCCTGCTCCAGACGAAACAACTCCCCCAGAAAGGTCTCGCCCAGATGCCGCAGACGCTCGCCTTCCGGCGTCAGTTCAATCCGGTTCTCGGCGCGGCGTGCCAGAACCACCCCCAGGCGGCGCTCTGCTTCCCGCAGCCTGTGTGAAGCAGCAGACTGGGTCACGCCGAGACGCGTGGCGGACGCGGTCATGCTGCCGGTCTCGCCAAGTGCGGAAAGAAGGGTCAGGTGATGGAGGGCCAGTCGAGGGATCATATTTGTATGAAAGCATTTCATGAACTAAATGAAAACTAGGAATTTTGTTTGCTCATCGTTGCGCGGTATCGACAAGGCATGAGCAACATCACCTTTCCTCACATCAGCCTTGGGACGACTGGGGCTACACTCGTCATTGCAGCCTCCGCAGCCTGTTTCGGCCTCGTGCCGATCTTCGTGCGGGAGCTTCAGGGCCTGGGCGCCGGCCCGGCCACAATCGCTCTCTATCGTTACGGCTTTTCCGTCCTGTTCCTGCTTCCCTTTCTGCCGTTCGAGAAGCGCAAACGCGGCGGCGCCCTGTTGATGGCGGGGGCGGGTCTGGTGCTGGGGTTCAGCCTGATCGGTCATCTGGAGGCGATCCGCGTGGCACCCGTTGCCGCTGCCGGTGTCGTCTACATGTCCTATCCGGTTTTCGCGGCCCTCTTTGCCTGGGTTCTGCTCAGGCAAGCGTTGACCTGGAGATCATTTGCCTCGGCAGGTCTGGTTATCCTGGCAGCCGGGCTGCTGCTCGATCCGTCGTCGCTATCCCCCGAGGCACTGCAGGCACTTTTATGGGCCATTCCTGCTCCCATCGCGTTCGGCTTTCTGATTGTTGTCCTCAGCGGGCTGGCAGGCGAGTTGAATTCGCTGGAACGGACCGCTTGCGGACTTTCCGGGTCCGTCATTGGTTTGTTGCCCCTCGCGATCAATGAAGGGCAGGGCTCAGTTCTGCCGGCAAGCACCGGCCAGTGGGGCCTCATCGTCGCCATGGGACTTGGAACGGCTCTTGTTCCGCAGATCCTCTATACGATCGCCTGTCAGAAGGTTGGGCCTGTTCGCACTGCAGCTGCGGGAAGTTTCGAGCTGCCGACCATGTTTCTGGTCGGCTGGCTGGTCTTTGGCGAAGCAATTGGCTTGAGGGAGTTGCTGTCCGCAGCCGTGGTGTTGTCGGCAATCCTGATCGCGCCATCCATCGGGGCAGGACCGCGATTGGACCGGGAAGTGGCACCGACAACATAAAATCTTGGAGTAAAGTATCTTGATATCGAGATAAAAATCACCTATCTCCTGTTCAGCCCGATGGATATTTGCCCGGAATAGACTGGAGACACTGCTCATGACTGCCCGTACACCCGATCATCCGATTGAAAACCTGTTCGTCGACCGTTGGTCACCGCGTGCCTTTGACCGGTCGACGATCGAGGAAGCGGATCTGAAAACCATTCTGGAGGCCGCCCGCTGGTCGCCGTCTGCCTTCAACATCCAGCCTTGGCGTTTCGTCTATGCCCGCAGGGGCGATGCCGACTGGCAGGTCCTGGTCGATCTTCTCAACCCGTTCAACCGCGACTGGGCGCAACACGCCTCCGCACTTGTCTATCTGTTTTCCGACAGCGAAGTGGACGGCAAGGACGGTAAACCGAACAGAGCCAACGGCTTGCACACTTTCGATGCCGGTTCAGCCTGGGCGCATGCGGCTCTGCAGGCAACCGCACTCGGTTTTCATGCGCATGGCATGGCCGGGATCCTGAAAGACGAGATCCACGAAAAACTCGGTGTGCCAGAACGCTACCTGCCTCAGATTGCCATTGCTATCGGCCGGCGGGGTGACACTGCAGACCTGCCTGAAACCTTGCAGGAACGCGAAACCCCAAGCAGCCGCAAACCGCTTGCTGAAATCGCTTTCGCAGGCGCCTGGGCCTGAGGGCCGAGGTCGGCACACAATCACTTTCCCAAAAAGGCAGCGGGCTGATTCCGCTGCCTTTTTGCTGCGGCAATCTGCAAGGGGTTTTTCCGGTGGCGGGAGGTATAGGTTTGGCAAGTCGAATTTGCTGGAGGGAGCCAGGACATGGCCATGACCGACAAACTGCCGGAAGAAAGTCTCCTCAATACCTATAGGGCGGCCGACGATTATCTCGACACCTTTTCCATCCCGATCCGCGGACGGGAAGACCTGTTGACCGCAGATATGCGCGTACTTGCCGAACGCATTCTGATGGCAGAAATCGGCTGGGTGACTGCGCTTCTCTCGTTCCGCGACAAGCTTGCAGGGCTCGTCGGCATGAAGACAACGAAGGCTCTGGCACAGGAACAAGGTGCCGATAACATCATCTGCAAGGGCGAGGGAGACCGGATCGGTTTCTTCAAGATCTATTCGGTTTCAGAAGATGAGATCATTCTGGGCGAGAACGACTGGCACCAGGATTTCCGTGTCTCCGTGTTCCGCAAAAGGGGAGGAGCCGCGCGGATCTATGTTTCGACCTGCTGCAAACGGCATAACCTGGCCGGTCATGCCTATCTTGCGTTGATCCTGCCGTTGCACAAGATGATCGTCAAAACCCAACTTGCCAGGGGGACGGCCCTCCAGCACTGGGCAACTCAGAACGCCAGGTGACCCGTCTTTCTCCAGACGCGGGCGCCATGGGTAGTCGTGATTTCCTGCCGGGTTCCCGCCGGCAGGCGTATCCAGGTACCTTGATCGTGACGGCCGCTCTGGTCTTCGAAACTGCCTTCAACGACAAAATACTCCGCCCCGCCCGGGAAGGTCTGCGGAGCCAGTCTGGCGCCTCTTTCCCAGTCGAGCATCACCACTTCCTCTTCAGGTCGGATGAATAGTGGCAGGATGCTCTCTCCCGGTCTGCCGGCCTGCCAGCCGCTGGGATCCAGCGTGTTCACCCGGACAAAGGCATCATCGTCAGGCTGCATCTGGCGTAATTTCACAAGGATGACGGCGCCAGGTTCGCTCGAAGGCACATGGCTGGAGCCCGGAGGATTGCGCACATACATGCCTTTGGGAAAATCCCCGCTTTCATCCGAGAATACACCGTCCAGAACCAGAAATTCTTCACCCATGTCATGCTTGTGGGCGGAAAAGGCAGAGCCGGGAGCGTATCTGACCAGACTGGTGGCTCGCGCGACCTCTTCACCATCGCGCTCCAGCATCCTCCGCTCCACACCTGCCATTGGTGAGGGCACCCAGTCGAGCGTGGCGCTGTCGACAATTGCAGGCTGCGTCAGGTCTGCATGAATTTTCATCCGGTCCATCCCAATATGATTCTTATTATGTTCAGATGGGGCAGGTTATACCCGTTTGGAAGGGGACAGATTTGAACTCGTTGTGAAGCCTTTCAGGCATTGCAACCAATCGAACGAGCCAAATCAGGGCCTGCTTCTTTCTTTCGGCTGCCCGGGCCTCAGGACGGGCTGGCCTGGGACTGACCCTCCCCATCGCGTTCCGGCCACAAAAGGCGGTCATATTCTCCGGTGTCGCGAAGCTTCCTCAAACCTTGGTTGAACCGGGTGCACAGTTCCTCACCGCTTTCGATGTTCCTGGAAACGATTACACGGTAGTCCCAAAGGACGTTGACGTTTTCCAACGACTTGAAACGCGCGGTCTCCTCGGGAGAAAAAGCGTCAGCCAATGCATCGGCAGCCACCTCTCCGTTGCCCATGACCACATCGACACGCCCTACATCAAGCATCTTGAAAAGGTCTGCCAGGGAACTTTGGCGATAGACGGTGATCTGATCGGCGGTAACCAGTTTATCCAGGTCCTCCCCAAGGGCTGCCCCGTCAAGTGCGCCAAGGCTCAATCCGCTGAGGTCCTGCACATTTTGCGCATTCACAGGTCGGTCTGACGAATAGAAGAATTGCTCGCGCTCAACCAGAACTGCGTCGCAGAAATGAAAGAAAGGTTCTCGCTCAGCGGTTTTGCCCCAACCTGCAGATGCCTGCCAGCGGCCGGACTGGGCTTCCAGCAAGGCACGTTTCCAGGGAAAGAAGCCGTACTCCACCGTAAGGCCTTCAAGTTCGAAGGCCTTTGCGACGACCTTGGCGTAGGTTCCGTATCCTTCGTCACTTTCGGAAAAATAAGGGGGCCACTCACCGACGGCGATACGGACGATATCGGCTTTGGCGGGATGCACCGCAAGCGCAAGGATCGACAACACAGCGCCGGCAAGCAGCGTTTTGAGTTGTATTAAAACGAGCCGGCACGAAGAGCCTGCCAATCCATTGACTGTCACAGCGATTTCCCTGAAAAAGCTCCCGTTCTACCAACCTTAGCACAGAAGTCCTGCGTGGCACCTGGCAAAGCCGACATTGCTTAACGCAGGCCCGAACCGGATTTTCGGCCTCTTCTGGAGACAGCCTGTCAGTTAAAGGTTGCTATTCGGTGGAATTCTGGGAAAACCCGGCTTTCCCGGCAGGCTGGCTTTGCAAGTGGCACGGAATCGTGCTGACTACCGCACTGCACGAAATCCAGAAAACGGAGAAGCCGCAGCGCTGCCGAGGCTGCAAGAAAAGTGGTCGCATGACGGTACAAATCGATATCGGGGAAATGACAGGCGGCGCACGCGCCGGTCTTGATCTGGAAGAACTGCTGGCAACGCGCCTTCTGGTGCAGGGCAATTCCGGCTCGGGAAAGTCGCATCTCCTGCGCCGGCTTCTTGAACAGTCCGCGAGCTGGGTCCAGCAGGCCATTATCGATCCCGAAGGCGACTTCGTGTCTCTGGCAGATAAGTTCGGCCATGTCGTTGTCGATGCGGTCGGCACCGAAAAGGATCTTCAGATGATCGCCGCACGTGTGCGCCAGCACCGGGTGTCGGTGGTACTCAACCTGGAAGGCCTTGATGCGGACCGGCAAATGAAAGCGGCTGCAACCTTTCTCGACGGCCTGTTCGATGCGGACCGCGATCTCTGGTATCCGATGCTGGTCATCGTTGATGAAGCACAGCTCTTTGCACCTGCCGCTGCCGGCGAGGTGACCGAGGAGGCCCGGCGCCGTTCACTCGGAGCCATGACCAACCTGATGTGCCGCGGCCGCAAACGCGGACTTGCCGGCGTCATTGCCACCCAGCGTCTCGCCAAGCTTGCCAAGAACGTCGCCGCAGAAGCGTCCAACTTCCTGATGGGCCGTACGTTCCTGGATATCGACATGGCACGTGCTGCCGACCTTCTCGGCATGGAGCGGCGCCAGGCCGAAAGTTTCAGAAATCTCGACAGGGGCCACTTCATCGCTCTCGGACCGGCCATGTCGCGCCGTCCCGTTCCGGTCAAGATCGGCCCGGTGGAGACGATGGGGCGGGGCGGAACTCACAAACTGCTGCCACTGCCGGAGCAGCCCAAGGAAGACGCCAAGGATCTGATCTTCACGCCGGGAGCGGACGAAGTTCAGCCGGTCCGCCAGCGTTTCGTCGAGCCTGTGGTTTCGACCGGCGACGTGCTCGACCAGCTCAGCAGTGCAGAACGAGCTAGCGCTGAAGACGTGCCACAGGCTGAGAGCCTGCTCGATTTCGGCGAACGCGAGCAGAAAATTTCCGAGATCATTGCAGGTATTCTGGAAGACGAGGAAGCTGCGTTCCAGCCGATTGCAACGCTCTATCAGGACTTCCAGGTCCGCTGTCGCATTTCCAAATTGGCGGGCGGCGCACCGGACCTGCAGACTTTCCGAGAAAAGCTCTCCGTTGCCCGTGCGGGCGTCGAAAAGGGCGAAATGGACGACGGAGCCTGGGCCCAGGCGGAACTGATCGCCTCCGAACTGCCGGAAGACATGCGCGGTGTGTACCTGTTGCTGGCAAAGGCCGCGATCGCGAAGGCGCCATGTCCCGGCAATATTGAAATTGCCACCGCCTACGGCACACGGTCTCCCGGCAGGGCGCGTTGGCTGTTGAGCCATATGGAAGAACGCGGATTTCTTGTCTGCGCCACCGACTTGCGCGGCAATCGTATCGTGACGCTGACCGACCTTGGCTGGCAGACGGCACCGGGTGACGAAGCCGCCGCCTGACGCGGCCTTTCCAGCACACTGACTGGCGAGTTGGCAAACTTTCGCGCATGCTTCTGCAGAAGACTGCAAGGGAGGCAAACATGACGCTGGAAGAGACCATCGACATCTATTGTGCAGCCTGGTCTGAACGTGACCCATCCTATCGGCAGGATCTGCTCGGAAGGTCCGTAGCGGAAGATGTCAGATACACGGACCCGGAAACCGATGTGACCGGTATCGCTGCGCTGGTTGATCACATCTCCGGCGTTCTGGCCAAAAGGGTCGGTGCGAAGATCCTTCGGACCAGCAGTGTCGACAGCCACCACGGTTCAGCGCGGTTCGCGTGGCAGATGGTCAATGCGGACGGAACGGTGCTGCCGGAAGGACTTGATGTCGTCTGGATTGACGCACAAAGCGGCAAGCTGAGCGCGGTCTTCGGCTTCTTCGGGCCACTGAAGCGGGAAGGGTGACTGGCAATGGTTCCCCGCCAGATCTGGCGCTGTTCACGCAGGCACTGAAATCTGAACGCTCCTCATGTGCAGTCTGCCCTTTGGGGGCCGAAAGTCTGGACGGCAATGACAATCAAATCGCCGGACGCATCCTGCGGCCCGGCTCAGTCCGGTTTACTTCCGCCGGTTTCGATGCCAGCAGATAGTCGAGTTGTGAAAGCTCCACCGAAATGCCGTCGATCGTGCGTGTGAGCACGCTTTCCAGATAACTGCCGCCAGGAGACCTGTCCCGGATCGCGATAGCCCGCTCCCGCGCCTTGCGCAGGTAAAGAATCATGGTGCGGACCTCGCCGCGCGTGACGGAGGTCAGTTGTTCCGTGCCTGGCGTCGACGCGGCAGCGGAGGAAACAGCGCAGGAATGCGCAACAGCAGTGTCGGCGAGCCGCATCGATCTTCTCCAGTGTTCCTGTTTTGTTCTTTTTACGTCAGCTCGTATTTTCATTCAAGTGTGGAATCTCAAAACAGCTATTTCCGAGAACGGGAAATATGCCGGACAGAACAAAAAACCGGGCTCGCACAAGGGTTTGCGCGAACCCGGTTCGTGAGGTTGTGTGCCTGACTTAAGCAGCGCGAACGCGGCTCAGGAAGTCTGCAATAGTGGCCTGCAGGCCCTGGGCATGTTCGGAAACCGACTGGGAGACCGACAGGACGTCGGCTGCCGAGCTGCTGGTTTCCTCGGCTGCCTGCATCACGTCGCCAACGCTGTTGCTCATGTCGCTGGTGCAGCTGGCTGCCTGCTGGACATTGTGGCTGATCTCGTTGGTGGCATCACCCTGCTGCGAGATCGCCGCGGCAATGGCTGCCGTGAACTGGTTGACCTCTTCCATGGTGCTGGCGATTTCCTGGATCGAGCCGACGGCATTGCGTGTCGAGGACTGGATACCGGTGACCTGCGTGGAGATCTCTTCCGTCGCCTTGGCGGTTTGCGTGGCCAGTTCCTTCACTTCCGCGGCAACCACCGCAAAGCCCTTGCCGGCTTCTCCGGCGCGAGCGGCTTCGATGGTGGCGTTCAGCGCCAGCAAGTTGGTCTGTTCGGCGATCGCCTGGATGAGGCTGACCACTTCACCGATCTTCTGCGCGGCGCTGTCGAGGCTTCCGACCTTGTCGTTGGAATCGTTGGCGGCACGGGTTGCGCTCGTGACGACTTCCTTCGTCTGGCCGATCTGGCGACCGATTTCGGAAATTGAGGCGGACAGCTCTTCAGCGGCGGAGGCCACTGTCTGGACGCTGCTCTGTGCAACTTCGGAAGACCCGGCAACCGATGAAACCTTGGCGGAAGTGTCGCGCGCGATCGCATCGAGAGACGCTGCGGTCTGCTCCATGCGCTTGCTGTTGCCGCTGACCTGGTCGAGAACGGCGTGGACGTCGCGCTCGAAAGTTTCGATCAGGGCTTCGACAGTCTTCTGGCGCTCCAGCTGGCTGTGTTGGGCCTGCTCGGTGTCGTTCTGCAGCGACCGCCGTTCGGTTTCGTTTTCAACGAAGATTTCCAGCGCACCGGCCATCTGGCCGATTTCGTCCTTGCGGTCGAGATAGGCCACCGGCGTATCGACATCGCCTTCGGCAAGCTTGCGCATGCGAGCGGTCAGCATCTGCACCGGTCCGGCAATTGTGGAACCAAGCATCCACATCAGGAACGTGCCGGCTATCAGCAGGCCGAGGGCGAGCAGCAGGCTCATCTGCATGGTGGAATTGGCGCTTGCCAGAAGTTCGCTCTCGTCAACGGCGACAACGATGAACCAGTGTTGGCCGGTGCCGTCCAGTTCGAAGCCCTTGATGGCTTCCACGGTACCGTTTTGGGTCGTGAAGGCAGCTTCATTCTTGATCGACTGGATCTTGCCGACCATTGCCGCATCGGCCTTCTGGCCGAGGAGGGCTGCGTCCGGATGGGACACCCAGACACCGGTTTCGCTGAGAAGGCCGACATAGCCGCTTTCATAGGTCTGGCCGGCGCTCACCGCCTTCTGCAGGCCTTCCAGCGACACGTCGATGGTGGCGCCACCGATGCCGCGTCCGGAAGCATCCTTGATCGGCGAGGAGGCCGTCGCCATCAGCACGTCGACATTATTGACCGGGTAGAGATAGGGTTCGGTGACCGTGTCGTGACCCAGGTTCTTCGGCTTGTCGTACCACTCTTCAGAGCCGCTATCGCCACCGAACAGGAGCGGTTCCCAAGCGACTTTTGCACCGTCGTTATAGAAATACGGAATGAAGCGTCCCATGTCGTCGGAGAAGTTGGCGCCTGCATTGTCCGCGTCATTGCCGGCCATGTCCGGTTCCAGGATCGCACCGCCGCCGACAAAATGTTTGTTCTGGCTGATCTGATGCTGCATCACGGCTGCATAGGCATTGCGATCGCTGACGCCTGCGTGCTGCATTCCCTCCAGGGCATCGGCCGCAGCGCGGGCCGCAAGCTGTGCCTGGGCCAGTGTCTTGCCGGCATCCAGAGCAAGTGCCTCGGCAGTCTTGCGGATGAGATCTTCACCCGATTTTTGCGACGTGGCCTGGGTCATGAAGGTGACGGCAAGAATAAGCGTCAGGAATCCAACCAGGAACACGCCGCTCGAGGCGAAAAAGATTCGATTTCTAAGAGACATGAAAAGCTCCAACGGTGAGACTGCGGGAACCCTATGAGACGCACGTAAAGCAAAGCTTACGTTCTGCGGCTTTTTTGCATTGCGGCAGGAGAAAATCCGGCGCGTTCGCAAAAGCATCGACATGCCGCTTGATCCCGGGGATCAAAATGGTTACATATGCAACTAAATTCATCTCCGAACCGGGAGGACGTCATGGATCAGAGAACCGACAGCAATCAAAATCTAGCTGGAAACGGCCGTAACACGGCGGATCTGGAATATATGCCGGGCTTCGGCAACGATTTTGAAACCGAGGCTCTGCCAGGCGCTCTGCCGCAGGGCATGAACAGCCCGCAGAAATGTGCCTACGGCCTATATGGCGAGCAGTTGTCCGGCACCGCCTTTACCGCGCCAAGCCATCAGAACGAGCGAACCTGGTGCTATCGCATCCGCCCGTCAGTCAAGCACACCAGCCGGTTCAGGAAGATCGACCTGCCTTACTGGAAATCGGCTCCGAATGTCTGCGATGACGTGGTTTCGCTCGGCCAGTACCGCTGGGACCCGGTGCCACACACGGATGAAGGCCTCAACTGGCTGACCGGCATGCGCACCATGACGACAGCCGGCGACGTCAATACACAGGTTGGCATGGCCAGCCACATCTACCTGATCACCAAGTCGATGGAGGACGAATATTTCTACTCCGCCGACAGCGAATTGCTGGTGGTTCCACAGGAAGGTGTCCTCAGGTTTTGCACCGAGCTGGGCGTGATCGAGCTGGAGCCGAAGGAAATCGCAATCCTTCCGCGCGGCCTTGTTTACCGGGTCGAGCTGGTGGAAGGTCCGGCGCGCGGGTTCGTCTGCGAGAACTACGGCCAGAAATTCGAACTGCCGGGCAGGGGGCCGATCGGAGCCAATTGCATGGCAAACCGCCGTGACTTCAAGACGCCTGTCGCGCACTACGAGGATCGCGATGCCCCGTCGACGGTGACAGTGAAATGGTGCGGCCAGTTCCACGAAACAAAGATCGGTCACTCGCCTCTCGACGTTGTTGCCTGGCACGGCAACTATGCGCCCTGCAAATATGACCTCAGGAACTATTGCCCGATCGGGTCGATCCTGTTCGATCATCCGGATCCGTCGATCTTCACGGTGCTTACCGCTCCGTCCGGAGTTCCGGGCACCGCCAACATCGACTTCGTGCTGTTCCGCGAGCGCTGGATGGTGATGGAAGATACCTTCCGGCCACCCTGGTATCACAAGAACATCATGTCGGAGCTGATGGGCAACATCTACGGCCAGTACGATGCCAAGCCGCAGGGCTTCATTCCCGGTGGCATGAGCCTGCACAACATGATGCTGCCGCATGGGCCGGACAACAATGCCTTCGAAGGCGCTTCGAATGCCGACCTGAAGCCGGAAAAGCTCGACAACACAATGTCCTTCATGTTCGAGACCCGTTTCCCGCAGCACCTCACGGAATTCGCCGCCAAGGATGCTCCTCTGCAGGACGATTACATTGACTGCTGGGACTCGCTGGGCAAAAAATTCGATGGCACGCCCGAAGGGACCTGGAACAAATAGCCAAATCATCCAGGATTTGACCAACCGCAAACGGCAGATTGATCCGCACCGGTAGGTTACCCTGAACCTCCGGCGTCCCGCCGGGGGCGGACAAGAACAAAGGCAGGAAGCCGCTGGAGGCTTCCCGGGAGAAACATCGCCGGGCACCACGGTCTGGCGAACATTAGGAGCTGAAAACCCGATGAAACTGGCAACGCTCAAGGATGGCAGCCGCGACGGCAAGCTGGTGGTGGTCAACGACCGCCTGACCTTCTGCACCGACGCAAGTCACATCGCGCCGACTTTGCAGGCAGCGCTCGATGACTGGGAACATGTGGCGCCGAAGCTGGAACTGCTGGCCGAGAGCCTGTCTCACGAAGTCGTACCGACGCTGCGTTTCCATGAACACGACGCTCATTCACCGCTGCCGCGTGCTTACCAGTGGGCGGATGGTTCGGCCTACGTCAACCATGTCGAACTCGTGCGCAAGGCGCGCGGTGCGAAGATGCCGGAAAGCTTCTGGACGGACCCGCTGATGTATCAGGGCGGTTCCGACACATTCCTCGCCCCGCGCGATCCGATCTCCATGCGCGATGAGGCCTGGGGCATCGATATGGAAGGCGAAATTGCTGTCGTCACCGGCGATGTACCGATGGGTGTCAGCGCGGAAGCCGCGCGCGATCACATCCTTCTTGTACTTCTGGTAAACGACGTTTCCCTGCGTGGCCTGATCCCGGCAGAACTCGGCAAGGGCTTCGGCTTCTTCCAGTCCAAGCCGTCTTCCGCCTTTTCGCCGGTTGCCGTCACGCCGGATGCGCTCGGCGATGCCTGGAAGGGCGGCAAGCTTCACCTGCCGCTGCATGTCGACCTCAACGGTCAGCCGTTCGGCCGCGCAAACGCGGGCGTCGACATGACCTTCGATTTCGGCCAGCTCATTGCCCATGCGGCAAAGACCCGGCCGCTCAGTGCCGGTACGATCATCGGTTCGGGCACGGTCTCCAACAAGCTGGACGGTGGTCCGGGCAAGCCGGTGGCAGACGGTGGCGTCGGTTATTCCTGCGTTGCCGAGATCCGGATGATCGAAACGATCAACACGGGCGAAGCCAAGACGCCTTTCCTGAAGTTCGGAGACACTGTCCGCATCGAGATGCTCGACACCGAAGGCCATTCGATCTTCGGCGCCATCGAGCAGACCGTGGAGAAATACGAAGGGTAGTGATCGGACCTTCCGGGATCTCGACACCATTTTCGGCAAGTAGCCCCTCCGCCTAGTGGGGAGGGGCTCGGGGATGCGATTTTCCATCCAGGAGAAAGACAAGAGCGCAGCGTTGGGTTGAGCCCTTCCGCCGCCAGAATATTTCAGGGAGAGGGCAATGCCTCACGTCGACCCGCTTGACCGGGCGGATCTGCCTCAGTTCGAGGAAAAATTCGCGCGTTACGATGAAATCCGCGGCTTTCTGCCGAACTCGATCCTCACCATGGCGCGCCGGCCGAATATCGCCAAGGCGTTCATGGAACTGAACCAGGCCATCCTTTATGAAGGCACGGTGCCGGAAGACCTGAAGATGATGGTCGCACTCATGACGTCCATGGCGACCGGCTGCCGCTATTGCCAGGGCCACATGGCCAATCTGAGCCACGTCTACGATGTACCGGACGAAAAGATTGCCGCCGTATGGGAATGCGAGACTTCGCCGCTCTTTACGGAGGCCGAAAAAGCGGCGCTGGTGCTGGCCCGCGAGGCTGCCGGTGTTCCGAACGACGTGACCGAAGCTCATTTTGCGGCGCTCAAGCCGCATTTCAACGACGCCGAGATTGTAGAGATCGTCGCTTCGATCGCGCTCTTTGGCTACCTCAACCGGTGGAATGACACCATGGCAACCACAATGGAAGCCCATCCGGCTGCCGTCGCCAAAAAGGCGATGCCCGCATGGGACGAAGGCAAACACGGAGCCTCTGAATGAGCAAGCAATTCGCATCCGCCGGAGACATGACCGAGAAGAAGATCTCCTTCACCGAGATCGGCAAGGATCTCTGGGCCTTTACCGCTGAAGGTGACCCGAACACCGGCGTCATCATCGGCGACGACAGCGTCATGATCGTCGAGGCGCAGGCGACCCCCGAACTCGCCAACAAGGTCATTGAGAAAGTGCGGTCCGTCACCGACAAGCCGATCAGCCACCTTGTGTTGACGCATTACCATGCCGTTCGCGTGCTGGGGGCTGCCGCCTATCGGGCACCGACCGTGATCATGAGCCAGAAGGCCCGTTCGATGGTCGTGGAACGGGGCGCGGAAGACAGGGAATCCGAATTCATGCGTTTCCCGCGTCTTTTCATGGGCTATGAAAACGTCAACGACATTCCGCCTCTGACCTGGCCGACCACCACCTTCAACGACCGCATGACTGTCTATCTCGGCAAGCGCCGGGTCGACCTCAGCTTCCTTGGTCGCGCCCACACGGCCGGAGATATTGTTATCCACGTGCCGGACGCGAACGTCATGTTCACCGGTGACATCGTCGAATACCACTCGGCCTGCTATTGCGGCGACGGCCATTTCAACGACTGGCCGACAACGTTGGAAGCGATCCGTTCCTTCGATGTGGAGGCAATCGCGCCTGGCCGCGGCGATGCGCTGGTCGGCAAGGAGATGGTGGGCAAAGCGCTGACCAACACCGCCGATTTCGTCTCCTCGACCTATCGGCCGGTGGCCCGGGTCGCCCAGGGTGGCGGATCGCTGAAAGAAGCCTGGGACGCCTGCCGTGCCGAATGCGATCCGAAGTTCAAGGATTACGCCATCTACGAACACTGCCTGCCGTTCAACGTTGCCCGGGCCTATGACGAGGCTCTCGGCATCGACACGCCGCGCATCTGGACGGCGGAACGCGACGCCAAGATGTGGGCGGACCTGCAGGGCTGACCCATGAACACTGTCCTGGACCACCTCCGCCTGATGGCTCGCAACAACGCCTACGCGAACGAACGTCTTTACGACGCCTGTTGCCGGTTGTCGCAGGCGGAGTTCGAGGCGGAAAGAACCGGGTTCTTTCCCTCGATCCGGGAAACGCTCAACCACAATTGGGAAGTGGACCGATACTATCTGGATGCCTTGAAGGAAGAGGGGCAGGGGCTGTCGGTATTCGACACGCCGCATCTTGCCTCTGCAGCAGAGCTGAAACCGGCCCAGAAGAGTGCCGACGAGGCTCTGATCGCATTCTGCGACCGGGTGGTGGAAGGAGACCTGGACCGGAATGTCGCTCAGGACCGGGGCAAGAGCGGTGTCTTTCACGAGACGATCGCCAACACGTTGCTGCATCTCTTTCAGCACCAGATCCATCACCGGGGGCAGGTGCATGCCATGCTGGCAGGCACCAGTGTTGCGCCGCCTCAACTTGACGAGTTCTTTTTGGAGTTCGATCGCCACCAGTCGGCGCAACGTTTCTGGGAAACTGGCTAGCGCTTCGGTGCAAGGATCAAAAGGGCGAGCCAGGTGAGGCCACCTGCAAGAACTATGATCTCGCTCACCACGATGGCGATGCCGACCATGCTCCAGTTGTCGGCAAGGACGGTGGCGGGAGCGGCGATGAGAAGCGCAAGGGCGACCGCGGACATCAGTCCGGCAATCAACCGGAATGTCCAGCGTCGGCCGGATGTCAACATGTTCTGACGTGTCAGGACTGGCATGTCACACCTCCTTCTTGGGGGATTGTCTAACGAAAACGCGCAAGCCCCCCTGCGGGTTCCGCGAAACAGGCAAAGGCGAACCGGTTCACGATGCCGGTACGCCTCGGCAATTGGGAGAAACGCCTGTGACCAAGTTGTTTGAAGCGCCGCTTTATCCGTACAAGCGGTCCCAGGATCAGGATGCAGCGACACCCGTTCGCCATCCGGTGGTGATCATTGGAGCCGGACCGGTGGGCCTCGCCACGGCTATCGATCTGGCTCAGGCGGATGTGCCGGTCGTCGTTCTCGATGACAACGACAAGGTTAGCGTGGGCTCACGGGCAATCTGCTTTTCCAAGCGCTCGCTGGAAATCTTCGACCGGCTGGGCTGTGGCGACGAGATGGTCGACAAGGGCGTCGTCTGGAACGTCGGCAAGGTGTTTTTCGGTGACCGGCAGGTCTACGATTTCAACCTGCTTCCGGAGCAGGGGCACAAGCGCCCGGCCTTCATCAATCTGCAGCAATATTATTGCGAACTTCATCTGGTCGAGCGCATTCGCGCTCTGCAGGTGGAAGGCAAGCCGGTGGAAATCCGCGGTGGCAGCCGGGTTGCGAACCTCAACCAGCGGGACGACCACACGCTGGTGACCGTTGAAACGGTCGATGGCGCCTACAATCTGGAAGCGGAGTGGCTGATTGCCTGCGACGGGGCAGGCTCGCCGTCCCGCCGGATGCTCGATCTCGATTTCGTCGGCCGGGTGTTTGAAGACAACTTCCTGATTGCCGACGTCATCATGAAGGCGGATTTCCCGACCGAACGCTGGTTCTGGTTCGATCCGCCCTTCAACAAGGACCAGTCGGCTCTTTTGCACAAGCAGCCGGACGGGGTCTGGCGCATCGATCTTCAGCTGGGCTGGGACATCGACAAGGAAGAAGAAAAGAAACCGGAAAACGTCATTCCCCGGCTCAAGCAGATGCTGGGCGCGGATGTCGAATTCGATCTGGAGTGGGTGTCGATCTACACATTCCAGTGCCGCCGGATGGAAAAGTTCCGCCATGGCCGGGTGATCTTTGCCGGCGACAGTGCTCACCAGGTGTCGCCTTTCGGTGCGCGTGGTGCCAACTCCGGGTTCCAGGATGCCGACAATCTCGGCTGGAAGCTGAAGCTGGTCATTGACGGCAAGGCTCCGGAAAGCCTTCTGGACAGCTATGCTTTTGAGCGCGAAATGGCCGCAGACGAGAATATCCTGCAAAGCTCGCGTTCAACCGACTTCATTACTCCCAAATCGGAAATCAGCCGTATTTTCCGTGATGCGGTGCTGGACCTTTCCGAACATCACGCCTTTGCCCGGCCACTGGTCAATTCCGGGAGACTGTCCGTTCCTTGCGTCTATGACGGTTCGAAGCTCAATGGACCGGATGTGGAAGGCCTGCCCGCGCGCACAAGACCGGGAAGCCCGGCTGTGGATGCGCCTCTGGCAGACGGCTGGCTGCTGGACTGGCTTGGCAGCGGCTTCCATCTGCTTGGCATCGGCACCGAAGTACCCGAGAAGCTTCTGATCGACGGTATCGAAATTACCGGTGTCAGCATTGCGACTTCCGCAGCCGGTGAAGAGCTTAAGGACCGCTATCTCGGCGACGAGCCTTCGGCTGTCTATCTGATCCGGCCAGACCAGCATGTGGCGTCGCGCTGGACAGGCTATGACCGCACCGCGGTCGAAAACGCATTTGCAATTGCACTCGGGAAAGGCGGAGAGGCCTAATGGCGGAGATTGTCACCAAAGCGAACCTTGAAACGCCCGACGGGTTTTATGCTGACCTGCTGACCGCTCATGAAGGCCTCACAAAGGCCGAAAGCGATGCGTTCAATGCCCGGCTGATCCTGTTGATGGCAAACCAGATCGGTGAGCGGCAGGTGCTCGAAAAGCTGCTTGAGGCCGCCAAACAATAGGTCGAACAGGGCGTCGCGCAGGTGTTGTTGCCGTAGGCATCGAGGCTTTTGACGAGGGTGTGAGAGATTCGCCCAATCACACCCTCGGTAGAATTTCAGTTTCACCTGATAGCGATGCAGGTAATCGGAATTATTTTGGGCAAAAATAATTTTTAGAAAAATGTCCAGTATCGCCTTGTCGATAAAGACTAAAAAACGCCCGATTTAATTCGTGACGGCTAACAAAAGTCGAACCCGAAATTTTTCACCAATTGTTTATCTGCCCACACCTTCAATCGCGGAAAGTGCGGGGGAAACAATGTCCAGGTTACTTACACCTTTAAAGAATGTGCGCCTTTCTGCGAAAGTAGGCGGTGGCTTTGCAGCCATGATTCTGGTCGCCGCCGCGGTCGGTGCCGTGGGTGCGGTCGCTATTCTCGGCCTCAGAACACAGTCGGATGTCAGTGCGAAGGCAACAACCGCAATGGCAAACCTTCAGCAGGTCGCACAAGCGCAGGAAGCCTATCTCTCGGATCGCACACCGGAGCTGGCTGACGCAGCCCGGTTTCAGATTGAACAATTGGAAACTGCGCTGGTCACGCTTGATGGCGTCTCGGGGCCAGGAGAGGGCGAAACGGCCACCGCAGAGGCCATCTCGCTGGTAGGTCAGCTTGGTGGCGAGTTTGATGGTGTCGTGCAGGCTGTCGAGAACAGGCAGGCTCAGGTCGACAAGTTGCTGCGGTCCGCTGTCAATCTGGCAACCATCGCTGCCCAGATCAACGACAAGATGAGCAAGATCCAGCGTGATGCGGGCGGCGCCGCCAAGACCGCATCAGGCACACGCAACCGGGCTGACAAGGTCGGGCGCATGTTGTCGGATATGGAAGACCTCGTCGCCGGTCTGGAAGCCAGGATCGCCGAGGTGAGTGAAGGTGCTGATCTTCCGCCTGAAACGGTGGCGGCCATTGTGGAGGGCACGCAGACCCTGGCAAAGACGGCAGCGAAGGCCGGAAAGCTGAAGGTGGACGGCGTCGACCCGGCAAAGGTCAAGGAATTGGCGGACATGGCGGCAGCGCTCGGTGAAAAACTGCCGAAGCCGGAAGCGGACGGTGCTCGGCCGGCACCAGTGTCGGCTGCCGTTGCTGCGGATCTCTTAGCGGGACTGGAGAAACTCCACACTCAGGCCTCTGCCTTGCGCAAGACGGTTTATGCGGCAACCGATGACGCCAAGTCGATTGCCGGCACGGCAACGTCGAAACTCGGTATCGTCGATCTCGTCAATGTGAACGTGAACAAGTACCAGAACGCGTCCCTGGATATTCGCTCTGCGACAATGGAGTATTTTGCCGGCTTCGATACAATTGGTGCGGAAGAGGTTCTCAACCGTATCGAAACGCTGCGCTACCTCGCCAATCTGCTGAAGGCGGACAGTGCCGCTTTCCCGGAAATCGCGGATGCCATTGCCTCGATCGAGGCGGAGGTTGGCACTTATGAGGCCGAATTCGCCGCCATGGTCACCGCGAAGGATGCGTTCGATGTCAGACGGACAGAGCTTGTTGCACTGTCCGGCAAGGTTCGCAGTGTCATCACGGCCCTCACGGAGGCTCAGTCCGCGGGAGCTTATTCGCGGGCCGATACCGCGCTTGGGCTGATCGCGGTCGCACTCGTCGTCGCCGTTGCAGCCGGTGGATTGCTGGCCTTTGTTCTTTCTCTCGTGATCACGCGCCCGACACGGGCTTTGACCGAAGCCATGGGCCGCCTCGCGGAGGGAGATATCGACGCTACCATTCCCTCGACTGATCAGCGGGACGAAATCGGAGACATGAGCCGCACCGTTCAGGTGTTCCAGGAAAACGCCCGCGAACGGATTCGCCTGGAAATCGAAGCGAATGCCCATCGCGAGGCCCAGAATGCGCGTCAGCAGGACATCGAGGATCTGATCCAGAACTTCCGAGGTGAAATCCAGGGACTTCTTGGTGCGCTGGACGAAACGGCCGCCGGCATGTCCAACACAGCTTCGGCACTTGGCGGCATCGCGGAAAGCAGTGCGGAACAGGCAGGCGATACTTCCAGGGTCACTGAAGACGCCAGCATGAGCGTTGAAAACGTTGCCGGTGCGGCCGAGGAACTGTCGGCATCCATCGCCGAAATCGGGGAACAGGTACGCCGGTCTTCCGACATCGTCACGTCGGCGACGAGCGCGGTACACGAGACCAATGGCAAGGTTCAAGGACTGGCGGAAGCTGCCTCGAAGATTGGCGAAGTGGTCAGCCTGATCCAGGCGATTGCGGAACAGACCAATCTTCTGGCGTTGAACGCCACCATCGAAGCCGCTCGTGCAGGCGAAGCAGGCAAGGGCTTTGCCGTTGTGGCCGCCGAGGTCAAGGAACTGGCGACACAGACTTCGAAGGCAACCGAAGAAATCTCGTCCCAGATCCAGACCATTCAGAACTCCACCAGCGAAGCCGTCGCGGCCATCGGGGCAATTTCCGACACGATGGAAGAGGTCAACGGTTACACTCAGGGAATCTCGGCAGCCGTTACGCAGCAGGGCGCGGCCACCAACGAGATTTCCGGAAATGTGCAGCGGGCAGCCCAGAGTACGCAGGCTGTTCAGACCAATATGTCCAGCCTCGCCCGGGCGGTTGGCGATACCAAGGAAGCATCGGGGGATGTTCTGGCTGCTTCAGGAGACCTGAGCAACCGCAGCAACGCTCTGAAGCAGGGAATTGAAACCTTCCTGGCCCGCGTTGCAGCAGCTTGACGGCAAACGGGAAAGGCAACACTTCGGCACCCCACTGGGCTCCGATCCGGTGGGGTGCTTTTTATTCGATTGATACATCGGCGTGACACGCTTCAACCTTAATGCAGGAACAAGGTTGGGCTTGCCCGGTGACGCCGCGTTCTTCCTGAGGTGGGTCGCCCGGCGACGGCACATGAAGACAAGAATGATATTGCAACTCATTCGCA